>JAOEVD010000016.1 GCA_028383305.1 Candidatus Puniceispirillum sp.
GGTTTTTCGTCACCCGCGCCTACCAAACATTTGCCGAGGATAACCTAGAAAAGCTGAATACCAACAAAATCAGTAAAGAAATATTTACCGATGATGGCAGTGTCCCGCCCGTTGGCACAAAAATTATTCAGCCTCAGCTCGCAACCACTTTGCGGCGATTAGGTGATGACGGCGCAGATGGATTTTACAGAGGCGCAATTGCGAAGATATTGAGCGAGGATGCTCAATCTAGCGGACTGATGCTCACTGGCTCAGATTTTGCGAATTTCCGGTCCGAAACGCAGACCTCAATCAGCACAAACTATCGTGGGTTTGAGATTTACCAAACACCCCTGAATTCCACAGGCTTTGTATTGCTAGAAGAATTAAAAATCCTCGAACAATTTGACATCACAAAATTTGATTATGGCTCAGCAGACCTCATTCATCTGATGGTGGAGATAAAAAAGCGCGCGTTTCTAGATCGTGAGCGCTATGGAACCGATCCACGGTTTACCGACTCAAACGTTGAAGAGCTTTTTTGCAAAGACCATGCGTTAAGCAAGGCAGCGACGATTGACATGTCAACGTCATCGAATATTCCACTGATGCCAAGCCAACAAAAATTGGAGAATACCACCTATTTCTGCATTATTGACAAAGACGGGAATGCTGTTTCTGCAATACAAAGCATAAATAGTGCTTTTGGTTCAGGTGTTACCGGTTCAAAAACCGGCATCTTATTCAATAATAGGATGGCATATTGGCACCTTGATGATGAACACCCCAATTTGCTTCGCCCCGGCAAACGTGTCAGGCACACGATGAACGCCCCTATCATCACGCAAAACGGCAAGTTGTGGGGGGTGTTTGGCACACCCGGAGCAGACAATCAGGTTCAAATCAATTTTCAAGTTGCGGTCGCCTTGATGGATTATGGCTTTGACCCGCAACAGGCCGTGGAAGTAGCACGATGGACGAGTTCCCAGCCAAATCAAGCAGCCAATTGGCCGCATGAAGGAAACTCATGCCTGACCCTGGAGCGTGGCGTTGACGGCGACGCCTTGAGAGATCTTGAGCAGCGAGGCCATGATATAAAAACTGTCGCTCCACTTGCTGGCCCCTGTAGCGTGGCCTGCATTCGAGTATTAGAAAATGGCACAATGATGGCCGGCAGTGATCCGCGTCGTGATGGGTGGGCGGCAGCATATTGACCTGTAGCCAAACGTGACAATGAAAGCGGCAATAATTTGGAACACAAAAAAGCCGTCTCGATTGTGAGGCGGCTAGTTATCTGACATTAAATAAAATCATTTGGTTGAACGGCTGGATTTTCTCAAAAGCCTACGGTAACCATTTGACTGCAATGTGGCCTTACGGGTATTCAACCCCAGTAACTCGCGTCAAGCTCACAAAAAGAAAATGTCGAAACTACTTTTTTGTTAATTATGCCCAAGGTCCATGTCCTTAAACTGCAGGTTATCCATTAGGCAAGCCCAGCAGAAAATCAAGCACTACCATATTGAATTCATTTGAATTTTCTATATTGGAGAGATGTCCAGCATCTTTGATAACTTCAAGTTTTGCCCCAGGAATTTGATCAGCAATATCCTTTGCTAAGGCAGGCGAAGTCAGTCGATCAAATTCACCCACCACAACAAGGGTAGGAGCTTCAATTTGACTCAAACTATCTGCATGATCACCACGAACCGATGCCTCAATTGATTTAATGTAACTATGCTTATGCAGGCGACTCATTGAATCTACGAGTGCATCAAAAGTGTTGGTATTCTCAGGTCTGCCAATAAGTGTTTTGGCCACAATAGGAGCAATATCCTTTGGTTCTTTTCCTGCCAGGAGCGGTTCTTTTCTGAGCCGTATAAATTCCTCCTGCTGTTCTTTCGTAAAATGTTTGAACCCTTTATGGGTATCACAGAGGATCAGAGATGCAATCCGATGGCTATATTTCTCGCAAAATGAAAAAGCAATTCGTCCCCCCATTGAAAGCCCCAACAGATGGGCCTTTTCCACACCGTAATGGTCGAGAACACGATTTAAATCATCTGCGAAATCAGAAAACTCGAGATCACCGGGATAATCGTCACTTTCGCCATATCCCCGCGCATCCCACGCGACAGTTTTAAAATGCCTTCCAAACACCTCTATATTCGTTGCCCAGTTTCGCTTGTTGCCACCAATACCGTGCATCAAGATCAACAACTCACCGTCACCACATTCATTCACAGAAATATAGGGATCAGGCCCAATCCGGTAAGAAGTAATCATAAAATTAAGTCTCCATTATGTTTATTGAATAGCGTCTCGCAATAGGCCGTAATATCAATCCATCAATGATGGAGAAAAGTATCACAATTAGAATGCAGACTGCCAAGACCCGCTGGGCATTTGATTGATTCTGCGCCTGCTGCAACAACCAACCCAAGCCGGAACTTGCCCCGAACAGTTCAGCAACAATCGCGATCTTCCAAGCAATACCGTAAGACATTCTCACACCAGCAATAATGAAGGGCACAGCTAGAGGAATGTGTAATTTGAAAAAGTTTCTGAACGTGTTTCTTGATAAACTTTTGCCCATTTCTAGCAGTTCCTGATCCATTTGACGGAACCCCTGAAGGCAATTGATCAAGCAAAATGGTGTAATAATCATGATTTCAATAAAAACAACTGTTCCATCTGAAATCGAAAACCAAATCACCCCTAGAATAGCCCAGCCCACAGATGGGAAACTGTTTAGAACCACAAGGATGTTGTTTTCGATAACAGTATCAAAGAAAATATTTCTTCGCGATAGGACAGCCAACAGGATTGAAATCAATGCTGCAAGAAACACTGCCGCCACAACCCGTGACATGCTGATAAAGACATGACCAACCGTAGTTGAATCTGTCAACAGTGTTATGAGTGACATTAAGACTTCAATTGGGGTAGGTAGAACAAAATCCGGCAAGTCCTTGGCAATGAGCCACCAGAACCCACAGACCGTCAAAATCAGCAATTCAGATGAATAGGCAGTTCTGTATATCTGATTATTCCACATGATATCTTTTATCCAAACTTTTCTGGATTTGTTGAAAAACCAGCAATTCTGAAGCAATGACAAAGATAATCATATAGGTGATCAGAGCGAAGATGATTTCAGTTTCAAATTCCTGGCGGGCTTTATTGAGTATGTACCCCATGCCCCCAGAACCTCCGAACAGTTCTGCTGTCAGCACAACTTTCCAACTAACCCCAAAACTTATTCTCAATGTTGCAAAGGCATAGGGGTAAAGCATCGGTATTACGATTTTACAAAAATTCTTCCACTTGCTCCGTGTTAAGCTGGCGCCTAGTTCAATTATTTCAGCATCCATCTCAGACAACCCGGTGCGCAGGTTGATAATCGCAAACGGAATAAGAACCATTGTCACAGCGAAAATTACTGTAAATGAATTTATACCAAACCAAAGTATGGCAACAAAAAGCCAGCCAACACCTGAAAAGGAATTGAGAAACGGTGTCAGCCTACGATCCACAAAATGGGCACTTACTGGATGCAGATTAGGTAATATCGCAATAAAGCTACCTACAATAAACGCGACAACCATCGCGCTGGAGATATGGAATAGCGAGAGCATTATCTGACGCGACATAGACGCATCAGAAATAATAGCCAATATCGTCTTGGCAACAGTGCCGGGCCCGGGCAACTGATAAGCGGGGACCTGGAGCGAATATGCATGCCAGGCTCCGATAAAGCTGACCCAGAATGCCAGTGAGATGATAATTTTTTTTGTTTTTAGTTTCAATCGCTCATCTCACAGCATTAATGCGTAACAAATGTTGGGTTGGCTATTCCCTCAAAGTTTTAGACCAGACAGCACCACTAATATCAGGTGACTCTTTCAGCATCCCAAGTGTTTTGGCCTGATCCCAGAGTGTCTGAATAGCCTCCATATCTTCTTGGCTCATCAGTACTGGAAAATCGCTGTATTCAGCAAACCAACGTTTAAAGAACTCAACATCTGTTCCAGTCGCCTCTGCAACAGAACCGAACACCTCATCAGGATTGGCTTTAGCATATTCAACAGAGGCGCGCAGCAATCTGAGAAACTCTCGATGAACTTCCGGCTTGGCATCAAGCTTTTTACCGTAACCCGCAAGGACAGCAGAAACCATGCGTACCCCAAATTTATTATAATTATCAGGCGCGGTAGAAACAATTGAACGGAAGGCATTGGTGTTTTGTGCCTTAAAGGCCTGTGCATGGATAAGTGTGGCTGCATCAATTGTTCCTGACTCAAGCGCTGCAGGCATGCCTGGAGGAGGCATTTCAACAAACTCTATATCACCATCTTTGAGGGAAACGTTGAACCCATGTGAATTTGCAAGAGCGATCCTAATCAGGGTGATACCAGAGGACCCAAGCGAATATACAGCAAGCTTTTTGCCCTTCAGATCTCCCGCTGTTTGCAGCGGGCTGTCTTTCCTGACCCAGATATCCGCACCTTCACCAGCTTTGTGATACCGAAGTGCTGTTCCAATAATGCGAAGATCCAGACCCTTGGAGCGCGCTCTCGGAATTGCCATGCCTGCAGTCTGAACAACGTCATAAGTCTGCGCAATTGTTGCCTGAATAAGCGCTGGTATTTGCAGCGCATCAGCCTGAACCTCAATGGAGTCAGACTTCACTTTACCGTTTTTCAGGGCCCACATCACTGCTTCATGACTTGGGTCAGACAAATATCCAAACTTGACCACTTCCTTTGCCAGCGCACCACCGGCAAAAAACACGCTAAATATAAATACAAAAATAAATCTCATGATGACCTCTCCCTTATGTTTCAGCTATTTTCCTGAATTCTTGAATTAGATTAACTTTTATCTTACGCAATTTTTCATTTATATCAATTTCACGAGGTCGACGCACTTTTGGCTCAATAAGATTCTGAACAGAGGCCGGCTTTGTTCCTAAGACAAGGATGCGGTCACCCAATTCTAGTGCTTCATCGATATCATGCGTCACAAAGATGATGGTGTTGCCAGCCTCTTTCCAAAGCTCAATCAGTTGAAGCCGCAAGACCCTGCGTGTATTGGGGTCAAGCGCCGAAAAAGGTTCATCCATAAGAATTATTTCAGGTTTCAAAGCAAGGGCCCTTGCAATAGCGACGCGCTGCCTTTCCCCGCCTGACAACATGATAGGCATTTTTTGCATGTCATTTGCCAGCCCAACCTTCACAAGTTGTTCTGAGGCAAGATCTAGCCTTTCCTTCGTGCTGTATCCTGGATAACGCATTTCCAGTCCAAAGGCCGCATTTTCAAGAGCATTTTTCCAAGGCAGAAGTCTTGGATTCTGGAAAACATATGCTATTTTTCCCCATGCCGCATTGGGCGGGCCGCCAGCCACCCGTATTGTACCGGAAGCACCTTCAAGCAAGTCACCAATCAGCCGTAGAATGGTTGATTTTCCACAACCTGAGGGCCCAAGAAGACAGATGAATTCACCTTTTTCAACAGAAAAACTGAGGTTTTCAAGTATCTGTACCTCGCCGAGTTGGAGGCAAACATTTTGGAAAACAATCATTGAAGAAGACTTTGCCTGCAACATAAATCACTAAGCCAAAGCTTAAGTGGTTTCTTGAAAGATTAAAATAGAATTTTCCACCCACCTGCATTTGCAACGGAGCGCAAGCTTATTTTTGCATGATCATTTGAGTTAGGGATAATAATAAATTGCGGGGAAAAATGTATTCTCCCTTCAATCATGAACGACCACAACCATTTTCACACCAAAGGGCGCATTGTTAAGTTTCAGGGTGAATTAAACCAAAAAACACCTCCAAACCAATGGATGGAGATGCAAATAACAATGTTTGCGGAGGCTGGATTTGAACCTGCGCTCTTCAGGTTTTTAGCCTAATTTAATCGAGAATTATGACCTCGCCTGCTGCAGGGTCAACTTCAATGATCTGTCCTGATTTAATAATGCTGGTCACATCGCCATCTTCAAATCGGTCACACATGGCCATATTGGCCAATGCCGCCCCTTGCACCAGAATGGTGTTTGCCTCATTGAACAAAATTCCCTTTGGCGTGATGCCTCTCGCGGTCATTTCATGCAGCATCCAGGCTGAAGCAACGCCACCTTTTGCCGTGTTAAGCACCAAAATTTTTTGGTCGTAAGACTCTCCTGCAAGTTTATGCTGTGGCCGAGAGAAAACGCCGTTGATTCTGTCCAGATCGTAACGCGTCGAAAAATTATCATCGGCAACCAGCGCTTCACCAGTCACTTTTGGACCAATACCCTTATGACATTTTAAAACTTTCATCATACAATCTTTCCGTTAATCGCTGCTGCCACACAATCTTTCATGCTAGCAAGTGCTGGCTTGTAACCATAACCACCCAAAATATTCACAATTTTTGCTGAATTGCTTAACAAACGAACCCAACCGTTTGCTTCTCCGATTTCTTTTGCTCCTTGCTGATAAAAACAGGTTCCTTCAAGAACAACTCCACCTGCACTTTCAATTTTATCGACAAATCCCATGCGCCTTGCGTCTCCGTAGGTTTGAGGGGACGTACAAACAATCATTGGTACTTTTAATTTTTGACCATCCACAAGACTGGACACCTCTCCCATTTCTACAATCGAAAGCTGGGGAGCAGCAAAAACAATCACATCAGGCTTTTCACCTTTTGCACCAAAGTTACTGCGTAATTCGGCAAGGTCGTGATCAGCAATCTTTGTAACCGGTAATTTGGCTCCCTTTACAGCTGCTAGATTTGGTGCTTCAGGGGTAATACCAACAATGTGAAACAGCGGGGTCGATCCATAGCTGGCCATGGCTGCGCCAAAATGCTTTATTTCGTCAGAGGTCGGCACAGTCTCAATACCCTCAACGACAGGCACTTCCCAGTACGACCCGGCCATACGGCCAATCACCGCTCCAAGAACGCCCCAATCAGTCAACTCGGCAGGTTGAGTTTTTATTTGGAAACGGCGTGTGGCTCTTCGTTTTTGATCAAGGTGCAAGCCGTATCGGGGCGTGCGTCCAGTTAAACCAGCGGCTAATGCAGATGGACCACCTTCAAAGTTAGAACGCGCTCCACAAACGCTATTAGAATAGATTACAACTCCAGTATCCCCATAGGCAACATGGTCTCCAAGCAACGGAGGCATAATGGTTTGATAGTTTACGCAAGTGTTAGTCATCATTATGCCGATCGCCTCGCAAGCAGCTATGAATCGTCGTTCTGTATTGGCCATTTCTTCGGTTTGACCAAGCGGGCGGTAATGATTGAGGTCGACACCGCGCGGGTCGGTGATCATCGGGATCACAACCCGGCCGCCATCATTGGCGATCGATTCCATGAAATTCACGCCAGCCTCGCCAACCGATTCAGGGTCGGCCATCATATGTGCCTGACTAACCGTCACCATATCGGGCGCGTCAAAAAATTCACCAACCTTGATCTGGTGATCAATTGCCCATTGTTTTGCCGTACCAAATTCGCCGTTCAGCATGGCCTTTTCTTCGTCATTTAACTGCATTTGGGAAACCTTTTTTTTGCGAAGCTGTATAAGGCAAGGCTACGCGTCTTGTGTATTGTTCGCCAAGCCTAAATAGATACAAATTGCATTTTTCTGATCGAAGATGCGCCACTGCCTACACGTGATGGCTGCATTTTACTGGCAAAGCGTCTGTTGGGCTTGCCAAAGGTGCTTATCATGCCCATTTACCCAATGGGGCAGAACGGCCAGCGATTAGGTGATTTTGATGATTGAAGTGTTTTTTGACGGTAAATGCGGGCTTTGCAGTAAAGAGATTGCCTATTATCAGAATATTGCGCCATCAAGCATTTTTGCATGGATGGATATTGCGACTGATGCATCACCGCTGGCGGTGCATCAAATCTCGCAAGCCGATGCTTTGCGCCATCTTCATGTTCGCGATGCAGCAGGTGATTGGCATATTGGTGCCGCGGCCTTTTTGGTGATTTGGCAGCAGCTTCGCTACTGGCGGTTTCTGGCAGTTCTGGTTGGGTTGCCCATCATTCGCCAGATTGCCGCGATGGTTTATAACCGTTTTGCCGATTACCGTTTCGCTAGGCTCGCCCATTGCCAGATTGCCCAAAAGAATCTGGCAAAAGCAACGACAAGCTAGGCATCGACAAGCTAAACGCCCTCAAGAACCAGCAATGTTGCCTTGGAATTTGCCAGCCGGATTGATTTTACCGGCGCATATTCGGGGCTGTCTAAAAAGGCATGTGCTGCCGCCATCGATGGAAATTTTACCAATACGATGCGGGCAGGTTCCCATAATTCAGTCTGCATAAGATCAATTTTGCCGCCGCGGGTCAGATAGACACCACCATAATGTTCGGCAATCGGTTTGGCCGCAGCTTTATATTTTTCATAGGCAACAGGGTCAGTGATTTTTGTGTCGACTAGAATATAGGCAGGTTTGTCTGCGGTCATGTGAACCATCCTTGGCATGCGTCAAATTTTGGGGCAGTCCAGCCCATCAGCAACGCCCTCAACCGAGTCAGCAATAATATCCCAGTCACTGGTGGCTTCAAAATCAACTTTTTGGTCAATGCCATATTCGGTTGGCCGATTGATATAGGCGGTGCGCATGCCTTCTTTGCGCGCGGCTTCTAGATCATCATTATGCGCTGCCGTCATCATGATTTCATCAGGTGCCATGCCCAAAAGACGGATGGCGTTTTGATAAACAGCCGGATTGCGTTTGAAGGCACGATGCATATCGCTTGAGAAAATAAAATCCCACGGAATCCCAGCGCGTTTTGCTATGGTTGATAACAGAACGACCGATCCGTTCGATAGAGGTGAGATTAGGAATTTTGATTTGATCCGCTTTAAACCGGGAACACTGTCAGGCCATGGGGTTAGGCGATGCCATGCGCGGTTCAGATGGTCGCGTTCTGCTTCATCGAGCATCGGCAAGCCAAATTGAGGTAAGATTTCTTCCAGCCGTTCACGATGAATGACGTCAATAGAAACCCATGGCCGCTCGCCAGCTGTTACGCGCGCCATACCCGGCCGATATCCGGCGCGCCAGGCGCGAGCAAACCCATCACCATCAAAATCGGCAACGCCCTTTTGGACGGCGACAACTACGCCTTCGCGAGCAATTGACGAGCGCCAGTCAACAATGGTGCCAAATGTATCGAATAAAACAGCTTTAATCACAATCAGTCTCAAACATCAGGTTGCTGTAGGCAGGCACTTGCGCCGATCAAACTGATAATGAGGCAAGATCGGATTAAACGCTACTAGTTACCGTTTCCTTGTCAAGAAAGCCATTAATAAAGGGCAAACGCAATGACAAATTGCCAAGGCCGAAACCCGCAAAGGCAATCAATACGCCGCCATTCAAAACGCTGCCGCCGGTCAAAAGCCACCCAACAGTGCAACCGCCAGCAATCACCCCGCCAAAAGACATGAAAAATGCACCAAGGATATAGCGGAGCGGGTGGGGTGCATTGTTAAAGCCTTCAATGACAATACGGCCAGATAATTTCGCCGATAGAATCGTGCCGATAAAGGCACCGCCAACCAGCCCAAGACCAAATTTGGGGGTGAGGGCGGTCGAATAGACGAAATAGCCAAGACTATCAGCAACAGGCAGGATAAACCGCAAGCCTTCGACCGGAATCGGATCAAATTCATCGGCACCAATGACGGCGGTGACAAAGAAACAAGCTGGCACCAGCAGGCCAATAGAGGCTGCCATGAGGGCGCGTTTTACCGGCTGGTTCGCGCCACCGCGCCACATGACCAACACAACAGCCACAAGCAATAACAGAACCCAGATTGCAAACAGGCTGTGGGATAAAGTCGGGCTATATTCAATCTGCCCAAGGCTGGCAATAGTGATCCGCGGCACGGCCAAAACGCCGCTGATTGCCGACCATGCGAAAAGCGATAAAAACACCAATGTGATCAAGGCGCGAATATTGCCGCGACCCGATAGGACGATCAGCCGCGACACGCAGCCACGGCTAAGTCCCATACCAATGCCGAAAAGCAATGTTCCCAAAAACAAACCAACCAGATTTAACGGCGCTTTAAATTGCCGCGCCTGCTCAATGTCAAACAATTCGAGCTGGCGTGCGATCAAAATGGCAATGATCGCCGATATGCCAGCAATAGCAATTTGCCAAAGCTGGTTGAGCTGGCCGCGTCCTGTGCGGCTAGTCAATGAGAATATCTCGTCATAGGCTGAGCGGGCGCAATAATCACTTCGTTCGGCAAGCCAACCAAACAGACCGCCAACAAGCAGACTTGCTGCTAGAACAAGCGTCGTGACACCATACATTTCGCGCCATTCGAGAATCGTTTCCACATCGCACCTCAGGCAAAAGCTGTAATGCGCTTCAGATAGCATTTTTTATTCTTTTGGAAAGGTATAATTCACTCACACAGAAAATAAATGCTCATTGATTGAAGATTTAGGTAATATTTTTTGAAAATGCGGGGTTTAAGGCAATGCCCAATCGAGCCGTCATCGCGGCGGTGATCTTCGCGCTTGAAATTGCCGCTTTGGCTGGCTAGTGTGAGAAATCTGTTGGGGTGCAATGGTTTGACCATTTGGTTGACGCCAAGGCTGAGAAGCGAAAGCTAACTCATAGAACCTGATCCAGTTAAAACTGGCGTAGGGAACGGAGATCATACCAGATCGCAGCGGCTATCTCTCCTGTCCCCACGCAAGCCATTTGTTTTTGGGACGCGTCGCATGTTGAAATCAGACAATCAAAAGCCAGTTGCAACCGCACTGACCATTGCCGGTTCCGACAGTGGCGGCGGCGCGGGGATTCAGGCTGATCTGAAAAGCTTTTCCGCGCATGGCGTTTATGGCGCAAGCGTCATTACTGCGGTCACGGCGCAAAACACCCGATTGGTCATAAAGGTCGAAGCGATTTCACCAGCGATGATCAGGGCGCAGATTGACGCGGTTCTGTCTGATATTCGGATTGACGCTATTAAAATTGGGATGTTGGCAACGCCTGCGGTAATTGACGCTGTTGCTGATGGTCTTGCCGATTTTCGTGGGCCGATTGTCCTTGATCCGGTCATGGTGGCAAAATCAGGCGATGCATTGCTGCAAGATGATGCCGTATCCTGCCTGATTGATAGATTGTTGCCGCGTGCCAGCCTGCTAACGCCCAATATTCCTGAAGCAGAGCGGCTTTTGTCGGGCAAGGGTGATTTGCCGCCACAAGACCAGGGCAAAGCGCTTTTGGCGCTGGGGCCAGCGGCGATTTTAATGAAAGGCGGCCATGCCGATGGCGCGGTTTGCCATGATTATTTGGTGACTGAGTCGCAAATCATCGGTTTCGACGCACCGCGCATTGATACTGGCAATACGCATGGCACAGGATGTTCGCTGTCATCGGCGATTGCCGCGGGTCTTGCTAAAAATTTAGCACTTGATGACGCCATTGGCACAGCGCATCAATGGCTTCATGGCTCAATTAAGGCCGCCGACCAGCTTGGCATTGGGCAAGGTCATGGGCCGGTGCATCATTTTCACCAATTCTGGAGATAGCGCGTGACCGAACCACAGATAACCATTGTTGGCGGCGGGGTTGCCGGACTTTGCCTTGCTGCCGAATTGGCGGAACGCGGTGTTTCCTTGCGGATTTTTGACCGCTATGGCCGCCCTGCCGAACATGGCTGTTCATGGTGGGCTGGTGGTATGCTGGCGCCTTTTTGTGAAAGTGAGGCGGCTGAAGAGCCGGTTGTCAGGCTTGGTCAAGAAGCCGCTGGATGGTGGCAGCGGCATAATGTGAATGTTGAGCGCAATGGCTCGCTGGTGCTTGCACTTAGCCGTGATGGCGGCGAATTGGATCGCTTTGCCCGCCGAACCGACCAGCATGAATGGGTTGATGCTAATGGTGTGGCGGCCTTAGAGGCTGACTTGGCCGGTCGGGCGCGGCGCGGCCTGTTCTTTCCAACCGAAGCGCATTTGTCGCCGCGTGACGCTTTGGCCTGTCTTGTTGGTGAATTGGAAAGCCGCAATATCACGATTGAAACCGCCGATGGTATGGATTTCGCAGATAATGATAATCAAGCGGCACTGCCAATCAAGGTTCGTAAAATTGATTGTCGCGGCTTGTCAGCATCGGATGCCATGCAGGATTTGCGTGGGGTCAAAGGTGAAATGCTGGTAATCCGGTCAGCTGATATTCGTTTATCACGGCCGGTACGGTTGCTGCATCCGCGGATTCCGATCTATCTTGTGCCCCGTGGCGATGGTGTTTTCATGCTTGGCGCAACGCAAATTGAATCGGGAAACCGGCACGCGGCAAGCGTGCGTTCGGTTCTTGAATTGCTAAGCGCTGCCTATGCGCTTCATCCGGCTTTTGGCGAGGCCGAGATATTGGAAATTGGCGTCGATGCGCGGCCTGCCTTTCCCGATAATTTACCGCGGATCAGGCGCCGTGGAGACCGGCTTTATGTCAATGGTCTGTTTCGGCATGGGTTTTTGCTGGCACCAGCGATGGCGCGGATGACAGCCGATTATCTTCTTTCAGGACAGATTCCAGAGGTGATGGATGAAAATCTCAATTAACGGCGTGGCAAAAGATGTCACCAGCACCAATCTAGCCGCCATTTTGCACGAGGCTGGCTATGGTGATGCGCGTGTGGCAACCGCGGTGAATGGCCAATTTGTTCCGGTTGGCCAACGTGAATCATGCCCGATCGAAGCTGGCGATCAGGTTGAAATTGTCGCGCCGCGGCAAGGAGGGTGATGTGACAGCATTTTACGGAGTTGAATTGCCAACCGCCTTCATGCTTGGGACGGCGCAATATCCATCGCCAGCAATTCTTGGCGAGGCTTTTCGCGAATCTGCGGCATCAGTTGCGACGGTTTCGGTTCGGCGCGAGGCCGCTGGCGCGCAGGCAGGCGAGGGGTTCTGGCGACTTATTCGCGATCTTGGTGTGCATGTCTTGCCCAATACCGCTGGTTGTCATTCACCAAGCGAGGCGATCACCACGGCAAAAATGGCGCGCGAATTATTTGAAACTGACTGGATCAAGCTTGAAGTCATCGGCCATAGCGATAGTTTGCAACCCGATCCGTTTGGCCTTGTCGAAGCGGCTGCCAGCCTTTGCCGTGGCGGGTTTAAGGTGTTTCCTTATACGACTGAAGATCTGGTTCTTGCTGACCGGCTTCTTGATGCTGGCTGCGAGGTGCTGATGCCGTGGGGTGCGCCAATTGGAACTGGATTGGGGCTTGTGAATCCCTATGGGTTACGAAGCTTGCGCGCGCAATATCCTGATGTGCCGATGGTTATTGATGCGGGGCTTGGCCTGCCGTCACAAGCGGCGCAGGCAATGGAAATGGGGTTTGATGCGGTGCTGCTGAATACCGCAGTCGCCAAGGCTGGTGATCCGGTGGCGATGGCCATTGCGTTTGCCAAGGCGATTGAGGCTGGCAAGCTTGCCAGAAACGCCGACCCTATGGATCCGCGCGATATGGCCGCGCCATCTACCCCGCTAATCGGAAAGGCGTTTTTACAATGAAGTTTGATCGGTTTTACCCTATTTTCGATCATCCTGACTGGCTGGAGCGCATGTTGCCATTGGGGGTCAAGCTTGTGCAAATGCGAATCAAGGATTTGCCAGCAGATGAAACCCGCGCGGCCTTGCAACGATCAAAGCAATTATGCGATGCGGCGGGTGCCATTATGGTAGTGAATGATTTTTGGGAAATGGCGATTGATCTTGATTGCGATTGGATTCACCTTGGTCAAGAAGATCTTGCCGATGCTGATATGGCGGCAATCCGGCGCGCGGGTTTGAAAATAGGCATCAGCACGCATGATGATGATGAACTTGACCGCGCATTGGCCGAACAGCCTGATTATGTTGCGCTTGGGCCGGTTTATCCGACAATTCTGAAAAAAATGAAATGGGTTGAACAGGGGCTGGATCGGGTTCAGCAATGGAAAAACCAAATTGGTGATTTGCCACTTGTCGGCATTGGCGGCATGACGATTGATCGCGCCGCAGGGGTTTATGCCGCTGGTGCTGATATCGTGTCGGTTGTGACCGATATCACATTGAATGAAAATCCCGAAGACCGCCTAAAAGGCTGGATAAAGGCAACAAGATGAACCGGTATGACCGACAGATCAGCGTTGCTGAATTTGGGGTTGATGGTCAGAAAAAACTGGCTGCGGCCAAAATTCTTGTTGTTGGGGCTGGGGGGCTGGCAAGCCCTGTTCTGCAATATCTGGCAGGCGCCGGCCTTGGTCATATAAAAGTGATGGATTACGATATTGTCAGTGTGAACAACATGCACCGGCAACCGATTTTCCGTTCAGATGATCTTGGGCTGGCCAAGGCTGGCGCGGCTGCAACAAATATGCGTGGCTTGAATCCTGATTGTCAGATGACGCCGATCATCGAGCCGCTGACGCCTGATAATATTGAAACATATGCCAGTGATGTCGATCTGGTGCTGGATTGTGCCGACAGTTTTGCGGTTAGCTATAGCCTTTCCGATTACTGCTTGAACCGGTTGCCATTGATCCATGCGTCGGTTGTTGGAACGGCAGGCTATGTCGGTGGGTTTTGTTATAATGCGCCAAGCCTTCGTGCGGTTTTTCCTGATCTGCCACAACGGTTTGGAAGCTGTGCCGAAGATGGTGTTTTGGGGCCAATTGTTGGCATTATCGGATCGCTTCAGGCGCAAATGGCCATTGCTGTCATCACCAAGCAACTCTCGTCACCACTTGGCCAGCTGGTGACTTATGACGCCATTGGAAACCGGTTTGGTGGGTTCCGCTTTGATGGGGTCGGCGAACCCGATGCCTCGCTGGCATTTATCAGCCCGCAGCAATTAAAAAGCGGCGATCTTGTCATTGATTTGCGCGCCGCGGACGAGGCTGATCTGATCACGGCTGATGCGCAGCGGCTTGGCCTTAATCAGATCACAGCTGATTTACCCCTCAAGGGCGTTGAACATGTTGTTTTTTGCTGTCGGTCTGGCCAACGTGCATGGGCAGCGGCAGAAAAACTTTCCGGATTCTGGTCTGGATCCATTTCACTGATCGCGGCTGGCGTTCCAAATTTAATGCGAAAAAGAGGTTGAAGATGAAAAAGTATCTTATTGTTTTGTTTTGTTTATTACTAAGCACACCGTTGCAGGCGCAAGATCGGATAACGCTTTTGCTGGATTGGTTTATCAACCCTGATCATGGGCCAATTATCATTGCTCAGGAAAAGGGTTATTTTGCTGATGCCGGTCTTGAGGTTGAGGTGATCGCCCCGGCTGACCCTGCTGATCCGCCAAAAATGGTGGCAGCCGGAAAGGCCGATCTAGCGGTTTCCTATCAACCGCAATTGCATCTTCAAGTTGCCGAGGGCATGCCTCTTGTTCGGGTTGGAACCTTGGTGGCGACACCGTTAAATTGTCTGCTGGTGCTAAAAGACGGCAAAATCAAATCGATTGCCGATCTAAAAGGAAAAAAGGTTGGATTTTCCGTTGCTGGTGTTGAAGAAGCCCTGTTGACAACGATTTTGGCACGGAACGGCCTGTCGATGACGGATATCGAACTGGTGAATGTGAACTGGTCCTTGTCGCCATCATTAATGTCGGGACAGGTTGATGCGGTGATCGGCGCCTTTCGCAATTTTGAATTAAATCAGATGGATATCGAAGGGGTTCCGGGGCGTTGTTTCTATCTTGAAGAAGAAGGTCTTCCAGCATACGACGAATTGATCTATGTCGCCAATCCCGATCGTATGAATAAGGATGTTGTTCGCCGTTTCTTGCAGGCAACCGAGCTTGCAACGCAATTCATCGTTAATCATCCGCAGGAAAGCTGGGAAATTTTCAAAGGCACCGCCAAGGAATTGGATGATGAATTGAACGCCCGCGCATGGAAAGACACGCTACCGCGCTTTGCCTTGCGTCCTGAGGCATTGGATGAAGGCCGCTACAGCCGCTTTGAAAGCTTTTTGAAAGAGGCCGGTCTGTTAAAGGATATTCGTTCTGTATCGAAACTGGCGATTGATCTGGGGACACAATGACAGAATACGGTCATAGCTTTGCCGCTTGGCGCAAGGCAACGGGGACAGCATGGCAGGATTATGTCTGTCATGATTTTGTGACCGAATTGGGCAGTGGCAGGCTGCCCAAATCGGCCTTTTTGCATTATCTGGTTCAAGATTATCTGTTTTTGATCCATTTTTCGCGGGCATGGGCGCTTGCTGTTACCAAGGCCGATGATGTTGCTGAAATGCGCGCCTGTGCGGCGACGGTGAATGCGCTTGTCAATGACGAGATCAGTTTGCATATCCGCATTTGTGCTGCGGCGGGCATTGATGAGGCCACATTATTTTCCGCCACCGAAGAAACCGCCAATCTGGCCTATACGCGCTATGTTCTTGATGCCGGTCATTCGGGCGATTTTCTGGATTTGATGGCTGCTTTGGCACCTTGCGTGCTTGGTTACGGTGAAATTGGCGCAAGGCTGCTTGCCGAAGGTCATGACGCCGCCTATGCCGATTGGATCGAAACCTATGGTGGTGAGGATTATCAGCAGGTTTGCCGCGATGTCGGAACTTTGATCGATAATGCGGTGTTGCGCCGGCTTGGTGAGCAACCGACAAAAAGCCCTCGCTGGGCTGGGCTTTGCCAGCGTTTTGCCATAGCAACAAGACTTGAGGCCGGATTTTGGCAAATGGGGCTGAACAAGTGACAGGCAGCAAGGCAAAATCGGCACAGGCGCGACATATCGGGCAGGGGGCATTCATGTCCAACAGTCCAGCGTTGCATTTTCATGGCAGTGCCGCAATTGCCGGAGCGACTATTTTCGATCCGCTTGATCTCAATATTGCCGCGAGGAGATGGACTTGCCTTCTTGGCGCGTCTGGTGTCGGCAAAACAACGGTTTTGCGCCTGCTAGCAGGGCTAGGCGATCATATTGATCATGCTGGATCCATCACGGCAAGCGATGGTCAATCACTTGCTGGCCGCATTAGCCTGATGGCGCAAACCGATAATCTGATGCCGTGGCTTGATGTTTTTGATAATATTGTGATTGGCAGTCGGCTTCGCGGGGATGTGGTTGATGGTGATCGGGCTGAAAGGTTAATCGCGCAGGTTGGCCTTGCCGTGCACCGACATAAAAAGCCAAATGCGTTATCGGGTGGCCAGCGTCAGAGGGTGGCCTTGGCACGCACCTTGATGGAAGGCAGGCCGATTGTTTTGCTGGACGAGCCTTTTTCGGCGCTTGACGCCAAAATTCGTGCGGAAATGCAGGAATTGGCCGCGCGTTTGTTTGCTGGTAAAACCGTATGTCTGATTACGCATGATCCCGGTGAGGCTGCACGGCTTAGCGATGTGATTTTCGTGATGAACGCAACCGGATTACACAGCGTTACCCCGCCATCATCGCCTGTTATCCGCCCCTATGATGCGCCAGATGTTCTGGCTTGTCAGGGACAGCTTTTGCGGCTGCTTCGTGAGACGCCATGATGCGCGCGATTCGCATCATCGGGGTGACCATGTTCATTCTGTCCTTATGGCACCTTCTTGTGGTTTTGACGGGTCTGCCTGCCTTTATCTTGCCCTCACCGGCACGCGTTGGCATGGCTTTGGTTGGTAATCTTGAATTGATTGCGCATCATGCCAGCGTCACCATGGCCGAAGTGATGATCGGCTTGCTTCTTGGTGCAGTTCTTGGGGTGATGACGGCGATCAGTCTGGCACAGTCGCCGATCGCCCGCGTTGTTGTGCGGCCGATGATGGTTCTTAGTCAGGCTTTGCCGGTTTTTGCCTTGGCACCGGTTTTAACGCTGTGGCTTGGCTATGGCTTATGGCCCAAAATCATCATGGCCTTGCTAATCATCTATTTTCCGGTGACGTCGGCCTTTTTTGACGGTTTGATGCAAACGCCGCGCGGCATGCTTGATCAGGCAAAGGTCATGCAGGCGCGGCCATGGCAAATTATGCGTCATATCCGTATTCCGGCCGCTATTCCGGCATTGGCATCAGGATTGCGGTTGGCTGCGGTCTATGCACCGATTGGCGCGATCATTGGCGAATGGGTTGGCGCGTCACAGGGGCTTGGCTATCTAATGCTATTGGCAAATGGCCGCGCCAAGATTGATTTGATGTTTGCAGCATTGATCGTCTTGGCGGTTTTGACCCTTTTGCTGCATACGTCGGTTGACCGGCTATGCAGCTATGTGGTGCGGCGTCAGCAGGCCTAGCCGCGTCCGCGGTAGCCAGCGACACCTTGATCAGGCACCCACGTGCCTTCAGGAATGGTGCCATGCTGCCAAAACACATCAATCGGAATACCGCCACGCGGATACCAATAGCCGCCAATCCGAATCCATCTTGGTGACAAGAGCGCGATTAGTTCTTTGGCGATATCAACCGTGCAGGCTTCATGAAACGCCTGATGGTTGCGAAAGCTGCCAAGATATAGTTTCAGCGACTTTGATTCGACCATCCATTGATCCGGAATATAATCAATCACGAGATGCGCGAAATCAGGCTGCGCCGTTACCGGACAAAGCGAGGTGAATTCGGGCTGGGTAAAACGGGCAACAAAATTGCAGTCAGGATGTGGATTAGGAACGCGTTCCAGTTCGGCTTCTTCCGGGCTGTTTGGCTGTTTGGCAGCTTGACCAAGCGCTTTTAAATTTTTCATCTTATCCTCGTTCTACAATGTCGGGTGGCACCCATGAAAAGCGTGATAACCCAAGGCGATACGCTGTTGGCCTCAGGCTTTTCCATATCCAGCCTTTGGGGTCAAGTCTCTTTTGTGAAATGCACGGTAATCAGGCGACCAAGACAGGTGGAATCGCACTGGTGAAAGGATGATATAAAAAATATGAATAATATTGCATTTCATGCTTGTGCTTTTGCGTTTAGGCCGCTAACTGAAGCGCGTTGCGATGACCGATCCCAACTCGTATTTCGTGCGGGGGGTGCTAAGGCATTGCTGGTTCATCTACTGGTTCCGAAAGGGGTGCGTCATGGATAACGCCAACCTTTTCCAACTGGGGATAGGTCTGGCAACGGGCACCCAAGCGGAAGATTTCGACAGCGGCAATGATGCTGCGCGTTACAACGATTCTGATCAAGCATACCACGGGCTAAAACTCGTCAGCAATGAGTGGCGTGATGATCATTTTATCCGCCGTGATGGCAAGATCTTTGCCGGTACACATCTCATCATCGAGGTGGTTAATGGTACCGGTCTTGATAATGAAGATTTGATCCAATCAGCATTCCGGCGCTGTGTTGATGAATGTGGCGCAACCTTGCTGCATATTTATACTCATAAATTCAGCCCACAAGGCGTTTCCGGCGTTGCCGTTTTGGCCGAAAGCCATATTTCGGTTCATACATGGCTGGAAATTGGCTATGCCGCCTTTGATGTGTTCATGTGTGGTGATGCGCAACCATGGAATGCGGTTGGTGTTTTGGCGGAAATGTTTGAAACAGCTGATGTTCGGGTTCGTGAATTGCTTCGCGGCGACGGCGTTGTGGAAGGTATGCTATGAGCGAGCGTTTTACTGAAACATTGCATGTTGACTATGCGCAATCGCTTGGCGTGACCAAAGTCCTTTATGACAATAACAGCAGCTTGCAGCATATTCAGGTTTTTGAAAATGACCGCTTTGGGCGGGTGCTGACGCTTGATGGCGTTGTGCAAACAACCCAAGGCGATGAATTTATCTATCATGAAATGTTGACCCATGTTCCGATTTTGGCGCATGGCAATGCAACCCGTGTTTTGATTATTGGTGGAGGTGACGGCGGTATGGCGCGAGAAGTATTGCGCCATAAATCGGTTGAAAAAGTCACGATGGTCGAAATTGATGAAGGCGTTATTGCCTTTTCAAAAAACTATCTGCCAAGCCTGTCAAATGGCGCCTTTGATGATCCGCGCCTTGATCTGGTGATCGCCGATGGTGCCGATTTTATGGCAACATCAACCGATGAATTTGACGTTATAATCATTGACTCAACCGATCCTGTCGGGCCGGGCGAAGTGTTGTTCACCGATAGTTTTTATGGCCATGCCAAGCGCCGGCTTGCCAAAGATGGGGTTTTGGTAACGCAAAATGGCGTTCCGTTCATGCAGCCAAGCGAATTGACCGGCACGATGCGCGCCTTTCAACAGCTATTTGCCGATTGGGGATGCTATATTGCCAGCATACCAACCTATGCAGGTGGCTCAATGGCCTTTGGCTGGGGCAGTGATAGCAGCAAAGCAAGAAATGTTGATATTGCCGTTCTGACCAAGCGTCTTGAAGCGGCTGGTCTTGATCTTGGCTATTACACGCCATCCGTTCACAAAGCTGCCTTCAGCCTGCCACGCTATATCGAAAAGCTATTGCCCTAACGCCGATTGCGCGGCTTAATGAGCCACGTTAACAAGGTAATTGGGTCCTTTGATGGTATCTGCCAATATTAAGGGCGCCATTTTGATGACAATTGCGCGTTTTGCGTTTGTCACAAATGACGTTTTTATGAAATATCTATTTGTTGATATGTCGGTGTTTCAGGCGATGTTTCTGCGCGGCACGGTGGCGGTGCCGATCATCGCCGGTCTTGCATGGTACCGCAATTGCCTATTGATTCGTCTAAGCGTGGTTGATTTTGGCCTTTTGTCGATCCGCGCGGCGGCGCAAATTGGCATGGCCAGCTGTTTTTTGACGGCGCTTGCCCATATGCCAATTGCCAATGTTTCAGCCATTATGCAAATCGTGCCTTTATCGCTGATTGTGGTGGCGGCGATATTTCTGGCTGAAGTGGTTGGATGGCGGCGCTGGAGCGCGGTTGTGATTGGGTTTTGTGGGGTGTTGATGGTGATCCGCCCGGGAACCGATGATTTCAATAGCTATTCAACGCTTGCCGTTGGGGCGGTGGCCTTTGCCACGGTGAATGATGCGGTGACGCGCCATTTGCCAAACCGTGTGCCAGCCCTATTTGCGGCGCTGTTTACCGCAATCGGCGTCTGCCTGTTTAGCGGCGCGATGACCACGACCATACCGTGGCAGGCAATTTCTGCCTTTAACTGGCTGATCTTGTCATTCTGCGGGCTTAGCGTTGCTGCGGGATATTTCTTTCAGGTGATGACCATGCGGTTTGGCGATCTAAGCTTTGTCGCGCCATTTCGATATATAGGGCTGGTTTGGGCGGTTTTATTGGGGGCGTTGCTATTTGACGAATGGCCCGGTGGCTGGACCGGATTTGGCACAATCCTTGTTGTTCTAAGCGGTCTTTATTCATTTTATCGTGAGCATCAGCAGCGTAGTGCCAATTAGCCATTGCCTATGTCCAAAATATGCGCCGGATTTAGTGGTATTATGCTTGTGACGCCGCTATAATCGGGCGGACGACGATATGATATCGTTGACAATCTGACTATCTATTGGACTATCTTTTCGACTGGCAATCTGCTTAGTCAATTCAACGGAATCCTCGCACCAAAGCGCCGTTGCGTTTCATGCTAAACTGGCCTGATTGTCTATCTGGTTACTGTTATCTCTAGGAGCAAATTTATGTCTAGCTATTTATTTACCCCGATTGAACTATCCGGTCTGGCGTTTGCCAACCGTGTTGTGGTCGCGCCAATGTGTCAATATTCGGCCAATGAGGGAACGATGAATGACTGGCATCTGGCAAATCTTGGCCAGTTTGCGATGAGTGGCCCGGGGCTGATCATTATCGAGGCGACGGGTGTTGAGGCAGCAGGGCGTATTACGCATGGCTGTTCAGGGCTTTACTCAGATGAAAACGAAGCCGCGATGAAGCGGGTTGTTGATTTCTGCAAATCGGTTGGTCAAAGCAAAATCGGTATCCAGCTTGGCCATGCTGGCCGCAAAGCCTCTTCACAACGGCCATGGGAAGGCGGCAATGCCTTGTCACAGGATGTTTGGCAAACCTATGCCCCATCAGCGATTCCTTTTGCCGATGGCTGGCATACGCCCGAGGCGCTTGATGATGCTGGTTTGGCGCGGATCAAACAGGCCTTTGTTGACTCGGCAAAACGCGCTGTCAGGCTGGGCATTGATGCGATCGAACTGCATGCCGCCCATGGTTATCTTCTGCATCAATTCCTGTCACCGATCAGCAACCAACGCGATGATGCCTATGGTGGTTCATTGGAAAACAGACTGCGTTATCCGCTGGAAATATTTGATGCTGTCAAAGCGGTTGTTCCTGCCGATATGCCGGTTCTGGTTCGTGTGTCTGCCTCGGATTGGGTTGATGGCGGCTGGGATGTTGAACAGACAATCGAATTTGCCAAGGCACTTGATGCGGTTGGTTGTGCCTCGCTTCATGTGTCGAGTGGTGGCAATTCATTGGCGCAGAAAATCAACATTGGCTATGGTTATCAGACCGATCTTGCCAAACAGATCCGTGATGCGGTGGCAATGCCTATCATTGCTGTTGGGATGATTACCGACCCAATTCAGGCTGAAACCATCATCCGCACTGGACAGGCTGATATGGTTGCTTTGGCGCGTGAGTTTTTGAGAGATCCGCATTGGACATGGCGCGCGGCAAAGGCGCTTCGCAGCACGTCATCAGTGCCAGATCAATATGCACGCGCCGTCACCTTTAGCTAGAGAATAGCTGGGCATTGGCCTTATGATGGTGATTGGCCTCGTCCGGGGGGTGGCTTGGCGCTGGTGATTGGTTAAAACATGCCGGAATAGAGAACAAACTCTGGCAAAAGGAGGGGTGCTGGCGTCATGGCCGGTCTTCAGGAAACCGCAGCCTATGCCATGTTGTGCCGCAATTGCGGAACCGCTGGGCATGTTGGTAGCGCGGTACCATTAACCGCCTGTCCGTCTTGCCAGTCAAACCATATTCGCACCCATCCTGATCTATTTACCCTGACCATTGCGCATATCGATTGTGATGCGTTTTTTGCGTCAGTTGAAAAGCTGGATAATCCGGCGCTTGCTAATCGGCCAGTGATTGTTGGTGGCGGTGATCGCGGGGTTGTTGCCGCAGCATGCTATATCGCCCGTCAATTTGGTGTGCGTTCGGCAATGCCAGCATGGCAAGCCTTGAAAAAATGCCCTGATGCGGTGGTGATCCGGCCAAGAATGAGCCGTTACGTTGATATTGGCCAGCAGGTTCGCGACAAAATGCTGTCTTTGACACCGTTGGTGCAGCCATTGTCAATTGATGAGGCTTTTCTTGATCTTGCTGGTACGCAAAAGCTGCATCGTGCCAGTCCAGCCGAGGCGTTGCACCGGCTTCAACAGGAAATCAAACGTGATATTGGCATTTCGGTTTCGGTTGGGCTGAGTGGCACTAAATCGCTTTCCAAAATGGCATCTGACCGTGACAAGCCTGACGGTTTTTTTGTCATTGGCACGCGCGAAGCCGCGGCATGGCTTGCCCCGCAACCGGTCTCGGTTTTATATGGGGTTGGCAAATCGGCAATCGCACGATTGAATGCGATTGGTGTTTTTACCTGCCATGATCTGGCCGAGGGTGATCCAAAAGCGCTTTCAACTGCGCTTGGCAGCCAAACAATAACGGTGATGAATCTTGCCAAGGGCATTGATCCGCGCCCCGTCGTAAGCGAACGTGAAACAAAATCAATTTCAAATGAAACCACTTTTGCCAAAGATCTGACCGATCTTGCCGCGCTGGAAACCGAACTTGAATTTCTATGCCAGAAACTGTCGGCACGGTTGAAAGCAAAGCAGCTGGCAGGCAGCACGGTAACGTTAAAATTAAAGCGGTCAAACCACCGTATTATCAGCCGAAGCCGAACCGTACCAAGCCGGATCGACAAGGCCTATCATCTGTTTGATATTGGCCGTGAACTTTTGCGTTCAGAAGTTAAAAAATCTAATGCATACAGATTAATAGGAATTGGTGTTGATAATCTTGGCGAACCTTCTGAGGCACGGCTTTTTGATCTCGAAGGCGGTGATGATGATAAGCGCAACCGGCTTGAAGCGGCGGTTGATCAGCTTCATGGCAAAATGGGGATTGATGCGCTTCGCACGGGTCGCCAATTTGCGCGTGCCTATGATAGATCGGCAAAACAAAAACCGGCCAATGATAAGCCTGACCAGTGATAAGCCTGACCAGTGATAACGCGATTTATGGCGCGGTGAAGTATATATAAAATGCCTAAAACGGGTTTTTGGCGCTGCGGTCTGATGACAATGATTGCGCCTTGGCATGGGCAATTTGTTCAATTGCATCGGCAATATGATTTTGGTCAATCGTTGCAGCACCAGCGGCAACGCGGATATGATGCGCTGCGGTCAAGACAAAAGTATGGGTTGCACCTGCTGGCGGTTCAAACCGGTATGATGCCAATTCAATCAACAGGCCAAGCGGGTCGCGAAAATAGATCGAATCCATAAAGCCACGATCTTTCGGCCCTGAATGTTTGACTTTGCGTTGGTCAAGCCGGTCAACCGCTTGCCAGAAGCTTGCCTGAGACACGGCAAAGGCAATGTGATGCACCTGACCCGGATTCTGGGGAAGGCGGGTCATTTTTGTGGTGCGGGTCTCATCGGTGAAAACGGTGATCAATCGGCCATCGCCCGGGTCAAAATACAAATGGCCTTCATTTGGATTATCCAGATTTGGCTGTTCAAACACAAAAGGCATACCAAGAACGCCATCCCAAAAATCAATGGATGTCCGGCGGTCTGCACCAACCAAAGTGATGTGATGAACCCCTTGGGATTGAATTTTACGCATTGAAATTGCCCGATCTATGATGTCTGTTCAATGTGGGTCATGATCCTTGATGACCCGTTTTCAAACCGCCCTTGTCTACCAGCCAGCGGCACCGGTTTTGATAAAAGTACCATTGTTTAACTCGCGCATAGCAGTTTGCAACTCGGCCTGAGTGTTCATCACAATTGGCCCATGCCATGCAACAGGCTCGCGAAGTGGCGCTCCTGAAATCAGCAGAAACCGAACGCCTTCATCGCCTGAAGTGACGGCAACTTCATCACCGGCACCAAAAACCACCAATGTACGATTGCCCGATAAATCGCGAATTTCCAGCTCTTCGCCCTGAAATTCTTTCTCAACTTTGACGCCAAACGGGTTTGATGCATCTTTGAAGCGCGCGCTGCCTTCAAAAATATAGGCAAATCCCTGTCGCCGCGTATCAAACGGAAACCGCTTGAAACAACGTGGGGGAAGGGTGATGTCCAGATATTGTGGATCAGCGGCAATGCCGTCAACCGGCCCTTTATAGCCACGGTAATTTCCGGCAATAATGCGAATTTTACTGCCATCATCATCAAGCATCTCGGAAATTTCCTGCGACTTGATATCTTGATATCGCGGTGTTGTCATTTTCTGCGATGACGGCAGATTAGCCCATAGTTGAAAGCCATGCATGGCGCCATCCTTATCACCCTCTGGCATTTCTTGATGAATGATGCCCGATCCGGCGGTCATCCATTGAATATCGCCGCCACCAAGCGTGCCGACATTGCCTAGGCTGTCGCCATGATCAACCGTGCCTTTTAAAACATAGGTGATGGTCTCGATGCCGCGGTGCGGGTGCCACGGAAACCCGTTTTTATAAAGCTGTGGATCATCATTACGGAAATCATCCATCATCAAAAAAGGATCGAATGGTTTAGTGTCGCCGAATCCGAAAATGCGGTGAAGATGGACACCAGCCCCTTCGGTTGTTGGGCGTGCTTCGCTTGACATTTTAACAGGACGAATTGACATCAAATGACCCCGGTTTGCCAAAGCCAAAAGGCTTTTTCAGCGTTTTCAAAAATATTGGCGTGCCTGATGGCTGCCAACGGCCAAACCACCACCTAATCACACGACCATAATTTACGCGTTTTAGATTGTTTTTGCAGGGGCTAATTGGAAAAGAACTTTTGCATTATCGATAAGAATAGCGCGTGATTTTTACAAATTTTGTGGTGAGTTCCGATATGGTTTCTTGTTGTTTTATCGAAAATTCAAGCGCACAAGCAAATAGTCGATAGGATTTCGGCAAAGTGGGCGGGCAGACCTTTTCATCGTGTTGCGATCGCAACCGCCATTAGGTGAAAACGATTATGAAATTAACGGATAATGTTTTTGGTGCCATTTTTATGGCGGTCAGCATGCTGTCATTCATTGGAAATGATGCCTTGATGAAATTTCTGTTTCAGACCATTTCGGTTGAACAGGGCATTTTCATGCGCGGGCTTGTGTCGGTTCCGCTTCTTGCGGTGATCGCCTATTTTCGCAAAAGCCTGTTTATCCGCATCGATTGGCGAAATTGGCGGGTGATTCTCGTTCGTGCTTTTGCCGAGCTTGCCTCGACAATGTTGTTTCTAACCGCTTTGGCGCATATGCCGTTAGCCAATATTACCGCCATTTTGCAATCATTGCCGCTGACCGTGACGATGTTTGCTGCGGTATTTTTTGGCGAGGCGGTTGGCTGGCGTCGGTGGAGCGCCATTCTGGTTGGTTTTATCGGCGTTCTAATCATCATCCGCCCAGAAAGTGATGGTTTTAACGAATATGCTTTTCTGGCACTGGTTGCAGTTGGGTTTATCACGCTGCGTGATGCGATTACGCGGCGTATTGACCGTTCGGTGCCATCGCTATTTGTTGCCTTTGTGTCGGCCATTCCGATTTTTCTGTTTGGCGGAGCCATGACCGTGACAACGGGCTGGACGCCTATATCTTGGCCAATGGGCATGGTTGTTCTTGTGGCTGCGATCGCCATTACTAGCGGCTATTTATTTGCCGTAATGGCCATGCGTAATGGGGATATTAGCTTTGTTGCGCCATTTCGCTACACTGGCATGCTCTGGGCGATTTTATTCGGCTTTCTGCTTTTTGGAAATTTGCCTGATCAAATGACGATTTTGGGAACCTGTATCGTGATTGGCATGGGCGTTTACACCTTTCACCGTGAACGCGTTCGGCAAAAGGCTAGCGCAGCCTGAAACAAGCCGGTTTCGAACTGGCCTTTCGCACTGGCCTTTCGCACTGGCCTTTTCTTTTTTCTTGGGGGTTTTTTGGGGCTAGACGACTGGCGAGCTGCCACCATCGACATTGATTGCCGTTCCATTGATGTAAGATCCGGCATCTGAGGCCAGAAATGTTGCCATATTGGCAAATTCTTCAGTCGTGCCAAACCGCCCGATATTCAAGCCTTGAGCAGCGTCAGCATACCATTCTTCAAGGGTCAGGCCGCGCGGGTCGGCGGCATGTCGTCTTTCCCATTGATCGCTGCGGATGCGGCCGACAAGAAGACCATTGACCAGAATATTAAAGCCAGCATTTTCATTTGCCAGAACCTTGGTCAGGGCCATGCCCGCAGCGCGGCTGACGGCGGTTGGTGCGCCGCCTGCATTTGGGGCTTTTGCGCCAAGATTCAGAACATTGATGATGCGACCCCATTTGCGTTCCCGCATGCCCGGAATGACCAAACGGCTGAGCCGGATTGCAGAAAATAATTTCAGATCAAGATCATCTTGCCAAACTTCGTCGCTTACCTCGAGAAACGCGCCGCGTTGGGATGTACCTGCATTATTCACCAAAACGTCTACCATGCCGAATTCAGCGGTAATGTTGTAGATAACGTTAGTGCATTCATCATTACGGCGGATATCGGCAGATAGCGCAATGACTTTGCCAGTGCTACCGGCTTTTGCGCCTTCAGCTTCGATTTCAGCCTTTGCTGCATCCAGAACATCGCGACGCCGTGCCACAATTGCGACATTGGCGCCTGAGGTCAGAAAATTTTTGGCAATGGCTTTGCCAATACCGGCACTGCCACCGGTGATGATGGCGTTACGCCCGTCGAGTCTCGCTTGCATTTACGCACCTATATTTACTGTTATTATCGGCGAAAAAGCCGAATGTTGATGAAAAACACCATATAGCTTTTGACGATTTTGCCAAGCGGTCCCGATAAAGCATTTTCGTGATTTGTTTTTTGAGTTTTGGCAGTCTTTCATTTCTGGACTTGTCTCAAATTCAAATGTTAGGGTTTTGCATGCCCCATGATCACCATGATGAAGATGCCCATTCTCTATTGCCAAGTGAGCCTGCGCTGCGGGTCAAGGCGCTTGAGACAATTTTGGTGCAAAAGGGACTGATTGATCCGGCGGCAGTTGACGCGATCATCGACCGGTATGAACATCATATCGGCCCGCAAATTGGCGCAGGGCTGATCGCGCGCGCTTGGTCTGATCCGGCATTCAAGGCGCAGCTTGTCAACAATACCGACGGTATTTTGTCCGACCTTGGTTTTGGTGGACGGCAAGGTGAACACATTGTCGTGGTGGAAAATACGCCTGATTGCCATAATCTTGTCGTTTGCACCTTATGCAGCTGTTACCCTTGGCCAGTTTTAGGCGTGCCGCCTGCATGGTATAAATCAGATGCCTATCGCAGTCGTGCGGTGTGTGAACCAAGACAGGTTTTGGCCGAATTTGGCGTCATAATCCCCCCTGAGCAAAAGATCCGTGTTTGGGACTCAACCGCCGAAATCCGATATCTGGTATTGCCAATGCAGCCCGCGCAAAGCCGCGGCCTTGAAGAAAGCGAACTGGCTTTATGGGTAAACCGTAATGCCATGATCGGCACTGGCTTACCGCAGCCCCCGGCCAAGACATGACTGGCCGCAAGATGAAACTGCATCATGATATGGGCGGCGATCCGGCAGGGCCAATCATACCCGATAAGCCAGATGACCCGATATTTGCCAAACCGTGGCACAAGCGCGTTTTGGGACTAACCGTTGCTGGCGGGGCGATGGGGGCGTGGAGCATTGATACGTCACGATTTTGGCGGGAAAGCCTGCCCAAAACGGATTATCGATCCTTTACCTATTATGAAAAATGGCTTGCTGCATTGACCAATTTGTTTGTTGCCAAAGGGTTTGTCACGCGTGAAGAAATCATCAATGGATTACCATCTGGCCCAAAACAGCCGCTTCATGCTGCGGCGCTTGGTGCTGATCGGGTGTTGGCGATGTTGGCAGCAGGTGCCAAGGCATCGCGTCCGGAGATGGCAAAGCCATTATTTCAAGAAGGGCAAAAAGTGCGAACACGCTGGCCCGATGCCACCAAGCGGCAGATGCCAGGCCATACAAGATTGCCACATTATGCAGCGGATAAAATTGGTAAGATTCTGTTTTATCATGGCCATCATGTATTGCCGAACAGCAATGCGCATTTTCTGGGTGAATGTCCTGAGCCGCTTTATTCGGTTGAATTTTCCAACGCCGATCTATGGCCCGATGGCCACGCTGGCGACGTTGTGATTGTTGATTGCTGGCAAAGCTATCTTGAGCCAATGACATGACCGGACAATTGCCAAAAGACCCAAAATTTCAAATGATGGAAAAGGGGGAAGCTGGCGCGGCGGCGATGCAGCCATCACCCGAAAAAGCCTTTGACGCGCCATGGCATGCCGAAGTGTTTGCCCTTGCCGTTCATTTGAATGAGGGCGGCTATTTTGATTGGCCAGAATGGGCAAGCCGGTTCGGTGAAAATCTGGCGGCGGCAAAAACGGTCAAAATAGGCGTGGGTGAGGGGCTTGATGGCAGCGATGATTATTATCAAATCTGGCTTCAGACCCTAATCGAACTTATGCAGGAAAAAGAACTTGTCGATGCCGAGATGCTGGCATCAAATAAGGCGCAATGGCGTGACGCCTATTTGCAAACCCCGCATGGTAAGCCAGTACATTTGTAAAGCCGGTTTTTCCAGCTAAATTCCATTGGCATTTTGGCAAAAATCATCAAAGCCATGTCTTTCACCCCATATCGGCGGTGGCTTTATCAGTTAAAGTCTTTATAAGGCTTAAATTCACTGTTCAAAAAGCGAGATTCTTTTGCGCCCTAGTTTTTTTTCCCGGTTACCACAGCTTTTGCTTGGAACCGCGCATGATACCAATTCCCCGCAACGTCTAAGTCTTCGTCAAATAAATCTGGATGTGCTGTCTGGTTTGACGGTTTCGCTGGCATTGGTTCCCGAAGCGATTGCCTTTGCCTTTGTCGCGGGTGTTGCCCCGCTTGTCGGGCTTTATGCTGCCTTTATCGTTGGGTTAATCACGGCAGTTTTTGGCGGTCGGCCGGGAATGATCTCGGGTGCAACCGGTGCTCTGGCGGTGGTGATGGTTGCGCTTGTTGCCCAACACGGCGTTCAATATCTGTTTGCAACGGTCATCTTGATGGGAATTTTGCAGCTGTTTGCCGGTGCGATGCGATGGGGAAAATTCATCCGCATGGTGCCGCACCCGGTGATGCTTGGTTTTGTCAATGGATTGGCCATTGTGATCGGCCTTGCGCAGATTGATCAATTCAAAATCACCAACAGTGCTGGTCAAAGTGACTGGTTGTCGGGTGACACGTTAATTCTGACTTGCGGGTTGGTCGTCGCAACAATTGTTTTGATCTGGGTAACGCCGCGTCTGACCCGTCTTTTACCTGCGCCTTTGCTTGCCATTGGTGTTGTAACGGCTGTTGTTCTTGGGTTTGATCTTGATGTGCAGCGTGTTGGCGACCTTGCCAGCCTATCGGGCGGTTTGCCAAGCTTTGCGATCCCGATGGTGCCAATGACAATTGAAACCTTAATGATCATTTTCCCCTATGCCTTGATCTTATCGGCCATCGGGTTGATTGAAAGCCTGCTGACGCTGAATCTTGTTGGCGAAATGACCAATCAACGCGGCGGTGCGTCACAGGAATGTTTGGCGCAGGGCGCGGCCAATCTATGTACGGGCTTTTTCGGCGGTATGGGTGGCTGTGCGATGATTGGCCAGTCGATGATCAATGTTAAATCGGGTGGTCGAAGCCGCGTTTCAGGCATTGTCGCGGCGCTGTTTTTATTATGTTTTATTCTCTATACCGGTCCAGTGATCGAAATGATTCCAATTGCGGCGCTGACCGGCGTAATGTTTATGGTGGTTATCGGCACATTTGCCTGGAATTCACTCAAAAGCTTGCTGATCGTGCCACGCGCCGATGCGCTGGTGACGATTGTTGTCACTTGCGTTACGGTTGCGGAAGATTTGGCGGTTGCGGTTGTTGTTGGCGTAATTATGTCGGCGCTGGTTTATGCGTGGAATGCTGCCAAGCGGATTGATGCTTCGACCCGCCCGTCGGTACGCGAAGCGGGCGCTTTGGTCTATGATATCCAAGGCCCGCTGTTTTTTGGCTCGATCGCCAGTTTCCATGAATTATTCGATATCAACAATGACCCTGATAAGGTGATTATTGATTTCTCGGCATCGCGCGTTGTTGATCAATCAGCGTTACAGGCAATCGAAGATGTTGCCGCAAAATATGATGCAGCTGGAAAGACATTATTGCTTCGCCATCTTACCCGTGATTGCCATCGGCTTTTATCTAAATCGGGGCAGTTGATGGTCGATAGTGACGATGACCCAGATTACGGCATCGCGGTTGATTATGGTGTGAAGCTTGGCATCCTTGACAGCAAACATTGATTTGCCGCTTAATCTTGTCCATGTTTGCATGACAATCTGGCCTTAATTGGGGGATATGATGATTTTAAATCAGGAAGTAAAAAAATGGGCAACTGATCTGCATGTTTTTCTGCATAAGGCAGAGATGTTTTTGCCAAGCTCGAATTCTGCCGAGGAATTTGTCGGAAAGGTCTTTAGTAGTTTCGAGGAAAAGCCCCAATTCATGTCGAACGAAGAAGCAGAAGAAATGCTGCATGAATTGTGGCTAGCCTATAAAGATGGACGCCTAGACTAGGCTTTCTAGCCGATTTATGGTTTTTGGACCGCTGTGGGCTATTTATAATGTTCGCGCCGGTCTGAAAATTTGCGGACACGCCTTCGCCAGGATTCATAGCTGCCGCGTTTCAGATTTTGGCGCATAATGCGCTTTACATCATCCGCACTAAGCCCATACAGCTTTTCGATATCGCCAAAGCTGGTATGGTCGGACAAGGCCATCTCAATCACCTCATCGATGTCATAATCTTGCGACAAGTCTCTATCCTGCAATCGTTGGGCGTTATGCGATGATGTTTTGTTCATAGCAAAATAGCATGGAATAGCGGCTTATGGCGATAAAAGCGTGATTTCGGTTTTTCTGCGGCGGCTTTGCTGAACCGGTCTGGACAGAACAGGGATCTTTGCGAAAAAGACAACCAAACATCCGCTTTTATTCAGCATTCAAATCCAGTAAAATTAACTCTCATAGCGGGTTTTACCGCGCCTTGTTGTGTCGGTATTGAGTTCAATGAACAACGGGTCATGCGCCCGTTGTGAGCAGTTATGTCTAAGGCATAGATGACAGTTAATGCCGATCTTGCTGAAGGCGTCATTGGCTGGTTTTGGAAAAGCCGATGTATAGATTAATTTGCTTGCATGTTTGATGTCACAGCCAAGCGATATCGCCAATCGGCGGTCCTGGGTCTGCATTGAGAAAACGGGACGTTCAGTGGTTCGTGCCAGCGTGAAAAATCTCTCGCCATCGGTCAACTCCACATATTGCGGTAGAATAACCCCGGGCGTTCGAAACGCCGTATGCAAATTCCAAACCGGGCATGATCCACCATGTTCAGCGATGTTAAAGCTGGTGGCATTAAAGCGTTTGGTGACATTTCCAGCTTTATCAACCCGCAAAAAGAAAAAGGGAACCCCTCGTTTGGTCTCGCGTTGCAAGGTGGTCAAACGCTGGCAGACCTGTTCGAATGAAACGGCAAAGGCTGAGGCCATGCGGTCAATGTCATATTTGCTTTGTTCCGCCATCGCATGAAAGGCATCATAGGGCATCAATAAAGCTGCCGCGAAATAATTTGCAAGTTCAACATGACACCGCGCAACGGCGCGTTGTGATTCGAAATTACTGTCAGATGTGATGTCATTTAAGATGGTTTCAGATTCAACAAAACATAGAATATGGGCTAGCTGAAATGTGCGGTTTTGATAATCCAAGGCTTCAGAAAGTTTGATAATGCCAGCCTCAGCGTCAAAAATACGAAGTGATTCCTCCATTATTTCAACAGGCTGTGTCTCAACAATGATGCCATGCTTGGTGAAAAGCCGTTGTTGAAGCATGCTTTGCATTTCATATGGCTGGCTTGGCGCTTCCCGTCTAAGCGCGTCGGCTGCTTGTTCAAGGACGTCAAAATAATTGAAATGATCTCGAAAGAAGTCGTGAATGATTGCCTCAGGCGAGGCGGTTAGCAATTCCGTTGGCATGCGTTCATTGCCGAATTTCATTATATTATCCATTGCCGTGCGATGGCTTTGGTGAAGTTTTAAGAAATTCTGGACAAGCGATGGCGCATGATCGACCGCGGCTCGCATTTCTTGAAGATCGGGTTGTCTTGCTGCAAATAGGGGGTCCTGCATTGCGTTGCGCAAGTCAGATAACAGATTTGCGCTTTTATCCATCACAACATCGCGCCAATCGACATTGTAGTTATCCGCCAAAGCCATCAGAATTGAAACCGATAAGCTTCGCTGGTTTTTCTCCAGAAGATTAATATAGGCGGCGCTGACCCCAAGTACGCGCCCCATTTCAGCCTGTGTCTGGCCTTTTTCGCGACGGAGTTGACGTAATTGCGTTCCGATGAATGTTTTTTGCATGGTTTGATGGCTCCATTCATCATATTAACAAATTAACAAAAAATAGGTTTGTTAAATAAACACTATACACAATAACACCATTTTTCGTGAAATTAAAATGATATTGTTTAATGGTATTTCCTCAACACAACGGAGGAAGTTATGATTGGTTACAAAACATTGGCTGTACCAGGCCCGACAAATCTGCCCTATGAAGTGCAGCGCGCGATGGAAGTGCCGCTTGAAGACCATCGTGCTCCTGATTTTCCAAATTTCACGCTGCCGCTTTTCGCTGATCTGAAAACGATCTTTCGGACTGAGACTGGGCGCGTTTTCGTTTTTCCAGGTTCAGGAACAGGCGGTTGGGAAGCTGCAATCAGCAATCTTTTGTCGGCGGGCGATAAAGTTCTGACTTCTTCCTTTGGCCAATTTTCGACACTTTGGGTGAATATGTGCCGAGATTTTGAATTGGATGTTCAGAATTTTGACGTTACATGGGGCGAGGGCGTTCCGCTTGAAGATTACCATTCGGCGCTATCGGCTGATAAGGCGCACGCCATCAAGGCAGTGCTTGTCTGTCATAATGAAACCGCAACAGGTGTTACTAGTGATGTCAAAGCGGTTCGCCAAATATTGGACGATCTCGGCCATCCAGCACTGCTTTTTGTAGATGGAGTCAGCTCGATTGGAAGTCTTGACTTCCGCATGGAGGAATGGGGTGTTGATGTTGCTGTATCAGGGTCGCAAAAGGGCTTTATGATGCCAACAGGGCTTTGCATTGTCGGTGTCAGCCTCAAGGCGTTAGAGGCTTGTTCGACATCAAGATTCCCAACGGGTTATTTCAGTTTTCAAGATATGATGAAAATGAATGGTCAAGGCTATTTCCCTTACACGCCAGCGGCAACGCTTCTGCGCGGGTTGCGGGCTTCGATCGATATGTTGCACAGCGAAGGTTTGGCAAATGTTGTGTCACGTCACAACCGATTGGCATCGGGTGTTCGGGCTGCGGTTGATGCTTGGGGTCTTAAAAATTGTGCATTAGCACCAAAATGGCACTCGGACACAGTGACGGCGATCTTTGTTCCTGAAAAGTTTGATGCGAATGATGTCATCAGTGCGGCCTATCATAATTATGGCGTGTCGCTTGGCGGCGGTCTTGGCAAAGTCGCTGGCAAGGTTTTCCGTATTGGCCATTTGGGCTGGCTAAATGAAACGATGGTTTTGCGTGCATTGGGCGGTGTTGAGATGGCGATGCGCGATGCATGTATACCGTTCCAAGCTGGTTCAGGAGTTGGCGCTGCGGTGGAGTATTACACCGATACCCGTCAACCGTTAAGTCTGGCAGCTGAATAGCCTCATAAATAAAACGTAACTAATCAATGGGCTGGGAAGGGCTGGTTGGGTTTAATGGCTTTCAAACCTTGTTCCAGCCCTTTTTACTGGGCGGATGCCAGCATGCGCCGGTGAAGGTAAAGGCGAAACGAATTCGCTTTCAAGGCTCGGTGGTTAGCTCCAACTCACAGTGTCTTTGGCGTCAATTGCGGTGATCAACGTTGTTGTGTAAACAACTGTTTGATCACATAAATCATAGCGTCGGCTTAGTTTTTCGCGAGTGGTTTTTCTGCCATCGTTTTTGGTATTTTGGATCTTTCCCACATTGATAGAACGGGCCTTCGGGTAAGCAGAAGGGTTGATACGCTATCTTTGTCTGTTGGTTGTTGCCTCCAAAGTCCAATCACTTGCGAGTCAAAGCTGCTTTCAAAGGATGGCCAAACCTCCTCGCAAAGCTGTAAAAATTTGTCATAATTATTTTCAGGAGTTTCGAACCAACGAAAGGCATAATTTCCCTGTTTCACCGGTGGTTCGCTCGTTTTTGGACGTAATGTTGGGGCAAGAAATTTTGTTTTGTGGCTTTTTATGAATTTCAAACGGCTGAAAATATCATCTGATTTTGATGATGCGGTTCCCATATCTGGCCAAACAGACACTATCGTCAGAACATCTCTTGGAAGACCAATTTGGCTTCGCCAGATTCCATAGAGAAAAGCGTGTCCATCAGAATTTTTGAAATGGCTGGAATTTTGAACCTGTTCGGCAACCTCTGACCAATGCCGTGGTACGCAGCTGATCTCATGATGTACGTAAATTTGGAACATTGTTGCATCAATTCTAATGGCATCAGACATCACAAAAGGTTCCGTTATTATCTCAATCAATCGAAACCGATATTATGAATGTGGGTCAAATCTTATTGCCACTCATGTTGGATAATAAGTAATCATCTGCCTTTTCCTTTAGAGATTTTGCAGACATTGCCTCGCAAGCGCGTTTACCGGGATTGGTTGAAAGTTCCAATGTTGTACGGTTTAGCTGATAGCGCGTGTTTGAAAAGCCTTCTCGGTCAAGCCAAGAAATTGAATTTGCGCTGATTTCAGTTGTAAGGGTTTTGCTGAAACGGATATGGTTTGTCTCAAATCTGAGGCGGGACACGCTTTGGCGGTCTTCAGCAAACAAAAAGAACAAGGGTTCTTTGTCGTCTTTTGACTCGATGGTCTTGCAGAGGACTCCAATGCCATTCTCGAATGGCTCAAATGTATTGCTGCTGACTGACTGTATCCCCGCAAAAAAGATCAATGCGATCTCAAAAGCACAGACGGAGAATAGGATGAGTTTGCGGATCATTTGATTGCACCTAAGTTAAACAGTTATTTAGTCTGCGGAGTAATAAAATTAAAGTCCAAAGCTCTAAAAATCCAGACCTCTATTGAATGCGATTGGGCGTGAAAGATGAAAACCAAAAGCGGTTCGTATAAATTTGATTTTGATTAGGTGTAAACACTTACCAGAAGTTGCAAACCGACAACAGCCAGAGCAAAATGTAATAAAAGATAGAATTGCTGATCGGTCATCAAATCACTTATTTTGTGTCCCAAAATCACTCCAATAGGTATCGCTGGCAAAAGCAATAGTGAGATAATTAGGCTCGATTTGGACAAAATATCAAGTTCCCAATAAAGCGGGACTTTGGTGAGGTTCAATATAAAGAAAAATGCGCCCGCTGAACCGATAAAAACGGTCCGTGGCACCTTGCAAGATAATAGAAATATCTGCAATGGGATGCCGCCTGAAACTGAAATAAAGCTGGCAATGCCTGAAAGTGTGCACCAAAAACTGCCCCAGCTCCAAAGCGCGATTGGCCTGCTTTGCAGAGGCGGGATGGCGACAAGGTCTATTTTGACGGGCAGAAAACGTTTTTTGAAATATAAAAAAGCTGTTAATAGCGACATGCCGCCAATAAAGCTGACAAGCGCAGTGTTCGATATATAATCGAAAAAATACCAGCCGAGGCCATGCCCCAACAAACCAAAAATCAACATAATCACGAGAAGTTTATAATTAATTTTATTGTTTGAAAAAAACACCACCCAGATATCAATAATCAATAAAATAGGAAGCGTTACGGCTAATGCAATGCGGGGCGATGTAACCAGTATAAGAACAGGTATACCCAGTGCGACGGCGCCACCAAAGCCGGATTTTGAAACCGCAGTGATGAGCACCGCGATAAAACCAATAGCGTAAAACAGGAATGGTGTGACAACGCCAACCGCGCCAAATAACTCAGTTAAATAGGTCAAGCTATTGTTCCGTAACAATGTGAGGTTGCCTAGACTTTAGTCACATTGCCTTACTTGGCAAGGTCTAACCATGCTGTGATTTACGCTCTTAACGAGCACCTATTCAGCAAATAAATAGAATATTGAATTTTTTGGAAAAATCTCTTTTCTAAAATTCTAAACCGCGTCATCACTTGCTTTGAAAACAGTGCGCTCAAGCCAAGGTCTTCTCCTTTTTTGTTGGAGTTTTTCCATGATGGTAAGATTGTGCTAGGCTGTTATTCAGATGGCAGAAAGAAGGCGTTTGCAATGAATTTGGCGCGATCAAAGGGGTTAACTTTTATTTGGGAAGTGGTTTAAATTGGTATTGCGTACAAACATCCCATCAACAGCCAGCGTTGTTCAGGAAAAAAGTGATGGATGCTTGCATTCGCCTGCTGCAGAGAGAAATTCAGCCCAAATAATTGAGCTTGTTCGCGGTTACGCGCCGGAAAGTGGAAGTGCTCTGGAAATCGCAAGCGGTACCGGCCAACACATAGTTGAGCTTGCCGCTGCTGTTCCCAACTTAATCTGGCAACCGTCTGACATAGACGAGACCCGCTTGAATAGCATTGTCTTAAGAAGCCTCGCAAAACAGTTACCAAATCTTTTGCCGCCCATAAGACTGGATGTAACGGATAAGGGCTGGTCAGCCTTTTGCCCCAATCAGGATTTCATCTTGCTGGTTAACCTGTTGCACCTTGTCAGTGAAGCTGAGGTAAAAGCTATCATACGTGGAATTTCTCAATCCCTAGCTGAAGATGGGCGTTCCGTCATTTATGGTCCGTTTATGCGAGATGGTGTTCTAAGCAGCAGTGGTGACAGGTGCTTTCATCAGAGCTTGATAGAGGCTGATCCAGATATTGGTTATAAAGATGATGCTTGGATGCTCGATCTCTCCAGGCAACAAAGTCTGAAGATTATCAAAATTCTGGAAATGCCAGCTAACAACTTGGCGTTCGTTATGGAGAAGGGTAACACCAATTAATCCATCCTGTAGAAAGGTACTTCTATAGACGCAATCAAGCGGGTGATGCGCGAGCCCAACATTCGGCTAGCAAAAGAATTACAGTTAATATTTCGCTTCGTATTTGGGTAATAACATACTGTTTTATCTGTTTTTAAATTTCAATAAAAATAGCGCAACTAAACCAGAGACCATCGCAGTTATAACCAATATCAACGGGCTGTGCCAATCATCTGGACTGGTAATAAAGAATGCGAAAAATAGGCCTACAAACACCAGTAAAAAATCATATATTGGATTGCCTTTGAATTTGTGCTCAGGGTTTTTCAATTTAACAATCTGATCCTTTTTGGTAACTATCACAGTGAAAGCAAAATTAATTATTTTTTTGGTGGTCGTTTTTCAAAGGCTGGAAGGCCATCTGGCAAGTGATGAAATGGTTGGATGTCACAAGTAAATATAGCTGCTTGTGCTGCGAATGCTGATGGGTCATCCAGTGTCCCAACTTTTACAATCATTGAGTTTGGACGAGCGGGGCTCTCGGTCCCCATCGCTGTTCCGCAGTTTTCGCAAAAATGTCTTGTAACAGGCGTCTCAATATCGGTTCTTGCAAACTTTTTTGGATTCCCCTCTACGTAGCGAAATGCATCTTTGGGAAACACCATAACAATGTTTGGGTTACCGCCAGTGATGTACTGGCACTCTCGGCAGTGACACTGGAATGCAGCCTCGGCTTGCCCACTAATTTCATACTTAAGGCTGCCACAATAGCAACGTCCTATGGTTTTCATCACCGGTTCTCCAAAATTCTTTCTGTATGAAACCCTGACAGAAAACAAAGTTGGCGCATAGGCCAAATAATTAAGTCGAAGTAACTAACCAAATGAGAGATTTGATCTTGTGCTTCGGTTCATTTTCCCTGACCTTAAGAATAGCTGTTAGATTTTTGTATGGTGCCTGTGTTTTTGTGGAGGCCAATTTATGGCTCAGGATAAAGAAACGTGTATTATAGTTGGCGCAGGTAGTGGCTTAAGCGCATCTCTCGCTAGACTGTTTAGTGCGGAAAATATGTCTGTTGTCTTGGCAGCGCGTGATATCCAAAAATTGAAGGGTTTGAGAGAAGAGATCAACTGTGATTTGGTGCAATGCGATGTGACTAACATTAATCAAGTCGAGAGTCTATTTGCTCAAACTGACCAAATTTTAGGTAAGCCATCAGTTGTAGTTTACAATCCTTCAGCAAGAATCAGAGGCGACATAACAAGCCTTGATCCGGTAAAGACAAAGTTAGCACTCGAAACAACGTGTTATGGAGCGTTTTTAGTTGCTCAACAAGCTGCCATTCGAATGACCAAAATTGGTCGTGGAAGTATTTTCTTTACTGGCGCTTCAGCTGGAATAAAAGGTTTTCCAAACTCTTCAGTGTTTGCAATGGGTAAATTTGGCCTCCGTGGTCTGGCACAATCCTTGGCTAGGGAGTTGCAACCAAAAAATATTCACGTTGCACATTTCGTTATAGATGGCGGCATTTCCTCTGAGTTAAGACCTGATACTGGAGAACAAACGCTTTTAAATCCAGATGAAATTGCAAAGACTTACCTTCATTTCCATCGCCAAGATCGCAGCATTTGGTCTTGGGAAATTGAACTGAGACCATGGGTTGAGAAGTTTTAGGGCTTAAGCGCTCATTAAACGTGGCGATTCAACAGCTATAATTTGCCCAAAACAGCTTCAACAGGATCAGGTCTCATCATTTTGCCGATAAGTAACATTCAAAAAGAAAATCTTCTTGGCAGCTTTTTGATGGTGGTTGCAATGGCAACATTTGCTGTCGAAGATAGTGTGATAAAACTTGTTTCGTCAGCGCTGCCAGTTGGACAGATTCTATTTCTGCTGGGTTTTGGCGGAGCTCTGACCTTTTCTGGATTGGCTTTGATCCTGCGAAAAGAGATTTTTTCATTGGTTTTTTTCACTAAGCCAATGCATTTTCGCGTGGTGTCTGAATTAACAGGTCGCGTATTTTACTCATCCGCGCTTGCTTTGACACCTTTAGCCTCGTCTACAATGATTTTACAGGCAACTCCACTTGTTGTTGTGGTTGGCGCAGCTGTATTGTTCAAAGAAAAAGTTAGTGCTTTGCGGTGGGCTGCAGTTCTGCTTGGCTTCGTTGGTGTTTTGATCATAGTTGACCCTGCCAGTGATAGCTTCTCATTCTTGTCAATTTTGGCGGTGCTAGGAATGCTTGGTTTTGCGGGTCGAGATCTTGCTAGCCGGGCGGTGCCAAAGTCATTGAATATTTTTACTCTTGGGGTGCACGGCTTTATGTCGATTGCCCTGTCAGGCCTCGCCTTAAGCTTTTTCTTCAATGAACCGTTTATCTGGCCGGACGCCAGTTCTTGGCTTTACCTGCTTCTAGGTGTTTTTCTTGGTACAATTGGATACAGCTCAATCATCTCAGCAATGCGGATTGGTGAGGTGTCTGCAATCACACCTTTTCGATATTCACGGATCATTTTTGGTGGGGCAATCGGTGTTTTATTCTTTGGAGAGAACATCACATTAACTGCGGCCATTGGTTGCGGGCTAATTGTATTGTCTAGTTTTATCGTTCTATACCCACGCCGCTACAAACAGGATCAGCGCGATTTCAAAAGCACAAACGAGGAATAGGGTGAGTTTGTGGGGCATTTCGTTGGTTACCTGAGATTGGAATATGGTCAATTGCCTATACGCCAACGTCTGTATTTGCCCTTGGTTGTAGCGCAGTTTTCAAGCGTCAAACGCCTCATCAAGTGAATAGGTGTCCCACCACCGCCTTCTTTGGACTTTCCGTCATTCACTACTAAACAAAGTTCGTTGTTAACAACTAATCTAATCTCATTAGCTGAGTTTAGATCAAATTTTTGAAGATTTTGTTCAGCGCATCTTGTCAGAATTAAGCGCGATCCTTGAGAACTGTTTTCTGCTGCCATACAGACGTCAAAGGCAGGCAGATAAAATCTACCAGTTGCTACAAGGCTGGCATCAAAAGCCTGATCCACGCCAATCTGCCCTTGGTAGGAGTAACACGTGTGAGCCTGAAGCCCTCGTTGAACCTTTGCACGATCCTTATGACCGCGTATATCTATACAATATCCTCGCTGATCATCTAATTTGCTGACAAGCTGTACCTCAGCTAAATTATTACCCCAAGCCGTCTGGCTGCACAGGGTAAGGAATATGGCTGTGATCAGGGTGCGGGTCATTACTGCTTCAGTTGCTTATCTAGTGGCAGTTTACGGTAGAACCGAGAAACTTCGTTTGGTGTTGTAATCCAGATTTCATCACGCCTTTTACATATGTAATCGAGGGCTCTTTTTAAGTGTTTTTGTCTGAAGGGCTGACCAACAATGAATGAATGAAGCGATAGCGGAAAAACAAGCGGTTGTGGCTCATTTAAATCCATCAGAACATCAAACTGATCAATAATCATATTTGCGTATTCCTCAGCTGAAACTCGGCGTCCGACTATTGCTGGCTGATCATTAAGTTCTATAGGGTAGGGTAGAGTTAAAATTTCGCCGTTATCAGTTTTCATCCAGAAGGGCTGCTCATCACAGAGGCCCCAATCCAACAAATATTCATAACCAGCTGCGGACAAAATATCTGGCGTTTTTTGACTTGGAGTAAGGTAAGAGGACAACCACCCATTAGGGCGCTTACCATCAGCCTTGGTCATTATTTCTGTTACTTCGGCGACCATTTTAGCCTCTTCCTCAATAGCCATATCAATGGGCCTTGTGGTGCCGTTTGAGATACCGTGGCCGATCATTTCATCACCGCGGTTGCGGTAGCGTTCCAAAAGCTCAGGGCTGTGGGAGTAATTAGCTGCATTTACGATAACGCCGACGTTCATTTCGAGGTCGTCGAACAGATCTGCTAAACGCCAACCACCCACTCTGTTTCCATATTCGCGCCATAACCAGCTTCTTTGGCTCCAAGGCTTTGTCTCGCGATCTAAGTCAATGCCGCCACCTTCACCAAACGGAAAATGTTCAATGTTTAAAGCGATGTAAAAGGCTATGCGTTTTCCATCTGGCCATTCAAAAGAAGGCCGTGTCGAAATACCCGAATAATTAAATCTATTGTGATCTTTAAGCATTGTTCACATCCTCTTGAGAAATGCTGCCACAAAATAAGGCCAGCGCAAAGGCCGGCCGAGTTTAGGGAGAAAATGCGTTAGGTTCACCATTAACACTGCACCTGTATTTTGACGGGTTTATGGCTGGAATCGTTTCATTGTGTGGGTTTAGCACAGGAAATTGCACGTAAATTTACGTTATGAAAATTAAAATATAATGAAGTCATTAGTGTAGAAAAGTAAATGGTGGAGAGGGTGTCTGCCTCACGCAGATTTAAGCAATTAATTATGATCTGTTTTTCTGGATGCTGATAATCTTACCCCACATTCCACCCCAAAATAATATTGGGGTTATTGGGCCACCCTGCTACACGGGGATTTCACCCTGCGCAGTGCATCGGTGGAGTTTTCTTGGCATGTCTTCGGTGTAATCGCGGACCGCGTAGTGCATCGTGCGACGATTATCCCAAACTAAGACATCTCCCACACGCCACTGATGGCGGTAGATATTTTCTGGTTGGGTCGCAACCTTGTTCATGTAGCTTAACATCCAGGATCCTTCTTCTGCACTGACATCTTCGATTTCAGTGGTGAAGTGTGGATTAACAAATATAGCTTGTTGGTTTGTGCCACTGGGCAATCTTACGATAGGATGTGATTGTGGAGGCTTTATTTCAGACTTATCTATTAATCGTGCATCAGAAGTGCCGGCAATGCTTCTTTGAAAAGTTGCCATTCCACTATGGAGTGCTCTCATACCATCGATCATTTCTCTCATATTATCTGATAGATTTTTGTATGCATTAACCATATTACACAGCATCGTGTCACCATGGCCTTCCGGTATAATAAGTGAGTGTAAAATAGTCGCTGACGGTGGTTGTTCTGAATGAGAGATATCAGAGTGCCAATAATCATTTGGCGCACCTGGGCGCCCAGGTTGGTTTTCCAGAATCAGAACTTCAGGCAAACCCTCGACGCTCGCGCGCGTTTTTAGTGGGTGCGAATTAACTGGGCCAAAAAATTCAGAAAAGGCAACTTGCGCGTCAGGGTTTAAGTCCTGGTTTCTAAATAAAAGTACAAGGTTGTCATTGTAAAGTTCTAGAATGTCAGATTTTGTTTCGTTGTTTATTTTGTTTAGATCTATGTCGCAGATTTCAATTCCCAAGGCTCCATTTATACATTTTGTCTTCATCCATTGCCTCCTAATAAACGCTGCTGTTGTTTATCTAATATGTACAATTGTAATACTGAATGATTTTCCAATAAAATGTCAAAGCCTAACCTTGACGTCATACCCTGTATTTTAATGCACATTAAAATTGGTTTTGATGAAGATTTTTTTCTGTTTCAGAATGATTTTGACAGAGGGATTGAGTCAGATCTTGAATCTTAGCTAAAACACCTTTGCTGGGTTGTTGGTTTCAAGGCGCAATGATATCGTTAGGTTTGAATGGTTCATTTGGTCGATGTTTTGAGGTCAATTCTGATGCTGCCAGAACATATTAACATCCCCGCTGCATGGTTTGGTGCAGAATTAGCAGGCAAATCTGATATTTGGCATTACAAGCTTCAAGATGAAGAAATTGGCGAGTTAATCACAGCTGCGAACAAATTTTGTGCATCTGGAGAAGAATTGGGGAAGATTAACCCACAAAACTTTGTATTAAATAAATTTGCAGTCAGGCTCTCTGAACTCCAAGAGGAGCTTAGAACAGGAATTGGATTTAGACTTATTTCTGGTTTACCGGTGGACCAGTTGACTCCTGAATTATACTCTACAGTTTTTTGTGGCTTGGGCAGCTTCCTGGGTAAGGCGAGGTCTCAGAATGCCGCTGGACATTTGTTAGGTCATGTTCGAGATACTGGGGCGAGTGCCAAAGACCCATCCGTTAGAATATATCAAACCTCTGCACGTCAAACCTTTCATACTGACCGTTCAGATGTTGTAGGCCTATTGTGCATTAGAGATGCTAAAGAAGGGGGCGATTCATTATTGGCTTCCAGCGTGACCGCATTCAACGAAGTAATGAAGAAGTCGCCAATCTTGGCTGAAGAGCTTATGCGGCCGGTAGCATATGATCGCCGTGGAGAGGTACCGACTGGTCAAAAGCCTTATATGACGATACCGGTTGTCAATTGGTACAAGGGAAAACTCACCTGCATATACCAAAGGGAATACATCATATCCGCCCAACGATATGAAGATGCGCCAAAGCTAACTAAATCACAGAATGAAGCTTTTGACCTTTTTGATGAGGTTTTAAATGACGACAAAATAAACCTCAAAATGAGGTTAAGACCTGGTGACATGCAGTTTGTTTATAATCACAGTCTTTTGCACGATCGAACCTGTTTTGTCGATTGGCCCGAGCCTGAAAAAACACGGCAACTGTTGCGCCTCTGGATCTCATTGCCTGGCGACAGAGAATTACCACCAACCTTTTCACAAGCATATGGAAACCTTGATGTAGGTGATCGTGGTGGTGTTGTAACCAAAGAGACAGTTCTCCACGCCCCAATAGATGCCTAATGATAACATGCTTAGATTTTGCACACTTAGAATCCTGTCGAGTGCGCAAACTTACTTCCTATTATCAATAGATTAACTAGGACATGTCATTTGTCTGCCCTAGCCCGTCTTGCCGTTTGACTTCATCAATTGAAGCATGATCAGCTTGAGCATCAACCGACCTGCCCCAATCATTGAAATCTGGTTCAAATCATTTTCTGGTGCCAGCTCGACCAAGTTCAACCCCAGAACCTGCGCCTTTGCCGCCAACATCTTTTAATATCCGATAATATGACGGATATTATGGGGTGCAGAGCTATTAAAGATAATTTAGAATAATTAAAAATAAGGGGTGTGGTGGAAAGGGTGTCTGCAGAATGCGGATTCAAGACATTGATAATAATACATTTTTTTGGTTGTGTAGGATCTTACCCCACATTTTACCCCACATAAAAATCAGGGTTACTGTGGACGTTTCTCCATCAGATTTGGACTTGATTAGAGGGGGGCGCAGGACGCAGGGGCTTGCGTCTCAGAAGGCCAGTTTACTTGATGGGTTGGTGCTTTTCCTCTAAAAGAATTAGCAACTAGTTCCAAGGCACTGTTAGAGTTTCATGTCAGATCAGCGCGCAATTCCATTTTTACACATGCGAGGTGGCACCTCAAAAGGTCCAGTTTTTCATAAAAAAGATTTACCGGAAGACGAGAAAACATTAGCTAAGGTTTTGATAGCTGCGGTTGGCTCAGGGCATCCATTGAACATTGATGGAATAGGGGCAGGAAATTCAGTTACCACAAAGGTTCCAATAATATCAAAATCCAGTGATAGCTGGGCCGACATTGATTATTTCTTTGCTCAAGTTCAAGCCCTCGAACGTACTGTAGATTTTACGACCACGTGTGGAAACATGCTTGCTACGGTTGCTCCTGCCTCTATTGAGCTTGGTCTTTTTGAGCCAACAGCCGATGAGACGTCAATAAAAATTCGAGCTGTGAATACCGAGGGGCGGTTTATTTCAACTGTCCAAACCCCCAATACAAAATTAACCTATGGGGGTGAGACAGTGATTGATGGCGTGCCCGGTTCCGCAGCGCCAATCAAGTTAACATTCATGGATATTACAGGTTCGAAAACAGGAAAATTTCTTCCAACTGGGCAGTTTAAGGATTTTATTAACGGCCTCGAAGTGACTTGCATGGATGTCACGATGCCGGTGGTAATTGGTCGCGCGTCAGATTTTGGCATAAGTGGCTATGAGGATCGGGAGGCGCTAGACCTCAATAAACCGTTGTTCGAAAAAATGGAATCTATTCGTCTCAAAGCTGCCGAACTAATGGGGCTTGGAGATGCGAGCAAATCTGTAGCGCCCAAATTTGCACTTTTAGCACCCGCCAAAAAAGATGGGACCATTGCAGTGAGGTATTTTATGCCCTGGCAGACACACCCAACTTTGGCAGCAACCTCGTCACAATGCCTGGCTGCATGTGTTTTAACCCCCGGCACTGTGGCTGAGGGTTTATGTAATCGGCCAGAAAGTAGCCCAGCAACCATTGTATTTGAGCATCCATTGGGCAACATGAGCGTTGGTTTGAATTATGACTATCGAGGCTTGAACTCTATAGTTAACGCAGCTCATATTACACGGACTGCGCGTAAATTAAGCTCTGGTCTCATCTACGTACCGAATTCAATCTGGGTTTGACCAAAAAATTTGGGAACCAATTTCATCAATGCTGCGTAATCCCAATTGTGCCATTAATGTATCAGTTTCATCTCTGAGGATTTCGAGCACTCTATAAGCGCCTTCTTCTTTTTGGCTGCACAGTGTCTTACCCCACATTTCAACCCACATAAAAATCAGGGTTACTGAGGGCATTTCTAAATCGGATTTGGACTTGGTTAGAAGGGGTGTGGCGGAGAGACAGTCTGCCTTGCACAGATTCAAGTCATTGATTATGATTCATTTTTTTGGTTGCACAGGATCTTACCCCACATTTTACCCCACATAAAAATCAGGGTTACTGAGGCCAGTTTTCTGTCAGCTTTGGACTTTGTTGAAGGGGGTGGGGCCGCAGGACGCAGGAGCTTGCGCCTCGGAGGGCCGGTTTACTTGATTGGTTGGTAGATTTGATTGAATAAGGTTTAAATTTATTTCCTTGCAGATAAGCTTTGCTTGCCCTTTCCAAAGTTCACTCCCCAAGAGGAGGCTTACTAATGCAAGACAGACCCATTAACCAGCTCATATTAATGACCGACGAACACACGCGGAAGGTTATTGGATGCTACGGCAATAAGATTGTCAAAACGCCCCACATCGATAGCCTAGCGCGCGAAGGAACATTGTTTGAAAATGCCTATACAAATGTGCCTATTTGCGTGCCAGCCAGAGCTTCCTTTGCAATAGGAGATTATGCGCATCGTTCGCATCATTGGGATAACGCCACACCCTATTTGGGCACACCTAACTCTTGGGGCAACGAGCTACAAAAAGCCGGTATCACAGTGGGGTCAATCGGCAAACTACATTACCGGAACTCAGATGACGACGTTGGGTTGGATTTTCAGAAGATACCAATGCATGTGGTCAACGGGACTGGTGATATTCTGGGCTGCGTTAGGGAGCCTTTGCCAAAGCGCTGGAAGTCTTTGTCTATGGCTGAAAAGATTGGCTCGGGGGAGACTGACTACAATATTTATGACCGTCAGGTAGCAACTGAAGCGATAGAGTGGTTAGCCACGGAGGGCAAACAAAAGAAACCTTGGGTGCTGTTTGTATCCATGGTAGCGCCACATTTTCCGTTAATCGCACCGCAAGAATTCTACGATCTCTATGACAAGCTTGGTCTTATGCCAACAAAACCCCGGGAGTCGCCGGAGCATCCTTGGCATCACGCCATGCGAAACTGTCAAATCATGGATAACTTTACATCAGAGCGAACGAGGGTTGCGCTGGCATCCTATTACGGGCTTGTCACATTCATTGATGATTTGATTGGCAAAGTTTTAGGGGCGGTCCAACAAAACGGTCTAAGCGACAACACATAGATTTTCTACCTCAGCGATCACGGTGATAATATTGGTGAACGCGACCTTTGGGGCAAATCAAACTTCTATGAAGAGTCAGTTGGCATACCCTGTATTATAAAAGGCTCGGGAATTCCCGTGGAGAAAACTGTTAAAACACCAGTTTCACTGATTGATGTCTGCCCAACGATACTAAAAACCGCAGGTATCAACCCAATGGCAAAGCCGGGTAAATCGCTCGTCGATTTGGCAAACGCTGCAGATGATTTTGAGAGATTGGTTTTTTCTGAGTATCACGCTGTGGGATCAGCAACTGGTGCTTTTATGATCCGCAAAGGACAGTGGAAATTGGTCTATTATGTATCAATGCAGCCACAGTTATTCAATTTAGCTGAGGACCCGGAAGAATTGTGTGATCTTGGTGCCAACCCAAAGCACGATGGCATACGCAGACAATTGGAAACCGAACTTCGGTCAATATGTGACCCAGAAGCAGTAGATGCAATGGCGAAGGCTGATCAGATGGCTATCGTAAACGCAAATGGCGGCATAGAGGCCGTTGTCGCAAAAGGCGGATTCGGTGCTACACCTCCCCCCGGGGTTAATGCAGAATTCGCAAACGGGAAATAACAGATTTAAACGCTCGATCCATAGCAGCGCGGACCGGGGTTACTGGAGCCGTTTCGCTGTCAGCTTTGGACTTGATTAGAGGGGGTGGGGCCGCAGGATGCAATCAATGCCTTTCTTAGGCAATATAAACAAATCAGATCTCATCACGCACTGGACATGAGATCACCCGTCCCTGAAGCCGTATTAGAGAAAGCCAAAATAAGCGGTGCTGAGAAATGGGGCTAGACATGTGGATGTACAGCAGCCGATGTAACCGACAGCAAAACAAAGCCCCTGCCGTAGATAGGTAGCTGAGAACCCTACGCATTTTCACAAGCCCCACAAATACCATGTAATTCAATGCTCGATTTTACAGCAGTAATTTTACCCTTTTCAGCCAGCTCAGTAATAAATAGCGACACGGAGTTATCAGAAACTTCTTGAACCTGCTCACATTTTTCACAGATCACAAAGGCAGTAACACCAACAGTTGCGCAAGAGGTATCATTGCATGCAATGAATGAGTTTAGACTCTCCAGACGATGAACCTGGCCCATGCTGATTAATTTCTCCAACGCGCGATAGACCTGCAGGGGCGCCCGAACACTGGAACCGTGGAGTTGATCAAGGATCATGTAGGCACTCATCGGATGCCCTTTTTTTTCAAGCACCGCTAGGACAAGTTGCAGATTATTATGTAATTCAGCCCTTTTTTTCATTTTTCCAATTTCCAAGTAACCTATCTTGCTATTCAATTTAATTTTACTTTACTTTACTTTGTACGGAATGGATTTAGCGATCGGAATAATGACAAAACAAAACATAAAAGCGCAGCGACAACAATACTGGGCCCTGCTGGAGTGTCAAATTCAAGAGAGCCTATAAGCCCAAAGCAAACCGCAGCGCTTCCTATAACAATGGCAATGGTTGCCATATGCTCTGGAGATTTTGCAAATGTTCGAGCAGACGCAGCAGGTATGATTAACAATGCAGTTATGAGTAACACACCAACTATCTTCAGTGACATTGCAATGACTGCTGCCATCAAAATCATGAAAATTACATTTATGCGATCAGACTTGATGCCTTCTGCTGTAGCTAATTCATAGCTAACAGTTGCGGCAAATAAGGGATGCCAAATTTTAGCAAGAACAGTTAATACAAATAATCCGCCTCCCCAGATTAGAGCCACATCAAATGTTGAGATTGATAAAATATCACCAAAGAGAAACCCCATCAGGTCAACCCTAACCCAAGTCATGAAGGCTAAAACCACCAACCCAATGGCCAAAGCAGAGTGCGCAAGCAGACCGAGCAAAGCATCTGAAGATAAGTTAGCGCGTCTTTGCAGAAGAACGAGCAACAACGCAACAACCGAGGATACAATAAAGACAGCCAAAGTGATGTTTAGTTCTAGTATTAGCCCCAAAGCGACACCCAAGAGCGCCGAATGGGAGAGCGTATCACCAAAGTAAGCCATTTTTCGCCAAATTATAAAACAGCCCAGTGGTCCAGCAATCACCGCAACACCGATCCCACCAATCACAGCGCGGGTAAAGAAATCATCAAACATCTGAATTGACTTTGCTATGGATTATAGCCTTGTGATTGATAGGCCCTGAACTAATTGGCGTTCTGGCATTTTTTGAAACTACCTCACTTTTTGATGGTGTGTGAGTATTGTTTGCATTGGTGCCGTCACCCACGACACTCCCGTCCAAATGGTGCTTGTGGTCATGTCTATGCTCATAAATCGCAAGGCCAGAGGAAGCGCGGTGTCCAAAAAGTGACTTAAATTCATTGCTCGAGACAACTGTCGCTGGAGTGCCGGAACAACATACATGGCCGTTTAAGCAAATTACTCTGTCAGTTGTTGACATCACCACATGCAAATCGTGGGAAATTAATAAAATGCCACAGTTGAGCTGATTGCGAATATCTTCAATTAACTTGTAGAGCTCCAGCTCACCATTGAAATCCACACCCTGCACTGGCTCGTCAAGCACAAGAAGCTCTGGCGACGACAGAATGGCTCTTGCCAGCAGTACCCTCTGAAATTCACCACCTGATAGGCTTGCCATTTGTTCGTCGGCAAGATGATCTGTTCCAGTCGCCTTTAATGCAAAATTTATTGCCTTCCTATCAGGCCTAAACGTTAGACGCAGGAAACGTGTTACAGATAGTGGTAAATGTGGGCTAAGCTGAATTTTTTGCGGTACGTAGCTGACGCAAAGCCCATCTTTACGGCTTGCATGGCCTTCGTCTGCAGAAAGAACACCGAGAGCGAGTTTGGCTGTTGTGGATTTACCCGAGCCATTCGGTCCAATCAGTGTGACGATTTCACCAGCCTCAACTGTCATCGAAACACCCCGCACTAACCACTTTTTGGATCGAAAAATTCCAGCATTTTTTAATGATACAAGCATAACATCTTTCAAACGTTATAGGCATTAAGCGACCCGACACCGGAACCTTAAACAAACCCTTGCAGAATGTAAATTTGTTATGTTATAACGTCAAGAAAATTTGGTTCTAATTGTGTTAGGTTGAAAAAAAATGCGAATCGCAAAGGTTACACTTATTGCAACTGCAATCTTCTCATCGAGTTTAGCTTGTGCCTCGGAAGGTTTAGGTGTTGTCACGTCAATCAAGCCCATCCATTCCCTGGTTTCAGCGGTCATGGACGGCATTGGCACGCCGTCGCTAATTATTGAGGGGGCAGGGTCTCCACACACATACGCGTTAAAACCATCGCAGGCAAAAGCACTGCAAGATGCTGATTTGGTTTTCTGGGTCGGTCCAGCCATAGAGAGTTTTCTTGAAAAACCGATTAAGGAGGTTGCTTCCAGTGCACGTATTGTCACCTTGTCAGATGCAAAT
>JAOEVD010000017.1 GCA_028383305.1 Candidatus Puniceispirillum sp.
GATGGCGGCATCGAAACTAGCCGATAAAATGGTCAAGGCCGGATGGCGCGCGCCCGTTCATGCGCTTGTCGATGGTAATTTACTGCCCCCCGACATGCCGTTACCAGCAACCGCGCTGATTAAAGGGGACAGCCGGTCACTATCAATCGCAGCGGCGTCACTCATTGCCAAAACATCGCGCGACCAAATTATGCAGGATCTTGCTTTGGCGTATCCCGATTATGGCTGGGCAAGCAATATGGGGTATGGCACCAAGGCGCATCAGGCCGGTCTTGACCAATTTGGCCTGACACCGCATCACCGGCACAGCTTTAAGCCGATCCGCCGCTATCTAGATATTGGCGACTAACGCGCCGACACAGCAGCCATTTTTGATTTTTTTGTGCTAAGATCGGTTTGGCAGCGGCCAAGCAGGATGCCCTCATCACAAGATAGGCGTGTTCATAGGCATTTCAGCCACAATATATTGATATAGCTTTAAGAAAGCCTGATAAGTTGTTGACTTATATTGATTCTGTGATTCTTTTAGACAGACAGCGCTGGCGTCTGGCTGGCGAAAAATGAACGGAATGGGCTTTGTCTGGTGAAAGTAAATCAAATTCTACAGGGCGATTGCATCGCCAAATTGCGCCAAATTGCCGATCATTCGGTTGATCTGGTTTTTGCTGATCCGCCATATAATCTGCAATTGGCTGGTGATTTGTTGCGTCCCGATCAAACGCATGTCGATGCGGTCACTGATGCGTGGGATAAATTTGATTCGTTTGCGGCCTATGATGTCTTTACGGCCGCTTGGTTAACCGAGGCGCGCCGTGTGCTAAAGCCGGATGGCGCCATTTGGGTGATTGGCAGCTATCACAATATTTTCCGCGTTGGCACAATTTTGCAGAATCTTGATTTCTGGGTCTTGAATGATGTGATTTGGCGCAAAACCAATCCAATGCCAAATTTCCGTGGGCGGCGTTTTACCAATGCGCATGAAACGCTGATCTGGGCAGCCAAATCGCAAAAATCGCGCCATGTGTTTAACTATGAAGCGATGAAGGCTTTGAATGATGATGTGCAGATGCGCTCTGACTGGGAATTGCCGCTTTGCACAGGTAATGAACGGATCAAGGAGGATGGTAAAAAAGCCCACCCAACCCAAAAACCTGAAAGCTTGCTAGCGCGGGTTATTTTGGCCTCGACACGACGTGGTGATGTGATTCTGGATCCGTTTTTTGGCACTGGCACGACTGGTGCGGTCGCCAAAAGGCTGAACCGAAATTTCATCGGCATCGAGCAAAATCCTGGCTATGTCAAAATTGCCAAAACAAGATTGGCCGCTGTTACGCCAATTGCCTCGGATAATCTGTTGGAAACGACCCCGCGGCGTGCTTTGCCAAAGGTGCCGTTTGGCAATTTGATCGAACATGGATTATTAAAGCCGGGCGACCGTCTGTTTGATGCCAAAAAACGGTTTCAGGCCAAGGTTCGCGCCGATGGCTCGCTCTTTACCGACCAGAAACAAACCGGGTCAATTCACGCCCTTGGTGCGCAGCTTCAAGGTCTACCATCGTGTAATGGCTGGAGTTTCTGGCATGTCGAGCGTGATGGTAAACCGGTTTTGATCGACCAGCTTCGTGAAAAGCTGCGCGAAGAAATCTACCCGCCAAGCCCGCAATCTTAACCGGTGTCCACCGGACATGAGAAAGGCTGTGAAGCGTTACCGCGTCACAGCCTGTTTTGCGTTCTGTCAGATGTTTTAGGCGGCTTGGGCTTGTGCCTTTTTTTCCAGCCTGCGCGCGTGCAAAACCGGCTCGGTATAGCCTGACGGCTGCTCAATGCCTCTAAAGACAAGGTCAAGCGCTGCTTGAAAGGCAATTGACTGGTCAAAGCGCCCAGCCATTGGTTCATAAGATACATCACCGGCATTTTGCGCATCGACGACAGCGGCCATTTCCTTCATCACATCCATAACAAGATCGGCATTACAGATTTTATGGTGAAGCCAATTGGCAATATGCTGTGATGAAATCCGCAAAGTGGCGCGGTCTTCCATCAAACCGACATTGTGAATATCGGGCACCTTCGAACAGCCAACACCCTGATCAATCCAGCGAACGACATAGCCAAGAATCCCTTGGGCATTATTGCGCAATTCAGCGCGGATATCTTCATCTGACCAATTTGGATGGCTGGCAACGGGAATTGAAAGAATATCTGACCGGCTGGCGCGTGCCTTTCCGGTCAATTCGGCCTGACGTTTGGCAACATCAACCTCATGATAATGCAAGGCATGCAAGGTGGCGGCAGTTGGTGATGGCACCCAAGCACAATTGGCACCGGCTTTTGGGTGGCTAATCTTCTGGGTAATCATATCGGCCATCAAATCGGGCATGGCCCACATGCCTTTGCCAATTTGCGCCTTGCCCGAAAATCCACAAGCAAGCCCAATATCGACATTCCAATCTTCATAGGCCGAAATCCACGCTGCGGCTTTCATATCGCCTTTGCGGATCATCGCGCCAGCATACATTGATGTGTGAATCTCATCGCCGGTGCGATCAAGGAATCCGGTATTGATAAAGGCAACGCGTGATTTTGCCGCCCGAATACATTCTTTCAAATTAACCGTGGTGCGGCGTTCTTCATCCATGATGCCGATTTTGATAGTATTGGCAGGAAGCTGCAAAAGCTGTTCGACCATATCAAAGGTTTCAACAGCAAAAGCCACTTCATCGGGGCCGTGCATTTTCGGTTTTACAACATAGATTGAACCGGCTGGTGAATTCTGCTTGCTGTCAAAATCGGGCAGCGCCGCGGCGACTGAAATAAACGCATCTAAAATCCCTTCGGGAATTTCACGCCCATCAGATAAAAGCATGGCTGGGTTACTCATCAAATGCCCAACATTGCGAACCAACATCAAGGCCCGTCCGCGCAGCGTTTGGCGGCTGCCGTCAGCGGCGATAAAGCTTTTATCGTCATTCAATTTGCGATCCATCATTTCACCGTTCTTGGTGAAACTCGCGGTCAAGGTGCCGCGCATGATCTTATTCCAATTGCGATAGGCAAGAATCTTATCTTCGGCATCAACCGCAGCAATTGAATCTTCAAGATCAATGATGCTTGTCAGTGCTGATTCAATCATCACATCATTAATATGCGCTGCATCACCGGCACCGATGGTGCCATTGGCATCAATGATGATCTCAAGATGAAGCCCGTTCTTGATCAAGATAATGCTGCTTGGTGAATCGGCTTTGCCGGTATAGCCGACAAATTGATCATGATTGCCAAGGCCTGTATGACCATCCCCCATTGTCACGACAAGCGCTCCATCGGCAATGGCAAAACCGGTTGCATCATTCCAGCTGCCAATTGCCAGCGGTGCTGATTTATTCAAAAGATCACGAGCAAAGGCAATGACCTTATTGCCACGAACCGGATTATAGCTGTTCGTTTTTTCGGCACCACCAGCATCACTAATCGCATCAGTTCCGTATAGCGCGTCATAAAGACTGCCCCAGCGTGCATTGGCGGCGTTCAGCGAATAGCGTGCATTAGTGATTGGCACAACAAGCTGTGGGCCGGCAATGGTGGCAATTTCAGGATCGACATTGCTGGTTTCAATGTCGAAATCGCCGCTATCTGCATGAAGATAGCCAATGTCACTTAAAAATGATTCATAGGCGACTGGATCAATGCCGTCATTGGTATGCGTTTTAAGCCAGTCATTAATCTGGTTTTGCAGCTTCGCCCTTGTTTCCAAAAGCGCCTGATTTTTTGGCGCGAGTTGGTGCGCCGCCTGATCAAAACCGTTCCAGAAATCTGCAGGCGTAATATTGGTGCCAGTAAGAATTTCGTCATTCACTAAATCATAAAGAACCGTGGCAATGGTTAAACCGCCATGGATGGTAACATCTGACATTATTTGCTCCGCTTTAGCAGGCAACCCGTGAGTTTCATCGGGAAGGGGGGCATGGATGAAATTTTTTTCATCTTTAACCGAAGCAGCCCGTCGTTTCAAGTTGCAAGGCGTGTGTTTTGCCGGAAATCGTCATATTTCGTGGGTAGATTTTTTGGTAATTGGTTTTTGATGACCAAGCTGTTCGAGGCAGCTGGTTTTACGGCCGCCGCCATATCAGCCCAGCACCAGCCAACGCGTCTTCGATTTGACCAACAAGTTTGTCAAGAATTTCGGGTGTTTTGCCCTCGGCCCGCGCGACAAGTGCCGCCTCGGTGTTTGAGGCTCGAACAAGCCACCAACCGTCATCATTTCGCACTCTTACGCCATCAATAAGGCTTAAGCTTTCTTCGCCAAACCAGGCTTTTGCTTCATTGGCAAGCCGTTCAATGACACCGAATTTCTGATCATCAGGGCAATCAATACGTAATTCGGGCGTCGCATGTTGCGGTGGCAAGCCATCAACAAAATCGGTGATGCTTTGGCCGGTCTTGGTCATCTGACAAAGAACGCGAAGGCCAACATAAAGCGCATCATCAAATCCGTAAAACCCGTCTTTTATGAAAATATGTCCTGACATTTCACCGGCCAATGGCGCGTTGATTTCAGCCATTCGGGTTTTCATATGGCTATGTCCGGTTTTCCAGATTTGCGCATCACCGCCAGCCTCGGCAATTAAAGCCATTGCCATATCGGATGATTTCACATCGAGAATAACTGGCGCACCGGCATGCCGTGCCAAAATATCACGCGCCAGAAAGGCGGTTAAGAAATCCCCTGGTACCTGACGGCCTTTGGCATCGACAATGCCAATCCGGTCGCCATCACCATCAAAACCAATGCCAAGATCCGCGCCAGCATCGGCAACGGCTTTTCGCAAAATGGCCAAAGTTTCAGGATCAACAGGGTTGGGATGATGATTGGGAAATGTACCATCAATATCGCCAAACAGAACTTTATGGCTGCCACTAATTTTCTGTGTTGCGGCAATTGTCGCTGGCCCCGATGCGCCATTGCCACAATCCCAAATCACGGTGAAATCGCCGGTCTTGGTATCGGCAATTAGGCGGCTGATATAATCGTCAAAAATCGGCACTTCGCTGTGGCTACCGCCTTTTTGAAGGGCGGGTCCATTGGCGCTGATGGCACCAAGGTCTTGAATGTCATCACCAAAGAAAACCGTACCATCCATCACCATTTTAAACCCGTTATGCGTTGGCGGGTTATGCGATCCGGTTACTTGAATGGCGGCGTTGGCGTTTAGGGTGACACCAGCGTAATAAAGCATCGGTGTGGGGCCACATCCAATATCACTAACGCGCGCCCCGCCGGCAACCAACCCATCGCAAAGCGCTGCTGCCAAAGCGGGTGATGATAATCGTCCATCACGGCCAACCGCGACATGATTGCCATAGCCGCGCTGGCGAAGACAGGCCGCAAAGGCAATGCCGATGGCTTTTGCATCACTCAGAGTCAATGTTTCATCGACAATGCCGCGAATGTCATAGGCGCGTAAAATGCTTGGATGAAAAACATGCTTTGTCATGTAAAGGCCTTTGATCGAAATCTTTTTGATGGGGTCGGCAACAGCGCAATGGGTCAGAACAATATCTTGCGCCGATCATTGACGCTGCGGGGTTTAGGATAATGCCATGCGGTTTTTAATCCAGCTGGCAAGCGGTTTGGCAAGATCATCGCGCGACATGGCAAAAGCGATATTGGCCTGTAAAAACCCGATTTTTGATCCGCAATCAAATCGTTCGCCTGAAAAGCGAAATCCATGAAATGGCACTTTGCCAATCTGGCGTGCCAGCGCATCGGTCAATTGCACCTCGTTACCGGCGCCGCGACCTTGCGTGCCAAGCTGGGCGAAAACCCTGGATTCGATGATATAGCGGCCAACAACACCAATATTTGATGGGGCATTTGCCGGATCAGGTTTTTCAACAAGCCCTGATACTTCGACAAGTTGTCCATGAACGGCACCGGGGGTAATGATTCCATAAGAGCCGGTTTCGGATTTTGGAACATCCATAACGGCAACCATGTTGCCGCCTTGATATGATGCCACCATTTCAGCCAGACAACTTGTACCAAGGATCAAATCATCAGCAAGAAGAACGGCAACCGGTTCATCATGGATCAAATGACGCGCGCACCAAACAGCATGGCCAAGACCAGCAGGTTCTTGCTGGCGAACATAGGCCACGGTTCCCGGTTCGTGGATCATGCCGCGCACAGTTTCAAGCGCCACTGCTTTGCCCTTGGCAAAAAGCGTTTCTTCCAATTCAAAGGAATGATCAAAATGATCTTCAATGGCGGTTTTATTACGGCCGGTCACAAAGATGAATTCTTCAATACCGGCAGCCGCGGCTTCTTCGACGGCATATTGGATTAACGGTTTATCAACAACGGGAAGCATTTCCTTTGGCAGCGCCTTTGTGGCTGGCAAAAACCGTGTGCCAAGTCCGCCAACGGGGAAAATCGCTTTTTTGATCATTCGTGTTGTTCCTTAAAATGCGGCTGATCGAAATGGTGATGCCACCATCACAAAGGCTTACTCTGCAGTGGTAAAATAGGTCAAGTTACCTTTGCGTGAAACCTTGCCATAAAAAATGCGAAAATCCTAATCTGTGATGAATCTTGCCGCTTGCCCCAACTCTTTGATTGATCAAATTTTGCCTGCCTGTTATCAAACCTTAGGGCGATCATAGGAATCAATATTGTGAAAATTGCAGTCATTGGCACTGGATATGTAGGTCTTGTCTCGGGGGCATGTTTTTCCGAATTTGGATTTGATGTCACCTGCATCGATAAAGACCCGGTTAAAATTCAAAAAATCAACCAAGGCGAAATGCCAATTTACGAGCCCGGTTTGGCCGAGCTTGTGGTGCGTAATGTCAAGGCTGGAAGGCTGCATTTTGATCTTGATCTCGGCGCGGCGGTTGCCGCTGCTGATGCTGTTTTTATCGCTGTTGGCACCCCGACACGTCGCGGCGATGGCCATGCTGATTTGTCATTTGTGTATGCTGCGGCTGAAGACATTGCCAAGCATCTGTCAGGCTATACGGTTGTTGTGACCAAATCGACCGTAGCGGTTGGCACTGGCCGCGACGTTGCTGGTATCATTGCCAAAGTAAACCCTGATGCAAAATTTGATATTGCCTCAAATCCAGAATTTTTGCGGGAAGGCGCAGCGATTTCTGATTTTATGCGTCCTGACCGTGTTGTTGTTGGTGCCGAAACCGACGCTGCCCGCGATGTCATGCGCGCGTTATACCGGCCGCTATTTCTGATCGAAACACCAATTTTATTTACCAGTCTGGAAACATCCGAATTGATCAAATATGCCAGTAATGCCTTTTTGGCGGTAAAGATTTCCTATATCAACCAGATGGCCGACCTGTGTGAAAAAGTTGGGGCAAATGTCCATGATGTTGCCAAGGGCATGGGGCTGGATAAACGGATTGGCAATAAATTTCTGCATCCGGGGCCGGGTTATGGCGGGTCTTGTTTTCCAAAAGACACATTGGCGCTTGTCAAAACAGCCGAACAACAGTCAAGCGATCTAAGCATTGTTGATGCGGTTGTTGGCTATAATCAGGCGCGAAAAATCGCCATGGCCGATCGTGTTATCACCGCCATGGGCGGGTCAGTTGCCGGCGCAAAGATTGCCATTTTGGGGCTGGCCTTCAAGCCGGAAACCGATGATATGCGCGACAGCCCATCGCTTGATATCATTGATGCCTTGACCAAGGCAGGGGCTGTTCTGCGCGCCTATGATCCAAAGGCGATGGATGAGGCGCGCCATCTTTTGCCACAAGATGTCACATTTTGTGATAGCGCAGCTGATTGCCTGAACGGCACTGATGCTGCCGTTATTGTTACCGAATGGAACGAATTTCGCGCTTTGACGCCAGCGCAATTTGCCACCGCAATGCGCGGGCGCGTTCTTGTCGATTTGCGTAATGTTTATGAACCAGACGCGATGCAGGATGCTGGCTTTACCTATCTGTCGATTGGCCGCTAACAGGCTGCAATCACGTTAAAGACTAGTCTCGTTTTGGTGTTTTAAAGGAGCTAAAATGCAAAAGCCTGAAATTCAATCGATTGACCATATTGTTATGCAGGCGGCTGATCTGGTGGCAACGATCAAATTCTATACTGAAATTCTGGGCATGGAGCATAGCTCATTCCAGCCGCCAACAGGGGGGCCGGTGCGCCAGTCTTTGCATTTCGGATTGCAAAAGATCAATTTGCATGACGCCGCATCACCGTTTATTCCACATGCTAAAAATCCGGTGGCTGGCAGTGTTGATCTATGTTTCATTACAACGCAGCCGCTTGCCGATTGGCAAACGCATCTTGCGGATCATGGCATCGATATTGAAGATGGGCCGGTTCGCAAAACTGGCGCAAGTGGCCCGCTTTTGTCAGTCTATATTCGTGACCCCGACCATAATCTGATCGAAATTTCCAACTATATCTAGCAAGATAAACCCTATTCGGCAGCCATACCAATTGGCGGTGGCAGGGTTGAGATTTGCTCAATGATTGCGGTGATTTGAGGCGCATAGCGCGAATGATTTGCTGCCCTGACATGACCATAGCCGCGAATCTTCAGCATTAGCTCAAGCGCTGTTTTGATTTGATCCTGTTGGTCAGGTGATGCCGCCATACCAAGCGTGTCAAGCCAATCAATCACCAGTTCACGATAAGCGCGTTCGGCGCGCCGATCGGTTGCATAGCCAAAAGGATCAGCCCAGCTATCGCGCAGCCATGATAGGCGTGCAAGACCGCGCAAATAAGGTGTCAACCAGCGGCCAAAACGTATCTTGCGTGGGCTGCCATCACGCGCCTTTAGCCAGGCCAGCATCGGCGGGGCAAGATGATAGGAAATGGCGGCATCATCGCCAGCGACTGCGTCAATCCTTGCGGTAAAATCGCTGCTGGTTAGATGACGCGCCACTTCATATTCATCCTTGATTGCCATCGCCCGATATAGCGCCCGCGCCGCCGCCACACCAGTGTCGCTTGACAGACTATCTTGGCTTCTTAGCCGTGCCATAAACTGCGTAATGATTGATTCATAGCGCGCGGCATAGGCGGCATTTTGATAGCTTGTTAATTGCGCGGTAAAATAGGCAATCGCCCTATCGGGATCGGTCAATGCCGCCTCATTTTGCGGGATCGTTGTGATCGCATCAAGACAGGCAAACAGCTTGTCCGGCGCATGCGCCAGCAACCGGCCCCATCGCAATGCAGAAAGGTTATTTTCAAGCGATGTGCCGTTCAGCCGCAAGGCTGCCTCAACCGCATCAATGCCAAGCGGGATAAACCCTTTTTGAAGTGCCCAACCAAGCATGATGATATTGCTTGATGTCGTGCTTCCAAAAAGTTGATTGGCAAGCGATGAAATGGCCCATTTGACGATGCGATCCGGATCCATGACTGTGCCAAGACGGGTCATCACAAGTGGCATATCAACAATGCTTCCAATCCCGACGCCAGCAACGCCGACCGGATCAATATTATCATTGAGAATGGCATGGCTTTGGGTTTTGTTTAGAAGGCCAAGAACCATATCATTTGCCGCCACCACCGCATCACAGCCAATCAAAAAATCAGCTTCATGGCTTGGTAGCCGCACCATATGACCATCAAGTGATTGATCGCGGGCAAGCCTGATTTGCGAGGTAACGCCACCGTTTTTTTGCGACAGGCCAGTTTGATTGACCGCGGTTCCAGCAATGCCATCAACCCGTGCGGCCATAATCAAAATACCGGCAAGCGTGGAAACGCCAGTACCGCCAATGCCAGCAATGAAAATGTTGCAAATATCGCCGCTGGCTGGTGGTGGCATTGGCAGTGTTATATCTTCTGGAAAAGCTGGCTTAATATGTGTCTTTGACGGGGTTGATGCATCGCTCCCACCCGCTTTTTTGACCGTGACAAAACTTGGGCAAAACCCATTGAGACAAGACATATCTTTATTGCATAGGCTTTGATCAATCTGGCGTTTTTCACCTTCGGGTCGCATCAAGGGTTTGACAGCGACACAATTTGATTTGACCGCACAATCACCACAGCCTTCACAGACAGCGTCATTGATGATGATCGTTTCGGTTTTATCCGCAATCAGTCCGCGCTTGCGTTTGCGGCGCAATTCGGTTGCACAGCCCTGAACATAAATGATTGCGGTAACGCCCGCGATTGATTTGAGTTCCTGCTGCAATGGCAACATATCTTGGCGATCATAAAACTGGCAATTGCTGGCCCAATTGGCACCAGTCAGCAACGCATCCGGCGCGTCACTGACAACAGCGATTTTGACCACGCCTTCGGCGGCAAGCTGGCGTGAAATAACCCATGGTGGTTGTCCACCTTCAACCGTCTGGCCGCCGGTCATTGCCACAGCGCCATTATATAGAATTTTAAAGGTGATATTGACCCCCGCCGCCACCGCCGCGCGAATGCCAAGATAACCCGAATGGGCATAGGTGCCATCGCCGATATTCTGGAAACTATGGTGATGGCTTGAAAAGGGTGCACGCCCAATCCAGAAGGCACCCTCGCCGCCCATTTGGGTGAAATTAGTGATAATGTCAGGCGTTAAAAACCCACTGATCGAATGGCAGCCGATGCCCATCCCAACAATTTCACCGTCGGGAAGCTTGGTGCTGGAATTGTGTGGGCAGCCTGCACAATACCATGGCGTGCGCGCGGCTATTTTGGGCAGGTCGGCTGAAGTGACTTCTGCCTTTATGATTGGGCGCATTGCAATGCCATGCGCGTTGGCGCGCTCGCCTATCGCCGTCATTAAAATGGCATGGGTGATTTCGCCAGTCTCGGGCAAAAGGCGTGATCCATCTGGGGCTAATTTGCCGGTGATGACTGCGCGTTCGGCAAGATTAACCACCGCCCGCGCCACTTGATCTTCAACGATGGGACGTTTTTCTTCGACCACCATCACCTCATCATAATATTGCGCAAAATCAACAAGGCTTGCTGGGTCAATTGGCCATGGCATGACAACAGAAAACAGGCCAATGCCGGCTTTTGCCGGATCATCAATGCCAAGGCTGGCAAGCGCGTCATTAACTTCATAAGTTGTTTTTCCAACCGTCATGATGCCAAGCTTGCCAATGGCCGGCTTGCTGCCGATCATGCTGTTTATATTTTGCGCTTTTTGAAACCGGCAAACGGCTGGAAGCCGCAGATTAAACAGCCGGTCTTCGCGAACTAATGCCAGATCATGGCGGCCAATATGAACTGGTCCCAATTCATCATTTGCGGTGATTTTGGGGCGAATACGGTTAAGATCAATAATGCTGCTTGCATCGGCCGTATCGACAACAATTTTCATACCAACACAGCATCCGGCCAAACGCGATAAGGCAAAAGCCTGCAACCCCATGGGAATAATGTCATGGATTGATCGCGGGTAGAAAAATGGCACACCAGCGGCAATGAAGGTTTGTTCGGACTGATAGGCAAGGGTTGATGATTTGCCTGTGGCATCATCGCCAACCGCCAATACCATGCCGCCATATTTGGCAACGCCGCCCATATTGGCATGGCGAATGGCGTCAAGTGCGCGATCAAGGCCCGGCCCCTTGCCATACCAAAGGCCAAACACCCCATCAATTTCGGGCTGATCATAAAGATGGATATGCTGGCTTCCCCAGATTGCGGTTGCCGCCAGCTCTTCATTGATTGCTGGCTGGAATGTCACCCCGTCTTTTTCCAGCAGGTCAAGATTGCGATTTAATTCGAGGTCGAGCCCGCCAAGTGGCGACCCTGGATAACCACTGACAAGGCCACGGCTATTGATTCCCTGTTCGCGGTCAAGACGCGCCTGCTCGAGAAGTAGGCGCACCAAGGCTTGAGTTCCAGTCATGTAAGCTGGCCCATGATCCTTTGTGTAGCAATCCAGAAGTTTTATTTTATCCATCAGGGAACAATTAAACATAAATTTGGATTAACTATAAAGTGATTATTAGAATCGAGTTGTCTTTAAACTTCACTTTTAAATTCGAAAAGCTTTGCATGGCGCATATGCTAAAATATGTCTAAGAATAATATTCATCGATAGCACCTACATTTCTTTTTTGTTTTTTGACCTCATACAGTGCCGGAAGATTCAATCATGACAATAAGATCTGAACCGCTGAAGGCAACAGTTTGGATGATTGGGGCGATGGTGTCATTTAGTTTGATGGCGGTTTCAGGGCGAGAGCTTGCAACCAGCTTGAACACTTTTGAGATAATGCTGTATCGGTCTATAATTGGCCTTTTGATTGTTTTAGTTATTGGCTTTTTTGCTAAAACCCTTAATGAAATCAGGTGTGACCGCCTTGGTCTGCATTTGTTCCGAAACTTGGCTCATTTTTCTGGACAAAATTTATGGTTTTTAGCTGTTGCTTACATTCCATTTTCACAACTTTTTGCATTAGAGTTTTCCACACCAATCTGGGTTGCGTTATTTGCTCCTTTATTTTTGGGCGAGGCCTTAACAAGGCAGCGTGTTTTAACTGTTATATTAGGATTTGCAGGTGTATTGATCGTTGCTAGGCCAGATATGGAACAAATTGATTTTGCAATTATTGCAGCGGTTGCTTGTGCTATCTGTTTTGCCGGCTCTATGATGGCGACTAAAAAGCTGACAAACGATCAATCCATTACATGTATTCTTTTTTGGCTGACCTTAATGCAGCTTTTCATGGGCCTTATGGCAACGTTTTTTATGGGTATGAACACCTTTCCAGAAGGCATTGATATCATATGGGTTGTGATCGTGGGTATCGGTGGTTTGATGGCTCATTTTTGTATCACCAATGCACTGGCACTTGCTCCAGCCATTGTTGTCATCCCCCTAGACTTCATGCGTTTGCCATTAATTAGTGTGATTGGCTTTTTGATTTATGGTGAGGCCTTTGAGCTACCAATTCTTTTGGGCGCAGGGATTATTTTCATCGCAATTTTGTTAAATTTGAAAGCTGAAAAGCAGCGTCAGTCTAAGCTGGCCTAAATGGTGTTATTTAATAGCTGTGTTTGTCTGGGACTAATGAATGTGATCTGCAAATCAGACTTGTCACTTTAAGACTGATTAGTCACTATCATATGCTAAGAGCCTTATTTGAGTTTGAAAGCAGATTAATGTCAGAAAAATATGATTATGTGATTGTTGGTGCTGGCAGTGCTGGGTGTGTTCTAGCAAATCGCTTGACTGCATGTGGTACCTATAAGGTTTGTCTTTTGGAAGCAGGTCCGCCTGATTGGAATCCGATGATCCATATCCCTGCTGGTTTCATCAAAACGCTGGTCAATCCATCAGTAAATTGGATGTATCAAAGTGAGGCTAGTAAAGGAACGAACGGCCGTACAATTCCAATGCCTCGCGGCAAAGTTCTCGGTGGGTCAAGTTCAATCAACGGCTTGATTTTTAACCGTGGTCAAAAGATGGATTTTGACGTCTGGGCGCAAAAAGGAAATCGGGGCTGGTCATATGATGACGTGCTTCCTTATTTTCGCCGTTATGAGTCCCACGAGGATAGCCCAGATGCGAGCTATCGAGGCCAGACGGGGGAAATGAAGATAACCAACCTTGCGTGGCGCGACCCACTTTGTGAAGCTTTTATTGAAGGTGCTGAAAGCATTGGGATACCGAGGAATCCAGATTATAACGGTGCTTACCAAGAGGGCACCTCTTATGTTCAACGCACCGCCACTGGCAAATTACGAATGAGCTCAGCTCGCGCCTTTCTGAAGCCGGCACGCAATCGTTCTAACCTTCATGTCATTACCAACGCACATGCAACAAAAATTTTACTGGATGGTAAGCGGGCAATTGGTGTTGCTTATAATCGAGGTGGAGCTAATGGCCGCCCAGATCAGGTTTATGCGGGTCGTGAGGTAATTATTGCTGGCGGCACAATCAACTCACCACAATTACTTCAGTTATCAGGAATTGGGCCAGGGAAGCTTTTGAATGAGCTTGGTATTGAGGTGAGGCATGAATTGTCTGGTGTTGGTGAAAATTTGCGTGATCATTACGGCACGCGTCTGACTGCTCGAGCAAAAAATGTAAAAACTATAAATGAACTCGCTCGTGGCCCAAAATTGATTGGTCAAATCGCCAAGTATTTTTTAGGAAGGCGTTCTATTCTTGAGTTAGGGCCAACCCTGGTTTACTGCTTTTGGCATTCGGATGAAACTGTTCGTAGTGCTGATCTTCAAGTGAGCTTTACGCCTGCTAGCTATAAGGAAGGTTTGCAAGCCTGGCTTGATGATGAACCGGGATTCACCCTTGCCACTTGGCAACAACGTCCTGAAAGTCTTGGTTATGTTCGCGCAAAGAGTAGCGACCCTTTCGTCAAACCCTTGATACAGCCAAATTATTTGGCGAGTGAGGAAGACCGACGTGTACTGCTAGCTGGTATTAAACTAAGCCGCCGACTTATGAATACTGAACCATTAGCGCCTTATTTTGATTATGAGGGCTATCCAGGTGCGCATATTCAAAGTGACGATGAATTACTGGACGTAGCTCGCCAGCGAAGCACTACAGTCTACCACCTTATGGGAACTTGTCGGATGGCGCCAGAGACGGATCCAACTGCAGTGGTCGATGATCAATTGCGGGTTCATGGCATGCAAAACTTGCGTGTTATTGATGCCTCTATAATGCCAACTATGCTTTCGGCAAATTTGAATGCTGGTGTTTTGATGATTGCAGAGAAAGGCGCTGATTTGGTGCTTGGCAAACCACCACTTTAAGGGTTTTTGCAAAATCATTTTTGCACTATTGATCTTTACTGCGTGAAGTGAGGGATTGGAGTATTGCAGAAAAATCTAGCGCTCCGCCTTTGCTTGATTTAACAAAATCTTGATATAATTCCAAAGCAAGTTGACCGGTTCTGATTGGTGTGCCGTGGATTGTTGCGGCTTCTTGAGAAAGCATCAAATCTTTCAGCATTAAAGAAGCTGAAAAACCAGGTAAGTAATCATTGTCAGATGGGCTTTCTGGTCCAACTCCAGATGCTGGACAATAGGTGCTCATTGACCAGCTATTGCCTGATGAGGTGCTGACAACGTCAAAAAGCTTTTGCCGGTCTAGTGCCAAATCATCAGCAAGAGCAAAGGCTTCACATGTTGCTATCATGGTAACACCGAGGATCATATTATTACAAATTTTGGCGGCCTGTCCGGCGCCGTCAGCACCACAATGAATAACACGTTTACCCATAATTTTGAAAAGTGGGTTTCCTATGGCAAAGCTATCTTCACTGCCACCAACCATAAAAGTGAGTGTGCCTGCGCCCGCGCCGCTGACACCACCTGAGACTGGAGCGTCAAGCACGTGAATGGCCGCATTTTTTAGCAGTGTAGCCACCTGCCTTGTAGTATTTATATCAACTGTTGAGCAATCAATAAAACATGATCCCTTCGGCATAACAGAAATGATTGCTTCTACAACCTTGATAAGCGCTTCACCATTGGGAAGCATTGTTATGACAACGTCCTGTTCGCGGGCTGCTGTTAAAATGTCTTTGGAAAAACTCATTTTTACTTCTGATAAAGCAGCCATAGCGCTCTCCATTACATCATAACCAGTGATGTCGTGTCCTGATGCCACAAGTCGTTTCACCATTGGAGCGCCCATATTACCTAGTCCAATAAACCCAATTTTCATTTTTTTCTCCTTACCATCACCTCACGCTGCTTATATGGCTGGTGATATTATATTGCTCAAATAAGCCTAGGTACTGTATTACTCTGACCTCAAGTTGTTTTTGAGGTTTTATTATGAGGAAATGTGATGCGTAGTTTACAACGGCCGGGTCGGTCACCAGTTCTAGCCCCAAATGGGATGGCTAGCACGTCTAATCCCTTATCAACTCAGGCTGCGGTCACAGTTCTTCAAAATGGCGGAAATGCAATGGACGCAGCCATAGCTGCAAGTGCCGTACAAGCGGTTGTCGAGCCAGAATCTACAGGTATTGGTGGTGACTGCTTCTGCCTTTATTCAGAAGCTGGAAGAGACAAGGTTATTGCCTTGAATGGATCTGGACGTGCGCCGATGAGTTTAACCGCTGATTGGTTGTTGGCACAGGGAATCAAAGAGATTCCTCAACAATCCCCTCATGCAGTGACAGTGCCAACAGCAATTGATGCTTGGGTACAATTGAACCGCGATTATGGAAAAAAATCGCTTGGCGATCTTCTTCAGCCAGCAATTGGCTATGCCCGCGACGGATTTCCGATTGGTCAACGAGTTGAAGCAGATTTTGCTGCAAGTCGCGAGCTAATTTTGGGTGATGCTGACTTGAGTGCGTTATACCTTAAAAATGGTGAAAATTATAAAATGGGTGATCGGTTTATTAATAAAAACCTCTCCAAAGCATTGGAGGCTGTTGCAAAAAATGGCCGCGCTGGATTTTATGAAGGCTGGGTAGCAGACGATATTTTAACCAAGCTAAACACACTTGGTGGTTTGCACACACAAGCTGATCTTGACTCGGCATTGGCAAATTATGTTACCCCGATTAAAACCAACTTCCGTGGTTATGATATTTGGGAATGCCCACCAAATGGGCAAGGCGTCATAGCCTTGATGTTGCTAAACATTATGTCCGGTGTAGATAAGTTTGGTGATCATCCTATTTCTGTTGAACGTATTCACCATGAGATTGAAGCAGGCCGAATAGCTTATCGTGATCGAAACCTATATTTGTCTGATCCGGAGTTTTCTGCCATGCCGATTGATGACATGTTAAGTCAGGAGACAGCTGATCTCATCCGCGCTCAAATTAACCCAAATAGGGCACTTGATAAACTTCCTGAAACCACACTTCCTAAGCATAAAAGTACAGTTTACATCAGTGTTGTTGATAAAGATCGGAATGCATGTAGTTTTATAAACACTGTGTTTCATAATTTTGGTGCCGGTATTCTTGCGCCAAAATCAGGTGTCATTTTGCAAAACCGTGGCCAGGGATTTGTAGTTGAGCCAGGTCATCCAAATTGTATTGAACCTGGCAAACGCCCGCTGCATACGATCATTCCGGGCATGGCCACTAAAGATGGTAAAACCGTAATGCCATTTGGCGTTATGGGCGGTGAATATCAGGCGTTCGGCCATATGCAGTTTTTGACTCGTCTTTTCGATTATGGGATGGATATTCAAGAGGCGCAGGATATGCCGCGCTTTATGCCGGACCCGTTTAGTGATGTTGTCGAGGTTGAAGAGCCAATTAGTGATGAAATCTGTGAAGCATTGCGTGCACTTGGGCACAACATTCAGCCAGCTAGCAAGCCTATCGGCGGCTCGCAAGCAATCTTTATTGATTGGGATACAGATTTATTAACTGCTGGGTCTGACCCACGCAAAGATGGATGCGCCATTGGCTATTAAAACCTAAGAGACAAATTGATAAGTGCTGAGTTATTTAGAAAAGATTGTCTAATTGGCAGTCTTTTCTATATCGAGAATTATGTGGACATAGTCCATTGCATGACCGATTGGGTTTGCCGCAACCTCGTCACGATAGGCCTTATAAAAACGATCAATAATTTGCAGGCTTTCATCGTCACTTCGATCAGAAATTGCTGTTCTGAAAACCGTTTCAGACCAAGATCGCATGGTTGGAATAAGGCTATCGGCGTATTCAGCGTTTGTCATCGATCCACCAGATCCACCGGCTTTTATGAATGCTGCTTGATAGGGGCATTTTGTGAGTTTGCTGTGACAGGATTTTAGCACCAAACCGGCTTTACTGACTGGACTTTGTGGGTCATTGAAGGGCGCACAAAACTCGTTAATATTGCGGTAGTATTGTGCAAATGTTGCCTTTTCATATTCAACTTTGGTGATAGTGTTGTCCTGATATAGGGCATTCCAATGTTTGTGAAACTGGTCAAACATATGAACCCCGCCAGTATTGCCTAGATAGCGCCCCTTTTCGTCTATGCCAAAATTAAGCGCAATAAAACGACCTCCTGGAACCAGCTCAGCAGCGCGGGCAAGCAAAATGTTTTGCCAATCAAGTGCCGCTTGCTCTGCAAAGGCTGCATTACTCGTATGATCGGCTCTTGCGGCATGCACATGTTTTGGAATTTCCAGCGGTTTGACTGAAACATAATGCATGGCGGTAGCGCTAAACCCTAAATGCAGGGATTCACTCGCCATTAGTTGTTGGTGAAAACCGGTTCCACACCCATGCACAAAAACATTCTCATGATGCTTTTGATAGGCATGGGTTGGGCTGCCTTGCATACCTTGCATCATTCTGAACAGGGTTGAAAAATCATTACTTGCAAGGTCGGTATAGAGTATTTCAATTTGCCGGTTATCCCCGGACTTGCGGAGCATTTCTATAACCGTACTCCACATTTGTTGGCTAGTACCACCATCAGCGGCGCCAAAATCTGCAAGTCGTAGGCTTTCTGCATCGGAAAGAGTCTCAAGTGCCGTCAGCACCAGTTCTCTTGCATCATTAATGACATCCCGTGCACCTGCGGTTCGCTCAGAATAATAACCTGCACCTCGCATGGCCAAAACGGCTTGGGTATTTATACCCCCACTGTCACTTTGGTTTGACACACGTTATCTCCACTATTTTATCTTTTTAAGTATAAATTGCTGACGGGTCTCGCGCGATTTACATTAAAATTGAAGAGCAAGGCTCCTATGTTTTGCTAGGCATGACGTGATTGAGTCAACTTGCTCTTGGTTCAACCTGTCCTGTTCCCGCAGGCCAAGGTTTGATCTTGCATAAGCTTCAAATGCTGCAAGTTTTTCGTATGGGCTCTGTTTAGCTTTACCACGCCAAGTTAATTCGGCATTAATTGAAGCTAATGTTTCATCAACAAACGCAACCGCTTTTGGTAAATTTGGATCTTTCCTATCGATCAAACGGCGCGCATTTGACAATGATTTGGCGGCGTTATTGGCCCCAGGGATTCTGGTTAAAACACTATAGGCTGCTTTGAGTTCACTCAGTGCCTCATCAACAGATTGTTGGCCTATCCGGGCTTTGACATTGACTATGTCTTGGCGGACCTCATCCAAAATGGAAACAGAGTTGATTGAATACACTATTCCACGGATCTCTGAATAGGCTTGATCTGATTGACGTCGGAATTGCATGCGCGCACGATTCAACTTTGTCGTTATGAGTTTAAAATCTTTATTTGTTTTCTGCCAACTGTTTGGAATTAATGCAAGTTTTTCTGTAATGTTTGTCTCAAGCGTTGAGATTGACTGTTTAATGTCGGTCTTTTTGCTGACATCGTCAGTTCCCCTTAATTCATTTTTTAAAGTTTTGATCTCTTCTTGATTTTGTTTGATGGTGCGTTCAAGGCTGCGAACCTCAGTATGAATTGGCGCATAAGCAACTGATGCACGTGCCATTTCAGCTTGAGCTTCCTTGATTTCGTCTATCAAAACGAAAATATCACCAGCAGATTTTAAACTACGCTGAAGCCCTGCCATCGTTGTTTTTGGAAGTGAGGAATAATCAAGATTATTTAGCAAACTAACTTGCGATAAATATTCGCTCTTATTGGCATCATAAAAACTAAATAGGTGGCTTTCTAAGCACAACTGTAGGCGTGGGTTTTTTGGTGGCGGCGCAGTCTCACTTGATAAAAATGTTTTGGTTGGCAGGTAGTTCACCAAACTTGGATTAAAACCTACGATTGCGAGTCCTAGTAATTGTAGGCCAATAAACGGAACGACGCCTTTATACATGTCTATGGTTTTGACTGCTTTGGATGCCACTCCCCGTAGATAAAATAATGCAAAACCAAATGGTGGCGTGAGGAATGAGGTTTGGATGTTGAGGCCAATCATAACGCCAAGCCAAACAGCTGTTATATTGGCAGATGGATCAGCAAGCAAAATTGGCGCAACGATTGGTACCACGACCACTGCAATCTCAATAAAGTCGAGAAAGAAACCAAGCAGGAATATTACCAGCATGACTACCATGAATTGTGCCCAAAACCCTCCGGGCAAACCCGACAGGAAATGCTTTACAACTTCTTCGCCGCCAAATCCTCGGAAAGCAGCCGTCAGCATTGCGGCGCCGAGCAAAATAATAAAGACAAGGGAGGTTGTCTTTGCTGTTTCAGACATAACTTCACGAAGCGTGTCTTCAATCTTAAACGCGCGCCATCCACTCCATGCGATACCAGCACAAAGGCCAATAACAGCTAACGTGACAAAAAACACCCCAAACCAGTCAGAGGGATCCGTAACGGTCTTGATGCTAAGATTAAAGTTAGTTTTAATAAGCCAAATTAATAAAAGCGAAACGATGGTTAAGATCGATGGGTAAAAAGCAGATTTTGACCCCTCATGGAGTTTGTAGCCTGCCATAATCAGAGCTCCCACTGCGCCGATTGCTCCAGCTTGGTTTACTGTAGCAATACCTGCAATGATCGAACCGAGGACTAGAAAAATTAGTAGTAGGGGCGGCACCAACGCTAGAGCCACTTTTAACAGAAAGCTTCTTTCTAATAATTTACCATCATATTTTACAGCGGGTGCTAAAGAAGGGCGAATTAACGCAGCAATCAAGATGTAGGCCATGTAGATACCGACAAGCAGAATTCCAGGCAAAAAAGCGCCAAGGAACATATCTCCAGCACTAGTTGAAATGATATTAAATTCAGACGGCATGCTGAACTGACCGGTTGCTTGCTTGTATAATGCTTTACGCGCCGTTGCCGCTTGATCGGCAGCGCTTGCCAGCTGATCGGCTAAAATTATTAGAACAATTGAGGGTGGAATAATTTGTCCTAAAGTGCCTGATGCGCATATCGCGCCTGTTGCAAGGGGTTTTGAATAGTTGTTGCGCAACATAGCTGGCAACGAAATCAGGCCCATTGCAACAACCGTCGCGCCCACAATACCTGTGGTCGCAGCTAAAAGCCCCCCTACAAATACCACTGAAATGCCGAGCCCGCCGGGAACAGCTCCGAATAATTGTGCCATAGTGACAAGAAGATCTTCAGCAATCTTTGATCGCTGGAGCATGATGCCCATAAATATGAATAATGGGATCGCTATGAGGGTGTCCCGTTCCACCTCCCAATAAATTCCCCGAAAGTTTGTAACACCTGCCGTTAGCCATTCAATAGGCCCATCCTGAATAAAATAAGCACCGCTATCACCTTCAAAAAGTGTTCCAGTTAGGCCGGCAAGAGTGATTGTAACGATGGCAGCACCTGGCAATGCAAATGCAACGGGATAGCCAGAACCAAGGGCATACATCATCAACAAAAATAGGATTGCTAGGAATAAAAGTTCCATTATTCAGTAGCCCCTTCCGCACCCAAATCATCAGTAATATTTTCCTGAATGTCTGCCATTGACTGAAATAGGTAGGCGGTAAACTGCAAAATCATACTTAGAGCAAAAACCATAAGGAAAGCTGCCATCAAATATTTCACATACATTCCAAAGCCGCTCATTGACGTTTCAAAATTCATCATTGGGCTATTAATTAGACTGGATTTTCCCCACATGCCACGTATCAGGATGAGCCAGCAAAGTGGAATCCCAAAAAACAATGTCCCAATCGTATTAAGTATTGATTTGGTGCGCCTTTCCAAGCCTGCATAAAACACATCAACTCGGACATGGCCATCCTCTTTTAATGTGTAGGCAGATGCAAAAAGGAACAGAGCCGCATACCAGAAGCGCACAAGGTCTCCCATAAAGGTTTGTTCATAACCGTAAATGAAACGGCCAACCACAATAAGGAACTCAGCAATCACAACCAACAGGGTCAACCAAACCAAAGAAACTGATTTATCACGTAAAGCAATCAGAGCTGCAACAATCATCAAAGGAACATGGATGTATATTCCGCGAGAGCTTGGTAAAGCAATTATAGCCCCCCCTAAATCACCAAAAACTGTTTTATGAAAATCTTCAACGCGCATGAAAGACATTATAGCGTCGGCAATTCCAACAATTAGCACTGCCCAAAAGGCAGCACGAATAACATATGCGGAAAGCCAGTCAAGGCGCTCGGCATCTAAACGAAGCTGGCCTTTTTTTATGGTATGGAAACAAGCCCAAAAGATCACTCCAAAAACAGATGCAGTTTGCACCAACCCAACAATATATAATCCACTGCTGTACCCACCCTTTAGGCTCTCAACACCAAAAATTTTGTTTAGGCCAAGCACATTGATCACACCTGGAGCATTAAATCCAAAAATTAGAAAATTATTTACCACAAAAAGAACTGATAAAAATGCGCTGCAAAGCCCTACTAAATGCAGCATGGAAGACAAATTACTTTTTCGTTCTGACAGCATTATGATCAACTTAAATATGATTAACCAAATAATTAAAACATTGAGATCCGCTATTTACAGATAGCGGATCTCAGTTGATTTTTTATCCCAGAGCAGCGCTACGCTCCCAGAGCAGCGTTACGCTTATTTGTGTACGCAACGTCATTTAACTGGACGTAATCACCAACTATTTTTCTAGCATTTACCATAGATTCGTGGATCTTTTTTGCCAGCGCTGAATGAGTTTGGACTTCCTCATATACCTCGTCTGAGCCACGTTTGAAGGCAGCGTATACGTCATCATTGAATTCTTTAACGACAACACCTTGATCATTCACCAAACGCTCAAGTGCGGCACCATTTTTGGCATTGTACTCAGCCATGAAATCATTATCTCCACCGGCTGCAACTGCTTGGATAAGCGCTTTATCAGATGCACTCATACCGCTCCAGAATGATGCGTTAAATCCAACATGCAGCTGTGAAGCTGGCTCATGCATGCCTGGATAGTAATAGTATTTTGCAGCCTCATAAAACTTCATCGCTTCGTCGTTCCATGGGCCAACCCATTCTGTTGCGTCAATTGCACCAGAGACAAGGTTTTCATAGATTTGGCCACCTGGAAGTGAAACTGGAGACGCACCAAGCTTGGCCATAACATCTCCACCAAGGCCAGGGATACGCATTTTTAGTCCTTTTAAATCATCTCCAGAGTTGATTTCTTTGTTGAACCAACCGCCCCACTGAACTCCAGTGTTGCCCATTGGCACACATTTTAAACCAAATTCACCAGCTAATTCATCGTGAAGCTCTTGGCCACCCATCCAGCGAAGCCAAGCCTTCATTTCTGGGTAAGTAAGGCCAAATGGAACGGCTGTAAAATAGGCCCATCCAGGATGCTTTCCTTTCCAATAATAATCTGCTGCATGATAGGCTTGTGCATTACCTGAGGCTACCTCGTCAAAGGAATCAAACGCGCCCACACGCTCACCGGCAGCATAGTAGGTGACTTGAATGCGACCATCAGTTACGTCTGAAAGCTTCTGCGCAAAGCGCTGAGCACCAGTGCCAAGGCCAGGAAAATCTCTTGGCCAAGTTGATACCATTGCAATTTCGATTCGGTCTTGAGCAATAGCTGGCGCAGCAAGCGTAGACGCAGCAACTGTGCCTGCTCCGACCAAACCCGCTTTAGTAATAAAATCTCTACGTTTCATGAGAGTGTCTCCTCAGTTTTGATTAGGCTTGTGAAGCGCTGCTTGATGCAGCTTGGGTTCACGCTAGCAGAAAAAATAAAACAGGCAACAAAATCGTATAAAAAGATTGTGCAGATTGAAGAAAAATATTTTTGATAAGCTGTTGTGGAAATACAAATTTGTCAGCTAATTTTAAAAACTCTGAACAAAGCCGTGCTGAAAAAATCAAATATCTAATTTTTCAAAATTTTTGGAGGCAGCACATGCCCAAAAGCAATCAAGCGCCCGTAGGTTTGTTTTTTGAAGTTGTTCCAAACTCTGGTCATTTACATCATTATTTTTCATATGTTGAAAAGCTTAAACCCGAACTGGAAAAACATAAGGGACTGATTTGGTTAAACCGATATGAAGCCCAGCTTGATGATTACAGTCTTTTGTCTCATCAATTATGGGATAGTGAAAAATCACTTGAAAATTGGCGGCAAAATAAACAGCATCGCCTGGCGCAAAAGGCCGGCATTAAGAAGCATTTCAAAGATTACAGAATTCGAATTGGACAGAGGCTAGCCTGCTGGCAAGCTGACTTAGTAACCGAAACAAATTTTGAGTTAACCTCAAAGTCAGATGCGTTGTTGGTAAGCATACAAAGTAGGACAGTTATTTCTAATACTGCGTTTAATAAGCATGCGGTTTTGGATGGTGCGTATAACGGCTTATCAGCGTCAGACCAGTTTATAACTTTGGTGACTCCAAATGATTTACCTTCTGTAATGGCGCTTACCTCCTTAATATCAACAGACTTAATTGACAAAATAGAATTATTTTTGATTAGCCGAGACTACAGCATGACAAATCGTATTCAGGCACCGCGCGATAGCTAACGTGAACTATCAATAAACGGCGCGCCCTAGTTGGTTCAATAGTGCCCCGGTTTTTTGAATATCTGGTTGTAAAAAATAAAAAGATCCAAAAAATGCCGCGCACACATGAAATGGCGTGATTTGCCGGCACATTATGTCAGGTATTTCAGGAGGATGATTGGATATCAGCTAGACAGTTTTCGTAAAAAAGAATGCTTTTTCCGCTCGCGGTTTTGAAAGAGAATTGTATTCTTGGTTCTCCAAGTTCAATATTTATTGGGCCCAAAATATTTAGCTTGGATAAAATGCCTTTGATTTTTTTTGGATTTGGATAAAATAAGGTCAGTTGCTGTAAACACACGTTGCTCTCCGGCATTCTTTCGGCAGGATTTTTCCCATTTGGCCATTCAATTAAAATAGGTAAAACGCCATCAAAAGATAATTTCCCATTCTCGGGGACTGTTAACCTCCACCGTAAGTCGTCTCTTGTTACCTCAATAATTTTACCGGGGTTGTAACCACAATGTGATACTGCTTGTTCGATATTATCAACGGCGGCAACCCAGCACAAAGGTTGTGGTGCCAGTGATAACCGGCGTTTTGTGGACTGCGAGTCAAGCGAGAACCAACGCTTTTTGTGGCCTGAAGATTGAGGCATTGTAGCGCTGGGGTCTATAGATATAACTTCCATGTATATTGAATTTTGAAGTTTGATTAAGCGGTTATGTGTTGCCATCAATGGATGCTTTCCACCGCTCGAAAAGTCAGCTTTTATATACTGCTCAATCCTTTTTGTTGCTTTTTCTAAATTTGCTGCGCCAATAACGATATGATCGATAGTTGATTGAATCATTAGCATTTCTCCGAATTAGTTTTAGAAAATATTGATGTGAAAGATGAAATCTATAGGCCTCAATAAATGCTAACAGTTGCCCTTACAGTTTTTCTTTTAATAATCAAACTTGGGCCAGGCGTGTTATCATTGGCAGGAGTAGGAGCCGTATATGGTTGGCGGCAAGGATTACGGTACCTTTTTGGTTTGTTCCTTGGCACTAATCTTGTTTGCTTTACGGTTATTTCGGGCCTTGCAACTGCAGTCTTGGCAGATTCAAACATTTGAACGATGTTGCTGATTATATCTGTTGGATATCTTGTTTATCTATCCTTAAGTATTGCTCTTGCCGGCTCAAAAATTGCATTAATCCATATTACAAAACGGGGAGTTATATCCGGTTTAACGCTTCAGTTTATCAATCCAAAAGCATATGCGGTTAATACAGCACTTTTCAGCGGTTTCGCTTTTTACCCTGAAAGCCTCATCATTGAAACTGGAATCAAGCTGATAATTGCAAACTTTATTTGGTTGTTACTCCACTGTCTTTGGTTATTTTTTGGACTAAAAATCAATCGATTAGAGTTGTCCATCCGAACCCAAAGACTAATAAATTTGTCAATGGCACTCTGCCTATTGGCCGTCGTGTCTCTTTCTGTTTGGTCAATGTTTTCATAACCCAACAATAATGCCAAATTAAACCGTCAGTTTTCTTGCAAATGATATTTTCTTTGTAGAGCTTTGTGGAATTAATACATAATAAGTTATCTTAAATATTGGGCTAAGAATCCAGAAACTGGGCACAAAATACTTGTCTTGGGCTACCAATTGGGCCGGTGGGGACTAGCATCTTCAGTCAAATAATGTGATTAATGAATTGTTGTTTAGTCGGCTCATTACCAAAGGGTTGAAAAATTGATGAAAGTTCTTCAGTGGATCAAAAGTTCGGGACGTTTCCTTACCTTCTTGCCGGTATTTTTATTTTTGGGGTTTAGTGTGAACGCGGCCGATTTGTCATTTGAGGTCATTGCCGAAGGCGATGGCGAAACAGCTAAGAACGGAATGCAGGTATCAGTGCATTATCAAGGACGCCTGACCGATGGCACCATTTTTGATGATTCGCAAAAGCGTGGCACGCCCTTTAGCTTTACCCTTGGCAGTGGACAGGTCATTCCGGGCTGGGAACAGGGCATTGCCGGCATGAAAATTGGCGAAAAGCGGGTTCTGACAATCCCGCCAGAGCTTGGCTATGGCGCGGCGGGTGCCGGCGGGGTAATCCCGCCAAATGCAACATTGGTTTTCGATGTCGAGCTGGTTGCTGTTGCTATACCCCCGAATCTGGGTGATGCCACAGCTGCCGATTTAAAGGCGGCGCAGAAAAACGGTGTTGTGGTGATTGATATCCGCCGCGCTGAAGAATGGGCTGAAACCGGAATCATCGAAGGTGCGCATACCATTACCGCCTTTACCCAATCAGGGCAGTTGCATTCGGAATTTCAGACAAAATTTACCGCCATCGTGCCAACGCCAGATACGCCCGTCATGCTGTATTGCCGTACCGGAAACCGAACCGGCATTATCGGCAATGCGCTTGTCAGCCAGCTTGGTTACAGTGATGTCACCCATCTGAGTGACGGTATTGTTGGCTGGATCGCAGGCGGTGCGCCGGTTGTTGCGTTCAAGCCATAAGCAAAACTGGCTGGCGGCAAAACTGGCTGGTTTGGCCACGGCTATTGGCGTGTTACGTTGGGTGATCTGGAGATGGCGGTTCTAAGAACATCACTTGGGTGTTTGTAAAGGGGTTGCCATGCGTTCCGTAACGGTAATGCTATTGTTTTTTTTGCTTGGTTGCGCGCCGCTGGATCGGTCAATTCTCACCCGCGATGGGGATGAAGCCCTTGATTGCGCCGCGTTAAAAGCCGAATTTGATTTCGCTGCCGAACTTGGCGAAAATGCCCCAGCCCGCCGTCGGCATATCAGGGCGCTTCAGACTGAAAAGCAATGTGTGACGCCGCACAAAATATCAATTTCAATTGGCGTGTCAAAATCTTTTAACTGATGGTTTGGTCATGGTCAGCTGCGCTTGCTTGAGGCTGATCCCATCATTGGCGCTGTGGCCGGTGCGTGAGGAAATTATGAGTGCAAATCTGAAAAGCATAATCCTAATGATTATTGGGATGGGTTGTTTAACCTTATGTGATTTAATGATCAAAATCGCCAGCCAAACATTACCGCTCGGACAAGTAATGATTATATTTGGTGTAGGCTCGATAATGGTGTTTTTGGGGATCATGCGTATTGAGGGAGAGTCTGTTCGCCTATCACCATTCACTAATCTTGCAGTGGTGGTGAGAAATATTGGGGACCTCATTGCCATTAATGGTATGTGCTTGGCATTAGTATTTGTCCCCATATCCATTATTGGAGCAGTGATTCAAACTGTACCGCTGATGGTTACCGCCGCCGCAGCTTTGTTTCTTGGAGAGAGAGTTGGTACGAGGCGATGGTTGGCCATAGTCATTGGTTTTTTGGGAACTTTATTTATCATCCAGCCTGGTGCTGCTACTTTTGATATCACAATGGCCTTTGTATTGATTGCTGCAGTAGGTATGGCGTTGCGAGATATCACGACTAAGCTAGTTCGAGACAATTTTTCAACGCTACTTCTATCGTCTTACACGTCAGTATTATTTATCGTCAGCGGTAGTGTTTTACTCATTATTTCAGGGGGAGCCATCGTGCCTGATTTATGGATGAACGCCATACTTGCGGCAATGATCGCCTCTGGTTCTTTAGGTTTTTTCTTTACAACGAAGGCTGTCAGATTGGGAGATGTATCTGTTGTCATCCCGTTTCGTTACACTCGACTTCTGTTTTCTGTAGCAGCTGGCATTTTAATCCTTGGCGAGCAGATAAATGCAATGATGTTATTTGGCAGTGCTTTAACGATTTTGTCCGGTCTTTACATCTGGCGCAGAGAAATTGCGATTAAAAATTGAAATAGGCGAGGCAATTTACTGAACAAACTCAAAAATATGCAGGAGCATCCGCTTTTGTTTGTCCGTCTGCCATTTTTCACCATTCCACAAATACCAGTGCTTATCGTCAAAGCAGAACACGACCTTAGCTTTAAGCCGAAAGGCAAAGATGTCAGCAAGTGTGGATTCTGTCACAGTCTCTGGCCGTCTTATGAGACGCATATCAGCTATGTTGCCATGATGCGCTTACTCACTGTCTGTTGAGACTTAGCCCTCTTCTTTTGTCATGATGTAAATCATTCCAAAAGCGAGCCACAAAGCTTATGCCGTTTTGCTATTAGATAGGCTTATGAGGCGTGACTGTCGCGCGGCATACAGGCCCATTAGAAGGTGCTATCTCACAAATAGACCTAAAGTGTTAAGATTAAAATACAAGTAATACATATATTTAAACATCAAAGGACAATTTATGAATTGCCTTTTTATCCAACTTGGCTTGCGTGTTTACTTTTTGAATTTAGCAAAATCTGATATTATCAATCTCGAGGCGGTGACAGTTCCTCTTCAATTGCAGCGGTTTGCGAACTCACCATACAAAAGCATATGAAAAAATATCCCTCAGGTAACCTGCTCTAAAGTAGATATGCGTAATTGACAAAATTAGGCGGAATGATGTTTTAAGCGTTTATCAGGAATTAACATAGGATCAAATTGTGCCGCCCATTACCGAACATGTGTACAAGACTGCTCATGAAGACCTAGGACGGTTTTTAGAGGGCTCCATCAATTCCTATGATCATTTACGTAATTTTGATTTTGGCCCAGATAACCGGCGCAATGTGTCATGCCTATCTAAATACATCTCACACCGGGTCTTATTTGAGTATGACATAATTACCCAGACTCTGGCTTTGCATAGCCACGATCATGTCGAAAAGTTTGTCCAGGAAGTTTTTTGGCGGGTCTATTGGAAGGGCTGGCTTGAACACCGACCAACGGTGTGGGATGATTTTGTTTCATTCGTTTCCGACAACGCGTCGAACTCAAATTACCAAAATGCCATTAAAGGTAAAACTGGGATCAGGTGCTTTGACAGCTGGGTAAATGAGTTACGGGATAGGAATTATCTGCATAATCACACTCGAATGTGGTTTGCCAGCATTTGGATTTTCACCCTTGGCTTGCCTTGGCAATTAGGCGCACGTTTTTTCATGCACCATTTGCTTGATGGCGATGCCGCGTCAAATACACTTGGTTGGCGGTGGGTGGCAGGCGTGCAAACAGTGGGTAAACACTATCTTGCTCGTTCGAACAATATTTCACGTTATACTGATGGTATGTTTGGTGATGATAATCTAAACGAGGAGGCAGAGCCGTGTTTTGATAATACTGATCATACCACTCTTCCAATTGATCCAGCCGGTGGCATGACACAGAAATTTAATACGCTTGTTGTCTTTGATACTGACCTACATCTTGAAAGTGAAAATATCTACGACAACTATGAAACTGTTTTTGTTATTTGCCTAAACAATGATGAACGCAGTATTTTGCTGAGCAACAATGTGCTTGCTTTTAAGCAGGCGCTTAGCAATGATTTTGTAGCGCGCTGCCAAAATGCTAGATTGTGTGATCCTTCCAATTTCATCGAAATAGCATCCACCATTGAGGGACTTGATGTTGTATATCCGTTTGTTGGGGATAATCTTGATTATCTGAAACGCCTTCAATCATTGACCAATGTGACACTGCATATCCGCAAGCGCGCAGAAGATCTCCATTGCTGGCAATATGCAAAAAAGGGATTTTTCAACTTTAAAAAACAAATTCCATCGATAATCAATACATTGGGTTTGCAATCTTAATTGATGGGTGTGACGGCAAAACATGCGGTTCAAAAAGCTGGTTAGGCTATGCATGATTTGTTAGCTTGAATGAGCCAACGAAAATAGGGTATTTTGTCTCGATGGCATGGTTATTTTTGAGTTTCAAATGTCTCCGTCAGTGCCAAGTTGCTTTAACTGACGGCGCATCAGAGATTTATAAACTATTTTGATTGAAAACTACTAGGGGTGGATATTGTGAAAAAAACTCTCGCTTTAGCGGTGACGGCCGCTTTTCTGGCAACGCCAGCGTTTGCTGCTGATGTGAAAATTGGCGTGCTATTAGGATTCACTGGGCCTATCGAATCGTTAACACCAGATATGGCAAGCGGTGCTGAATTGGCAATGAAAGAAGCCAGTGAAAGCGGTGCTTTTATGGGTGGCTCGAAAATTATCTCTGTTCGTGGTGACTCAACTTGTGTTGATGCGGCAGCAGCAACTGCAACCGCAGAACGGTTGATCACCGCAGATGGTGTCAGTGCCATTATGGGTGCCGACTGTTCAGGTGTGACCACAGCAGTTTTGCAAAATGTTGCGCTTGCAAAAGGCGTGGTTATGATTTCACCATCAGCGACCTCACCGGCTCTTTCTACTGTCGAAGACAATGGACTATTTTTCCGAACTTCGCCATCAGATGCACGTCAAGGTCAGGTGCTAGCGGAAATCCTCAAAGAGAAAGGTGTGAAATTGGCAGCCATCAGCTATACAAATAATGACTATGGCAAGGGTCTGGCAGCCAGCATCCAGAGCAATTTTGAAGATTTGGGTGGTAAAGTAACCATCTCGACTTCGCATGAAGATGGTAAAGGTGATTATGGCGCAGAGGTTGCTGCACTGGCGCAGGCTGGCGGTGATGTGTTGATTGTCGCCGGTTATCTTGATCAGGGTGGTAAGGGCGTTATTCAGGCGTCGATTGACGCAGGTGCATTTGATGTTTTTGTTTTGCCTGATGGCATGATTGGCGACAGCCTTCCAGCCGCAATCGGTAAGGATTTGAACGGTTCATATGGCACTTTGCCGGGCACAGACAGCGCCGGTGCAGCCAAGTTCAATGGTCTGGCTACGGCGGCTGGCTTTAAGCCGGGACCTTATGCACCACAATCCTATGATGCAGCGGCATTGATGATCCTTGCCATGCAAGCATCCTCTTCTTCTGACAGCCTCAAATTCAAAACGAAGATTACTGATGTTGCGAATTTGCCTGGCGAAAAAATTTACCCAGGCGAATTGGCAAAGGCCTTGAAAATCTTGGCCTCTGGCGGTGATGTGGATTATGTCGGCGCAACGGATGTCGAGTTAATTGGCCCGGGTGAGTCCGCTGGCGCTTTCCAAGAGATCATGATCAAAGATCAGAAAATTACGCCTGTTCGTTATCGTTAGTCATTAACCAAAAACCCGGCCCTGAACATGCGTTTGGGGCCGTGTTTGAAAGCTGATCCATGCTATCTGTTCAAAATGTCGGCATGCATTTTGGCGGCATCAAGGCTGTTGATAATATCAGCTTGTCTATTGAAACTGGTTCAATTACTGGCCTGATTGGACCAAATGGTGCTGGAAAAACGACGCTTTTCAACGTAATTGCCGGTCTTTACAGGCCTAATACTGGCCGGGTTTTTCTGGACGGGCAGGATATCACCGGTGCAGCGCCGCATGAGTTGTTTCACAAAGGTCTGTTGCGTACCTTCCAGCTAGCGCATGAATTTTCATCGCTGACTGTTCGGGAGAATCTAATGATGGTTCCGCCCAACCAGTCCGGCGAACGCCTGATTGATATATGGCTATCACCAAAGAAAATCCGTGCCGAAGAAGCCGCAAACCGTCAGCGTGCCAACGATGTCATTGCGTTTTTGCAAATTTCCCATCTTGCTGATGAATATGCTGGCAACCTATCGGGGGGACAAAAGAAGCTTCTTGAACTGGGCCGAACTATGATGACAGACGCTAAGATTGTGTTTCTGGATGAGGTTGGCGCTGGTGTGAACCGTACGCTTTTGCACCAGATTGGCGATGCAATTTTGCGCCTTAACACCGAATTTGGATACACTTTCTGCATGATTGAGCATGATATGCAATTTATTGCGCGCATGTGTGATCCAGTAATCGTGATGGCACAAGGCAGAGTTCTGGCTGAAGGTAGTGCGGCCCAGGTTCAGGCAAATGAGGATGTCATTGATGCTTATCTGGGCACAGGCCTAAGAAACCAGACACGCAAATCCAGAGACCGCCAGCAATGACATTCATGATTGGTGAAAATATGGTTGGCGGCTATGGCAGCACAGATATTTTGAACGGCTGTTCTATTTGTGTTGACCTTGGTGAAATTGCCGTTGTTGTTGGTCCAAATGGAGCTGGCAAATCCACCGCGATGAAAGCCATTTTTGGCATGTTAAATCTCCGTGGTGGGAAAATATCAATTGATGGTGAGGATATAACCGCACTCGCGCCATTTGAACGCGTGAGAAAAGGAATGGCCTTTGTTCCGCAAACCCACAATGTTTTTAACTCGATGACGGTTGAAGAGAATCTTGAGATGGGCGCCTTTATCAATACCAGCCCGATCGCCGGCATCATGGCGCAGGTCTACGACCTGTTTCCGGTTTTAAAAGAAAAGCGTCACCAGCGTGCTGGTGAATTATCCGGTGGACAGCGGCAGCAGGTCGCTGTCGGACGTGCGTTGATGACAGAACCAAAACTGCTAATGCTTGATGAACCCACCGCTGGCGTCTCACCAATTGTGATGGATGAGTTGTTTGATCGCATCATCGACGTGGCCAGCACCGGCATTGCTGTTTTGATGGTTGAACAAAATGCCAAACAGGCTCTTGGCATTGCTGATCAGGGCTTTGTGCTGGTGCAAGGCGAAAATCGCTATACTGGCAGTGGAACGGCTTTGCTGCGCAATGCCAATGTTCGCAAAGCCTTTTTGGGAGGCTGATTGGTGGAAATGCTGTTAAATCCACTGGTGCTTTTGGCGAATTTCGTTCTGGTTCCGGGCCTGGCCTACGGCAGCCAACTTGCCCTTGGTGCGCTTGGGGTAACAATGGTGTATGCGGTGCTGAATTTCTCAAATTTCAGCCATGGCGAGGTTATGTCTTTCGGTGCCATGATCACCATCCTTTCAACCTATTGGCTAAAATCTATCGGCTTGTCGATTTCACCATTGCCAACAGCCCTTTTGGCACTACCCTTGGGCATTCTTGGCACAATTGGACTTTGCCTCTTATTGGACCGGCTGGTGTTTCGCTTTTATCGCCATCAACGGGCCAGTTCAGTCACCTATTTGATCGTGTCAATTGGGGTGATGTTTGTGATTGGAGGGGTTATACGTTTCGTCATTGGGCCCAATGACCGAAACTTCAATGATGGCGACCGGTTTCTGTTGAAGGCTCGCGAATTTAAGGAAATCAGTGGCTTGTCCGAAGGCTTGGCAATCAAATCATCGCAGGCCATTACGGTGTTTACTGCAGTCATCGTGGTGGCAGCTATATTCTGGTTCTTGAACCGAACACGCACTGGTAAATCAATGCGAGCCTATGCCGACAATCAGGATCTAGCGCTTTTATCGGGCATAAATCCGGATCGTGTTGTTAGCATCACATGGATTATTACAGCGGGGCTGGCGGCGGTCGCTGGAACTTTATATGGACTTGATAAAAGCTATAAACCACTGGTTTATTTGCATCTTGTTCTGCCTATCTTTGCCGCTGCAATCGTTGGCGGTGTTGGTAACCCACTTGGCGCAATTGTCGGTGGTTTTGTCATTGCTTTTTCCGAATTACTGCTCACTTTCGCCTACAAAAAAGTAGCTGCCTATTTATTTGGTGAAGGGCTTTTTGGCGATGGGCTTTTACAGATATTATCTACTGATTATAAATTTGCAGTTTCCTTTATGATATTGGTTGTGGTGCTGCTGATAAAGCCAACTGGCATTTTTAGTGGGAAGTCATTATGAACAAGCCATCAAAAAATGCGCCTGCGCGCAACCATATATTTAGCTTGCCAGCAGACTGGTCGGCTCATCGGCGCAATTTGGTACTCGCTTGCATAATGGCATTAATGCTCAGTTTTGTGGGGTTCGTCCAAAGTTGGAATTTGGCATTTTCACTTCTAAACATGTGCTTGATTTCCGCGATAATGTCGCTGGGGGTGAATATCCAATGGGGCTATGCTGGTCTGTTTAATGCTGGGGTTATGGGATTCGCTGCACTTGGTGGACTGGCTGCAGTGCTTGTGTCGATGGACCCAGTGCCGTCAGCCTGGGCTGCTGGTGGCGGCGGGATAAGTCTTGGTTTGGTGATTGGCTTTGTGACTATTTGTGTCAACATCTATCTCTGGAAACGGGCCCGGTCACAAGGCAAGAAACGCTATTGGCTGATCGGCTTGGTTGTTGTGGTCGGCTATAGCCTGATGCGCATGACGATTGATCCATCAGTGGCCGCAATCGAGGCGGTTGACCCCGCCATGACCGGTTACCTTGGTGGGCTTGGCTTGCCAATTGTCTTGTCATGGATAGTTGGTGGTTTGTTTGCCGCTGCAGCGGCATGGGTTGTTGGCAAGGTCGCACTTGGCCTTCGTTCAGATTATCTGGCTATTGCGACGCTTGGTATTTCGGAAATAATTCTTTACGTGCTGAAATTTGAAGATTGGCTCACACGCGGTGTAAAGAATGTGAACGGCTTGCCGCGGCCGGTGCCCTATGAGGTGGATTTGCAAGAGGCCACATGGTTTCAAGAAATCATCACGCAGTTCAACCTGTCAATTGTTGAGGCTTCATCTTTGCTGGTAAAACTGTGTTATGCAGGCCTTTTCCTCATTGTTCTATTGACCATAATTTGGCTCTCGGAAAGCGCCCTCCGTGGACCGTGGGGGCGGATGATGCGAGCCATTCGTGACAATGAGGTTGCGGCAAATGCGATGGGCAAAAATGTTACTTCCCGGCATTTGCAGGTGTTTGTTTTGGGTTCGGCAGTAATTGGAATTGCTGGTGCGATGCTGGTGACACTTGATGGACAATTCACCCCGACAAGTTATCAGCCACTCCGTTTCACCTTTCTGATTTGGGTGATGGTGATTGTTGGTGGTTCGGGTAATAACTGGGGTGCGGTTCTGGGCGGCTTTGTTGTCTGGTTCTTCTGGATTGAGGCCGAACCAATTGGCCTTTGGCTTATCACTTTGCTGACGTCGGGCATGGAACCAACCCATTGGCTGCGATTGCATCTAATCGAAAATGCAGCGCATACACGCCTCATAACCATGGGGTTGGTCCTTTTGTTAACGCTGCGTTTTGCGCCGCGTGGTTTAATCCCCGAAGTCAAAAGATAAAACCAGCGCTGGTTTTGGCGTTTGGAGGCATAATGCTGCCTTACGCCTTATGGAACGCGTCTTATATCATCATAGACTCCAGCCCGACATGATATGTAACGATCATCAAACCGGTACATCACTTTGGACATCACTCACCACCTGCAAACAATCAATATGTCTACAAATCAGTGAGATACATGTTCGTTGTTAAGAAAATTGGAGCGGGTGAAGGGATTCGAACCCTCGACCCCAACCTTGGCAAGGTTGTGCTCTACCACTGAGCTACACCCGCGTCGCATCCATAAAATCAGTTGGGATGCGGATATCGCGAACCGCTGAGAGCTGGTATAATCCAAGCCTTGCGCCCTTGCAAGAGACAAATTACCCAATCAAGTGGTGTTGGCAGCGGTTTTTTTATTTGCATGCCATCTGCTGGTGCGGCAGACCCTCAGAATTGATAATTTTAGGCCGTATCCAGCGCGTCTTTCAGGCTGCTGGCAATAAGCGCTTGCTGGGCTGTTTCAAGATAGGGATGCATTGGCAAGGCCAACACATGATCGCATAAATCCATTGTCACCGGCAGATTGCAAGCACTAACCGGGTAATGTGCATAGGGTGGCTGACGATGCATTGGCACAGGATAATAAATTGCTGTCGGCACACCGGAATTCGCGAGCGATTTGCAGATGGCGTCACGGTTGCTGCCTTGTGGCAATTGAATCACATATTGCGCCCAGCTTGATGTGACGCCTGCCGCAAGCGATGGCGTGCTAACCACACCCTCAAGCAAAGCCGCGTAGTGGTTGGCAGCATTTTGGCGATGCACAAGCTCATCGGCAAAAATATCAAGCTTGGCGTCAAGCACCACCGCCTGCATGGTATCAAGACGGCCGGTCATGCCAATGCGGATATTTTCATATTTATCGCGCCCCATGCCATGAACACGGCATGAACGGATGATTTCGGCAATTTTATCATCATTGGTAAAAATTGCGCCGCCATCACCATAGGCACCAAGCGGTTTGGCCGGAAAAAAGCTTGTGCAGGTGACATCGGCAAGCTGGCCAACCGGTTTGCCATGCCATGTCGCGCCAAAGCTTTGCGCGGCGTCATCAATCAGCCACAGCCCATTTTCACGCGCGAAATTGCCAATGGCGGCATAATTGGCAGGCTGGCCAAACAGCCCAACGCCGATAATGCCAACAATATCGATGCCGGCGGATTTGCCCGCGGCAAGCGCTTGCGGCAATTTTTCTGGATCAAGGTTAAAGCTGGTTTTATCGACTTCGGCAAAAATCGGTATTGCGCCCATGACAGGCATCACCTCAGCGCTTGCGGCAAAGGTAAAAGAGGGAACGATAACGCCTTGGCCGGGTTGCAGCTCTAGCCCCATAAGCGCCAGCAATAACGCATCGGTTCCTGACGAACAGGAAATATTATGCGCAACGCCGGTCCATTCACCAAGACGCGCCTCCAATGCGGAAATTTCCGGCCCCATAATATAGGCACCATGATCAAGCACCGTTTGGAGTCCGGCTTCGACCTTGTCACGAATGCGGGCTTGCTGGGCTTTTAAATCAATAAAGGCGATGCTCATTTGGGCCTCACTGGCTGATGATTCGAGGGTGCAGCGGATGTGTCGATGAGGTGGCTTTGCATGGTTTCAAGAACCTGTTGAACCATAATCGCTTCGGCAATATCAGTTGGCGCTGGCTTGCCCGTTTCGCAGGTTTGGATAAAGGCGCTCATCTCATCTTTTAATGGTTCGGCTTCGGGAACCGGAAGCGCGATTGGGCTTGCTCGATCAATGATGAAATGTTCGCCATTCAACCGCATTTGATCCTGAAACAGCGTCAATTTTTCCGGCCAAGCTTTGGTATCATCAAAAACTAGCGATCCGGTAGTTCCGGTGACCGTCAGACGATGTTCTTTGAACGGGCTTAGCCAGCTTGTTTGCATGCCCGCCGAAACCCCATTTTCAAAACCCATAAAGCTGGTCAGAAAATCAACAATATTCGGGGTCATATGGCTTGCGCCGGCACAATGAATTTTTGTCGGAAGGCTGCCAATCAGCGCAAGGATAAGTGATAGATCATGCGGGCACAAATCAAACAATACAGACTCGGTATTGCGAATACGCCCCATTGCCAACCGGCTTGCCTGAACATGGCGAAGGCTGCCAATGGCACCAGCGGCAAGCTGTTTCTGCAATTCGATAAAGGCGGCATGATAGCGGATCAAATGTCCGACCATCACTTGTTTTTTGGCCGTATGCGCAGCGTCTTGAATGGCTTTTGCCCCAGCCAAATTCAGCGATAATGGCTTTTCCACATAGATATGTTTGCCAGCGGCCAAGGCGGCAATGGCAAGCGCATAATGGCTTGGTGCGGCGGTGGCAATGACAATGCCGTCAATTGATTCATCTTCGATTAGCGTGTCAACATCAACCGGTTTGGCGGCAAAGGCTGATCCAAACTCGGCGGCGTTTTGGGTATGGCGATCGGCAACCGCGGCCAACACCTCAAACTGGGCAAGATTGCGCGCCAAGTTCCGGCCCCACATGCCACATCCGATTAGACCAATATTCATCATCGTCTGAATTTCATTTTGTAACGCAACCATACCTGTCGCTGTAATCTCGTGTCTTAATATGCGCGACGATTCGCGTCAATCGTTGCATTTCGTTACATTTTTCACAGAATTCAACCAGATTTATCACCAGCTTGCGGCGTGGCAAACTGATGGTCTTGCAGAGGCGTGTTCATCCGGCTAGAAATAGATCAGGCCAGCCTATGGTCATCGTCATTATGGCGACGGATTAATCCACCTCATCAGGGCCGCATTATGGACGCATCATCACAATTCAAAGACAGCTTGCCAACGACGCCGGAATCCCTTTTGGCGGTTCTTGACGCGCTGGCAATTGATTATGTCACGCATCATCATCCGCCTTTGCGAACGGTTGAAGATGCCAAAGCGCATCGCGGCGATATGCCGGGGGTTCATATTAAAAATCTGTATCTTCGCGATCGGAAAAAGCGAAATTTCCTGATTGTCGCCCAAGAAGATCGGGTGATTGATTTAAAAACTCTTGATCAGAAAATTGGATGTGACCGGCTATCATTTGGCAGTGCTGACCGGCTATTTGAAATGTTGGGTGTGCGTCCTGGCGCGGTCAGCCCGCTGACAGTGATTAATGATTCTGATCATAAAGTTTCGCTATTTCTTGATTCGGCGCTTCAAACCGATGATCGGATCTACGCCCATCCGCTTGTAAATGACATGACGATTGGCATCACCGGATCAGGCTTGCAGCAATTTTTGGCGCATACAGGCCATCAGCTGCGCTGGCTTGATTTTTAAATGGCTTTGGGGTCAGTCATGGCGCGCCCCTTGTTTTGCAACGCCTGATGATTACATCTATATGGAGAGTCAAAAAAGGGCGTGACCGCCGATTAAAATGCACCGTCTTGACGGTGGATCACAATCGGATCACCGCCTTTTAAAGAAGGTTTAGGACAAAATGGAACAGCTTATCGCGGCCGCTGCCGATACCACACCAATCGACGTGAATATGGATAATTTCATTGCTGAGGTCATTGATGGTTCGGCAACAACGCCAATCGTCGTGCAATTTTGGGCGCCATGGTGTGGGCCGTGTAAACAGCTTGGTCCGCTTTTGGAAAAGGTCGTTGCCGCCGCCAAGGGCAAGGTCAAGATGGTGCGAATCAATATTGATGAGAACCAACAGATCGCCCAACAGATGCGGGTACAATCAGTGCCAACGGTTTATGGTTTTTTCAATGGACAGCCGGTTGACGGTTTTGCCGGTGCGCAGCCCGAATCAACGCTAAAGCAATTTATTGACAAGCTGGTGGCGGCTGGCAGCAGTGGCCCCGATATCGCGGCAATAGTCGAGGCGGCAAACAACCTTCTTGAAACACAAGATTATGACAATGCGATGGCGCAATATCATGAAATCATGGCGGCTGATCCTGAATCACCTGATGGTCTTTCAGGCATGATCCGTTGTATGGTCGGGATGAAAGATATTGATGGCGCGCGCGAAATCGTTGATCAGCTTGATGATGAATTTCGCGATAAACCCGCCATGGTGATTGCTATCGACTCGCTTGAATTGGCCGAAAAGGCGGGGGCGGCGGCTGGCGGTTTGGCGCAAGCGCGTGCGGCGGTTGATGCTGATCCGAATGATCTTGTCGCGCGCCAAGAACTGGCATTGGCGTTATTTGCCACTGGCGAACAAGCCGAATCAATGGAGCAGCTTCTTGAATCCATCCGCATTGACCGCGCTTGGAATGACGAGGCAGCCCGCATGCAACTATTGGAGTTTTTCAAGACGCTTGGCCCGGCAAACCGCGATGTGATGGCGGCGCGGCGCAAGCTATCGACGTTACTTTTCGCCTAGCTGGATTATGCCCATAATGGGCAACGATAATGTGGCCAGAATAAACAGCCTTATCGTTGCAAAAGGGTAAACGCAGTCATAATGCAAATGCGGAATGGCTTGGATCTGATTTTTAAGGAGTGATTATGGCAGGTGGTATTTTTGATCCGGAATTTGACCAGCTACCGATGCGGATTCCGATTTTTCCTCTGCCAAGCGCCCTTTTGCTTCCGGGCGGGCAATTGCCATTGAATATTTTTGAACCGCGCTATCTGGCAATGGTAAGGCATGCGCTGGCAACGCCAACAAGGCTGATTGGCATGGTTCAGCCACTTGATCACCATGCTGGTGGTGACATTGCTAATGATGACGGAGCCAATGATGAAGGGGCTGATGCGGCGGGTTTGTTTGAAACTGGCTGTGCTGGACGTTTGTCATTTTTTCAAGAAAGTGATGATGGCCGTTTTGTCATCGCGCTTAACGGCGTGTGCCGGTTTCACCGTCTTCGCCAAGAGCTTGACCCGAATGGGTTTCTGGTTGCGGATGTTGATTGGCAGCCTTTTGCGAATGATCTTCGCATCGATGTTAGCGCGCTTGACCGTGATCCGCTGATCAAAGTGATGAAACGCTATTTCGATATGAAGGGTTTTGAGACCGACTGGACGCAAATTGAAAACTCGGATAACCATCAGCTATTGGCTACATTATCGATGATCTGTCCGTTTGAAGTTGCCGAAAAACAGGCGCTTTTAGAAGCGGATTCAATGGCAAAACGCGCCGATCTATTAATTGCCATGATGGAAATGGCATTGCATGACGAAACTGGAGGCAATGATGCACGACACTGACCCTGCGGCAGATTATGAAATTGATCCACGGCTTCTTGAAGTGCTGGTTTGCCCCTTGACGCGCGCCCCCTTAACCTATGATCGCGTAAATCATGAATTGATTAGCCATCAGGCACGCAAGGCCTATCCAGTTCGCGCTGGTGTGCCAATCATGCTTGGCGATGAAGCGCGTGATCTTGGCGAAGATGAATAGGTTTTTGCCGCCCATGACTGCCAAAATTTCCATGACCGCCAAAGTTAACGGCCAAGATTAAATGCTAGGATATTGGACTCCATGACCACCTCACCGCCGCAAACACCATTACAAGATGTCTGGCCGGAAGAAATCCGGCTTTCAAAAGCCAAGGATCGGCTGGAAATTCGTTTTGATGATGGCGCGCAATTCTCGCTATCAGCAGAATTATTGCGCGTTGAATCGCCATCGGCCGAGGTGCAGGGTCATGGCGCTGGTCAGAAAACCACGCCAGCGGGAAAACAGGATATCCTGATTAGCAGCATTGAACCGGTTGGCAATTATGCAATCCGGCTTGGCTTTAGCGACGGGCATAATACCGGCCTGTTTAGCTGGGGTCTACTTTATGATTATGCGCTTCGCCAAGATCAATTGATGGCTGATTATCTGGCGCGTCTTGCAAATGATGGTGCGCGCCGCAACTAGGCTCTATAATTTAGGCTCTATTATGTAGGCAAACGCCCCTCAAGAAGGTTGGCGCGTGCCAGGTGACCACCCATCGCACTTTTCTGAAAAAATGATTTTATCGGACCAACATTGACTAGCCCCATACCCGCGCCGGTGATTTTGGCAATGGCTGGTTGAAATGACATAAGCTGGTTCAGCCCGCTTGTCATGGCTGTCATGGCGGTGACTTCGAATTTGCGTCCGGCAAGATAATCAGTTTCAACCGACCGGTGATCAGCGCCAAGCCCGCGTGCGCTGGCGCGGGCAAGACAATCGGCAAGAACCGCCGCATCACCAAGCGCCAGATTATATCCCTGACCGGCAAGCGGGTGGATCGCATGGCTGGCATCGCCTGCCAGAATCAGATGTGAGCCGGTCATTTGGCGGCTAATCGTTGGCTTTAACGGCCAGTCAAGACGCGGCCCGTCAAGCTGCAACCCGCCAAGCGTTTCACCAAAAGCGGTCAATAGCACAGTGGCAAAACCGGCTTCATCAAGCGCCATAAAATGATCGGCATCGGCCTTTGGTAACGTCCAGACAAGGGAAGCCCGAAACGGGCCATGCGGCATCAATGCCAATGGCCCGCTTGGCAAAAACCGCTGATAGGCAATATTGGCATGATCGCGTTCAAGCGTGAGATTGGCAACAATGGCGGTTTGCCGATGTGGTTCGGCCAAGCTGCGGATGCCGGCATAATCGCGCAATTTGCTTTTCGCACCATCACAAGCAACAACCAGCGGGCAGGATAAATCGGGCCGGTTGGCAAATTGCAATCGGGCAAAATCACCTGCCCCGTCAAAGCTTGTCACCTCGGCGTCGGTGATATGAGCTATTGGCCGCGTTGCCATCACCATGTAGAGGGCATCAAGAAGCTGGTCATTGGCCACAACATAAGCCATTGGTTGGTCAGCATCATGCCAATCAAGACTGAATTCGGGGCGTTGACGCCGCGCAAGCCCGCCTTGGCGCGGTGCGCCATTGGCAATTTTGATGCGGGTGATCGGCGTTGCCATATCGCCAATAAGCGGCCAGACGCCAAGCGTTTCAAGCATGGTTTTGCCAGCAGCGTGAATGGTGGTGGTGCGATGATCACCGCTTGCGGTTTTGCTGGTGCTTGATGCAGAATCTGGTGATTTGCTGTGTGCTGGGGCGCGGTCAACAAGCGCAATTGCCGGTGCCGCAGCCGATCCATAGCCGCCATAAGACAGCGCCAATGCCATCATCACCCCGGTCAGCCCACCGCCAACAATAATCACTTCATAATGTGTCTGATCGGTCATTTGCTGCCATCCGTCTTTGCCGTAAAATGGCGATCCATCACTTGTTTGGCAAGCTGATCCAGATCACCCCGATCAAAAAGATAGGCGGCCATGCCAGCCCGCTTTCCAGCTTCAACATCGCTATCACGATCGCCAATCATCACTGAGGCACCAAGGTCAATTTGCCATTTTTGTGCAAGATCAAACAGCAATCCCGGTTCGGGTTTGCGGCAACGACATGCCGCCGCCATTGCCGGATCAGGCGAAAGCGGATGATGGGGACAAAAGGCAATATCGGTAATGGTGCCGCCGGCCTTTTTGGCAGCATCAATCAGATGATGATTGAAGTTATGCATATCGCCTTCGGTAAAGATGCCGCGTCCAATGCCACCTTGATTGGTCACGATAAATACCGGCAATCCGGCCTGATGAAACCGTTTTAATGCTGCCACCGCACCAGTGATCCAGGCAAATTTTTCAATCTCGAAAATATAGCCATCATCACGGATCAGCGTATTGTCGCGATCAAGAAAAATGGCTGGCTTTTGCGGCATGGGGGCGTGATCCTTTTCAAGGTAAGATGGTGCGCTGGCACCAGATCACTCATCACAATCAATCTGGTTGAAATCAGTTTACTGAAAAAGGTCTATTTTGCTAGTGAGTAACATCATCGCAGCCATTGCCCCAGCGCAAGGCATGCGCTACCAATGAGGGCGAAATAACCAATTAGCGGGCCAAGCCGTCTTTTTGATCAAGCCGTTCTTTTGACCAAGCCTTTCATTTGATATGGTGAAAACATCCATGAAACTTAATCCAGCGCATGCCATTTTTGACGGCAATATGTTTGTCCAGCTTCGCGGGCTTCTTGAATCGTTAACGCCGCCAGCAAATCTGCACGTTCTTGATATGTCGATTGGCGAGCCACAACAGCCGCCAGTTGCCCTGTTGATCGACAGTGTGTCGCGTCATAATGACCAATGGCAATTCTATCCAAAGGCAACGGGAAGCCCGCGGTTTACCGCAGCGATTGAAGGCTATATTGCGCGGCGTTGGCCTGAAGCGGCAGGGCTTGCCGATGCAAGCCAAATCATTCCGGTTCCCGGAACGCGCGAACCGCTTCATTTGCTTGGCCATCTGGTAACAACAAGCAAGCCCAATGCCGCCGCGCTGGTGACCAATCCCTTTTATCACGCATGGCGCGCTGGTGCGCTTGCCAGTGGTGGCGAGACGATCTGGCTGAACAGCGGTGCCAATCAGAATTTTCTTCCCGATCTTCATGCGGTTGCATCTGCCGATCTTGACCGCGCCAGCATTCTCTATCTGTGCAGCCCGACAAATCCGCAAGGCAGCGTTATGGACATGGATTATCTGGTCGATGTAATCCGGCTTGCCCGCAAACATGACTTTTTACTGGTGATGGATGAATGCTATGCCGATATTTGGCGGGGCAGTCCGGCAACGGGTCTGATGCAGGCCGCCGCCTTGGTTGCACGCCAAGATGGCATCGCTGGCGATGCAGATCCTCTGGCCAATTTGGTGGTGTTGAATTCACTGTCAAAACGGTCGGGTGCGGCTGGTCTTCGCGCCGGATTCATGGTTGGTGACAGGCAGGTTGTGGCGCAATATTTAAAACTTGTCGGCAATGGTGGATCACTGGTGCCAACACCGCTTTTGGCTGTCGCTGCCGATCTTTATGATGACGAGGCGCATGTTGCGGCAATCCGTGCCTATTATGATGCCAATTTCGCCCTTGTTGAAAAACATCTTGGCATCGCGCCACCGCAAGGCGGCTTTTTCCTGTGGCTCAAGGTCGATGATGATATTGAATTTGTCAAAAGGCTGATGGCCGAACAGGCGGTAAAGGCTGTTCCCGGATCTTTTATGGGTCTGGAAACCAAAGATGGCAATCCGGGTGCTGGATATGTCAGATTGGCGCTTGTTCATGATGCCGAACGCACCGATGAGGCGCTTTCACGGGTGGCGAAAATTTATAAAAGCCAGCAATGATAATGCTTTTGACCAAAAATAACGCTCATGGCAATGCCTAGATTGCCACACAGATTTACCCTATAAGGAAAGTCATGGCTGATAGTGACGACAAGAAACCCATTTTTTCCATTGCGATGATGCAGTTTTTGCAGAATCGGTTAATGGAAATTTTTGGTCTTGGGCTTTTTTTGATATCGGGTTTGTTGCTGATTGCGCTTATCACCGCTGGTAAAAATGACCCGTCCTTTAATCAGGTTTCAACGGCGCCTGTGGCCAATTGGCTTGGGCCGATTGGCGCCAATATTTCGGCCGGGCTTTATGCGGCAACTGGGCTTGCGTCATTTTTTCTGGCTTTGGTGCCGTTATTCTGGGGCTTGTCCTATTTCCGGAAACAGCCAGTGCCATGGATACGATTTCGGATCATTGTTCTGCCATTAAGCCTGTTCTTTCTGGCTGGTAGTCTTTTTGCGCTTGATGGTGGCGGTGCCAGTGATAATGGCGGGGCGGCAGGCGCGGTGATCATTGGCATGATCATGCGAGTCATGCAGCCGATACCGCCCTTAATGGGACTAGAGACGATTCATTATGTTGGCGGTGCGGCGCTGTTTTTCGGCTTGTTATCATGGCTATGGGTGGTGGCAATTTCGCCTCGGCAATGGTTAAAACGATCTGATAGAACCAGTAAAATCGGACTTTTGTTCAAAATTATTGCTGGCCTTGGCCAAAAGGTTGCAGGTTCGGTCAATAATGCGCAACAGCGGGTTTCGGCAAAACCGCCGCGCAAACCAAAACCATCAAGACAACGCCAAGAACCGGTGCTTATTGCCGATGCGGCTGGTCATGTGGCAGACCAGAGTGCCGCGGGTGGCAAAGCGCGCTCACCGCGCGCCACCAAAAAGAATGCCAAGCAGGAAATGTTTGATTTTGGCAATGGTTCGGGATTCCAATTGCCGCCTGCCCGCCTGTTGAATCCACCAGCAAAAACCCAATCAGGCCCGTCAAAATCGATCCTTGAAGATCATGCACGCCAGCTCGAAAATGTCCTATCGGATTTCAGCGTCAATGGCACGATTGCCGATGTGCGCTATGGGCCGGTTGTCACCCGCTATGATTTGAACCCTGCACCGGGCACTAAATCGCAACGCGTGATTTCGCTTGCCGATGATATCGCCCGTTCAATGAGCGCCATTTCGGTTCGGGTTGCCGTTGTGCCCGGCCAGAATGTGATTGGCATCGAATTGCCAAACGAAGACCGGCAGGTTGTTATGCTTCGTGATATTCTTGACCATGATAGCTGGGCCAGTGATCGTTCAAGTCTGCCAATGGCGCTTGGCAAGGATATTGCCGGCGTGCCGGTGGTGGTTGATCTCGCCAAATTCCCGCATCTTCTGGTTGCGGGCACCACCGGTTCCGGAAAATCAGTTGGCATCAATGCGATGATCCTGTCGCTTCTTTACCGGCATACACCCGAAACCTGCCGGATGATTATGATTGATCCGAAAATGCTGGAACTATCGGTTTATGATGGCATTCCGCATCTTTTGAGTCCGGTTGTGACCGATCCGTCAAAGGCAGTTACTGCATTGAAATGGGCGGTTCGCGAAATGGAAAACCGCTATCGCAATATGGCCAAGATGGGTGTTCGTAATATTGGCGGTTATAATGACCGTCTTGCCGAAGCGCGGGCCAAGGGCGAAGTTTTGACAAGACGCGTTCAAACCGGCTTTGATCCTGAAACCGGCAAACCGATTCATGAAGAAGAAATTCTCGATCTGGCACCGCTTCCATTCATTGTGGTGCTGATTGATGAAGTGGCCGATCTGATGCTTGTTGCGGGCAAGGAAATCGAAGGTGCGGTTCAGCGTTTGGCGCAAATGGCGCGGGCGGCGGGAATCCATGTCATCATGGCAACCCAGCGCCCGTCAGTCGATGTGATTACCGGCACAATCAAGGCGAATTTTCCAACAAGAATAAGCTTTCAGGTCACGTCACGGATCGACAGCCGCACAATTCTTGGCGAACAGGGTGCCGAACAGCTTCTTGGTCGGGGCGATATGCTGTTTATGGAAGGTGGCGGCAGGGTTGTTCGCGTGCATGGCCCGTTTGTCGATGATGGTGAGGTTGAGGCTGTTGCCAATTTCCTGCGCCAGCAAGGCGAGCCTGAATATGATGACCGCGTTGTTGAAGAGGTTGAAATTGGCGGCGATGGTGCTGGTGACGGGGCGGTGCCAAGCAATGGCGGCAGCCTTTATGAACAAGCGGTGGCGTTGGTCGTTCGTGAACAAAAAGCATCAACAAGCTTTGTTCAGCGGCATTTGAAAATTGGCTATAACCGCGCCGCAACGATCATTGAAGAAATGGAAAGCAACGGCATTATTTCAGCGGCGAATCATGTTGGCAAACGCGATGTCCTGCTAACTGATAATGAAAATGGTGGCCTGTAATGCCAATTACCTTAATGCCGAAAACTCTCCCACCATGGATTATGACGCGGATAATGATTAGAGAGCGAGTCATGGTTTTCGGGTCAAGGGTGATGTTCCTTGTCAGCTTGCCCATCATGCTGGTTTCGATGCCGTCGATGGCCAATGATGATGTGATGCGCGCCGAAGCGTGGTTTAATAAGATCAGAACGATTTCAGCCGATTTTGTGCAGGTGGCGTCAGATGGCACCACTGCCGAGGGAAAATTGGCATTTCGCCGTCCGTCACGCATGAAAATCACCTATGGCAAAGGTGATGAATTGCAGTTGATCACCAGCAGTGTCTGGCTTCATGTTGACCGTCCAGATGAACGTCTGCTGACAAGCTATCCAATTTCTGAAACCCCGCTTTCGCTCATTCTGGCAGATAAAGTCTCTCTTCGGCCTGATGGATATGAAACGCGTGTTTTACCGACGAGTGGGGGCATTGTGCGGATTCAAATTGGCAAAGATGATGGCGAAGGGGCTGGCCGTTTGACCCTTGCATTTTCTGAAAAGCCATTTCAGTTTCGGCGCTGGATCGTGCTTGATGCGGCTGGCATTGAAACCAGTGTGACATTACAAAATATCGTTTATGACCAGCCCATTGCCAATGAGGTGTTTCGTCTTCCCGAATATTCTGACGGGAATTAACCCACCTTTGCCTCCGGCCAACAAAATTTAGCTGGTACTGCGGCGACAGTGATCAAACCGCCCCTTTAAGGAGCCATTCGAAATGAAAATTGCAACTTGGAATATCAATAGCGTTCGGCTTCGTCTCGAGACGGTGCTGGCATTTTTGCAGCAGGCCGATATTGATGTGTTATGTCTTCAAGAGACGAAGACAGACAGTTAACTAGCTGATAAACAATGATTCATTATTTTAAAAATGTGGGAATTGTGTGGGAACACTGTGGATTTTAGTTGCATCAGTGGGAACTTTGTGGGAATTTTCTCAAATGGAGAGAGTTCAACTTACAAAACATTTTGCTGATGAGGTTTATCTCTACAGAATAAAAAAAAATGGCGACGAATTGCCGTTTTGGTATTTCGCAATCCGTATTCCAAACCAACAGCCCATACGAGACAAATCAACTAAGCAACGTGATTTCGCTTCTGCTTTGACGTTTGCTTCCACACAATATCAGAAATTAAAAGAACGAGCGATGATGGGAATAAGCATCGCGGCGACCTCATATTGGCAAGTCTTTAAACAAGCTCAAAAGTATTACGGCGATCGTGTTGATGCTGGGTTTCTTGACCCGCTCAGATTTCACAGATTTGAGGCAGTAAATACTCGCGCTGTCAGACCGTATTTTGAAGAAATTGACCGTGATTTTGCAGAGATCAATTCGCTTGATATTGAAAATTGGATTGTCTGGCGTAAAGCAAAAGGGCAACGCCAACGCGGTTGGCACAACAAATCTAAACTCCCTGAGTTTCATCCTGATAGACCAGTTTCAAACGGAACAATAAATATCGAATTGCAGATGATCAGGATGGTTTATGAATATGCCGAAAAAGCAGAATTGATGCTTCCAGCTCAGCGCCCAACAATCAAAAGTTTAAAACACTCAGTAAAGCAGAACAGACGTTCAGAATTCACTTGGAGCGAGTGGAACAAGATTACCAATTACATCACCAACCATTATTTAGATGATATGCCGCCACACATGGCAAAAACTAATCTTGCTCCCATCTACGCATTTTTTCGAAAAAATAATCAATATTTCTGGCAGTTGCTTTTTATGTCGATGTGTCGAATTGGTGAGCTGAAAACTCTCAAGTGGGGGAATATCGATGACAGAAAAGTCAAAGACCCAAAGACAGGAGAGAGAGTTCAGCGTCTTATTTTGTCAGTCGATGGCAAGACTGGAAAAAGACAAGTTGTCTGCCAGCCATATGCCGCAAAACTGTTTTCTGATTGGAAACGAACCTGCGAAGAGTTCAATAGTCCCACAGGAACAAAAGACTTAGTTTTCAAACACCCTGAAAGCACAAACCATGGCAAAGACAAAAAGGGTGAAGTAATTGAGACAACTAATGTTGCGTTCAAAGGCGTTTTAGACAAGCTGGGAATTGGAACTGACGCTGATGGAAAACAGAGAACTGTTTATTCAATTCGCCACACAGCAATAAGTCAGGCATTGCGAAGAAATGTGTCGCTGAATGCGATATCTAAAAATGCTGGTGTATCAATTGAGACGCTCACTAGAGCCTATGATCACACACAAAGTTCAGATTACATCATGGAGTTGACTAAACATGACTATACGAGTTTTGATGATAGATAGTTTAAAGACTGGCTGAGGTAAACAATTATGAGCAAAGCTATCATCTCAACCCTAATTTTTATCTTTTGGGCATCGTTGGTTGGTGCTCAAGAAATAGAGACCGTTACAGTAACGGGTATTGGCTCAACAAAATCTGAAGCAATAATTGATGC
>JAOEVD010000018.1 GCA_028383305.1 Candidatus Puniceispirillum sp.
CGAACGCAACCGCCAAAAATGAAAGCCAGATATCGGCTGGGCTGCGCTCAATCAACAGGATGAAGGGACCAAGAAGCCAGAAAACATGAAAGCCTTTTTCCCAACGCGGCATTGCGGCAAGCGCGTTGCCGAGGCCAGTCCAAATGTCTTTGAACATTGCCTTGATGGTTGGTTCAATCGCCTGGCGGGTTTCACTCACAATAACAGCTTTCCAAAATTCAGTTCTTTTTTGCGTAATGGCTCAAGTACCATTCAGCAAATTTTTGAACGCCAACCGCAACTTTTGTGTCAGGCTGAAACCCAACCCATTCCCCAAGTTCACTTGTATCGGCGGATGTTGCTGGCACATCACCAGGTTGCATCGGTAGAAAATTTTTCTTTGCCGTAACGCCAAGCGCCGACTCCAGCGCCCCGATATAATCCATCAGCGGCGTTGGATTACCATTACCGATGTTAAACACACGATACGGCGCATTTGACGTTGCCGGATCAGGACGCCAGGCATCAAATTTGACATCTGGCGTAGCTGGCTTATCAAGAACCCGAACAACACCCTCGACAATATCGTCAATAAAAGTGAAGTCGCGAACCATCTTGCCATTGTTGAACACATCAATGGGCTGACCCTTTAACATTGCATCCGCAAACAGAAATAGCGCCATATCGGGCCGCCCCCACGGGCCGTAAACGGTAAAAAAGCGTAATCCGGTCGTCGGTAGATTATAAAGATGGCTGTAGGTATGCGCCATCAGTTCATTCGCCTTTTTTGAAGCAGCATAGAGGCTAAGCGGGTGATCGATATTATCATGCTCGCTGAAGGGCATGGTTTCATTGCCACCATAGACCGAAGATGAACTGGCATAAACAAGATGGCCAATCTGATGATGCCGACAACCTTCCAGAATATTCATAAATCCTTGAAGGTTAGCATCGATATAGGCGTGTGGGTTTGTTAGTGAATAACGCACACCAGCTTGCGCAGCGAGATGAATGACACGATCAGGCTTTTGCAAAGCAAATAGTTCAGCCATTCCGTCGCGGTCGCTGATATCAATTTTGTGAAAGCCGAATTTTGTGTAGGACTCTAGCCTTGCCAGACGCGCCTGTTTCAAGGACACATCATAATAATCATTAAGATTGTCAATACCAATGACCTCGTCATCACGATTAAGCAAAAGCAATGCGCAATGCATACCAATGAACCCAGCAGCACCGGTGATAAGCGTTTTCAAAAAAAACTCCAGTTCAAATTGACACCGTTACGACGTAATCAAAGACACAATACGCGCCCAAATGACCCAGCGCTCTAATGTGACCGCTTTTTTTATTAGCATGGGTAAGAACCAAAAAGAAATCGGAAAGCAGCAGAAAACACCAGACAATTTCGCTTTCAGTCACTGCCTCAAAGCCATTGAGTGTGTAATTGCACGAAATGTTAAAATAGCTTATCGATATATTGTTAGCTATAGTTGTTTCTTTGGTTACGGTATCTTGTTTTAGTAACAAAGGTTTTTTGGCAATTCACATGTCTGGATCAAAACAAAATTTTAGAGCCTGGTTGTTTGGCCTCGATCGAAGGAAAAAACGATTTCTCCAAATCTCCTTTGACGGATTGGTTGCCCCGATCGCACTTTTATTGGCCTTCTTCATGCGACTTGAGACCACCGATTATCTCTTCCAGCTTGATACCTATATTGGGGCTTTGATTGCCATGGTCACAACCCTTGCAGTTTTTGCGGCGCAGGGTTTATTTAATAATCTTACACGGCATATTTCGATCGAAACTGCCTACAGCATAGCGATTGGCAGCGCTGTATCTTGCGCTGTTTTGCTTTCTGGCATCCTTTTGCTTGAACTTGAAATGCCACGTTCAGTTCCGCTGATCTATGCAACGCTATTGTGCACGTTTGCCACAGGGGTTCGGCTTTTCATCCGTGCCCTTGGCCAAAGCATGACCAAAGAAAAGCTAGAAAATGTTGCGATCTATGGCGCGGGTGAAGCCGGTATCCAGCTCATGGAGGCATTGCGTAAAAACCCAAATTATCGCGTCAGGCTGTTTATTGATGAAAACCGCGAATTGAACGGTAAAAATATTGGCGGTGTTCCTATTAGCAATTTGGATCAAGCGAAGAAAAAAATTAAAAAACTAGATATAGAGACCCTGCTTTTAGCGATCCCAAGGGACATTGACGCCACGCGCCGACGGGTTTTTGATATGTTATCAGATCATCCGCTGAAGGTAAAAACCATCCCTAGTATCTCAAGCTTGATATCGGGTGGGTTTGAAATTGCCCAACTAAAAGACATAAAAATTGAGGATTTATTGGGGCGTGAGCCCGTTCAGCCTAACCCTGACCTTATGGCAAAAACCATCGCTGAAAAAACGGTTCTTGTCACGGGTGCCGGCGGGTCTATCGGCAGCGAGCTATGTCGACAAATTATACTGTGGAAACCGCGAAAACTCATCCTGCTGGATGTATCAGAATTCGCCATCTACACCTTGTGTGAAGAACTGAAACAGCATCCATCCAGCTATACGATTGATCTTATTCCACTGATTGGATCTGTGCAAGACCGCCCATTTATTGAAAAGGTTTTTGATCGTTTTGCTGTTGATACGACCTATCACGCAGCCGCATACAAACATGTACCGCTGATGGAACAAAATGTGATGCAATGCATTGCAAATAATGTTTTTGGCACATTCAACATGGCCGAGCTTGCCATTGGCGCAAAGGTAAAACATTTTATTTTTGTTTCAACCGACAAGGCCGTAAACCCAACCAATTTCATGGGTGCGTCCAAACGGCTTGCAGAAATTATCTGTCAAACCCTGCCAACGAAAAAAAAAGACACCTGTTTTTCAATTGTGCGTTTTGGCAATGTTTTGGGGTCTTCAGGATCGGTGGTGCCGCTGTTCAAAAAACAGATTGAAACAGGGGGGCCAATTACGTTAACCCACCTTGATGTCACGCGTTATTTCATGACCATTCCTGAAGCTGCACAGTTGGTAATCCAAGCAGGGTCAATTGCCCAAGGCGGCGATGTGTTTGTTTTGGATATGGGAAAGCCGATCAAGATTGTGGATTTGGCTAAACGAATGGCGACCCTATCGGGATTGTGGCCAATTTTGAATGGTGGTGAAAGGTTGAAAGATGATGAGATTGCCATCGCTGTTTCTGGCCTGCGACCAGGGGAGAAATTGTTTGAAGAGCTTGCATATCACGCAAATTTGGTGGGAACAATCCACCCCCGCATCAACACCACCGCCGAAACACCAATGAAGCGTGACAAATTGCAGGAATTATTAACCGCTGCCCGCGATGCCATTCGTGATAGTGATCACCAAAAGCTATATCAAATAATTGCCAAAGTTACAGATGGGGTTTCCGACCTTGCCGAATCAAGTGATGTCTTTATTGGACGAGGTGATGCGGAACCAGATAAAATTGTGCCGCTTCCACTTCGCAACAAGACACAACGCTGACAGGTTAAGCATTTTCAGGCTATATCTCTGTGTCGTATCTTTGGGCTTTTTTCAAAAAAGGAAAAAGCCCATTGTAGGCACTCCTAAATTGCAACTCGGCTATTTGATGAAGCTGACAACCAAAAACCTTAATATTTTCATGAACCTTCTATCAGCGCAAAAAATCGAAAAAAATGCCGAAAACCGCATCGGCAAGATTGTTTGATACGCGCTATTTCAACTTTATCCGATCGCCTCTACCATGCCCTATCAATGTCAAAAAAATGCAACGGAAATAATTTGTCACTGACATTTCAGCAATCATTTTAGCATCAGTTCGTGCAAGCAAGTCGGGCGTAGACATGTCAATGCCTTTGATCTGCGCAAAGCCAGTTATACCGGGCCTGACCGAATACACACCCTGCATGGCACGCGCCTTGGTTAATGCGCCGTGGCATGGCAATCCTGGCCTTGGCCCGACAAGGCTCATTTCACCTGTCAGCACATTCCAAAGTTGTGGCAACTCATCAAGCTTGTTACGCCGCACAAATCTGCCAAACCCAGTTATTGCAGATGAATTGACAAGATGGGTAGGCACCGATGCCGTGTCTTCGCGCATCGTACGAAATTTAATCAGCATGAACGGTCTTTGATTTTGTCCTAGACGCTTTTGTAAAAAAATAGGGGCACCAGTGTCGAAAAAACCAAAAATCACCAAAATTAAAAGCATTGGAAAAGCAAAGACTAATCCAATCATGGATAAAATAAAGTCAAAAAAACGCAATATGTTCATTTTTGTAAACCAAAATAAGCATTTGGGTGAGTTTAATATTTTTCAAAGATACCATATGGGTGAAAATCAACCCTGTTCGTTCTTACCAAAACATCGCTGCAGCCCTTCTTCAACATCTATTACCGGTGACCAGTTTAAAACATCTCGGGTCTTTGTTATATCTACCTGCAATGAAGTCAAAAGGCGATTAGCCTCGTCCTTTTTTCCCACAAGTGATGCAGCAACGCTTATAAGTCGCGACGGAAGGGGAAAAAGCTTTGCATCCCTTCCCATCGCTGTAGCCATCCTGTTGAGAAGTTCTGGTGTTGAAAGATCATGCCCATCACTGGCAAGAAAGATTTGATTCGCAGCCTTGGGGTGATCGATACAGGTGATGATTAAATCAATCAGATTATCAATGGCCACAAAGGAACGTCTGTTTTTAACCGTCGCCAGAGGCAGCGGAACCCCTTTTGCAAGTAACGCTCCTAGTTTTGCGAAGTTGCCTTTGGCATTCGGCCCATAAACCATTGGCGGTCGTATAATCACTACCTCCATTCCAGTGTCAGCTGCCAATTGCAGCAAACCCTGCTCAGCCTCCCACTTAGAGATGCCATAATTATCAATCGGTTTAGGTATATCATCAGCCGTAAACGGCACGCCAATTTCTGTTGTCTCACCATTTACCTTTATTGAACTGATAAACACAAACCTTGTCACACCTACTGTGGCGGCTTGGCGCGCGAGATTGAGCGTACCCTCAACATTGATTCGATGATATTTCGCCATAGAGTTAGCCGCGTCATCTTTCATGATGTGAGTACGAGCAGCAGCATGAAGAATTATATTCTGACCTTTTACTGCTTCAGACCAATCAGTGTTGGCATCAATCCCTTGCACTACAATAACATTATTAAATCGCACCTCAACAGAGCGGCGAATAATAGTCGTCAAATTAATATCAGGATTTGACTCTAAAGCTATTGCGAGACGCCTACCCACAAAACCATTCGCACCTGTAAGTAATAGGTTCATACTAGCCCAGTACGATCTTGTTTATGTGTTCTACAAACACTTCAAAACGGAGTCTTACCTTCAAAGCTTCTCGAGATGACAAATCATCGAACTCCATATATTCACCTTCCTCGATAGCAAAGAAAGCTTCAGTCACTGCGGCGATCTGAGGCTTTACCACTTCACCAACTCGATTTGATCTGACCCACTTAGCGACGCTTGTCTGTTCCCCACAGACAGCAAGGATGTTTGCACCAGAAAAAACATAGGATGATAATTTGCTGGGAAAAGCAAACGTTGTCACGCCATCCTCAATTGGCAACAACGCCCAAGTATAATCAGCATTTATCTGAGCCGCCTCAAATGGACTGACCAAACCAGCAAAGTGAAAGTTCGGGTATTTATCGGCAAGTGCTACCAACCGATTCGTGTATACACCGCCACCCGCGAAAGTAAACTCCAGTTTTCCCCCTTGTTTAAAGTAGTGCTCTATTGCTTCCATTATAAGGGGAATACGCTGCAACCTCCCCGCATTCCCACAAAAAGAAAACCCCTCAATCTTGGGCTTGTCCATATCAATTCCGTCAAATGAAATTGCAGGGTTGTTCAAAATGTGAATAGGCACCTTTGTCCGTGATCTAAAAAAAATTTCATCGGCCATTGATTTCGTAATGGTTATAAGACTTTCTGCTCGGCGCATTGTAAGGGAATCCATCTTCACAAGAAAACCAAAGAGCCACCTATGAATTGGAATGACAACACCAGCAGCCTCAGGATGTATGTCTTGCAAGTGATAAACATAACTCCCACCAAATAAACGACAAAAAAGCATAATCAAGAAGGGCACAAAGACTGGTGGGTCAGTTGACACATAAATCTTATCAGGCCTAATCCGCAATAGCTCCTTAATGACCCAAAAAGCAAAAAAAATACTATCGATTATTCTTGAAGTTATTCCACTAGCTGAGGTGGTGCGTGCTTTGGCTGGATGGAAGGACACCCCCTTACCACGTGAAGCGCTTGCGAGACTTTCCTTTATATTAGCATGGTCTTGTAAAATCACTGAAACGGAATGACCGTCTTTGACGGCTACCTCTGCAAACTTAAGCAGTGCCTCACCAATCACGGGATAAGTGGGCCAAAAACTCCTGTTAATAATTACAATGTTTGTTGGTTTTGATGAGATCAATATTGTTTCCAAACCACACGGTTAACAAAGTCTGTGTAGCTGAGGATGATTCGAACTATTTTATCGCTAACATTCGGCTTGTTATAATCCTCCACCAGACGCAAGCTGCGGTTAATTCCTCTGGGCTGACTCTCCAAAATAGAGAGCGCCTGATGGATACGGTCCAAGCTCAGCCCCACCATCATCACCGTTGCTTCTTCCATGCCCTCAGGCCGCTCATGCGCCTCCCGAAGATTTAACGCTGGAAAGTTAAGTATTGAGGACTCCTCGTTAATCGTGCCGCTATCTGATAAAACCGCGCGCGCAGAAACCTGAAGCATGTTGTAGTCGCTGAAGCCAAGAGGTTTGAGCAAGCGTACATTACCATGAAACGAAACCTGCGCTTGCTCAATGCGCTTCTGAGTGCGCGGGTGGGTGGACACAACAATTGGCAAATCAAATTTATTCGCGATGGCATTCAATATATCAACGAGTTTGCAGAAAGCCTTGTCCAGATCCACATTCTCTTCTCGATGCGCGCTAACAAGGAAAAATTGGTTAGCCTCCAAGCCTAAACGCGACAGTATGTCTGAAGCATTAATCTTTTTTCGATAATACGTTAGCACTTCAAACATAGGACTGCCCGTTTTAATGACCTGATCAGCCGGCAAACCTTCATTTAACAAATACTCGCGGGCTATAGCGCTGTAAGTGAGATTAATGTCTGCAGTATGGTCAATAATCCTCCGGTTAATTTCCTCCGGCACCCGCATATCAAAGCAACGATTACCCGCTTCCATGTGAAATGTTGGAATTTTACGGCGTTTTGCCGCCAGCAGCGCCATGCCACTGTTAGTGTCACCAAGAACTAGCATGGCTTCTGGTCGAACTTGATCCAATAATTTGTCAACAGCAATAATCACTTTACCGATCGTCTCCGCTCCAGTTGAGCCTACTGCATTCAAAAAATAATCTGGTGTTCGAATATTCAAGTCATCAAAAAAAATTTCGTTAAGTTCGTAATCATAATTTTGACCAGTGTGGACGAGTACATGTTCGCAATATTGGTCAAGTTTCGGTGAGATGCGCGAGAGCCGAATAATTTCTGGCCGAGTGCCCACTACTGTCATGATTTTTAATTTTTTCATTTTCGTATTTCAGTCATTGTCCATCGTTGTCTTGCGAGTCAAAAAATGTATCTGGCTTCTCTCGGTTAAAAACTTCATTAGCCCAAAGCATGCAAATTAATTCATCGTCTCCGATGTTTATTATATCATGTGTCCAACCCGGAACAGTCTCAACAATTTCAGACTTTTCACCAGACACAAAAAGCTCATGTAGCTCATTGGTCAAGATATGTCTGAACCTAAATTGTGCCCTACCCTTGATAACAAGAAATTTTTCAGTCTTGGAATGATGGTAATGCCCCCCTCTCTTAACACCAGGGTTAGCGGTAAAATAAGAGAATTGCCCTGAGTCTGTTGTTTTCAGCATTTCAACAAACACTCCTCTTGCATCAGCGTGCCTTGGCACCGAATAGGCAAAGCAGTCGGTTTCCATATAGCTAACATAAGTCGAATACAGTGCACGTTTCAGGCCAGACCCAACTCGCTCGATGGTCAATAAATCGCGCGTTTTCTTAAATTCACGTAAATGTTGGAGTAAGCCTCCAACAGTAACTTGATATTCTGGATTGATTTCAACAAACCCGCCTGACATGTCCGTATCATTGAGAAGCAATATAAAACTATTAACCACGTCATCCACATAAACCAGCCTAATGGAGGCTAGTGGGTCATGCACATCTACAGCAAGATTATTTAAAATGCGGTGACAAAAAGTAGCCACAACCGAGTTGTAATCTGGCCGCGCCCATTTTCCAAAAACATTTGGCAACCGATAAATAAAAACTGGATTGGCAGTTTCTCGCTGAAATTGTAACAGCGTTTCTTCGGCTGCCTTTTTACTTTTGCCGTATGGATTGTCCTGTTCGGCCTTTATCGAAGATGAAAAAATTACTGGCACAATTCTACCAGTGTCTCTGATGGCATCACATAGCTGCTCGGTAAATTGGTGGTTTCCAGCAACGAATTCATTGGGGTCTATTGGACGATTAACACCAGCAAGGTGAATCACCCAATCGGCTCTTTCCAGCATTTCTGTAAGTTCATTTACATTTTGGTCGCGGCCAAAGGTGAGCACATCCACGTCTTTTTGGGCCCACAATTGCATCGCTAGATTCTTGCCAATAAAACCATTTGCACCAGTAAGAAGAACTCTCATACAGTCATTCCTCAGGGTTAATGTATTCACCACGCTCCAGCGCCTGAATGAAATCAAGTTTTCTCAGTAAGGTTTTCAAGCTAGGCAGATCCAAAATCTCAGCATTGTGAGAGTTATAATCATCCGCACTAGAAATCTTCTGTTCACCTGTTTCCACAAACTTTCCATAATTTAGGTCACGAAGATCTGGTGAAACACGGTAATAACCACCCAAATCCTCAGCTCGAACCATTTCTTCACGGCTAAGCAGGGATTCAAACAGCTTTTCGCCATGGCGGGTGCCAATCACATTAATGGGATGATCCAGTTTCCCCATTATTTCCATTAATGTCTTAGTCAACATTTTAATAGAGGCGGACGGTGCCTTTTGCACAAAGATATCCCCATTTCGTCCGTGCATGAAAGCGTACATGACTAAATCCATTGCATCATCCAGACTCATCATAAACCGGGTCATGTTTGGATCAGTGACGGTCAAGGGCAGTCCCTGGCCAATCTGGCTCGTGAACAAAGGAATAACTGAACCCCTTGACGCCATAACATTTCCATAGCGTGTGCAGCATATAACCGTGTCTTCAATATGAGCGTTGCGCGCCTTGGCCACCATCACTTTTTCCATCATTGCTTTGGAGATGCCCATCGCGTTAATTGGATACACCGCTTTGTCTGTGCTTAGGCAAACAACACGGCTCACATTATTCTGTATTGATGCTTCCAACACATTTTCAGTTCCTATGACGTTGGTTTTGAATCCCTCCATGGGATGGAACTCACATGATGGAACTTGTTTTAGTGCCGCGGCATGGAAAATATAATCTACGCCCCTAGTTGCATTCAGCACACTTCTGTAGTCACGGACATCGCCAATATAAAATTTCAGCTTTGGACTTGCATAACGTTTTCGGAGATCATCTTGCTTTTTCTCATCACGACTAAAAATTCTGATTTCATCAATGTCAGTGAACAGGAAGCGCTTGAGAACTGCATTGCCAAATGATCCTGTTCCCCCAGTGACCATAAGAATCTTATTTTCCAACATTTTTGCCCTCAAACATATGGCCGCTTTTCGCATTTTCGCAAATTGCTATTTTTTCATTCCGCGGTGGATAATTAATCAAAACAGCGCGGTACTTTCCTTTAAAAACAAATAAACTTCCTGCGGCGGCTCCAACTACACCCAGTTCCTGTAATAGCTGGCCAAGATGTTCCAACGAGCCAGCACCGCCCAGAAAAGTTAATGGTACCGTGGAAATATCTCCAATTGATTTTGCAAAACCCAAGTCGTATCCCTGCATCACACCATCTTCATCAACGAAGTTAACAACGATCTCGCCTGCTCCCTCCTGCTGCATTTGTTTAGCAAGCTCGATTGGGCTTGTCTCTATTGTTCTTGTGGCATTGTGCGTGCAAACTTCATAGCCATGGGAAAATAGCCCTTTACATTTTCTCACATCAAGGACTGCCACAACAGATTGCCGGCCCACCTTTGTAGCCATTTCGTTCAGGATGCTTGGATCATTGACAGCGGCACTACTGATTGCAACTTTTTCAACCCCCATATCAACAATGCGCTTAACTTGCTCTGCGCTGGTTACACCGCCACCATAACATAAAGGCATTGAGCATTCTGCAGCAAGTTTTTCGATCAGTTGGAAATCAGGCCCATTGCCTTGCGCCGAAGCGTCTATGTCCAACACCATTAATTCATCGGCTTCCTTTTCATTGAAAATCCTGACCGCATTAATTGGATCACCAACATATTTGGGATTCCTGAATTGCCGGGTTTTTACCAAACCGCCCTGATGGACGAGCAAACAAGGTATAATTCTAGCACGTAACATTCATCTAATCTCGGAAAAGTTTTTGAGCAGCTGAGCGCCCCATTGATGGCTTTTTTCTGGATGACATTGAACGCCATAAATATTTTCGTGAGCTACAAATGATGCAAATTCATGCCCATAATTCGAAGTGGCCAGTACATCAGCTTGATCTTTAACTTCAAAATAAAAAGAGTGGAGAAAATAAAACTGTGGATTTGATTCAGTGCCATCAGGAAAAATTTGATTTGGTTTCTGAACAACTACGGAATTCCAGCCCATGTGTGGCAGCCGCAAGGGTTCAAGGTCACGCGCGTTTTGAAAGCAGCAAGAGCGTCCTTTTAGCCATCCAAGACCCGTCAAATCACCTTCTTCAGAGCCAGTTCCAAGCATCTGCATACCCACGCACACACCCATTAGTGGAGCCTTTTTGTCAATCACTAGTTTCTCAAGCTCAGGAGCCAGGCCAGAGGCGTTGAATTGCTGCATCGCGTGATCAAAATGACCTACACCAGGTAAAATAAAATGGGTGGCCAATGCCAAATCTTCAGGTTTATTAACTCTACAAGCAGCAACATCCATTCGTTTAAAACAGTTTAAAAAAGCCTGAATGTTCCCAACACCGTAATCGATGATGCCAATCATTTTAAGTGTCGCCTTTCTAAACCAAGGCTACTCAGCAACCGTGCGCCAAGTTTTATTATATTTCTCTTGTTATCAAAATCCCGATAGGTTTTTTTTGGACCATCAAACAAACTCTGCAATTCAGCAATAGACATATCTAGTTTCGATGCAACATAGGCGAACTCCTGCCGCAAAAAGTGATCCCCCATTTCAGGCTTTAAAATACGTTCTAACGCTACATCTCTTGACATTTGCTGGGTCAAAATCAAACTTGAAAAATGTGCTCGACGCTTGTCATACCCGAAACGTCGCGGCAACCAATAGTCTTCATAAAAACGCGTAAATCGTGACTCATGGTGCTTGTGTTGAAATGGCTCCCATCCAAATTCTTTAGCCAGTTTTCGTTCAGCAACCAGTTTAATATAGGGAACAAGGTTCAAAGGATGATGTATCTTCATATTAAGTATTTTTTGATACCACAATTTATAGACGAGGATATCAATAATCGGGAATTGACTGCCCTGACCCCCATCACCGTACCGCCGCCAAATATCATTGAACAAAGTCTTATCAATACCGAGGTAGCCACCCCACTCTTCAGGCTCGCGGCAACATTCGGTAGAGTAGTTAGATCCGGTAATGACGTGCTTGATTTTATGCTTTCTGGCAAATCGGTATAATATAGAAAAAAAAGCTGCATCCTGGACAAGATCCTGGTCCGGTATACCAGAGCGCAAAAAAGCAACTTGCATTTTCTTGACCGCTTCCCAATTCACGACTTCGGTGTAGAGGTCAAGACCGAGGCCATCAACAATTTTTGCGATATTGCTGACGGCTTGGTTGGTGTTCCATCCTGCATCAACATGAACCAACAAGGGCCGCAAATTCATTTTTTCCTTTGCTACAAAAGCGGCATAGGAACTGTCCAAACCGCCGCTTATCCCAATGATGCAGTCAAACTCCCTGTCCTTTGAACTGGATAGAATTTGGGCAGAAACCTCGGAAAGCTGGGGGGTTCCGCTTTGGCTTGCCTCCCAAGTTGGGGCAATTCTTGTGTCAAAATTGCGGCAGTGGTTACACACGCCGCTGGCATCGAGCGACAAATTGGGATCAGATGTGTCCATAATACATCTTGAACAGATCATATACTTAGCCAAAAGACCGACCCCGCTCACTTTTAGCAGTTTTGGTGGAATAAACAAACCGCCACGTTTGCTCAGCACAAATTTTCCACGAATATTGATTTGATTTAAGTTTACTCTTTCTTGATAGACTTAATCGCATTGATTCGTTGCTGGCCATTTCATGAATTGCAGATGCGATAGATTCCGGGGACTCCGGGTTGAAGTACAGTCCCGCATCACCCAAAATCTCAGGCATTGGCCCCCGGTCCGAACTCACAATTGGCAATCCAGCTGCCATTGCCTCAACTAGCGTGTTGGGCATGTTTTCACAACTTGAAGCAAACACAAAAATATCTGCACAAGCTAGCTGATCAGGTATTTTTTCATGTTGTAAGAACGGCAGACATTTAACATATTCACCCTCCGGATCAGATTTAATAATTTGCCTGTTTAGTCGTTCACTTGCTGGCCCATCACCTCCCCCTATTAAGGTTAATTGGACTTTGACCCCCTGCAACCTTAAGATCTCCGCCGCAGCCACAACATGCCATTGATGCTTATACAAATCTACATTTGACACATACAACAGTCTTATTACACCGCCATTGCTCCTACGATCGTCATTGGCCGTTTTATTTCTAAACAAATCACTGACCCCGTGAGGAATTATCTTTACATTCTTCAATTCACCACAACTCTTTTGGATAACATGTGCTGCGTAATTAGTGAGGAAAACGACACCAGTAGCATGCCTGAGGGCTGCATTCTGCACGTGTTTTAATGCAAAAAGTCGAACTCTAGCTAGATTAAATTTATATCTATCCATTTCTCCAGGTTCGTAGGAAAGCATATCCCGGCTCATTGTTATTGAGGGCAAAAATCGACAGACGGATCCAGCATCGACATTGAGTAAAACATCACAACCAACGTCTGCCAACATCATCGGTAAACGGAATTTCTCCCACCATAATTGCACAAGCAGCCCTTTGGATAGTTCAACGGGACAGTGCTTGACAAGCCATGGGAAATTCGGCAGGCCGTCCAATAAATCCTTGTAGGCAAACAGATGAATTTTGTGAATTCCGCAACCTTGTGGATCTAATTCTGATAATATACCCGCTAAATGCGCCCTAGCGCCGCCAGACCTTGCCCGAGATGCATTTATACCTATCTGCATTTTCTAAATCGCAGCTTCAACTTTGAAATTTTTTTCAACTAAATCAAAAATTTCAGCACCACCAGAGAAGTGATTTAAAACAACCAAACATTCATCAACCTTTTGGAACAAAGTAGCTTTATTCACATTGAACGTATCGGTTCTACCGATTAAAAGAAGACCGCCCTGTTGAAGGGATCGAATAAGGTTACTTAATCCAACAACCAACAGTTTATCAGAAAAATAAGACCGGTTAAGAACATTCATGCAGCGCACGAAATCAAATTTTTGAATTGGGTTTGAAAAAATATCATAATCAATGACTCTAAGATTATTTGATGAATGCAAACTTCGAATCGAGGGAGACATCAAAGAAATCTCCACGAGATTACTAATGTCATTTTTCTTTCCTACCAAAATTGCGCAAGGGTAGAATAAAAGCTTGGACAAAAAGAAAAATGTTGAAATATTCTTATCTAACAATACTTTACCGATATAAATTTGTTTTAAACTGCCTGATTGATCATAGATTTTTCTCACGTAGGATCCATCGAAATAAAATTTGGTATATTTGTCAGACACGGTCAGGTCTAAGTTTATGTTCTTACTCCGGCATTTTTCATATAAGTCCATGGATGTGACACCGGTTGAGCAACCAACGTCATGGAACGACATGTTGGCATCAAGATAAACCATTATGTGATCGTCCAAATCTGTGAACCGACCACAATATGTTTCTTTTCCTGTTACGTCACCATACCTAAAGTGCTTGATCAATTTGCTGTAAATGTCCCACGTCTGTACTCTATCGAACGATTCGATATTCAGTGTCAAAAATTTAGATAGGAGCGGAACCCTTATCAAATTTTTAAATATCTCAGGACTATTAATTATGTATTTGAACATCGACTATGGCCTAATAAAAATACAGGTGTCATTCACACCGTTACTCGTCCAAACACGCCTCCAAGACCGAGTTTGCATTTCGAATTCTTTCCATAAATCAGATGCAAATTGACCTGGAGGCATAGAGTCGGGTGAGAAAGCCTTTTCATTAGGAAGATACCAATTTACATTGTCCACCGCCAATAGGCCGCCGCTACGAACCTTGCTTAACATGCTATGTGCACACTCGCCCCGCATCACACCATCCACTAGACAGAAGTCTATTGAGTTGTCCGCAAAACTATTTCCTTGCAACGCGTAGGAATCCAGATCCTTTATGAGGCGATAATCAACATGGCCATCAAGTTTCTGTTCTTTGAGGCTGCTCGATACTTTACGATACCAAAGTTCATTATTTTCAATTGACGTCAGAGACTTCAGTCGCTTTGCAAACCAGACGGTACTTCTCCCAGACCCAAACTCCACGCCTATATCAATCGGTTTTAACAAAGCGTCTAAAAGTTTTACAGCATCTCTAGTCAACCATGGATGATCAGGGTTCTTCATTTCATCAATAATTACTTGTGTGCGGTTATACACATACAATAAACTCAAATGATCTATTCGCCGTGAGAACATACGTCACCTCTATGCACGCTTATAAGCCTGAATGCACAAGCCATAATTTTCGATTAAAACTGAAAATTGAAAATCTCACTCGGGTGCAAGAAATATGCAATTTTGCGACCCCTTGTTTGAATTCCGTTATGTCAAGAAAACCACATTTTTCCAATTCACAATCCAATCTAGCATAATCCCACATCCACAAATGCGAACTATTACCAAAAGCTCTGCCAAGGAGGGCAAAAATGGAATTTAGGCTTTGTTTCGCGCCAAGCCCTGAAAGAAGATTAAAGTCATAGGCTGATAAACTCTTCTTGTTCACATCGCCACCTGCTCTTGTGTGATATTCATCCATAAAAATTTTAGATTGGGAGCAATCAGTCTGAAACATCCCGCGGGTTTGAGCATTTCATGTGAATTTTTTAAAGCGGTAAGCGTGCCATCATATGAAAAATGCCCCAATACATGTGACGCAAACAGTCCCTTTAACGTATAGGGGGCAAGGGGCAAGCCTTTCACAGTGTCGCCATCAAGCACATCGCTATCAAAGACACAAGTGTCATTGAAAAACATCCCAATAAGGGGCAGCCTTTGCAGCCTGAAACGAGGTGGGACATCAAAGTTCGGCCAACCAGGAACTGCTTCATCGCCAGCACCGAATTGAATACAGATGTCGTCTTCAGTTATTTTCATTTCTGGCACAATGATAAAAGGTTCTGGGCGGATGTTGACGGAGTAATTCGATCGGCAAAGTGTGTTGACAACTCACTCATCGAAAGGAGCGTTTCATCTGAAGATTCGATAATATTTAAAAGCACATTTTTTAGAGACTGAGCATGCTTTGACTGAAAAGTGAATCCGTTAATTCCGTCTACCACAAAAACATCGGAAGCACCAACCGCATCAGATAGAATTAATGGCAAACCGGCCGCCGCAAATTCATGAACAACGACGCCCCACGGTTCAAAACGACTTGGCAAGATGAAGCAGCCACTAGACTCAATTAGTTTCACTAACTCTCGCGGCTGCAGGAAATCCAGCACTTTAACTTCTAGTATATTTTCATAATACGCTTTCAACGAACCGTTGCCAACTAACGTCAAAGTCCAGTCTTTGCGCGATGCCCCGAGACCCAGCCAAGCCTCGACAAGAATGTCAATTCCCTTGACGCTCTCGAATCTTCCAACAAAAAGAAAATTGTGCGGGTATGTTACAGTTTTTTGCTTTCTTGAACGGACATAAGAGTTGTTAAAAATTTTCACATCAGCGGAATAAAGATCAAACAATATTCTACTTTTTTTAAACCCTAGACGCCTGGCATATTCATATTGCCTTGGCCCACAAACCCAAGCATGTGTGTACCATATGTCAAACACACCTATTTTACCAAGAGCCGCTGCTACATGCTGTTTGAAATATCCCTCCCACTGATCATCAAACCCGCAAACAACGGGAAGGCCTTGCTTGACTAGACCTCTGCAGAGGTTCATATACATGCGATCTTGCCATCCTGAGACCACCACCAAGTCAGGAGAAACTTTTTCGATAATATTTAAAACCTTTTGATAGGTAACTTGAGAGCGATGATAAAAGTAGACATTTGCCATGTTAGGCAATTCATAAGGGGTAATTTTGCCGTCATCCCAGCAAACCACATGAACCTCAGCGCCATATGCGACTAATTTTTGAAGCGTGGAAATAGTGTATCCCATCACTTCAGCGTATAAATAAAGAATTTTGTGCATTTGATTAACTCAAAAAAGTTTCTAAAAACTGCCTATACCTCTGAGAGACAATCTTAATATCAAGGTCAGATGAAAAACGCTCCGCAACCTGATCAAGATAAAATTCATAATTTTCAATTAACTTTTTAAGCCCCTCAAAAAGTTCATCAAATGGAACAGCCATAATCAAAAATTCATACCTGCTGCCAAAGAAGAACCCATTATCAAAGTCATCAAACGGGAGAAGCACACCGGCAGAACCAACGATTTCAGACACGCCCCCACTGCGGAGGCCCAAAACTGGGAGGCCGTATGACATGGCCTCTACAAGAGCGTTGGGGCAATTGTCCGCACGCGACAAGCAGAGGTAAAAATGTGAAGACTGGATCGCTCCCTTTTGCTGATCGCCAAACTCATCAAAGGCATCCAACAGCTCGATATGCTCATTCCCTTGCATGGATTCAAGGAAATCATCAGGAGAACTTGGAGGTGCAGTCCAGTCAAACCCAATAACAATGAGCTTTGCGCGAACATTCTTTTCATTATTCAGCCATTCTACAAATTTGACTGATTCATAAATACCTTTTAATGGCGCACTGCTGTAAATGATGCAAAATCTCAATTCTTTCTCAAACCGAGGAAACTCCACGCTCGAGAGTGAACCACCCATCCAGGGAGCACCATTTAATATGACCGTTTTGTGCTTCTTCCGAATATATACCTCATGAAGAGTTCGAGAAAATTGGGACTGATAAACCAAACCATTAGCAATAAAAATCTTTATAAATGCCTTATAATTATCAAATATTAAGTTAGCCAAATGATTTAGCGGCACAGAAGCTAACGGTATTTTGCCTAAGAGGCCGAATATTGGCTGCCAAAACCAATTCATATTTTCTAGAAAATATGAATTGAGCTTATCGTTCCACAGCCCATCAACACGCAAGAACACTTTTTTTCCTGAAAGTCTTGCGGCAATCAGCTTCCTTAACGGCGTATAAATATTGAATAAAACCACTTTGCTATCCTGAAGATTAGCTTTACTCGAGCAATTAATTTCCGCGCTTAGCAAACGGTAAAAACGGGCACCAGAAGACTTAGCACCCACCACGTTATAGGCAAAAATATTGTTTTCATCGCTCATTTCTACTTACCAATGCTGCTAAAACATACTTTGACGCGATAACCGCGGTGAAAATTTAATAAAAATGTGACCGCAAGACCTCTACGATATAAATGGCCGACAGCACAAAACGGTTAGACCAATCCTACAGGCCAACAACAATCTTGCTAAAATTGAACAAAAGGAAAAAACCATCGCCACGACCGATACGAAAACCAAGAAAAAACCTGCTAACAAATAACAGCAGTAGGTTGGATGCAGATTACCTTTAAAGTCGACAGCCGAAAAAGTCTTTGGGTTAAGTTTAGTCATCTTCTGTTTTGCATCAAAATATATAGAGAACGATATACTTGACGGTTTCTCTCGCACATTTTAAACATTTAATTAAAGGTTTTCATTCTTGAAATATAGCCTACAAAACTTCCTTTCTCTAGCGCATGGATTTTATTTTCAATGGTAGGAAGAAACAAAGAAAGAGAAACAGCAAGGAGAAACCTATGCGCACAACTACAATGCCATAATAAACCCCAAGCATTCTATTGCTGATCTGGAAGTCAATTGACCAAAACAGATGAAAGAGCCTTACCCATGTGCAGAGTTTTTAAATAAAATCTGGTACTGTTTTTCATATATTCATTCAACTGTGGAATTAAGTTCATAGTTGATTATTATCAACGAATTATCACAATTTCATAGTGCATAGAAAAGTCGCCATTCGCTTTGCAAGCAACCCACAGAAAGTTCTGTGAATTTTAGTCCAGCTAAGCATTTGGTTTTTTCTGCAGCAAGTGTGCTACATAGGTTGGGTTTTCTAAGTGGTCTCGCAGCAACTGGAAAACACCATTGAATGATTTCTTCAGATTGTCAAATCATTCGGATACGCTTTCACCAAACTCTCAATTTATAATTCTGTCTCATTTGTAATTAGTTCTATGTTATTTTGATTCTTTTTAATTACAAACAAGCAAGCTTCTAAATCCATGTTAGACTTCTTTGCTGTTGTGTGACTTATTGAAATTTGAGAACCAAACCACATTGTCAGAACATAGGGCATCACCTTTGGTCTAACACCAAATGGATCCATCTCTGAAGCCCCACTCGCGCCATGTGATTCTGTGTGTTCGATTATCAGTAATCCATTTTGTTTTAATTGCGAAAGCCAAGTTTGCACTGCGACATGTGGCTTCCATGATTGATCTAATGAGTTTGTATAAATGAAATCTTGGTTTTCATTCCAATCACTGTTTGCATCATGAAAATCCCACTGAACAGAGTTATCATAATTGTTTGCCGTATCTGAAATATCTGTACCAATCACCTCTAACTTGCCAGATAATTTTCTCAAGAAATTTTGTTCAAACCCATTACGTGTCCCATGGCAAATCCCAACTATTTTTTTTGCATCGCCAAATTCATCAAACAGAATATTTTTGACTCTTGTTAGAGTGCCTTCATCAGCCCACACACTGTTTAACTTAACTTTATTCCAATGGGTTTGAACTCGCGCATACTCTTCATAAGAGGAGTACTTGTGTAGATAATAATCCACGGTAGTATTCGTCCTCACTAAAGAAAACCCCGCCGGTTTAAGAGCCGCGTTAATCAATTTCTTTGCAATTGATTTTAATTTCATTGTTTTTTTAATTTCCTCAGCAAGTGAGCCTTTCAGCAATCCAGTAGTTTTCTTCATCAACCCTTGCACAGCGCCGGACTCACATTAACACTCAATGTTTCATAAGACACATCACTCAAAAAAACATTTATGAACTTCATTGATAGATTTATGCGCCACACTCCATGAACTTATTTCACTTGAAAAGGATACAAAAGGAAGATTATTTATGGTTAGATACTGTTGCAACGCATCGTAAACGTCATCTCCTTTACAACCTCGGACATCATCAAGCGAACCCATAACAAGCGCTAGCTTGTCTGAAAAAACTTCATGTGCAGAATAAATAACGTCGTCCTCAACACCTTCACAATTTAGGCGCAAAATAACTGAGTATTCACGAATGCTGCGTTCAATTAACCCTTTCAAGGATCTAAAAAATAAACCCGACGGCACGCCAGCTGTTGGAACAGCATCGTTAACAGATACGTTACTCTTAGTTGAAAAAATTGAACTTCCTTGGCTTAATTGATCACTATTAGCCAAATAAAGATTAATTAATGAGAATTGCTGATCTCCAGTTAATGCACAATTGAAGACCCCATTAGCAGATCTATATACGTCGCTATGTTGTATAACTCTTGCATTAGCCTCGACGAAAAAAGAGATAAAGCAATTCTTTTTTCTACGCAAATCATGACGTTGACGCATTAACTCTCTCAACTCACTCAATGAGATCATTTCGCCTCTTCTTAAGACATGGGAGCCAATTAATCGTCTAATTATTTTGGTATAAAAATATTTCTGACTTCCAAAAAATGATTGAAACTCTTGGGCGAAATGTGTTCCAACGTCAACGTATACAATTTTACCCATTTCTAGAATCACCTTCTTCAGCCAACGACCCAATCTTCTTGAACCTCACAGAACTTGGCAAGTTTGTGATAGCCAGTAGTTTTGGTTCAGTTAGCACACTAAGTCTACGCCACCGACCATCGCTAAACAATCACAAACCCTCAGAAAAGACATCGCAGATAAATTTTCTAACAAACAGGTAGTAGTTGGGGTGAGTTTAAAGAGCGCGCTTGAGCGCAAACAAACAACATTTTCACATTTTAAACTTTTGCAGCCTTTCAATTTACGGTGACTTTGATTTCTCCTTCAAAACATGGTTGACCAGTTCCTTGAAGCAGCGGTTATATTTTTCGACATCAGCAGTACAAAGTGGAATATTCCAATCATTAACTCGGCCAGGTAAGTATCTGTTTGCATATCTTACAAATGCCTTTTCAATGTCCTCCTGAGAAGGAGGCGACCGCCGAAGCATTTCTCTTATTTGCGTAAAAAGTTCATCTGGTAGTTTTGCTCTGACATTATTGGGAAATTCGAGGTAAGGAGTGTCAGCAAATATGATAGTGGGCTTACCCAACAGGGCAGCTTCTAAACAAGATGTACCCGTTATGCCAAAAACTAATGAAGCACTCTCTAAAAAAGTCCGAGCATCAGCGTCAGGACTGGCAATCAAAACACCCGTGATTTTTGCCAAAGCCGACAGCTCATGCGCTGAATAGCTGTCAGGGTCACTGAAATGAAGTTTTACGACGAGTTTCATATCCAACGGCAACGCTAAGGCAATCTGTCTCAGTAACCCTAACTGGTTTTGATGGAAGACAGCCCATGTATCTACCATTGACTCTGGTGACATATGCATCGGGTAATAAGCAAATTTGTCTTTTGGCGGCGTTGTCACCATGTCTAATCCAATCAGCGATGCGCGGTTCAAAAGCCGCCGCCCCCGATTACTCGCAGCTTGCCAGAATGAGAACGTTCCGAACCGACTATCTCCTTCGTGTTTAGCGCTCACATACCTTTTCAGTTTGTTACCAAAAAGCATAAACCCCTCGAAGAATGCCGACATCATGCTTCTTGGTGCTACATAGGCAGCAGGCTTTGTCAATTTTTGGTAAAACCCACTTAGTGTTTTCCGCGTCTCTTCAACTGAGATTCCCTGGTTTGAGCCGAGTTTCAGGGAAATCAAGCTATTCGGTGTCATTCGTTCGATAAACCATGCCCGATTGTCCGGTATGACAGTGAACGCCATTGCAACGAATTGCGTTTTCGTCTTGTAAGCAACGGCTAACGCAATTGATGATATCAACCTATCGTTCGAAGCTAAGACAATTAGAGGTTTTTTATCTTCAATAATCTTTAGAATAGTTTTGGCTAACATCGAAGCATAACCTAGTGCAAGCTCGCTATCGAGATATCGTAGATATGGATCACCAGCTATCATAGATCTTATTGTCGGTATTCCTTCCACTTCGAGTTTCTCAAGAAATCTTCGATCCTCGTGTGAGACTTGGGGAAAATTTGGAACTGAGACGAAGTGAATATTTTCTGGTGCAGTTGGATTTACACACTTGGATCTGGGCCCAGTTTCCACAATATGGAAAAAGTTTATCTCACCACTGTTAAGAGACTCTACCTTATCAAGAATTTCAGCCCTTAGTTCAGCCCCCCAGCCAACTGATAATATTGTTTTCTTCAAAAACAAACCCCCTCGGAAAACATCTCTGCCTCAATTGACACGTTTAACTTTATCTAAGTTCGGTTATTATCATGCAACACAAACATTTATATGAAACCATTATAGAAACTAAAATTAGCACTTTAAATTCGCTTTAGCTTGGTACGCGTCGGACTTAAAAATCCTGTTTCAAGGAGTTAATATACTCTTCTAAAGAGCGCTCACACTTCCAACCAAGAGCTTTAGTCTTTGATGTGTCTATATCTGATGACAGCCGATTCCCTCGGCGAGGAGGTAGCTCTTCAATTTCACCGCCGAACAACTTTGCAACATTCAAAATTGAATATGACTCATCGCTACCAATGCCAAAATCGTCACCTAAGCCGTTTTCCCCAACCTTTAAAAGTCCTGAGACAATATCATCGATATGAGTGAAATTGCGCTTTTGCGCTCCTGGCATGACTACGGGCAATGGCTTTCCAATTTTTCTGCATTCACTGAAGATGCCGATGAGTGTTGCATAATCACCAACTCTTATTTCTCTTCCCCCAAAAACATTGTAGAAATAGGTTATCGCATACTCCAGCCCAAACCAATCACCAAAGCATTTTACAAGCTCGGTGTTGGCAGCCTTTGTCCAACCATATGGAGTTTGAGAACGGCCTAGTCCACCGTCACCAAATTTTGTACTACTTCCTGCATAAACAATTTTGCTGGTATTCTTCAGGCAAAACTTCAGAACGTTATAGGTTCCCAAAGAATTTGATTCCCACACTTTGTCAAGATCGGTAAAGCTTTGCTCCACACGTGAATACTCTCCAAGATGAAAAACTAAATCAGGCTCAAACTGGATGAGTTCGTCTATGTCTTTGGTTTCCCCGTGAATGTATTCAACTCCGCTTAAATGATTTTCTCTTTTCCCCGTTGAGTAATTGTCTAACGATACAATCGTACTGCTTCTTTTCTCCAGCAAAGACTCGATAAGGTGGCTACCAATAAACCCAGCCCCCCCTGTAACTAAAATTTTCATGGTAATTTCAACTCTATGTTATTCGTAACATCAGGAGGAACCGTTGAAGGTTTGTTTAACTTCTTACCCTGAACGCGGGAACGGGTACCGGGCCATCAAGCCATTCCGTGGGGTTTACGCCTTGGCGTTTTGCTTCGGCAACACGCTTAAAGGCGTGTGCAAATGCAGTCAAGGTATTTGTAACATCCCTTTCACTGAGAACAGCGCATACGTTAAAGGTTGTTAGGATCAGCACCCCGTGACGCGTCACTTCCTGAATCCACAGAGCCGTGGTGAGACGGTCCATTTCGCCATTTTCATCAACAAAAGAAAAAATCGACCAGTGCGGATGGCCGTGAAGCTCAAAGTTATTTCCGAGTCCGGCGGCATTGGCCATTACACGCGCGCCATCAAATAGTTTTGTGCCAGCGGCCGTCATCTGGGCATAGGCGTCGCCATCTTCCAAAATGTCTAAGACCTTCATTGCAGCAGCCATTGCGGATACATCGCCAGCAAATGTGAAGCTTACAAATGCGTCCTCAAATATTTTCATGACATCCCTGCGGCCAACAATGCAACTGATCGGCCAACCATTACCCATAGCCTTGCCAAAAGTAGCAAGGTCTGGCAAAACCCCAAAAATCTTTTGCGCACCGCCAAGTTGGAAATGAAAACCAGAGCAAATTTCATCAAAAATAAGCAGGGCACCGTGCGCATGTACTATCTGTTTTACCTTTTCCAGATATCCTTCATCAGGCCAATGAAAGTTCACCGGTTCCATGATAAAGGCGGCAAATTCGTCTGGTTTACTTGCTAAGATTTGTTCCAAAGCATCAATGTCATTATACGGAACGGTATGCACCAACTCCTGCACCGCTTTAGGCACTCCAGCGCAACGTGAGGTCGATCCGATAAACCAGTCTTGCCAGCCATGATAGCCACATACAGCTATTCGCTCACGGCCGGTGTAGGCACGAGCAACTCGAACAGCACCAGCTGTCGCATCTGATCCATTCTTGCCAAAGCGCACCATCTCAGCGCAGGGAATTATTTTGCAAAGTCGTTCAGCGAGCTCGACCTCAAGTGTGTGTGCCAGTGAAAAGCTGTGCCCGTCTTTGGCGCGCCTATGCGCTGCATCATTCACACCAGCGTGAGCGTACCCAAGAATATTTGGTAGCAACCCTTGAATGAGGTCGACATAACAATTTCCATCCACATCTGTTACAATTGCCCCTTGGCCAGACTCAAGAAATATTGGGGTTACACCACGGATGTGATGGCGCCAACTTTTTGAATAGGTTTGAGCAGCACCTGGCACTACTTTGTCACTGCGCGCAAGCCATTCAAAGCTCTTGTCAAGTTTGCAGGGCAAAGCAGCCTCAGAGGAAGCCCCATTAAATATTGAAAGATAGAAGCCTTCATTGATGATTGTTTGTCCAGGTTGGGCTTTGCTGTTGGTCATGGCTGACATGATTTCTCCAAATATAAAGGACGGCTTCTTATTTTTTTCCAACTGAGTCCATACTTTTCTACAAAATTCAAGGTCCTCAGGGTGGTCGACAGACCATCGCAAATTTGGATAATGAGGATGCTTGTGCCTAAAATTCAGGATTGATACATCGAGCAGCCGTTTAATCCATGGCGTCACATGCTCCCGATCGAAAGGTAGTACGGCATTTGCAGCAGCTTTATCAAGCAATTGTTTTGTGAACACTTCAACATCCTGGCCATCAGGGCGCGTGTATGGATTTGTATTACACGCATAATCCGCACCCGCATTCAAGAAAGCGTGAACCACTTCATCAATGGTATCAGGGGAATGCAAAGGGCAATCCCCGGTGATGCGAACAACAATGTCAGCTTTAGAAGCTACAGCGGCAATCTGATAGCGGGTAAGCACGTCATCCTTGGGACCGCGCACTAGGTCGTAATTATGTTTTTCAGCAAACTCAACAATGGCGTCATCCGCCAAATCTGTACTGGTTGCAATTACAACTTTGTTCAAAGTCTTCGCAGCCGCGGTTTGAGATAAAACACGCGCTAACAATGGCTGGCCAGCCAAATCCATGAGAGATTTTCCGGGCAGCCGGCTAGATCCCATTCGTGCCTGGATGACTGCGACAATTCGTTTGGCTGAAATCACATGTTTGTTCATTGAGCGTTTTTTTGAAGCAAGCGCGATAGCAATGTTGTGCGCTCTTCCATATACCATCTCGTTTCATTCACATAATGCACCCTGTCAATTTCAACAGTTGTAATATGGCTATTCGCTTTTTCGTGGAAATAGGCATTAAGTTTTTTGAAACGCCGCTTTCCAACAGGCTCTAAAATGCGCCCCAATGGTATATGTGCCCAGCCAGATTGACGCTCAGGCAAAAAGGACAAAGTTTTCTGCATATGCTCCCTGATGCGGAATAACGACCGGTTACAGTCGTACCCTCTCGCAACCACGCAGCCATCCGGATTAACCTGAACTCCCCTGATATCAAGTATGTATACTAATTGCTCAATTTCAGAGATAGCATCCTTGATAAGCGGATGCCACTCGCTTTTCCAAGAGCCATCAGGCCATTTGAAAACACAGTATTCAATGCCTAAATTCTGAGGCTTAACCCAATAGTGAAGGGTATTGTTCAATATCTCAGAGATATCCTGTTGAACCGTCAAAAGCCCGTTGATCACATTCTCCTGAAAAGGCAATCCCGACAATAAAGCATTGACGTCCACTGACTTTGGCCGAGGGTTCAAAGATTTCAAGCTCTGTGGTTCAAACAGCAATCTCGACCTTTTCAGATTAGATGTAAGGAAATCATCACAGAGCCAAGTGTCTGCACCGACCTTGTTATAAGCAGCTTTCAAACCAATAAAATGTGTGGATTGTATCATTTTTTGGATTTCTACCCTAGCCCGCTTAGCATCAAACAAATAACTGCGCATCTATGAGCATCGAGCGGATACTCTCGTCAGACAAAATATCATTATCGGACCGAACGGGTTTATTGATAAATTTTTTGCCATCATATTTTGACAAACAATTGACTATGTTCTCGGGCCAAAAATTCTTTGCTTCTGGTAAAATTATATAGGTGTTCCCGTCAGCTATTGTACGAAGGCTTTCGATATCAGTTACGAGTTCCTCGTAGAGCTTTTCGCCCGGCTTACAACCTATCTCAACAAATTCAAACTTTCGTGAATCCCCTGTCACAATACGTGCAAGAGCCAATACATCGCAGGCACCCATATTTTTTATGAAAATTTCACCGCCACACATGTCCTGTGCTGCCTGAATACAAAGATCAATAGACTGATCCATCGACAAAAAGAAGCGAGTCATTCCAGTTGACGTGATAGTTAAAGGACAGCCTTCATTTATTTGACGCTGAAAAATTTGTAGAACAGAACCGTTAGAATTCAAAACATTTCCAAATCTAACCACCGAAAACCGTGTTCTATGCTTACCAGTGTGAGAATTCGCCGCAATGAAAAGTCTTTCAGCGAGTAATTTTGAAGCACCCATCGTACTCGTTGGGTTAACTGCCTTGTCACTGCTAGTAAAAACTACCCGTTCAACTCCAGTATCAAGCGCAGCTTTGATAATGTTGTTGGAGCCTGTAACATTGGTTTGCACAGCCTCAAAGGGGTTGTATTCGCAAAGATAAACATGTTTTAAGCCAGCGCAGTGAAAAACATAATTTACACGTTCCATAGCCTGCGTTAACCGCCCAAGGTCGCGAATATCACCAAGGAACACTCGCAATTGCTCATTTCTATGTGCCTCTGACTGATCAAGTTTAAACAGTCCGTCTTCGCTATTGTCGAATGCACAAACAGTGTGGCCGTCATTCAACAGGCGCTTGACCAGAGTTGAACCGACTGAACCACAAGCACCGGTTACAAGAATACGAGATTTAGGTAGCACGGGGTATGACGTAGAATGGGGCATATTTTTTCACAAAAAGTTAACAGGTTTTTCTATTCAAAGTGATTTTTAGTCAAATGCTCACCAAAAGCAATATGACGCGTTAAGACTTTGCCAACGAGTGAGTGAAGCTCATGTGGCGGTATCGCTTCCGAGGGAGATGGACGCAACACTTCCATGTCCTTGAGACTAAGACAGGTTCCTATTCCTAACTCTCTGGATGCCCTAACACAGCGTCGCTGTGCAACGACAGTCTGTTCCTCATTTGCCACGACACGCTTAATGGAACAACCAAGAGCAGCTTCAAGTTCACGTGTCCTATTGACCATCTCTGTCCATGAGAACGGCGTCATCGCAAACGCATGATCAGGACCGTCCCGCTCAGTCGAGTCAGTAAAGTGCTTTTCGATGACCCGTGCACCAAGGGTTACTGCTCCTAAGGTTGTTGCATGACCCGGCGTGTGATCGCTAAGCCCTAATAAAATTCCAGGATATGCTTTTTCATAACTCTTCAAAACATTAAGGTGAATATGCTTGAAATTTTCACTATCCCCCGTGTAATTTGTATTGCATTGCATTAGAACCACATCCGTGTTTGTCTCTAATGCAGAATTCACAGCACGGCTAACCTCCAACATGTCCGATGCACCAGTAGCGATCAAAACAGGCTTTCCTTTTTGTGCCATCTTCCTAATAATCTCAGTCCATGTAATATCGCCAGATCCAACTTTGTACGCTGCAACAAAAGGGTCGATATAATCCACCAGATCAAAGGAGTATGGACTGGAGAAAAATGTGATGCCTGCTTCATCGCACGTATGTTTTAGGTCAGCCGTCCAATCCTTATCAAGAGACGCGTCGTCATAGGTCTCTGCAACACTTTTTTTCCATTGCTCTTGATGGGATGGCAAATTACCAATAGACTTGAACCCTGTATCACTGACCAATGTGCCAGCGGTGTAATGCTGAAATTTTACTGCATCTGCACCAGCCTCCTTTGCCAAAAAGATTAAATCTTTGGCACGGCTTAAGTCCTGATCAAAGTTTGATCCAATTTCAGCTATAAAGTAAACTGGATCCAGCAAACTAATTCTTCTGTCATTTATATAAATGGTTGAAGACGGACTCTTCATATTCATATCCTCCAGATACTCACTTTTTTTATGACGCAGGCTCTTAACTTTTTGACGAATAACTGTCAAAGCTTTGTCCAAAAGCAAGACCGCGTGCCTTCTGAAGAAGGCGGGTCACGTATTCGCACTAAAATAAGCTATCAGCAATACAAAACAGTGCTAGCCGTGCAAAAATAACAAGCAGGATCTCCTTTATAGAATTTAATCATAGACCACAAACCTCACAAAGCATGAGAAAGCAGTTTTGCAAGAAAATTCAATGGTCGTGTAAGAAAGTTTCTCTGCTCCAAAAACAGCGCTATCCTGGATCCACCAGCTGATGGGAAGCCACCATCGTGTAAAATATGCCTGCCGTAGAAACTCACTGAAGTGCCACTCAAGCCTGTAAAAACTTTAACGTCGTCTTCTCGCACATGCTTAAGGTGATGGCCAACACGGTTGGAAACAATGTGGTTATCACGACCATTAAAATCGCATAAACATTGATCATAAGCAGACAGATATAAATTTTGTTGAAACATCTTGCTGTCTTTGATGACCTTGAAAGCTCCATCATCTTTGGATACATCGGATAAATAAACTATCAATGAGAAAGAGTTAAGATCTTCGTCCCAATGAAAATTGGAGTGATCTGTCATGTACCGTTCTTCCCAAACCTGCTTTTTACCCTCTTGATTAGATACAAACCTAATATGTGCGGAATATCCGAATACTCCCCTAAACAAAGTTTTCGCAACATTCAGATATTCGTTAACAATCCAACCATGCAAAGCCGAGCCACGGTCTACTGAAATGTGTTCAGTGCTAACGCCATTTTGTAAATCACTGCGGCAATATTTTTTTTGAAGCAAGGTTAAAATATTTTTGGGCATAGTTGATGTTCTAAGGTGATGATTGTGACCGCCTGTCCTGAGCATTATCTTCTTAAAAAGAAAGACTTGCCACAGTTTTGATATGACCTGACTGATTTCAGGCCTTGCCATATCTTCCTTTATTAACTCCTTTTTGACAGATCGGATAAGTCTGTTAAAAGTCAAAAATGTATGGTCGCACTGATCTAGCGAGAGGAGCATGTTATATGTTGCGCCTGCTCTGACTGAGGTTTTCTGGAAGTCAATAACCCCTTCACCTTTAGAGATAATTTTCGTCATTGTTTCCTCGCTAATCCAACATCATAAACACTATTTAGAAACAAAAATGAATCCTTTATCGACGGTTAGGACTATTTGACCGTCAAGACAATATATTTTTGTTTGAAGCGAAAATTCTTTTGCTCAAATTTAATGCTCCAATTCACTTGAAAGCGCCCATGTCTGAAAAATTAGTATGGTTCTTGGCGAGATCTTCAAAACTGCCTTGCGCAGCTAATTTGCCATTATTCATCAGGAAGATTATATCACATGCTGACACCGTACTAAGACGGTGTGAAATCTGGATAGTAGTAATTTCGTGCCGCAAGTTATGAACAGCGTCCATTACCGCATGTTCGGTCGCATTGTCGAGTGCGCTAGTGGCTTCATCCAATATTAGCACATCAGGGTTGTGGTACAAGGCTCGAGCGATACCGATACGCTGACGCTGGCCACCAGATAGCCTCACACCCCGTTCGCCAATTACGGTCTGATATTTTTCTGGCATCTCACTTATCACAAACTCATGCAAACTCGCAACGCGTGCCGCTCTTTCCACCGCGTGATAATCGATATCATTTTCATCAACGCCAAATGCAATATTAGATGCTACCGTCGTGTCAGTTAAATAAATATGCTGAGGCACGTATCCAATTGAGCGCTGCCAAGCGACGATATTACCTTCGTCAACAACCTGCCCATCAATTTTGAGCACTCCCTGCTGAGGACACAGCAGCCCAATGATTATATCGACGAGGGTCGTTTTTCCACTGCCAGTTGGGCCAACAAAACCAACACTGCTCTTAAAAGGTATTTTTAAGTCAACTCCTTTGACAGATGGTTTTCTAGCCTCCGGGTAACAAAAATGAACATCATCGAGCACCAATTCTTTGTTAAATGAAATGACTTGCTCACTTTGCATGCGTATGGTGCGGGGTTGACTCGGCTTTGACTGCCTTAGGTCTGCATCCACCGCATCTATTGATGGCGCGGAATAGCGCAACTGCGAAAAAGAAGAGTAAATTTGCTGTAGTGCTGGCATCAGCCTATATCCAGCAAAAGCATAAAGTGAGACGGTCGGCAAAGCTGATATAAAACTGCCTTTTTGCATCATGAGATAAAGCACGACGGTCATCATTCCTCCAAATATCATGATCTCAAGTACAAAGCGCGGCATCAATCCAATTATTTCTGCCAACCCTTGATGAGTCGCCAACGCGTTTGCATGATGATCAAAGCGCTGGACATAAATGGTTTCTAAATTAAAAATCTTAACCTCTTTCACAGCGTTAAACGCCTCGGTCAAAATCCTAAATTTTTGCTCGTTCGCCTGGAAACGCGCGTTTCCTATATTGGTCAAAAGACCTCCAACGATGAAATATGTAACGCCATATGTCAGAGCGAGCACAGCGCCTATTGTCAATGCGAGTGCAAAATCCGCCAGGATCAAGAGACTCAGTATACCGATGGCGACAGCACCTTGAGCAAGAATAGTTATTAACGGCATCACGCCATGAACGATAATTACATGCACCTCGGATATGACGGTTTTACCTAAATCAGCACTGTGGCGATTCAAAAACCACACATAAGGTTGACCCAAATAATTTCGAAGTAGTCGCTTTCCGATTGTATATTCTAAAAATTGACCAAACCGAATTTGCACGTAGGTGGTTAACGCCCGAAAGAGTATTGAGGCCATTAACAACGCAAAGACTAAGACGCCAAGAACAAAGAAATATTGTTGAACAGTATTAATGCCAAATTTATTAAACCAAAGAAAACCAGCCCTAAGAACGCCATTTGTTTCAACAAGTTCTGGGTTCACCAACACCGATATGAATGGCATGATTGCTGCCACTCCAATGGTATCTAAAAGAGCCATTACAGTAATCATAGCCATTAACCCAAACGTTTTCTTTCGTCCTTGCCATGACATAAACTCAAGAAGAATTTTAAATCTTTTGATCAAAGCCGCAAGTCCCCCTCCCCAAACTTCAGAACATATTTGAGATCATAAATCACATGGTTTGATTTACCCAGCGCCCGAATTTGTTCAACTGAAAGCTGTTTGAATTCGTCGTGAGCCACCGCCAAAATTATACCATCATATGTATTGTTTTTTGGCTTAGCTGTGAGCGATATGCCATATTCATCTAAAGCTTGCGAAGGATTGACCCGAGGATCATGGACATCTGTTTCAATTTTGCATTCATTGAGCTCATGAATAAGGTCAACGACACGGCTGTTGCGGATATCAGAACAATTTTCTTTAAATGCCAGGCCAAGCACCAAAACCTTTGCCTCCTCCAGTATAATTGACCGCTCAGTCATAGCCCTCATCAGATTAGAAGCAACATATTGACCCATCGAGTCATTGAGGCGACGGCCAGCCAAAATGATTTGGGGTTTATAACCTATCGCCTCAGATTTGTGTGTAAGATAATAAGGGTCTACACCTATGCAGTGTCCACCAACCAAGCCAGGACTGAAGGGCAAAAAATTCCACTTGCTGCCAGCAGCTTTTAACACTGCCTCAGTGTCAATATCCATTTTATTAAAGATAATCGCTAATTCATTGATCAACGCGATATTAAGGTCGCGCTGCGTGTTCTCAATCACCTTTGCTGCCTCAGCAACTTTAATACTCTCTGCTTGATGCGTGCCAGCGGTAATTATTTCATTATAGAGCTGATCTATCGCTCGAGCGATATCCGGGGTAGAACCGGACGTCACCTTCTTTATCAATGAAAGGCGGTGTTCTTTGTCACCTGGATTAATCCTCTCGGGACTATAGCCACAAAAGAAATCTTTGTTGAACTCTAGGCCTGAGCATCTTTCCAAAACGGGCACACAATCTTCTTCTGTGCATCCTGGGTATACCGTCGACTCATAAATTACTACGTCACCGAACTTTAACACCCTACCCACGGTTTCGCTGGCCTTCAACAAAAGCCGAAGGTCTGGGCGCTTGTTTTTATCAATTGGCGTCGGAACAGTAACGATGTAGACTGTGCAGCCCGCAATATCAGCGGGCTGATTAGTGAAAGACAAGTGGCGGGCTGCAAGAAATTGCTCAGGCTCCACTTCCAAAGTCTCATCTTGGCCAGACTTCAGTTCCGCAATTCGGACCTCATTGATATCATAACCAACCACCACGCGCGTCTTGGCAAACTCCAAAGCAAGCGGCAGGCCCACATAGCCAAGCCCGACGACGGCTATTTTGGCACTTTTAAGAGAAATTTCAGCCATCAAACAACACTTCATACTTCATGATTAAAGCTCAATAAAAACATAGTGGAAGAATAAAAAAGCTAAAAACTGCAAAAAGCCTTCTAAATACGATTATTAGATCCATCATCACTCAGTATCATAATTGACTCAGATCTTGTTCCAGTAACGTGATCTCCCGCTGCAAAGACTCATATTCAGCCTGCTTCAATTTTAAGAAGATCAAGGTCAGTTCTTTTTTGTGATTCAACCCTGCCGGTGTCAGAATGTAAGAGTTGGAAAGCTTGTTTCGAGCATTCATAAAATTTGACGCTTTCACAAAGCCTTGTTTGATTAATACATTGAGGCAATAGTTTATCGGTCCAACGCTCACACCACAACGTTCAGATAAGGAACGCTGACTTTGGTTAGGCGTTTGCTCCAGCTCTTTTATGAGTTTTATTGATGGTTCTTCATTCATGGTAAACATAGGTCGTGTTTTGGTTAAGCCCAAGGATGGCATGAAAAAATACTCAAATCACGATTATACGTTCATACAGTGAACAGATATAGAGACGCCGTCAAACCAAATCTTGTTTAGAGTGGTTAGACTTTTTTCTTCATAATACAAAAAATAAGAAGGCATGCGGTTGAGAGCGGACCACAGAATAGACAAATCACTGTTTTCATACCATGAAATGTATCTCTGACAAGGATTAAGCCTGAAAGCTAATTTTTGTTCCGTTTGGGTGTCACTGATATTCTTCTCAGGTCGTTTTGGATAATTTAACCATTAGCGCCAGATGCATACGGGTGGATACCCAGTGCAGTTCTTTGCCGGCCTTTTCATTCTGATGGGATAACCTTACAATTCCTTAAGCGCGCCTAAAATGCTGTAAATGCGAGAAATTACCTGGGTAAAATCACGTTGACGATGTCACACCGCTAAACCCGATGTCCAGTCTCAAATGGAAATATTGTAGCCGACATAATGACTCAACTGAGGGCCATAAAAACACCAACTTAAGTCTATTAATTAAGAGTGATCTGCTTGCTATGTCCCGCGCTAAAACCAGCGAAATTGTCCAAGGCGATGCCAAACAGAAGTCGGCATGGTACCACGTTCAATGCAAGCCAAATGCCGAACGTGTGGCCTTTAAAAATTTGAGGGATAAGAATTTTAACGCCTTTTTTGCCTGTACAAAAAATCACCAGGCGCAAGGAAAATGCATTTAAAACCCCATTGTGCCCGCTCTTTCCCAGGTATGTTTTTGTGGAAATTGACTCTGCAAACAAGCATTGGCAAAAAAATAATAGCACACTTGGCGTGATTCGTCTGGCAAGATTTGGCTTGTATCCCTGCCCAGTCCCACCAAATGTCATGCAGTTTCTTTTCACGAGTTGTAATAAAAATAGCGTCTTTGAGTCAGTTGGGAGTTTGCTGGCCGGCGATCAAAATAAAGTCACACACGGTCCCTTCACTGGATTTACTGAAAAAATTTCTAATGTTGGCGCAGATAAACGTGTTTATCTGGAGCTTGAAATCATAGGGCAAACTTTTATCATAAAAACCCGGCATGACGGATTTCTTAAAGTAACATGATGCCGTAGAAACTAAAAACGCTATTTCAATTTTAACTAAAACTAAAACAATAAAAAAAATATTTACATTAATTCAAACATTATGCTCGGGCTCTATAATTTGAGAATTGGGCGTCAGACACGCAGACTATTACCACGCTGTTCTGAAAAGAATTAGTCCGTTCGCCAAGAACCTTAGAATACCAAAAATAAGTAAGTTTGATTGTTTAAACAGAAATGTCATCTGCAAAGTTAATATCTATTGGCATGATGGCTCAGAAACCCTTAGTAAAATAAAAAATTAAACACCAAGTTTCTTAATCTTTCACTTTCTTGAAAACAAACTGACCGTACAAACACAAACTCAGGAAAACAGAAACCGATGTTGCAAGTATAAGAGCATTAAGAGGGTCTAATTCCATCAGCGGCGAGCAACCCAGTGTATACAGTAAAAGGTTAGACGATTGGGAAACAACGTTTGCTTTAAAGTAGCGAGCAAACTCCACCCAAGAAGAAGCATCTTCGACACAGTATGTAAACTTACGATTGAGTTGCCACGTTGTTAATAAAGCCAATGGAAAAGATAAAAGCCGTGGAAGATAAGCGCTCAAGGCAAACACGTTAATGAAAAGAGACACAATAGCATACTCGATTAGAAATCCAATGAATCCAACGACTAAAAAAGAGAATGCATTCAAGTAGGATCGAAAAGAAAACGCTTTGATGAGACTACTCCTTCAGCGTTTGACAGCCACAACTGAAATATTTTTTCCAAACAAATGTTTAAAAATCAATGCGTCAAAAACCCTGCCTACTGGGAAAATAAAACGGTCAAAAAGTACTATTTTGTTTCGACTAAGTTGAAATGTGCCGACAGTCAGATACCGAAGCGCAAGTGTGGCCAGAAATCCAGCACAATCATGGTATTGAATGCTTTCAATATGAAATTGGGCCATCCCTAGTTTTTTTCTTAGATCACCTTTTCGATAACGCCTCACATGGCCAACAAAGTCATCCATCTCTGTCCACAAAAATTTGAAAGCAGGTACGTAAACAAATAGCTTACCGCCAACCTTTAATTTTGAATGCAGTTGGATCAAACAATCGATGTCGCTTTCTATATGCTCAAGAACATTGATAGAATAAATAAAATCTGTTGATGCGTTCTCTATTTGATTTAGATCAGCAACCCTGACATTCTTTTTCTCTAAAAGCCTTTTAAAATTTTCATCCAATTCAATGGCTGTAAATTCAACATTAGGTGATTCAGACTTGGACCATATTTCACTGAACTGTCCAGTTCCTGCACCAAAATCAAACGCATTAAAACTTGATTTTGATGGCGCCGCTTCAACTATCAATTTTTCGATAAACCTATTGTAGTTTTTCGCGTCTTTCATAATTTCTAGATTCTCGATCCCGGTGTATTCCGGATCATTTTCAGACTGATAAGCAGTCATCGGATATTCACGTTCAAAAGCATTAATTTCTTTCCTTCGATGCGTTGGCGTGAAATTCCATCCAAAATCAAACCTGAAAAAAAACTGAAGAAAGACATAAGCATTAAACTAAAACTCAAAATAGCTGTCGGCAAGCGCGGTACCAACCCTGTTTCAAAGTAAGTTTGCATAACCGGGAAAAACAAAAGTCCTCCAGCTAGCGCTAAAACAACGCCGGCGGTACCAAGAATAGCCAAAGGCTTGTGTTCAAAAAGCATCCGAAGAATTGTCATAAGAATAACCGTTCCATCTTTGAACGTTGCAAGCTTACTGACTGATCCCAATGGGCGCTCAAAATACTGAGTTTCAAATTCTCCAATAGACAACGACAGGCTCAGTGCGTGAATATTCATCTCTGTTTCAATTCCAAAACCTTTCGAGAGCACAGGCATAGACTTAACAAATCTTCTGGAGAAAACGCGATAGCCGGACAAGACATCTCTCATCTTGCTCGAAAACAGAACCCTCAAAACTGTTGTAAACAATAAATTGCCAAAGCTCCTGAGCGGTAAATAAGTTTTATGCCCATCAGCACTCATCCTTACTCCAATAAGCATATCAGTTGAATCTTTGATGCATTTTTCAACAGCACTTTCAGCCACTTTGGGGTCATAGGTCAGGTCACCGTCCACTAGAACGTAAAAATCAGCATCAACTACTCGAAACATATGCTCAATCGCATATCCTTTTCCTTGCAAAGGCTGTGAAAGAACAGTGACCCCGGATTTCAATGCTATTTCTTTTGTTTTATCGTTGGAGTTGTTGTCACAGACAACGATGTGTGCCTCCGGTAAAGATGCCTTAAAACCTGCGATAACAGAGCCTATTGTTTGCTCCTCGTTAAAGCATGGAATTAAAATTGCAACCATTTTTTTCTCTAGCATAACATTTCTAAAAGTCCTATTTTTCACCTTGAATTTTTTGAACGGACTGCATCAAACTTTTAGGAGCTGAGTAAATGAAAACATCATCATACTTTTTCATAAGAAGTCTGAGCTCAGGCAGAGGCATACTATTTGGCCTCCAAGTTAGTCCGTCCACCCTCGTGTAATATTCGCGGCCTAGGTAGTATCTTATGCTGACATAATCAATGCCCGAACTGAGTGCATCGACAATCAAAAGGCTCTTTGAGTGCGAATAGTTTTTTTGTATTTCTTTTGCGGCTTGTCTAAGCGGTGTCTGCGTATCAGGAACAACAAATTTATCTGCTTTAGCGACAATAAGCCCACTAAAAGAAATAAATAAAACTGCGCAGACGACTTTAAAAGATTTATTAATCATTCTGTCATGTTGTGTTACCCAATAGACTATCAGGGCCACCCAAATCAAGAAACCTGCCGGAGCTATGTACCGACTAAAGGAGGTTGCTCTGGCAGCCCCACTCTCGCCGAATGCTCCAAGATAAGCAATAAAGAGGAAACCGTGCATGGCAATTATAAACATGATTGGGGGCAAGATTGTTCGTCGAATTTTAGACTGTAAAATATTTGAGTTCCAATTTTTTAAAATTAAAAATATTGATATGATCAACCCAATCAGCAGGTAAGGCCTTCCTAAAGTTTGGCTGAGCATCGATTTTAGTATTTGGGGAACAACGTCAAAGTTCCAAGTATCAATAGGTTGCAACGCTATTGAGAAATTCAAACCATTCTGATTGCAGTATTTATTCCAAATCATCATAACCATAAATAGTGGAGCGAAATGAACCGTTTGGATTGCCAATTTTCTAGCCATTTTAATTACGCTAGAAACCGATTGAATTTCGGATTGACCCAGCTTCGAAAGCCAAAAGCAAAAGAACAGCATCGGCACGAAGTAGACAGCTGCATCTTTGATGAAGTACGGAAACAAAAAAAGAAAAAAAAGATTAGTGTCAATGCGACCATTCCAAAAACAACTTTCGATATTTCTAGAGCTGGACAGATAAATCAACACCCCAGCAAGAGACAGTGACAATGCTGGGTCGGCAAAACTGCCTAACACCAGTCTTGTGTTTAAAGTCAAAATCCATACGGTTAACGAAGCTGCAAGAAGCCCCATCAGGGGCAAACATGACGCAACTTCTCCCACATTATTTTGGTTTTCAAATTGTACTTTTTTTAGCTCGTGCGCCCACACTAAAAAACTACCCGCTAGAAGCATGTTCAGCACTCCCTGAACATTCAGATTGAATGTACCTGAGAACTTTACAACCCAGGCATGAAACATCGCACGCAAAAACGGATACGTTTGGGTCACATGTGTTACGTCTGGAATGTCTAATGTCGGCAGGTGATTGTATTCAAAAAGATACCTCGCTGGCGGAAGCCAATTAGTAAAATCATCCCAGAGTGGGTTGTTGTTTATAACCGCAAGATATATCAACGGCAAAAGCATAGCTATAGATACTGAAAATAAAGCTAGTTCAAATTTTAAACCTTTTTTACGCTTTAAACATCCAAAAGCAGCAAAACAAACCACCGCATAGAATGGCACTGTTGCGCTAAATTTGGCAAAAAATAAAGAAAAAAATATGAAAAATAAATACGAAACAGCCAGACCAACAGGCGCATAGAGCGCTATTGGCGAATCTCGCTTTAATACCGCCCTACCAGCAAGAAAAAGTAACAGGTAAGTGGTGATAGAAAAGATAAGCACTGTAACTTCTACTGACGTAAGTAGCCTAAATCCACCATCAGTAGTGCCCATCATTTTTTCCACAAATATTTGATACGATTTTTTAAACAATAAGTTAAAGCAGTTTAAAAATTTTTCAAAGAAATACCTGAATTAAATTGTAGTCGGTAGTCCTTCAAAAAGTAATGCCTCAAAGTGAAAAGGTTCGGGTTTGGTTTCATATATAGTAGTATACTCCTGCCCTTTACTAGACTGATTCCAATTCCAAGCCCAAGCTGTTAACGCATGCCGCTGCCGGATAGTACTGCAATCAACCAACGCATTTCATCGTCTTTACCATTGAAACAGGCATGAGACGAAGTGAAACCCTTGGTCTAACTGTTTTGGTTTTGGGGTTAACTGGGAAAGCTGCCCAGTTAAAATCATCTGCAAGCTCTTGCGCTGCAGTAATTGTGTTTTTTATCGATAGCATTTTGAGCTCCTCGAAAAGAATTACACCCTGCGGCTGCGTGCAAAAAGGTGCCGCGTATCGTGTTTAGTGATTCATGTTTCTTGAGCTGGGTAAACCTTTTAGGACGTTGAACCCTTGGCTTTAAGCCTCGTCCGTTCTTTATAGTCCCACAGTAGCTGCTATCTCGGGAGGCAGACAAAGCCTGAGGCCACCATTACGACAACACCAAAATTGATGGTATTTCAAGTCTTCGTTACAGTTTTTTTATCGAATTATGTTCCCTCGTGGCATTGGGGTAACACTCGCATATGATCGCATACGACAAGCGCTGTCACACACCTGTCACACAGGCGTTGACGAAACATGAATTATTATGGAACCCTAGACTAATCTTGAGGCATATTTTGACAGCCAAAACCTTATATTTTTACCCGAATAAAAGTAGCAACCTAAGAAGAGCTCAAACCGTGCTGAAACCAGTAAAAAGAGAGTAAGACATGCCAACTGATGGGAAAAATCAAAAACAGGCTATCATTGCTGATCTGCTGATCCGTGATGTGGAGATTTTCGATGGCAGTGGAGATGCTCCGTGGCAAGGAAGTTGCGCAATTGCCGATGGACGCATCATTTCACTCAGCACTGCTGAAAGTCGAGCTGATACTCAGCCCATTAGAGCAAAACAGGAAATCGATGGCAGCGGGTTTGCCCTTGCCCCAGGTTTCATAGATATCCACACCCATGATGATATGGCGGTGTTTGATCCAAAGCGAATGAAGGCGAAGCTGAGTCAGGGGGTTACCACTGTTGTTGTTGGCAATTGCGGTATCAGCGCCTCACCCTCACCTCTTGCAAGACATAGTACCCTGATCCCTCCACTTGATTTGCTTGGTGACAACAGCTCGTTCCGATTTACTAATGTCAATGATTATATGGAGGCACTGGCTGCCGCCGCATCCACGGTAAACGTTCTACCGCTTGTTGGTCACACAGTATTGCGTGCGCGTGCCATGGATGATCTTCAGCTTCCAGCCAGTAGCAGCCAACTGGCCGCTATGCAAAAAGATCTTTCAACCGCGCTGGCAGCTGGCATGAATGGGTTTTCGACCGGTCTTGCCTATCCGCCAGCAAAGGCGGCCTCCACGGATGAGGTTTTGGCACTGGCCGAGGTTGTGGCTGATGTCGACGGTCTTTGGACAACTCACATGCGCGACGAAAGAAGTGGTGTTGTTGCAGCGGTTGCTGAGACAATCGATATTGCGCGACGTTCGGGAGTGAGAACGCTGATTTCTCATCACAAATGTTGTGGTGAGGCGGCATTTGGGCTTTCCCGCACTACTTTGGCAATGATTTCTAAAGCCCGCGATGAGCTGCGCCTTGATCTAGATGTTTATCCCTATACCGCCAGTTCCACGGTGCTGCTGCAATCCTTTGCCATGGACAGCCGCAAGGTTACTGTTTCTTGGTCTACCCCACATCCAGAAATGGCTGGCCGCGACCTAGATGATATTGCCACCGAATGGGGGGTCGACAACATTTCGGCTCTCGAAAAGCTCCAGCCTGGGGGCGGAATCTATCATCAAATGGATGATGCAGACCTAGAGCGTATCATGGCCTATCCACCAGCACTCATAGGCTCTGACGGGCTACCCAATGATATGAGGCCACATCCACGTTTATGGGGCACTTTTCCGCGCGTGCTCGGGCATTACGCCCGTGATCGCAGCTTATTTTTGCTGCAAACAGCAATTGCCAAGATGACTAGCCAGAGCGCAGAAACGCTAGGGCTTAATAATCGCGGCAAGATCGCAACCGGCATGGCGGCAGATCTAGTACTTTTTGATCCCGCAACAATTGCAGACCGTGCTGACTACAAATCGCCAGACATGCCATCTGCCGGCATTAGCCTAGTACTTGTTAACGGAAAACCCGCTTGGAAAAATGAAGCACTTACCGGTTCAGGCCATGGCATTGTTTTGCGACGCGATCACTAGTGAAATAGGGTCAGAGTATGCGCTGCCACCTAAGGCGAAAGAGATTCAAACTTTATTGCTAAGGCTGTTTCTGCTTCAGGCAACACTTCATCAGAGACCTGCTGCGCTTACACAGACATCCTAAGAAGCATCGGAAGCCTGTAGGGCGTGAACACCCAATCATTATCACTGTCACACACCTGTCATACAGAGATTGACGAAACGGGCATTTTCATAAGAATCTACAACCATGTTGAAACATGGTTTGGTAGCTGGAACCTGGCAGTTTTATATGAAAAAGGACGGTAGTGGAGGAGGGACTCGAACCCCCGACACGCGGATTATGATAAAACAGCTTTAACTTTTTATATCCAAATTCAGTGTTTTATAGGTGAACATACTAGGTGTGTTAAAAAGTGTGTAATAGAAATTAGTCGCCTGAGAACGAAATCTATCAGACTAAAAGCTCCTTCATTACACTCAAAAAGCTAGTACAATCCCAACCCTCCGAAAGGATTTTATAACAAAGTCAAGACAACCCGAATTGTTTCGGCAGTGGTCTTGACAATATTGAAAATCAAATATATGTGTATATACACTTAAAGGAAATGATTATGGCAGATGATGATTTTGCACCATTACAAGACTGCGCTTGCTTTAATGTCCGCAAGACTAGTCGGATGATTACTCAATTGTTTGATCATGCTTTAAAACCGTCGGGGATTAAGGCCACTCAGTTTACGCTTTTGGGGGTTCTGGCTAATAATGGAGAGATGGCTATCAAAGATTTGGCGAGTTCGCTTGGTATGGATCGAACGACGTTGACACGCGGGATCGTCCGTTTGGAAACAGAAGGACTCATCAAAAGCTGTGAAGGCCACGATGCTAGACAACGATTTGTTTCACTCACAACTCAGGGAATAAAACAGCTAAATGAGTCAATTCCCTATTGGGAAAAGGCACAGGATGCCATGAAAAATGGGTTGGGAGAGAACTTTCAAGTATTTTTGGAGACTTTGGAAACAACGTTTAAATCGCAACAAACTAAATTTTAGCTGGCTGAGGAGTTCGGTTCTTCAGCCATATATTTTGAATTAATGAGTGTATATACACTAATTTTCGAGGTTTAAATGATCAAATAGACAAATGATAAAGTAAAACGATTCTTTGAATTCGTGACGTTAACGCTTCTTCAATTTTAAATGTAATTTTTTTAGGAGAGTAGATACATGGCAAGTAGTGAAAAGTTCTTCTTGGAAGATGGTTCCTTTATCCGGTACAAAAAATCTGGATCTGGTAAGCCTTTGGTTTTACTCCACACGATCAGAAACCGACTAGAATATTTTGATCAAATTATGCCCTTATTAGAAGATTCATATACGGTGTACGCTCTTGACCTGCCAGGCTTTGGAGCCTCGCCTGTTAGCAAAGCGGTGAATTATGACGAACCATACATGACGAACGCGTTAGCTGAATTCATCGTGAAAAATAAACTCAATAAATTGATTTTGGCGGGGGAGTCAATCGGAGGGGTATTGTGCACGTCAGTTGCCGTTAAGCTACCGAAGCAGGTTGAGCAAATATTTGTATTCAATCCTTATGACTACGATACAGTTTTTGGCGAGGGTGTTCGTCGCGCAAATCTGTTCGCGCGTTTAATCATTTGGCACATGAGCTTGCCAGTCTTGGGGAGTCTTTTCGCTGCCCTCGAGAATAGGCTGATTATATGGGGCATTTTTCGGGGTGGTGTCTACAATAAAAAAGCTATCACGTCGAAGTATCTAACATTACTCAGCTCCTCGATAAGAAAGCCCGGGAATATTTACCATACCAGGAATGTTTTTCAAAATTTCAAATCCTGGACAAGCGCAAAAAAACGGTATCAAGAACTTAAAATCCCATCCACCCTAGTTTATGGTGATCACGACTGGTCAACAACAAAGGAAAGAAGCGACAGCCGAGCATTGATGAATCCAAAGAATTATATTGAGTTGGTAAATACGGGGCATTTTTCTTTCTTGGAAGCACCCGAAAGTGTCGCAGACATCATTAAACAAGACTGAGTGCGGCAGCAGTGTTAACTCTTCTGTAAAATATGACTTAATGGGCAAGATCGCCGAGCAAACAAATCTTGCAAGCCATACGGTTGCTCAGACTCTCCAGCAAATAGAGAAATGCGTGAATTGTAATTGTCAAATATCTTTCGACAATATGGAGGCAGATCACAATTTTGCCTGGTCAAAAGGTGGTATCACGAATTTGGAAAATGCGCAGAGCCTGTATGTGTCTTGCAACCGAGCTAAATCCGCAAGTTGAGCATTCTTTAACTTGGAGCAAGCACTTGGTCACACACTGGTCACACACCCTTTGACAAAACACCCCAAAATATGTGATTCTGAGCGCATAAAGAAACCGAGTGTGATCGGTCTGTAATTCAGGGTGAATATAGGAAAGGTTTGGTAGCGGAGGAGGGACTCGAACCCCCGACACGCGGATTATGATTCCGCTGCTCTAACCAACTGAGCTACTCCGCCATCTGATGCGCCACCAGATTTGTGTGCCTTTTACCACCCGGCCTTATCTGGCGTAATCCCAAATCCGGCCTATCGGGCTGATTGCATTTAGAGCGCCGTTTTACTGGTTTTGTCGCCCTTAGGTCAAGCGGATATCTCGCCTTTTGGGAAAAATCTTTCACAAGCGACAACTGCCGCCCCCACGCCCTGCCCCAAAGGCTGTTGGCAACCGCTATTCGCTTTTGGCCGGACTGATCCGCAATTTGCATGACACGGTGATCAATGAAAAAATCTTAACTGAGGACAGCGCCCGGTTTTTTCGCCAAATTGGCAGCCTTAGGCAAAGGCTGCGTTTAATCGCCATCATCCAGACCTGCAGTTCGCTTGCCTTTATCTTTGACCTTTCCGCAATGATTTCACTTTATTTTGGCATCGATAGTCTTGGCAGCTGGCTATTTTTCCTATCAATCATTTTGATGGTTGCGGCGATGATTCAATTCACCATCGAAATCCAGATTGCCAATTCTGCCCTTGATGTTCATTTATCTGATCTAGAAAACATCAAGAGTGGCAGGATTATCTGGCAACATCCAAATTGCGTGACAAAAAATCACGCAAAGCCAGGCCGCCGCCTCCGCCGCACCAAGCGGGCTAATATACAATGCCGCCATCACGCATGTTATTTTTGATCGTTTTTGCGCTGCAAATAGCCAATGATTGCCAACGCATCTTCTTCAGTAATATTCAAGCGCTGGCGCAAATCATCAATTTTTTCACGTTCATCACTAGTGATAACACCATCACTGAGGGCCGATGATATTTCAGCTTCCAGCTGATGTCGCCGCATTGCTACCTGATTGGTAAAACCAGTTGCAACGATACCTGTCAATAATGCAACAACACAAACCCCCATTAGCGCAGTCAGGGTGGCGATAAATTTGCCAGCTACCGTATGCGGCACGATATCGCCATAGCCAACCGTTGTCAGGGTGACAACTGTCCACCACATGGCCTGCGGTATTGATCCGAAATGTTCGGGCTGCACATCCTGTTCAGCAACATAGATCAATGAACTTGAAATCAGCAAAGCCAGCACGAGAAGATATAAGGTTGCGGCAAATGAACGACTTTCATGGCGAACAGCCGAAATCAGGTCTTCAAGCGCTGATGAATAATGAGAAAATTTCAACAAACGCATCAACCGGAGAATGCGAAGCCATCGCAAATCAACCCCACCAAGTAGAAGTGGAATAATGCTTGGCAGAATTGCCAATAAATCAATGATGCCGGTAAAGCTGAATATATAGCCAATGCGTTTGGCTGCCGCACCTTTGTGTTTGCCATCTGGTGCAGCGGCACACGACCAAATCCGCAGCGCATACTCAATTGAAAAAATTGATACTGAAATCAGCTCGATTAAAGTAAAGACCGTCCGATATTGTGCATAGAGACTATCGATTGTTTCAAGGCATACTGCCAACAAATTCAGCACAATCAGAGAAAATAGAAATAGATCGCAATAACGACTTGCATGGTCGTCAGCCTGCCCCTTTTCAATAATTTCAAAGACACGCTTTTGACTAAACATCCGAAACCATTTAATAAATTAAGTTGAAAAAATTCATGTAGCTAAAGACTTCTTTACTTAGCCGTTCGTTTGCACTCAAAGTCTTTTTGGCAGTGAAGAAAAGCCGACATGCTCAAACTCAACTCTTCAAGTCCCGTTCCTTGCCGCCTATATATGCAAATTCTTTCACCACTATCATCGTCAATGTAAGTCTTGATCAAACGACAAGTGGTTTTGCCAGCTGAGCTATCGACGGCTTTCCGTCTGCATTCAGCCTTCTCACGGCCAAGGATTGTTTGTGGCCAACGCAGCCGGTCCTTTGACCATAAAGTGCAGTGAGCAGATGACTCACTGCCCTGATAAGTTTTGCCGCCAGCAAGCGCAGGCTGCATCCCGTAGCTAGAGAACAGCAACATAAATACCAATGATAGGAATACCCAAGGCCTCATAAATAAAAATCCAAGCAAGTATCAACACGACGCAACTTGCAAAACGCAAATGCCTCGTTTCTATATAACGACATTTGAATGAATAATTGAAGCCCTGAAAGAATACCGTTGTAAAACACTCCTGGTCTTCACGCCCTTTGGAGGGCACTGGCGTAGCAGAAAATAACATATTTTTGCGCTTGCTTGTTTTTGCAGCACCAAGATTTGCGTCAATGGTTGAGTTTTTTTAGCAAGCGAACAGATTTGGCTATTACTATCTTGCTGACCGCTCGATTAAATTCAAGATAATGGCTTGCCTTTTTGTGCAGATCGAAAGCGACCGCATCATCATAAAGCTCATAAAGGAATATCTTTGTCGGGTTTTGCGGGTCTTGCGTGATGTCGAATTGATGACAACCAACTTCATTTGCCAATGAATCTGCAGCATTTTTTTGCATAATTGTTAAAAAGACATCAAGGCTCGCCGGATCAACTTCAAAATCAACACATACTGCGAGCATGTTTAGCACCCTATTTTAAATTAATCTGTGTCATGATATTACGTCATGCGATCAGCAAACCCCAACACATATCTAATTAATACAACGGGCATAATAGCGCCCAAAGCAATAAACCGAAGCAATCGATTGTTAGCGTTACCACCCTTCAAAGCGGTACCGGCAACCATCTATTACATTAGTTATTATCATTACCCTGTAGTTGCGGTTACCCACCAACCATCCAGCCAGTGTGGATCCCAAATAATGAACGGTTAACCAGATCAGAATAATCAAAGCCCCGATCGCAACAAGCATGGTTTGCAAAAAATCCTGAAGCAAAGCGGCAACAAGCTGCTTGGTAAAAAGTGACCCAAAGGCGATATAACTTAAAATAAACGAGACCGGAAAAATCAGATAGACAATCGTTGAAATCGCCCAGAATTGGATCATTCCCATTTTTGCAAAGGGGTTATGTTCGCCCACGGCCTAATCTTGATCTTTCATATCAGACCAGCCGTCAAAAATGGGGGCGAGCAAATCATTAGAACCAGCGCATTTTTCGGAAAATCACGATCTGCAAGCCAACCACCAGCGCAAGCATACCGCAAACAACCACAAACGCCTGTGGGTTTTCAGCACCCGGAATGCCGCCAATATTGATGCCTAAAAGCCCCGTTAAAAACCCGAGTGGCAGAAAAATTTCTGCAACAACTGACAATGCATACATATTTTTATTCAGTCTTTCAGTCAGAATATTCCTAACCTCATCACTGATCACCTGCGATCGTTCCCGAACCGAGTCCAGCTCTTCAACAAAGCGGGTGCGCCTCAATCATTTGGTGATGGTTGTGATCAGTAAACCAGTCAATTTTTGCCTCAAGAAAACTTGTAATCAAGTCGCGTTGCGGTGCCATATAGCGTTTGAAAATAATCGCCTTTTTCGGATTAATACAATTTGCTCGCGAAGCGGATTGGTACTGCCATCAAGAACATCTTCTTCGATATTATCCATTTCTTCGCCAAGGCTGGTAACCGCTGGCGCCATTCGCGCAAAAAGCAGGCAAATCAGCATGGTGATAAAGCCGGCATAACCAACTGGCCCCTGCCCCGCCTCAATATTGGCCGCCAAATCACCAACCGCTTTTAATTTTCGCCTTTGAAGCGAAATAATGCGATGCGGGTCAATCCATAGCCGAATAGAAACCATATCTTCGGGACTGGCATTTTCATTCAGATTCACCCCGCGAAGGATTAGTAGAACACCCTCCCCAGTCGGCAAAATACGCGGCCGCGTTTCATCAGCAAGCAAGGCGTTCACGACAAAATCGTTTAAATAGCCGACTTCGCGCTGAAGCCACGCAGGAGTGTCAGGGTGATCGGCATTCAGATGAGCCCAAGCAAGCTGATCATCTTTCAAAAGACGTGAAACAGCACCATCGTGCAAGGCTGCGCCGCCCCCCAAATCATCTAGTGAATAGGATAAATAAAACAGGATCACTCACAACCACTCCTCGATGCCAGCAATGACAATGAATTAGCGTATCACACGCGCGTTGCTGGCCACGATTCAAACGAATTCACCTGCCACGTTTGGCTTAACTAACGTGATATATGGTTCGCCCCAAGCGGTGCTGCTGCATTCAAAAAAACGGTTTCAAAGTTTGCCAGACCGGTAAAAGCGACAACGTCATCGGGCAAATCTGCTTTGCTGACAAGCGGGCTAACTGTCATTTGCGCGGCTCCACCAGCAATCGTCAAAAACCCCCAAATCAGTTTTTGCGCCGCTGGAGGCGCGATGGAAAATTTCTGGCATACCAATCCTGCAAGCCGTTTGACCCGACGTGCAATACCACGTTTGCTTTTGATATAAGCCTCACGGTCAAGCTGCGGCTCAAGCAATGCATTGGCAAATCCGGCCAATTGCAAAAACAAA
>JAOEVD010000019.1 GCA_028383305.1 Candidatus Puniceispirillum sp.
GCTTATTGCCCGTGGGTCTTTTGGTGGTTCGCGCAGCGCGATGAAAGCGCCGCCATCACTGATCGCATCTTTATGAAAATCAGTAACACGGCGGCTGGATTTGGTTCCCTTTACGATAAATTCCTGGCGGTCAGGCTGAACACCGCCAATTGTTGCCAGAATGGAAACTGCCTGCCCGGTTTTCGATTCGAGCCGTGCCAGAACCGCGGTTTCGCATAAGGGCGGATCATCAGGATATGTTGTATGTGCCGATATAAGTGATAAAGGCCCCAGAACGCGTTCGGTGAAAAACAGAAAATGGGAAATCACTTCGCGGGTCATGCCGCCCTCGGCACGGAACCGCAGCCAATCAGCCCCCTTTTGCCATTGGCGTGGCCATGCGGGATAGGTCACGATAATATCAACTCCAAGCAAGTCACCCATCTCGCCGCGGTCTTTTGCCGCTAATAAATCGGTCAAGGCGACACCTGATGCTTGCGTAAAATTCACCGCAACAGGAACATTATGGGCTTGCAATCTGGCCACAAGCTTTGCGCTATCGTCAAAATTGATGCCAAACGGTTTTTCCAGAAACAGGGCTTTGCCCGCCGCTGCCGCCGCAAGCGCATAGGGTTCGCGAACCGCCGGTGGGCAGGCAAGATATACCAGATCCGCTTTGCTGATGGCGTCACTTGCGCTATTCATGATCTTTGATTGTGGGTCTAAAACCATTGCCTGATGGCAAGCAGATTCATCTGGATCCCATAAATAATCAGGTTCGAAATTTTGGTGCAGCCGCATATGGGTAAGCATTCGCTGTCCCATGATGCCCAACCCGATGATTGCTACTTTTACTGCCATGGTCGCAGCCTTTTTTTTTCAAGTTTTTGTCGAATGGCTTGCCGGATTTTGTCTGATCGTTTTGACAGGCTAGCATTAAGGTGAGTCGATGACTATCCGCATATAACGACAACAGCTATCTAAGCTGCCTTTCCTGTAAGGTGGTAATCGAGGTGTCTAGGAATTGCCTGTGGGACAAAGCGCTCTGACTAGGGCATCTCTCAGCGCCATTTCATCTATTACGTCAAATCCGGTGAAGATTGAAAAGGCGTCAACACCCTGATGAAAAAATAGCTCAAACCCGGAAATGAACGCAATTCCGCGCGCGTCGATCAATTGTTTGAACGGCGTTTCAACTGGCTGATATACAGCATCAAAGGCCCAGTCAAAATCGGTTGGGATTAGTCTCTCGGGAAGTGGCAGCCCGCCATAGCCATGCATGCCGGCCGGACTGCAATTGACGCATGCGTCAAATGCTGGCAGCGCGTTTGCATCGGCAACCATGGCAAGGCCGGGTACAAATTGATTGATCGCTTTTACAAATCTTTCCGCCTTATGCTGATCAGTGTCGAGAATTGTTAGTGCGCTAGCGCCAAGTTGCGTTAGCGCAAACCCGATTGATCGACCAACACCGCCAGCGCCAATCAATAAAACATGGCCTGCCTTCAGATCGCCACGCGCGGCGCGATAACTTTTCAAAAATCCGGTAAAATCGGTGTTTGCGCCGAACAGCCCATTGGGTTCAAAACAAATCGTATTCACCGACCCCAATTGCCGGATCGCTGGATCATTAATATCGACATAGCCAAAGGCACGTTCCTTATAGGGCAATGTCACATTGACCCCGCGAAAACCGGAATTGCGCGCAAAGGCCAGGGCAGCGTCAAAATCAAAGCCTTTTTCAGCAGGAATAATCAACTCATAGCTAAGGTCGATTCCATGTTGGGCGGCAGCGATAAGATGCAATTTTGGTGCGCTCGACGAGCGGATGTTATCACCAATTAGACCGAATTTTACCGTCTGCATTAGGCTTGGCTCATTATCATGCTGTGTACCTAATATCCTAGCGCCCGTGGGAGAAATAAGACAATTTCTGGGAACATGATCATCGCCAATAGAGCAAAGAGCAGCACTGCAAGGAATATCCAGATTTCGCCAATAATTTCTCTTAGTGGAATTTGGGTAACAGCACTAATGACAAATAACAGAATCCCATAAGGTGGGGTTATCAATCCGATCATCGCATTCACCACAATGACCACACCAAAATGGACAAGGTCTATCCCTAGCTGTGTACAAGTTGGGATAAATAACGGCACAATCACCAGAATAATCACTGTTGCGTCAAGTACGCATCCCAACAGCAAGACCAGTAGATTCACCAGTAACATAAAGGCAAGCGGGCTGATTTCTGCGCCTGCAAAAAGCGCTGAAATCATCTGCGGTACATTTTCTTGGATGACCACATATGTCAAAATCATCGACGCACCGATTACCAAGCCAACCGAGGCGGCTGAACGTGCTGACTCGACAAATACTTCAATCAGCGTTTTCATCTTTAACGCCCGATACAGCCCTGCAGCCACAATCAGCGCATAAAGCGCAGCAATCGCCGCAGCTTCGGTCGGGGTCGTGACACCCGAATAAATGCCGGTTAACAATATCACCGGCATCAATAATGCGGGTGCCGCACGAACAGTTATGCCTGGAATTTTGCCAAGCGGCACCGGCGCTTCATATCCGAAATCACGACGGTTCGAAATCACCGCATTGATGGCCATCAAGACACCGCCCATGAATAACCCCGGAATGATTCCGGCAAGGAATAGGCTGCTAATTGATGCATTTGAAACTAGCGCATAAAGAACCATTGGTATGGATGGCGGGATGATCGGGCCAATGGTTGCTGTGGCGGCGGTAATGGCTGCTGCATAGCCACGACTATATCCACCGCTTTTCCGCATCATATCGATAATGATCCGGCCGATGCCAGCCGCATCAGCAACGGCCGAGCCAGACATTCCCGAAAAGATCAGGCTTGTCACAACATTGACATGGCCTAAACCGCCACGAAAGCGGCCAACAAGCGCGACACAAAAATTCAGCAATCTGTCTGAAATTGATCCGGCATTCATAATATTTGCCGACACGATGAACAGCGGAACCGCCAATAACAAGAACCCGTCAAAAAGACGCTGAACCATGGTTTCACCGGCGATCGCCAAATCCTGTCCGGCAACACCAAGATAAACCAATACTCCGACCAGAATGGCAAAGGCGACTGGCAAGCCGAGCGCGGCGCTGCCAAACAGGGTCAATATGCTGATAATCAGCTCAAAGCTCACGACAAGCTGCCATTATTGCGCGATATTCCTTTTGGGCTTTCACCGCTTTTGCTGCTGATTTCACCAAATAATTGATAAAGCCGCATGCCCGATCGCAAGATTGTTACAACCATGAATAAAACAACCGGCGCAAACAGCCATTTGATAGCGATCTTCTCTCCAGAGATTGGCAAAATAATCGTCTGGATTTTTTTCAACTCCATCAGGCGGCTACCAAAAATAGCATCAAAAGTCGGGCCGAGCGCATAGGCAAAAACACTCATCAGCAAGCTGGCGGTGATAACCGCAAAAATACGGCGCCACCGCAAGGGAACAGCGTTATAAAAAACATCGAAAGTGACATGATTCCTGTCTTGCAAGGCAAATGAACAGCCAATAAAAATCAACCATACCCATAATAAAGAAATCAGATTGACCGTCCAGCCGATTGGCACCAATGAAGCCATCCAGCTTTCGACAACGCTAAAGGGTGCTAGCCAGGCAATCTTTGGGGCATAGCGGGTAAAAATCTGTAATAGAAAAGTGATAAAAATCACCGCAAGTAAAATGGCGGTGATTAATTCGGCGATGCGGGTGAGACTATTTCTCAATTTTGAAAACATTCAATCCCCCGCATCACCTTTGATCGTGTTTAGTTTCCTAGCGCGTTGATCTTGTTCAAAACACCAGCAGGCCAGCTTTTGGCCACATCACTGCCCGCATATTGAGCCTGTACATGCTCGCGGAAAGCTTTCAGGTCTGGTGTATAGATTTCCACACCCTGACTTCTGATAAACTCGGCCAAGTTGTTCTCTTTGTCCAACTGTTTCAACCGGCCATAGGCCGCTGCCGCATCAGCCGCACGTTGTACAGCAAGCTTTTGATCTGCGCTTAAGCCATCCCAAGTCTTTTTTGAGAAAGCAATATAGTTCAGGTCAACAAGATGTGATGTCAAAGAAATCTGCTTGGTCACTTCATAGAATTTTTTGTCAACAACTGTTGGCAAAGGATTGTCTTGCCCATCAACGGCGCCGGTTGAAAGTGCGGTATAAACCTCGTTGAATGACAGCGGGGTAGGCGATGCGCCAAGCGCTTTGCCAAGGAATTGCCATGCGTCAGTACCCGGCATGCGCAGGTTAACACCAGCCAGATCAGATGGCTTCATGATGTTCTTTTCGCTTCTTGGAAAGCGCAGATTTACATGACGGCGTCCAAGATACATAACCGATAACAGCTTTACACCAAGCTCATCTTCGGCCTTTTTCTTGAAATCATCCATCAGCGGATTGTTGAAAACGCGAACCTGATGTGCTGCATCCTGATGGACATAGCCGGTCGCAAAGATCGAAAATTCTGGGAAGAACTGAGCCAGCTCCTGCGCAGATGCAATCGACATGGTTACGTTGCCGCGGCTGATAGCTTCAAGCTCGGTTCCTTGTGCAAATAGCGAACCGTTATAACCCGCCTTATAGTTGGCAAAGCCAGCAACCATTGGGGCAAAAACTTCGCGCATCGCCACTGACCGCATATCTGTTTCGGATGCCGATGTGGCCATCGTAAAGGTCATATCCGCAGCATGACTGTTTGCTGACATGCCTCCAATCAGGCTAAATGCGACCATTGCGGCCATTGCCGTACGGCGTTTGATTTTAATCATCATATTCTTCCTCCTAAGGTGATTAATTGACGCCGGTTATGGCGACTGGTTAGTCCAAGCTGAATCAGCTTTAACATGGGCTCTTGCTTTGGCAGTAAAGCGCATGTTTTCCTCTGCTGCCGTTTTATCGACAGCAATCAAGTCAGCGGGACAAATCGCCCTGCCAGTTTTTGCAGCTTCGCGCATTGCATCAATAACCGCGAGAGTGCAAAGCCCCTCGTATCCTGAAACCAATGGATTTGCTTCGCCTTGGATTACGGCAGCAAAATGCTTGATCTGATTGACCAGCGGGTCTGCCATGGCAACCGAAAGTGTTGCCGAATCTATTGATGACCACCAATCAGGTTCACCCTCATGCTGCCAGATTTTCAAATCGGGAACTGACAAGGCGCCGCGGCTTCCACCAATTTGATAGGCGCTTTGTCCGGTGAAAGGATAGATGGGATATTCACCTGACGTTACTTCCCAGCTCCATGGCGATACAGCATTGTCCGAAACACTCACCGTGCCCAGTGCGCCATTTTCAAACCTGAATATCGCTACCGCGACATCTTCAACATCATGACCTCGCGCCGAGGGTGCCATCATGGCTCTGACCTCAATGATCTCACCGCAAAGAAAACGTAAAAGATCAATATCATGCACAAGATTGATAGAAACTGGGCCAGCGCCATTTATTTTACGCCATGGAGCGGTTTCGAAATAGTCATTCGGTTTGGCGAACCAGCATTTCGCATCAACAACACGGATCTTGCCGATCAGGCCTTGGGTTAGAACACCTTTGGCTTTTTGAATGATTGGGTTGAATCGGCGATGATGACCGACCATGACCGGCACGCCCAAAGCATCGGATTTGCTGACAATCGACTGCGCTGCGGCAAGGTCATGTGCAATCGGCTTTTCGATCAGGACAGGGATTTCAGACTCGATGCAAGCCAATGCCTGTGACATATGCAAATTTGTTGGCGTTGAGAGAATAATGCCGTCTGGCCGGGTAGCATTGATCATCGCGCAAAGATCATTATAGCTTTCAAAGCCCGCATTTGCGACTTGCGCTGTTATGGCATCATCAGCATCGACCACGGCACAAATCTCGACCGAACTGATCTGATTGATCGCCGCTGCATGGCGCCGGCCAACCAAGCCCATCCCAACAATCGCCAGCCGCGATCTTTCACCAGCGCCAGCTTTGCTAGCGCGAGACACCGACAATAGATCAGCAAGTGGCTGCTCTGCAACGGTTGCCATTACAGCCGCGCTCGACAAAAAATCGGCAGTCGCACGCCATATATTCTCAAAAATTTCATACAAACCACATAATATCATATACTTTGGGGAATCAAGGTTTTTGTATGATATCTAGGAGATTAACCCTATTGTCGATCTGGGCTAATATGGGGACCTGCCGTTTTCAGCGACCGTAATTGAGGCAATTGATGCATAACACTCATGGTAAACTTAATTTTCTTGGAAGTGCGCCACATAACACTGTTGCCAATGCCACATATGAACGGCTTAAGCATGACATCATCTTTGGAAAGCTGAAACCGGGTGCTAAGCTGAAGCTGGAGACATTGAAAGATGAATATGCTGCCAGCGTATCGACCTTGCGTGAAACGCTTAACCGACTGACCAGCGAGGGGTTTGTTTCGGCCGCCGAACAGCGTGGCTTTTTCGTGAGTCCAGTATCTGCTAATGACCTGAATGAAATTGCAAATTTGCGGATTTTGCTTGAATGCCATGCGTTACAGGAATCTTTACAAAATGGTGATGATGATTGGGAAGCCGATGTTGCTGGCGCCTATCACAAACTCAGCACCACCGAAGCTGTTATGAAAAATGGAAATGACGCAGATTTAGAAACCTGGAAGGAATATGATTGGCAATTCCATCTTTCTCTGATCCGCGCCTGTAATTCGACCAATCTTCTTGGGCTTCATGCAACATTATTTGGCAAATATCTTCGCTATCAAATATTGGTTCTGACCTATCGCGGTGAAGTGGCACGACAAGAGCATAAAGCGCTTTTCGAAGCTGCTATCGCGCGCGATGCCAATGCCGCAACAAAATTACTGACCCAGCATATTATGAACGGTTTAACGCACACCCTAGAATATATGTAACGCGGCATATCAGGTAAACGCCCAAAAGCATTCGTCCATCAAATGATGTGCCCAGTTTTCAAAAACGCGTCAATCTCGCCGCATGATGGTATTGATGCCGCCGCTCCGCGCCGAGTAACCGAAATCGCACTGGCTGCAGTGGCAAACCGCACTGCCTGATCAAAAGACATATCCTTGGCAAGGCTGGCAGCGAGAGCGCCGTTAAAACAATCACCAGCCGCAACGCTGTCTATCGCCTGTACATTGAATGGTGGCACAAATACCGGGTCTCGGCCGACTTCACAATAGACAGCGCCGCGCTTTCCAAGGGTTATCACAATTTTTTTTGAACCTCGGCTGCATAAATGCGCTGCGGCACGGCGAGCATCATCTATTGTCACGATTTTGTCTGTACCCAGCGCGCGCGCCTCATCCTCATTCGGAGTGATGATGTCAGCCAGTGTCAAAAGGCTGTCAAGGCTGGTGTCGGGTATTGGTGCCGGATCAACGATTGTTAGGGCTTGGGCTGATCGCGCTTTTTGCAACGCTGAAACCGTAACCGCAATCGGCGTTTCCAATTGAAATAAAGCAATTTTTGCTCCTTCAAAAAACAGTGAATCCGGCTCGGTGTCCGGCCAGTCCATATTCGCGCCCCCGCAAACGGTAATCGAATTATTGGCAGCTTTATCAATATGGATCAAAGCCATGCCAGTAGCACTATTGCTATGGGTGCGGATATGCGCGGTGGATAGGCCATAGCGCTGAATTTCGGAACAGAAAAATCGGCCAAACGGGTCATCACCAACCATCGCCATGAATCGAACACCACCGCGGTAAATCGAACGTGCTGCAACGGCCTGATTGGCACCTTTGCCGCCAATATTAATCTGTTGACCGCGCGCGTGAATGGTTTGCCCACTATCTGGCAATTCATCAACATTGACCGTAATATCTATATTGGCCGATCCGAATATCGCAATCGTCATTGGTGATCCCGCAAATTTGCAATTCTGGATCGGTATTGCACCGTACCGATTTCGATTTTTTCAAGGACAGCATCAAGCGCCCAGAAAGTTTTGGTAATATCATCGGGAACGGCACGGCTATAGACGCTTTTAAATCTGCCGCGACGCCTATGGTATAATTTTGCCAATTTCGGATAGCCCATATATTCGGTAGATGCCGCCAACGCCAAAAATACCGCCATTTCAGCGGCTAAATCAGTATGTGATGGGCCAGCATCTTTTAGCCAGCGATATAGATCGGGATGGAAATTATTAAATACGCCACAAAAGCCATCGGCTCCGGCCTTGAATGCGTCATGTGCAATCGTCGCATTGGCATTATTGATGGCTAGACCAGACCCATTGGCAAGACCAAGGCGGCGCGTCACAGTATTAAGATCGCAAGACACGTCTTTGATCATCACAAAGCGGCGGTCATCAGCCAGAAATTTAATCTCGTCATCGGTTAGTAATCGCCGGAGTGGGGCAGGGCATTCATATAAACCAAGTGGCAAATCATCTGGCAGGTTGTCGGTCGCCGCGGCAAGCGCGGTTCGAAAATGATCAAGCCCCTCATTATTCCTGTCGAGGCGATTGCTGACAAGCACAAGACCATCAATGCCAGTTTTAGCCATCGCCAGCAATTCAGCCGCCTGATCGGACGCGTCGTCAGCAATATGACCCGATGCAACAACAGGCACCCTGCCAGAGACGGCTTTAACGGTAAATCGGGCAAGCTCTGTTCGTTCTGCAAGCGTTAGAAATTGCATTTCGGATGATTGGCAAACCGCAAAAAGCCCTTCGGCACCTTTCTCAAGATACCAATCAATCAGTGCCTCAAGACTGCCCCAGTCAATCGCCCCCTGATCGTCAAAGGGGGTTAGCATTACCGGGATGATTCCCTCAATTTTTTTCTTCACCTGCGGCTGCTTTCTTAATTATGAAAAGATGTTCAAAACCATAGCCTGCGCACAGTTTCAAATAAATACATCTTTTATGGCTGTGGGGCATGCGCTTTTCCCTGCCGCGTTTTATGCCTTAATCACGCGTGAACGATTTGCCAAAAACCGCCCAAAAGCGCGTTCAGAATCGGCTGTCTTGAAAAAGGGTGAGATAGTTTTCTGCGCGTTCAACATCATAAAATTCTGATGCCTTATTCTCATGGAGCGCGCTAAGCGCTTTGGCCGCCCAGATCACATTATTATCAAGTGCCAACAGCAAATAATCTTTTGCCTTTGCATCATCTTTTTCAACGGCATCGCCCAAAAGATACGCCACACCAAGCGCAAAATACCCAGCTGGATAGGCGAATGACGCCGATTTATGAAAAGATGATATTGCGCCCTTTGAATCACCATCGCGCAATTGGCCACGGCCAAGCTGCAAATAATAACGCGCTCGGTCTTGTGGTTTTGTCGCAGAAGCGATAGCAGCGCGGCAGGCGTTGATCAATTGGTTTGCGTGAATATCTTGAAATTCAACCGGCTCAGACTGGCGTAACGGATCGGCCGCTAATGCCCCCAAATCATCACAGCTTGACCCTGGCTGGTCTGAAGCAATGCTGTTGCTTGGTTCAGCCAAGATCAGCAAGCTGGCAATCAAGATGACACGCCGCATTTTTTCTAGCCTTCGGGAATTGTTTTGGTGATTATTGGCATATCCGCTCAGGTCAGTTTAAGTGCCGCAAATGCCGAGTCAACAGCCGCCTTGATGCTGCGGCTTATAGAATTCCAATCGCACCATTGTTTTGGCAATTTCTTGATTGCCAATTGAAATTGGCGGGCATATGCCCATTTAACTCAGATGGACAGTCAAAAGGTATTATGATGATAGCTCGGAAATTTTTCAGCATTGGCGTAATCATAATGATGAGTTTGCTTGGCGCTCACTCATTTGCCGCGGGTAGTGATGATTATGCGGCGACTGCGGCCAAGCCAGCGGCCTATAACAAAGCGCTGGCTCTGATTAAGGATAAAAATTACGACCAAGCCATTGTGAAGCTAAAACAAGCTGAAGTTTCGGCCAAAAACGACGCCGATATCCAAAATTTGCTGGGGTTTGCCCATCGCAAAGCGGGCAAGCTGGACGAGGCGGCAAACTATTATAAATCTGCCTTGGTGCTCGATCCAAAGCACAAGGGCGCCTTGGAATATCAAGGCGAATTTTTTTTGATGCTTGGTGATAAGGTTAGTGCCGAAAAAAATCTGCAAAAGCTGGATAAGATTTGCTGGCTTGGTTGCAGTGAATTGGATGATCTTCGCACCGCCATCAGAAATTATAAGCCATAAGCAGCTGGATTTTGCGCGTGCCTTATTTTGTGGCAAGGTCATGATTGCAACGCTAATATGTGTACCGATTAACGATTGAGATGATAAGGGAGGTCAATTTGCCCATAGACCCGTTACCGCAGAACCGGCTTGGTAAGGTGATTATCGTCATTTCGATCATGTTCGTCTTATTGTTTGCATCGGCCATGTTGATGCATTGGCTTGATAAACCTGAAAGCCTGAGTCCGGTATTTGGCTAGCCTGTTTCTGTCTTGTTCGCCCAAAGGCCATTTTGGCTTTGATTTGTTAAAATTTACCGCCACGGCCAGCCGATATAAGGATTAATCAATTGCAGCTTTCCATTCTGATTCATGCCGCCAATATCGGTTTCATGGTTATGTTTTCAGCCGTTGTCGCGCCGACCGTTTTCAAAGTGTTATCGCAAAAAGCCGCTGGTGCTTATCTTCGGAAACTATTTCCAAGAATGTTTATGTTTGGATTTATAACCTCAAGCTGTGCCGCGCTTGCCGCATTGTTTGATAGCCATTCACCAAATGTCATTATTTCGGCGTTGGTTGCCTTGGGGTTTTTGGGCAATGCTTTTATCCTTACACCGCAGATCAATAAATATCGCGACGCGCTTCTTGCTGGTGATACTGCTGCAAAGGCAATGTTTGGCCGGCTGCATTTGATATCAGTTGCGGTGTTTCTTTTTCAACTGCTGGCCAGTGGCTACATCGTTATGATGGCCTATCTCTCAAGCTAGTCATTAATCATCATCAATCATTTGTGATTGGGTGAAACCCCATTTTTTTGCCTTTGCGGCAGATCTTATCGGCGTTTGTTTGGGACGCGTGAATTGAAATCGGCTGGCCGTTTTTTAATCCAATTGATAAATTTGGCAATTCTTGGATGCTGCCGCAGCGCATCAATTGAATGATAATCTCTTGCCAATTCGTCCTCGGTCAAACTTGCGTGTATTTCTTTGTGACAAAGATGGTGCAAAAGAACAGTTTCACCAGTTTTTCCGCCTTTCAACTTTGGAATCAAATGATGTTTTGATTGCGCAACATTGGCAGGAATCGACCGAAGACAAAGCGGGCAAATCGGGTCATCCATGTCGTTCAAACTCTTCTCCAGAAATGCTGTCTGTCTTTGCGCTTGCCGGCAGAATTGGTTTTGATGCCGCTTACAAATTATGATGCTTTCCAACCATTATAGCCTTGATGTAGTCCATGCTTCAATCAAACCAGAGCGATAATGCTGCCAGCGGACAAACGCCAATGATCAAAAAACTGTCTTGATGATTCTTTTTAGTCCGATGATGGCAGCATGTGCTATGTAACGCACATGAAAACGCAAACAAAAAATAAAAATGGTGGATGGGCAGGGAAAGCGCAGCGAAAGCAGCAAGCCGGCTATCTGAACAAGATCGCAAAGCAGAATAAGGGCAAGAGTCTTTTAGCGCCCGAAAAAACCGATGAAGCTGCAAAAAATCAACCCGACTCAAAATAAAGATGGTTATGGTGTCATCTGTGATCTGACGCAAAAGCCGCATAGATAATCGGATGTTTTGGCATCATAACTCACATGCACCCCGCGTAATGGCGGCAGATAGGGCGGCGTGGTATTGCGAATACATTTATCGCAGCCCTGATTTTCATAAATGAAAAATTGGCGTTGCAGATAAGTCCACTCAGATCCACGAACCGGCTTTGGGGCAATAATCTCTGACAAAGGGCCTCACTCAGTTTCATTGCTTTGACGGCGGCCAGATCGGCGATGAAAACCACCCAAAATTAACATCATATTTGGGTCAACATATTTGGGTCATGCCAATCTTGGCGACATCATTATGGGGATGGCGGTTCATTTTGCCAGTGCAATGACGTTGCCTTGGCTGGTGATTTATGTGTTATTGATAATATGTGACTTATCATGGTAGCGGTTCTAGATGGTAAAATGAGGTTCAAATGAAGTTGAAATTTCGCGCCGCGTTTTTGGGGCTGAATTATATTGCAACAGTGGTGGCAAGCCTGACGATATTGTTTTCAGAGCAGTTTTCATTTGGTGAAAAAGCCGTCTATGGCACAAGCGTAATTTTGATCGGCATGGCCATTCGTAATTTTGTGCAAATCCGAATGCCAGTCAAAGAATAAGCACCAGCCCTTTTAGGGGCTCGCACAAGCTATTTATATGTTTGCAATCGCTATAGCCGGCGCGCCAGCGCATCATAGGCGCGCGAGCTAAGCAACCGGCGAAGAATCATCATTAATGTTGTGGCGGTGGTGACGCGGTATCGCAGTTTTGGCCGCTTTGCCGTGGCTGCATGCATCACCGCCTTGGTGACGGCAACCGGCATTAATTCAAAAGTATCGGGTGGTGGATCAATGGCTGATAGGCGCGGTATGGCGATGTCTTCATACCAAGATTCGCGGGCGGTACCCTTCCAATTGATCCATTGTTTGAATTGTATATAGGCATTTTCCCTGATCCGGGTTCGAATAGGCCCGGGTTCAACAAGGATTAAATGAATATTTGTTCCGTGAAGTTCCAGCCGCATCGTGTCGGTCAGCCCCTCCAATGCAAATTTGGTGGCATTATAGGCACCCCTAAACTTCAAAGGCGCAAAGCCAAGAACCGATGAATTTTGAATAATGCGACCTTGTTTTTGTTTGCGCATCTGCGCGATGGCAAGCCGTGACAAAGTATGCCAGCCAAAGAAATTTGCCTCGAAAATTGCTCGCAAGGCATCTGTTGGAAGATCTTCAACAAGCGCTGGAATGCCATAAGCGCCGTTGTTGAATAAGACATCTAGATGCCCATCGGTAGATTCAAGTGCATCAGCAAAGCCTCTGAGGATACTCGCCTCATCTTCATAATCAATGCAAATGCTATGGATTTTATGGTGATCGCGCATGATTGCGCAGTCCGCAGGCTTGCGACAACTGGCAATAACTTTCCAGCCGGCATCACGAAAGGCAAGCGCCGAATCAAGGCCAATACCGCTTGAGCATCCGGTGATCAAAATTGATTTCATGGTGATAGCCTTTTTTGATCGGGTTTCGGTTTTATGCAGTCTGTCTTGGCGTCTAGTTAGGGTCTATACCTAATTTTCCGGTCATGCCATGGATTTCAAGCTGTGCTGCGATCCAGCCCTTTTCGATTGATTGGGCAATCAGCGCATTGATAAAGGCAATTGAGTCTGCTTTGCCCTTGGCGACGCCAATTGATTGCTTTACCGCGGTAAAGGGAGGATCGATCATCCGAAGGCCGCTATGATCGGCCATGTCTTCAAGAAGTTTTGGTTTCAGACTAGCCAGAACATCAACCTTTTTTTCAAAAAACAAATCATGCGCTGCCTGAATTGATGACGCCCGAATAATCTGGGCTTGGCTGAAATGATCGGTAAGCCAGAGATCATAGGCACTTCGCTCGGAAACGGCGATTTTTGTGCCAGCCCGATCAACATCTTGATTGGTCAAAAAATCATCATCATGGCGGACCAGAAAATTGGCTTCGATCACAACATAGGGGTGACTGAAATCGAGCGTTTGGGCGCGTTCAGCCTCAAAGGCGATATTGCCAATATCCCAGATATCCTGATTGACGGCATCGGCTAGTTTCCCCGGTCGATCAAAGCAAACCAATTCGCAAGGCAGGCCAAGAGTTGAGGCAACAAGATTGGCAATATCGGGCGAAATCCCCTGCGGACTGCCATCAGCGGCAGTGCCTGATACCAACAGAAAATTGCTTAAGTTAATGCCGGCACGCAAAACACCCGTTGGTGCCAATTGCTGTTTCACCACATCTGATACAAACATAAATTCTCTCCAAGATCGGGCGAATAGGGGGCTTAATGCAGATTGCCAAGCAATAGACCGCTCATCAGCTTATCAACCGGCGCGCGGTCATCGGTCAAAATTGGTAACTGCTGATTGGCGCTTGCCGATATTAGCTTGGTATTTGGCCAACGCCACCAGCTTCTTTCAAAGCCATTTTCGGCATTGATGAAACCATCTTCAAGCGGGGTATTTGTGCCAACAACAATAAAGGTTGTCCGCATGCCTTGCTGTCTTGGGTCAGGCTCGAACCAGACCTCGACCTTGTCAAAGGAACGCTGCAAGGTTTTGACATAGGACAGCAAAAATAGTGGGCGTTTGGCATTGTCGACAACATTCACCAGATAGACGCCATCATCATGCAGCCGCCGCGCAACAAGATCATTAAATTCCTGTGTGACCAGATGTTCGGGGATTGAGATATCATGAAAGGCATCGCCAAAAACTAGATCGAATTTCACATCATCAGCTAGCTTATTCAATTCATATCGGGCATCGCCATGAATGACTTTGGTTTGTGATCCATTGGGCGAAAACCATAATTTGGCCTTGGCAATATCGGTCACCTGCGGGTCAATTTCGGCAATCGTTATATCGGCTTTGCCCTGATATTTTGCAATCCAGGCGCGTGGCAACGAAAACCCGCCGCCGCCAATAAAAAATGATTGTGGTGGCCGGTCGCCAAAACGAAGGCTGATATATTCATCGACAAAATGCACATAAGGCGAATGCAGCCGTTTGGGCTGGTCTTTTTCATTGATGGAATGCACCAGATGATCAAGGGCAATCAGGCGGGTTTCAGCTCCAGCCATGCCGACATCCTGAATTTGGATACAGAAATAATTGCTTTCGGTGACGCATTGGCTTTTCAGCGCGCCAATTTTTTGCGCACCAGCCATCATCGAAACCCCAATCGCAAGCGGGATGATCATCACTTTTGCATTCTGTTTATAGCCGATCAGGAAAAAGACCGATCCAAGGGCAAAATAGATCACCGCTACCAAAATGACGGTATTTCGGGATCCAAGTGTTGAAATCAGAAAATAGCCAGCAAGAAGCGCCCCCAAAATAGCACCAGCCGAACCAAGAGCGTACATCCTGCCAATCACCACGCCCGTTTCACCTTGCGGATGAATATCAATCGCCAATTTTGTGGCAAGGGGCGACACAATGCCAACAAACAAGCTTGGCAAGAAAAACAGAATAACGGACGACACCAGAATAGCGTTGATCACGCTTAGATTGGCCATTTGCAAAATGCGTGGGATGAAATCAAGAAGCAGCAAAATGAGAAGGCTTGTCAGTGATGATAGGAAAAGCGCAAAGCCAATTTTGATGAATTGGGCGCGTTTGACAAAATGGCCCCGCGTCAAATGACCACCAATCCAATGGCCAACCGATAATCCGGCAAGAACCACGGCAATGATTGATGTCCAAGTGTAAAGCGACATCCCGAACACAGGTGCCAAAAGCCTTCCAGCAACAATTTCAATAATCAGACCGCAGGCCGAGCTTGCAAGGATGGTGATGGCAAGTAAAATTTGAAATATCATAAAAGCAAAACCTCGCCCCAATATCGTTCAACAAAAATCTTCCAGCTGACGCGTTAGGTGACCATAGTCGCATAAAGCGCAAGCCGAGCAAACAATAGAAAATGCGCAAAATAACTGACCTGTTTATCTTGCTTTACCAGTAGCGAAATTATGCGATAGTTAATGTAGCCAACCCATGTTGGTAAGCCGGTAAATGACCATTTGATTTGTATTTTAGAGGTTCTTGATGTCTGCATTCGATAAATTAATAGCCATTCGCGGCTTGCCACTTCCCGAAAAAGATGAAGTTAGCATCACTGGATCAGACCCTGTTCTGAACACACATTTCCGACTGGCAGCAACAGCATCGGCGGCGATTGCTGGCATTGGGGTTGCGGTGAATGATTTGTGGGAATTGAAAACGGGTCGGCGGCAATCAATTGCCATTGATGCCGTTGCGGCAACTGCTGCCCTGAAAAGTAAAAATTATTTTCAGGCGAAAAATGCCAATGGTGTTTTTGAAAATGTCACTGATGCAAGCCATGAGGCAAATCGAGGCCTAACGGGTATTTTCCAGACCAAGGACGGGCGTTGGCTATTGCCGCATTTCGGGCTTGATCATCTGCGCCGCCGCATGCTGGATCTGTTGCAAGCCGATGCCGATACAGAGTCGATTGCCAAAGCTGTTGCCAAATGGGATGCGCTTGAGCTGGAAAATGCGATTGATGAGGCGCGGGTATGCGGGGGGATGATCCGCACGAATGAAGAATGGCTGCAAGAGCCGCATGGCAAAATTCTGGCGGCAAAACCGGTTGTTGAAATCATCAAGATTGGCGATAGCGAACCCGAACCAATGCCAGCAGGTGACCGTCCATTATCAGGGATAAAGGCGCTTGATCTAACGCGCATCCTTGCTGGACCGATCACTGGCCGCACCCTTGCCGAACATGGAGCCGATGTTCTTATGGTCTCGGCACCGCATTTGCCGCAGGTTTGGTCTTATGTTGCCGACACAAGCCATGGCAAGCGAAGCTGTTATCTGGATTTGCGTGATGAAAGCGAAAAACAGACGCTTCTTGATCTGGTCAAAACTGCTGATGTGTTTTCCCAAGGCTATCGCCCAGACAAGATCAATCAAATGGGGTTGGGACCAGAGGCATTAGCAGAGATTCGCCCCGGCCTTGTTTATGTATCAATCAATTGTTACGGCGCTGATGGGCCGTTTAGCCATCGCGGCGGGTGGGAGCAGATTGCACAGATCATGACAGGCATTGCCGCCGAAGGGGTTCAATCTTCATCGGGCTACAAGCCGAAAACACTTCCCGCGGCGGCGAATGATTATATCACTGGCTATCTTGGCGCTTATGGAACGCTGTTGGCGCTGGCACGGCGCGCGCGCGAAGGCGGCAGCTATCATGTTCGCGTATCATTATGCCAAACGGGGATGATGATTTACGATCAGGGCAAAGTCGGTACGTTGCCCGAAAATTTGAATCTGGGGATGAGTGATGTTGACTCGCTTTGCATGGAGTCTGACAGCCATCTTGGCCGGATCAAACATCTGGCACCGGTATTAAGCCTGTCCGAAACGCGGCCATATTGGGCTTTGCCAACACCGAAAATGGGATCAAATGACCCACGCTGGCTTGGCTAAAGCCGCAATATCACCAATGCAAAATCCTATAGTTCGCGAAGGGCGTTGAATTGATCAACATAACCGCTGGCATCAATCTTGACACCAATCACCGTGGTTTCATTGCTTTTCAATGCCTGTTCTAGGGCGGCAATCAATCCGGCTTCAGTGTCAACATTGGTGCCGTTCGCACCAAAACCGCGCGCCAGATGTTCCCAATCAATGCCACCAATATGCACGCCATAAGGGTCGATGCCTTTGATGCTTTGTTTGGTTCTGATCAACCCAACTTCGCCATCATCAAACACCAAAATGATAATGGGCAGATTTTCGCGAACCGATGTATGAATATCGGCAACTGCCATCAACAGGCCGCCATCACCGGTAAAGGCAAGAACGGGCTTGTCCTGATGCGCCAAGCGCGCGGCAAGAGCGCCCGGGATCGCAAAGCCCATTGACCCAAGGCCATTTGAGGTTAGAAATTCACGCGGGCCATAGCTTTGCCATTTCTGCACCACCAATAGACGGCTGGCACCAGCATCACAGGTGGCAATCGTGTCACGGGGCATAATTGCACGCGCACATTCGACAACGCGTTGGGGTGACAAGCCGGTAGCAGGCGTATCCAAGGCTGTGTGAACCCGGTCACGGAATGTTTTTGCCGCGTCAAACCCCCAGCCAGATCCTTGCGGCACATTTTCCGTAATGGCTGTTAAAAGCGGGTCTAGCGCGCCAATCACTTCTTCATTACACGCGACCAGCGCGTCAAGCGATGGATGATTGGCAAAGGACAGAACCTTTGTTGTATAGGGCCATCCTTTGGGTTGCAATTCAACCGCGTCAAGACCAATGGTGATGATCAGATCGGCCTTGGATACTAGATCACGCTCAATCAACCCACCAATGATACAACCCGCGCGTAGCAGGTGATCTTCGGGCATGGCGCCTTTGCATTTTGATGTGGTCAGAACCGGCGCGCCAAGATGTTCGGCAAGCGCAACCATCGCCGGACAGGCGTTATCCCATAGCGTACCAAGCCCAACAAGCAGCACCGGCCGATCGGCGGCCTTGACCATAGCAACAGCATTTTCGATACCGCGTGGGTCAGGCTTGGGATAGTAATAATTCGGCATCAATTCAGGCAGATTCTGCGATGTGCCTGACGGTTTTTTTGTTTCGCTTTGCGGCAGATCAAAGTGCACTGGCCCCGGCGCATAGGCGGTGGCGATGCGAACGGCGCGGCGTAATTGCTGTTTAATAACCTTCGCGTCAATCGCTGTTGACCATTTCACAATTGGCTGCATGATCGCCTGCTGATCCAGCCGTTGGCGAATTCCGACTTCCTGTTCAGGCGATGAATAGCGATCGGTAATCGCAATCAGCGGTGCACGATCCAAAAAGGCATGGGCAATGCCGTTCACCATATTTGTGGCACCGGGGCCACGGGTTGATAAACACACTCCTGGACTGCCGGTAATCTCGCCCCATGTTGCCGCCAGCATCGCGCCAGCCACTTCTTGTTTCATCAGAATAAAGCGCATACCTTGCGCTTTGGCAGCTTCCATCAATTCAACCGACTCGCCACCCGGATGGCCAACGATAAACGGGGTTCCCATCTGCTTGAAAGCAGCGGCCATTTCCTCGACAGTTGTCGTTGTCATGATGATTATCTACCTTTTGAATTTGTCATTAAAATCTAATTGAGTGAAACAAATTTCTTGGAGCCTGTCACTTGCCTAATCACGCCAAATTGACCGGTGGAGAGGATGGTGGGGTACCTTTGGAATAAGGGCTGAAACCCAAAAAAGCCATCATTGCGATATTGCAATAACGGCTCTTTTATCGAAGGGCTATAAACTGTTTGAGTTGCCGTGAATGCTAACGGCAGGCCTAGGCCTTCTTATTTTTCGTAATTGTCGAATAGGCTCTAAAGCCGACAACAATCGCACCAATGATTAGAAAGATCGGCGCATACGAGAATTTATTCTGATATTCAAAATTAAAGAACACCATGATACCACTATCTGAAATGATCATGGACTGCCGGAAGGCTTCTTCCATGCTTGAGGTCAGAACAAAAGCGATGATAAATGCAGCGGCTGAGAAATTCGTCCGCCGCATACCATAGCCGATCACGCCAAACAAAATGGCAAAACCCACATCCCAGATTGAGGCGCGGGATGAATAGCTGGCTGCAAGTGAAATCATGAAAATCACAGGATATAGGTATTGTGTTGGCAAAACCGCAATGGCCTTACCAATCAATGGCGCAGTGAAATAGCCGATGATGGCATAAGCGCCAATGCCAACAAGACCGGCAGCAAATACACCAAAAATAAATTCGCGTGGGCTCATCATTTGGCCAGCGACGAATAAAGGTGGCTCAGTTGCAAAGATTTGCGGACCAACCTGCAATCCATTAACGAGGAACATGCCAATCAGAACTGCAGCAATTGTTGAACCGGGAATGCCTAAAGTTAGAAGGGGAATCATGGACGGCCCCGAGACAGCATTATTTGCCGATTCAGGTGCGGCAATGCCTTCAACAACACCGGTTCCCCATTCAGCTTTGTTTTTTGCTCTACGCTTTTCCTCGCCATAGGCGACAAAACAGGCAACCGATGATCCCAAGCCAGGCATCATGCCGATTAAAGATCCATAGATTGATGATCTGAACATGAGCGGAAAACAGCGCTTGAACTCTGGCCAGGTGAAATAATGAGCATTTGGATCATCTAGTTTGCTCTTGTCCAAATCAATCATTTTAACTTTTGCAGCTTTTTCGGCCTGAATGATCACTTCTGAAATGACAAACACACCAATCAAAAGCGGAACAAGCGCCATGCCTGATTCCAACTCATCAATTCCCATTGTCATTTTAAACTGGCCGGTAATCGTATCTTCGCCAATCAGGGCAATTGCTGCGCCGAAAAGTGTTGATACGATTCCTTTGATGATGCTATCGCCAACAACAGAGCCAACAACAAAAAACGCCATCAGATAAATTGCAAAATTTTCGGGTGGGCCAAACTTCTTGGTAAAGGCGGCGATGGACACGGCACCAAAAATCAGCACGATTTCACCAAAATAATCACCAAACGCTGATGCAACTGTCGCCGTTTTAAGTGCTTTTCCGGCACGCCCAGACTGAGTCATCGGATAACCGTCTTGCATTGTGGCTGCCGATGCCGCAGTTCCGGGTGTGTTGAATAGAATAGCGGCAATAGACCCACCATATCGTCCCGATTTTCCAATTACGTAAAGAAAGGCAAGGCCAGCCAAACCGCCAATTTCATCATTATAGGCGATCAGGATCGGCAGCATCATTGCAATGGCAGCAGCAGCTGTCAGCCCTGGCAAGGCGCCAAAGACAATGCCAACAAAGGCGGCCAGAAAAACAAACCAAATGGCATAAGGGTCGCTGAAAAGCGTCACAAAGCCGCCAAATATATCATCGAAAAACATTAAAAATTAATCCCCGCTAATTAAATTAGTATAGGGGCGGAGGTCCAGAAGTAACCCTTTTGGGTCATTCAGTCTCATGATGCCCATGAAAAGCCACTGCATTACAATCGCCATGATAATTCCACCACATATCATTTTTATTCTGTCTCTGACGCCAAAGGCATAAAGTGATGTTATGTAGGTAACGATAATTGCAACAAAATAGCCAAACATGACCATTATGATCACAAACACCGCACCACAGCCGACGACTAACGAAATTCTTTTCAAGTTGCTCTCAAGAAAGCCATAACCCTCTCTTAGTGGGCCGACTTTTCCACGGAACGCTCTAAAGGCAAGCCACAGCCCGCCCAGAACTAAGCTAACAGCTAGCGCCATTGGCATTGTGCGGGGCCCAACAGCTTCTTTTGAAACGCCAATAGTGGACGCTTGATAGATAAAAAATAGACCGGTCAGCACAACTACAGCGCTGACTCCGTACTCCAATTTGACTTTGTAATTGTCGTTCGTCATGGTTACCTCAGTCTTCAGAATTAATGCTTTGGATACGCAATTTAAAAATAAAATAAAAGGGGCAAGCCAAAAGCATAGCTTGCCCCAATAAGTGTAGTTGACCAGCTCTTACTGGCTGCTGAGGATTTTTTCCACAACAGGACCCATGGTCTTGTACATTACGTTTTGCGCTTTTACAGCGGCGTCGGCGTCAACATAAAAAGCACCAAGATTGTTCTTCTTCATGAACTTCTTAAAGCCTTTGATGCCGGCAATATGTTTAATTGCTGAGCCAACTTTGGTTTTGACTTCGTCTGAAACACCTTTTGGCGCGAACAAGCAGAACAGGCCAGTAAAGTCAGCGCCGTTCATGCCTTGCTCCTTGAAGGTAGCCAAATCTTTCATTGTTGGGTCACGGTCGGCACCAGCAGTTGCCAATGGACGGATGGTGTCCTCAAAGCCAGCAATGGTGTTGTTACCGCCAAACACAGACTCAACTGACTGTGATACAAGAGCAGCACGCGCTTTAGAGCCGCCTTTAAACGGAACCTTCTTGTGCGGAATGCCGTATGTGTCAAAGAACAAGTGGCCAATGCCTGAGTGCATGGTTGTGGCACCAGATGTACCCCAAGTATGCGTTTTGCCCGACGCTTTTGCAGCGGCAACAAACTCAGCAACGTTTTTGGCTGGGTGTGATGTGTGTACCTGAAGTGAGGTCACGAGCTGTGACATGCAACCAAGGTTTACCCAATCATCCTTCACACTGTATGGCTTGTCTTTGCCTTTTGCCAGCTCACCAACAATAAAGGTACCGATGTTGATCATGTACAGAGTATGTCCGTCGGCCTTTTCGCCAAGAACCATTTTGGCAGCTTTTTGACCTGAGGCACCTGGCAAGTTAACGATATAGGCAGGCTGTCCAGCCATGCTTTCAGCTTCATGCATATATGATGCAAATCCGCGTGAAGTTGTGTCAGTACCACCACCAGCAGAAAATCCAACTAAAATTTTGACGGGCTTGGACGGATAAGATCCGTGACTACCTGCGAGAGCAGCTCCCGAAGTGAGTGTAAGAGCTGCTGCAACACTAATCACAGCCGATTTACTAAATCCCATTTTTTCCTCCAATAGGTTTTTGAATTTTTTGATAGAACAATCGTCTTAAAGTAGTGGTCAGTTCACCCTTTTCTGTCAATGATAATTTGATATTTTCTGCCAAATTTCTGCCAAATTTGGTAAAATTATAATAGCAAGAGGCAATGTCTTGTGATTACTGTTTTTCACGCAAAATTTTTCTTTTCATAATCTGATTTTAGCAAATCAACCCGCCGATAAATCCAAGGACATGTGCCATGCAACAGCACTCAAAAACAATGCGCACCGTAGGCGTTCATACCCCTGGTGGACCGGACGCGCTGGAAATCATCAATGTTCCTGTGCCAGTTCCAACCGGGCGTGACCTATTGATCAAAGTGCATGCTGCCGGCGTCAATGGTGCTGATTTGCGCGAACGCGAGGGGAAATATCCGGTGCCGCCCGGCGCGCCCGATATTATGGGGCTTGAGGTTTCGGGCGAAATTGTTGCTGTTGGCGAATTATGTGATCGCTTTCGGCCGGGCGATATGGTTTGTGCGCTATTGATTGGTGGCGGCTATGCTGAATATGCGATTGCGCCAGAGGGCCAATGTATGGCCATTCCCGACGGAGTGTCGGTGATTGACGCGGCAGGCTTGCCCGAGGTTTTCTGCACGGTCTGGACGAATATGATGGATCGTTGCCAGCTTCAAGCTGGTGAAACTGTGTTGGTTCAGGGCGGCACAAGCGGTATTGGCTTTGCTGCGATCAAGATTGCCAAGGCCTTTGGTGCCAAAGTTTTTGCCACGGCACGAAACGAAACCAAATGTGCAGCAATTCGCCGATTTGGCGCTGACGCTGCAATCAATTATAAAACTAAAGATTTTTTGGAGGTGGCGCGTGACCTGACCGATGGTCGCGGTGTTGATGTTATCATTGATATTATCGGCGGTGATTATTTGCCCAAGGAGGTCAAGCTTCTTGCCTATGGTGGGCGTTTGATGATCATCAATCTTCGTGGTGGAAAAATCGCCGAAATCGATTTTGGCCAGATTCATAGCAAACATCTTACCGTGACAGGCGCGCGCTTGCGGCCACGGTCGATCGCTGAAAAATCGGCAATTTGCCGATCGTTAGAGACGCATGTCTGGCCAAAATTTAAAGACCAGACGATCACACCGGAAACTTATGCAACTTTTTCATTTGCCGAAGCAGCCAAAGCGCATCGTCTGATGGAATCAAGCGATCATATTGGCAAGATTCTTCTTGTGTCATAATCAAAAATCTATCGTGCGTTTGGGAAAAACAGCTGTTTGCCATCTAATTTGAAACTGGCAATGGCGGCTTGGCCTTTTGCCGAAATCAGCCAATCGATAAATATCTGGCCTTCCTTTGATCTGACATTTGGGCATTTTTGCGAATCAACAAGCATGACACCATAGGGGTTGAAAAGGCGTTGATCGCCTTCGACCATGATTTTGAAATCTGCCTTATTCGCATGTGCGCCCCATGAGGCACGATCACTCAATGCATAGGCACCCATGCCAACAGCGGCATTCAAGGTCGCCCCCATGCCCGAACCGGTTTCGCGGTACCAGTCACCCGAACTTGCTGCCTGATCAATCTTCGCCATTGCCCATAAGGATTTTTCTTTGCTATGCGTTCCCGAATCATCCCCGCGTGATGCGAATTTTGATTTCGAATTGGCAATTTTCACCATCGCCGCAGTGACATCCGTGCCGCCAGCGATGCCCGCTGGGTCACCCGCCGGCCCAATCACCACAAAATCATTATACATGACATCATAACGCTGCTTGGCATAGCCAGCGGCAACGAACTGGTCTTCGCGTTTCCGGCTATGCACCAAAAGGACATCGCCATCACAATTCATCGCATTCTTGATCGCTGCACCGGTTCCAACCGCAACCACATTCACCGTGATTCCGGTATCGGCTTTGACCATTGGCAGAATATAATCATAAAGACCGGCGTTTTTTGTTGATGTTGTTGATTGAACAAGAACCGCATTATCGGCGATTGCGGCGGTGGCAAGGCAGGCGGCGCCAGCAGCAAACAGAATCGCAAATTTCATGAGGGCTCCTTTGGCAGATGCCGTCTATCGGGTGCTATAAAACCAGCTTGCCAGCCAGATAGGCTTTGGCGGCGGCTGATTTTGGTTTTTGAAAGAAAGATTTGGCGGGGCTATGTTCGGCCAATTTGCCGTGATGCAGAAACAGAACATCATCGGCAAGCCGCTTGGCCTGTCCGATATCATGCGTCACAAGAATAATTTTCATGCCTTGTTTGCTAACCGATTGCAGATTGGTTTCAATCGTTTCAATCGATGCTGGATCAAGATTTGAGGTTGCTTCGTCCAGAAACAGAATGGCCGGATTGATGATCAATGCCCGCGCCAAGGCAAGCCGTTGCTTTTCGCCGCCAGATAAAAGCCGCGCCGGATGCTGGGCAAGATGATCAAGCTGTAATTGCGCAAGATAATCCATTGATATTTTCGGATCATCAATGCCGCGTTGGTGCGCCACAAACAGCAGATTTGCCAAAACCGTCCGGCGCAAGATGGTTGGGGTTTGAAAGACCAATGATTGCTGTTGCCTGATCAAAGGATCAAGCGGCGTACCAGCATAGAGGATTTGCCCCATATCAGGCTTTGCCAGCCCGTGAAGACAGCGCATGAAAAGGCTTTTCCCAGCGCCATTCGGCCCCATAATAACACTCATACCGTCCGATTCGATGTTGCAAGACAAATCATCAATCAATATGCGCTCATTCAGCGTCAAGGTGATATTCTGAACGGTGATTGGCATCAGGCCGCGCTGTGCCATTGCGGTTTGATCAGACATAGGCACGCCGCCTTGCCGATGCTTTTAGCCATTGCACCAGAAAATTCACCGCAAGCGAAATCGCCAAGAGAATAAAGCCAAGCGCCAAGGCCAGCGCCAGCTCGCCTTTTGAGGTTTCAAGCGCAATCGCCGTTGTCATGACGCGGGTGAGATGATCAATATTGCCGCCAACGATAATCACCGCGCCGACTTCGGAAATGGCGCGGCCAAATCCGGCCAGAATAACCGTCATAAGCGAATAGCGCGCATCAATGATATAGGCCAAAAGCGCAGTTCGTTTTGGCACCACAAGGCTGTCGAAAAAATCTTTGTAATCTTCGTGGAGATCTTCAAGAACCTGACAAGATAGCGCGATGATGATCGGGGTGATCAAAATCATCTGTGCAATCACCATGGCCTGCGGCGTATAGAGCAGCCCAAGCCAGCCAAATGGCCCCGATCTGGATAGATGCAAATAAACCAACAACCCCACAACAACTGGCGGCAACCCCATCATGGCATTGAAAACACCAACCAGAAAATCGCGCATTGGGAAATGACGCATCGCCAGAAACGCTCCAATGGGAAGACCGATCACGCAAGACAAAACCAATGACGCCAAACTAACATTGATGGAAAGTGCCAGAATTTCCATCAGATCACGATCCGAGCTGGCCAGCAGGCCAAAGGCAGCGGCGAAAGATTCTGAATAGATTGGCATTGACGTTCCTAGCAATGTGATTTTTTACATCTACTATGAAAAAATCACCGGATCAACCGTTATGCTGAAATTATCACAACGAATATTTGCCGGTCATATGCTGATTTTAGTCACAAGCTGAAGTGGGCATGGAACGTCGGTCTGGCGTTGCCCACATAAACTGAAATCTGCCGGTTTATTGATCGCTGAATTCGGTGCCAAGCGCCTTTTCATAAATCTTGATAATGGCGCTTTTTGGCTCGCGACCATAGCCAGCGGCGATGGCGTTTTGATAGCTGCTTGTCATGGCATTCACCAGCGGCGTCATGGCGCGTTTTTCAATGGCAATGCGCTGGACATTTAAAATATCTTTATAGGCGTCTTCCATTGGAAAATCATTGTCGAACTGGCGCGCCAACATGCGTGGGACGAAATGATCGCCCGCAAAGCTGCGGGCGCTTGCGGTTGTCACAACTTGGGTCAAGGCCTCGGTTGAAAGACCGCCAGCAACAGCCAGCGGTAATACCTCGCATAGCGCGACAATATTGATATCATAGATGATGTTATTGACCGCTTTCATCATTTGGCCAGCGCCGCTTTCGCCGCAATAGACGATAAATTCGCCCATGGCATCAAGTTGGGGCTTAGCGCGATCAAACAAGAGTTTGCTACCGCCAAACATCAAGGTCAATGTGCCATCTGTGGCACGAAAAGGAAGGCCGGAAATTGGGCAATCAGCGTAGGCAATGCCGCGGCCTGCCAATTGATCATGGATGGCAATGGCCTCAAGACGGTCAATTGTTGAGGTGTCGATAATGGCAAGATCGCCTTGTGCTGATTCAGCAATACCACCAGCGCCAAAAATCACCTCATTCACCTCTTTGGCAGATGGAAGGCATAGGAATATGAGATGACAATTTGCCGCCAGATTACCAAGCGTGCTGGCAATGATGATATCATCACCATCCAGCCGTTCAGTGGCGGCTGGTACCGCGTCATAGGCGTAAAATGGCGCGGCAATTTTTGCCAGATTATTGGCCATGCCAAGTCCCATTTGGCCGAGGCCAATAAACCCAATACCGCTATTACGCATCGCATTTTATCCCTTCGATAGATGATCGGTGGCGGTACCGAGATGAAACCGCCAGCGATCAGTCTATACAGAAATGTTACCTTGTATATATGACGGCGTATATATGGTGACGTATATATGACGGCAGTTGTCAGCGCGGCCATTCTGCATTAGCGTTCTCATTCAGCATAATAATTTTGCTGGCGTGATCTTGCTTGGCATTGTTCTGCGCCGAGATCGGCGGTCAGTATCCCACAAATATATTTGGTTAAGGACCTTTTAAATGGCTCGGCGTGAAATTCCATTTTTGTTTATTCGTGGCGGCACATCGCGCGGCCCTTATTTTAATGCGGCTGATTTGCCATCTGATCGTGATACGATTGCCAAAATTCTGCTTCAGGTGGTTGGCGCGGGTCATCCATTGAACATTGATGGTATTGGTGGCGGCAATGCTGTGACCAACAAGGTTGCGATGCTGTCACGATCTGCCGATGATGCGGCTGATATTGATTATTTCTTTGCGCAGGTTTCGGTGTTGGAACAGCTTGTCGATTTCAAACCAACCTGCGGTAATATTCTATCGGGTGTTGGTCCAGCGGCGATTGAAATGGGGCTTATGCCAGCCAGTGATCCCGTTACCGAAGTGCGGATCAAGCTTGTTAATACAGGCGCATTGGTCGTGGCAAGGGTGCAAACGCCGGGTGGGGTCGTGCGCTATGATGGCGACACCGCGATTGATGGCGTGCCCGGAACCGCCGCGCGGATTGACCTTCAATTCATGGATGTTGTTGGTGCGGCAACTGGAAAATTGCTGCCAACTGGTAATCTTCGCGATCAATTTGACGATATTGAAGTGACCTGTATGGATGTGGCGATGCCAACCGTTACTGCGCGCGCCGATGCGTTTGGCCTTTCCGGCCATGAAACCGTCCAAGAATTAAAGGCTGATAAAAATTTCATGGCGCGGATGGAACGCGTCAGATTGGCAGCGGGTGCAGCAATGGGCATGGGCGATGTCACCCAATCGGTCACGCCAAAATTTGCCATTTTTGCACCGGCAAAGGCAGGGGGTACGATTGCCGCACGCTATTTTATGCCGTGGGAACCACATCCGACAATGGCGGTAACGGGCGCGCAATGCCTTGCCTCATGCGCCATGACACCCGGCAGTATCGCCGATGGTTTGTTGACGCGGCCAACAACCAGTCCGGCAACCGTGACGATCGAACATCCGTCAGGCATGATTGATGTTGTTGTTGATTATAATACAGGCGGTAATGGCTTTGATCTGAATTCTGCTGGTCTGGTAAGAACCGCACGCAAATTGGCATCGGGAAATCTGTTCGTATCTGACGAGGGTTAAATGGAGTTGAAATGCCGAATCGGTAATTTCTGCCGAGCAATGACAGCGGTGACAGCAATGGCGTCACCGCTGTTTTTTTGACTAGCCCTTTTTGGTTTTGCCAAACCGCTGCCACATTATAAAGCTGCTAACCGCGATAGCCGCAAACGCCAGCGTGGTCCGCAAGAGGCCACCCATCATGAATAGCGGTAACGATATGCTGAGCAGTACCAGAGGCGAAAAGAACCGTTCGAGCAGTGAGCCTGTATCCCGATGCTTTTGGTAAATCGGAAAGACCATCGAGAATATCGCAATAATCGCAAAGAATAATGACCAAGGCCGCAAGAAGAACAGCATAGGGTCGGAATCAATCGCCAAAGCTCGCGCCAAATTCAACTCGGCGATATTGCCAAGAACAACACCAAGGATCATTGGTGCCAGCGGGAACCCGAACTGGCGCATTATGAAACCCAAAATACCAAAGAAGAATAATGTCCAGATATCTTCAATTGAATTATGAAGTGCAAATACGCCAATTGTTGCAAAGGTTAAAATAACAGTTGCCAGAATATAGGTCTTGATCCGTGTTACGAGGACAAAAACCCTAAGAACACCCGACTGCATTCCAATCATAATGAAGCTCGCGAGGAAAAAAGCTATATATATGGAATAGGCAAGTGCCGGCTCGTCTTTTATGAAGGTTGGCCCCGGCACAATATCATGCATGAGTAAAGCACCAAGCATGATTGCAGCCGTGATATCACCTGGAATGCCAAGCGCCATAAGAGGGGTCAAGGCGCCACCTTCAACAGCGTTATTTGACGCCTCAGGCGCAATGATACCGCGGGGATCCCCTTTACCAAATTTGGAGTCATCTTTGGCGGCTTTTTTGGCCTGATCATAAGCAAGGATATTGGCAATAGAGCCGCCCGCGCCAGGAAGAATCCCTGTAAACATTCCAATTAATGCTGAACGGATTACAACGGTCCAGTTTCTGAACAATATTCCGATTGCGCGGCGATGTTCGATTTTGACTTTAACTTGTTTCCTGTCGCTAAGTGCGTTTCGGGCGGTAACGGGGTTGCGCAAATCAGACAGAAGCTGGGAAAAGGCAAATAATCCAATCAGCACTGCAATGAAGTCAAACCCGGTCAAAAGATAGTCGGAGCCAAAGTCAAATCGGCCAACGCCAACAGCGTCGTCCTCACCGACGGTACGGATAAATAAGCCGGCAGCACCTGCGATCAGGCCTTTGACCAGATGTTCACCAGCAAGGGACGCCGTCACGGTCAAGGCAAACATCACGAGCATGAAAAAATCCCACGGTTGGAATTCCAGCCCAACCATTGCAAGCTGGGGCGCAAATAACACCAACAATATAGCCGATATTATACCACCACAAAAAGAAGACCAGACGCCGATGCCAAGGGCGAGGCCAGGCTCGCCAGCACGCGCCATTGGAAAGCCGTCAAAAGTTGTTGCCACTGAAGATGGCGTTCCCGGTATGCCAGTTAAGATGCCCGACATAAGCCCGCCAGACAAACCGCCGACCAAAACTGAAATCATCGTCGCAAGCCCTTGTGCAGGCGGCATTGAAAAAGTAAAAGGCAGCGTCAAAACAATCGCCATGGCAATGGTAAAGCCCGGAATCGAGCCTGCCATCAACCCTGCACCAACACCGATGACCATATAAGTCAAAGTTACCGGGTCGATGATATTCAGCAGTGCTTCTAGAAAAATATCCATTTGAGGTTTAAAATCCCGTCAAAGATCCGCGTGGCAAAAATACTTCCAGCACATGTGTAAAGAGAAGCCACATGCCGCCAGACGCGCCTAAGGCGATTACCAGATGCATTAAAATTGCATTCCAGCCGCCAAGAACGGTCAGCAGGACGAAGCTGAATAAGATGTTACCAACTAACATGCCCAAATAGGGAAGCACCAGCAGGTACAATGCAAAAATCGAAAAGACAGCAATCACATTTTGCCAATATAAAACAAACTCCTTAAGCGTCTTTTTTGGCACAGGAGAAATGTCTTTCTGGGGCGTGCTGAACGACTGTATGAGGTAAATAACACTCAAGCCTCCAATGATTATGATGATTATCCTTGGCCAAGCCGCAGGTGATAAAACACCATAGTCAGGCTCTCGTATCTCAAAACTGGCAAGCATAAGACCACCGCTTGCCAATATTAGACATAGAGCTACTAAGCTATCCCGATTGAATGACATGTTTGAACCGCATGATTTAGAAAAGAAAATAAAGTGAGGCTGGCAACTTGCTGTTGCCAGCCAATATTTAGTTGTTGAGCAGACTTCTTGTTTTTAGCAGCGTTTTTTATTTCTTATACATGCCAATTTCGATGGCTACAGCCTCATAAGCGTCGAATAGATCTTTGGAATAAGCGGTAAATTCCGCAGGCCCCTGATACCGTAGTCCGGTGCCTTTCGCCGCCATGGCTTTTTGCAAGCTCGGATTATCAACAGCTTGTTTGATAATACCAGCCCACATATCGATAATCTCTTTTGGCGTGCCTTTTGGCGCCACAACACCGCGCTCTAGGGCAAAGCTCATATTGATGCCACGCTCTTTCAGAGTTGGAGTGTTTGGCAGCTGGGGATCGCGATTGTCATTGGCAATTGCCAATGCCTTGATTGTACCTGCTTCCAAATGCTTTTTACCGGAGGCAACATTGACCGCGCCAAGTGTAATAGCGCCAGATAGGAGAGCGTTCATGCGTTCTGCAGTGCCATCATAAGGAACAAGCTTCAGCTTTGCACCAGTTGCTTTTTGCAAAAGTAACCATATGAAGTGAGATGTTGAGCCAAAGGTTGCTCCTGCAGTTACCTGACCAGGGTTGGCCTTAGCATATGAAACCATTTCTTCAATTGAGTTGAATGGAGCATCTCCAGCAGCACCGATGATGTCCGGTGTGATCGTTACATTTGCAACCGCGTCGAAACCATTATAATGGAAATCGATCCGGCCATTCAAAAAGCTGGTGATCGCTGACTGGTGAATGGCAAATAGGGTACAGCCATCGGGTGCGGCTTTGGCTGCCTGCTTGGCGCCTTTATTACCGCCCTGACCCGGAACTGTTACCACCTTCAAATTATAAGGTGTGTCCATTTCGCTAATGGTTTTTTCAACCAGCGCATACAGAACCTGTGTGCCGCCACCGGGCTTCCATGGCACGATCAATTGAGCTGTTTCACAAGGAAGCTTTGGAACAGAATGGGATGCAGCCTGTGCGACGGATGACGCCATCATGAGGCTGGCAGCCACGGCTCCGAGAATTGAAAGTCTTGAATTCAGCATAGTAAGATTACTCCCTTTTGCTTGGTTTAAGCGACAACATGTCAACAAAAATAGGCGCCGCGTTAGATATGTTCTTGTTAATTAAGGTTGCAAAGGTTCGCCGCAGCGAGTCAATATAAATTTATCGAATAACCTTGTTTTTGATTATTAAATGCTCGGCCAAACGCTTTAGGAAAAAATATGCTGGCTGCAGGAATTATTGGCCTTGGGACCATTGGCAATGTTGTTGCAAAGGCCCTTGATGAGGGCATTAACGGCATGTCGCTGGTGGCAATTGCGTCAGGCCGACGTGACAAGGCGCTTGCCAGCATTGCTGGCCTGTCATCACCGGTTGAATTAATGTCAATTGACGAGGTGGCTGCTTGCTGTGATGTGATTGTGGATTGTGCACCAAAATCGGTATTTCGCGATATTGCTATTGCGGCTTTTTCGCGGGGGCGCATTTTGGTGACGGTAAGCGGTGCCGGTATTCTTGCGAATGAAGATATCGAAGATATGGCGCGCGAAAATGGTGGCCAGCTTGTTCTTGCAACCGGCGCATTGCTGGGGCTTGATGCGGTTCGTGCCGCGGCCGAGGGCAACATCCATTCAGTGCGCATGATCACTCGTAAACCGCCAAATGCGCTAAAAGATGCGCCGCATATCACCGACAATAATATTAGCCTTGATCGGCTGAATGGCGCCATTCAAGTTTTCAAAGGCAGCGCGCGTGAAGGAGCCAAGGCGTTTCCAGCCAATGTCAATGTGGCAGCGGCTTTGGGACTTGCCGGTATTGGCGCTGATGCAACCGAGCTTGAAGTTTGGGCCGACCCGCATCTTGATCGCAACACACATTCGATTGAAGTCGATGCTGATAGTGCAAAATTCACATTGCAGATTCAAAATGTGCAATCTGAAAGCAATCCGGGAACCGGCAAGATTACCGCTTTAAGCGTGATTGCCTGTTTGCGGGGCATGACGGCACCGATGAAAATTGGCAGCTAGGCAGTTTGGATAAGCCGACGATAACAATCTCAATTCAACAAATGATTTTTTAAAGGGGCAATGAAATGCGACTAGTTGCATTCGAACAGGCAGATGAACCACATATTGGCGTTATCACTAATCGGGGCGTTGTTGATTTGTCACGCCTTGACCCTGCTGCACCGCGCGATCTTGGCACGGCGATAAAAACAGGCCAGCTTGACCAGATTGCCACGCTTATGGCCAAGGCTGGCGATGCGATCCATCATCAGATCGAGGATATCACCATCGGGCTGCCAGTCGCAAAGCCGGGCAAAATATTATGTCTTGGTTTGAATTACATGGATCATATTGCTGAAGGGCCATTTGACAAACAGCCCTTTCCGGCGATTTTTATGCGCAGCGCCACGTCGCTTGTCGCCGCCAACCAGCCAATCATTGCCCCGGCTGTTTCCGAAACGCTTGATTATGAAGCCGAATTAGCAGTGATTATTGGCAAGGAATGTAAAAACCTGACCGAAGATAACGCGCTTGATGTCATTGCTGGCTATAGCTGTTTTAATGATGGGTCGGTTCGTGAATTTCAGCGGCATACGATTCAATGGACGATGGGCAAGAATTTTGACAAGACTGGCCCGTTTGGCCCCATCATGGTCACGCCTGACGAATTGCCAAAAGCGGCAACAGGTTTGAAAATCGAATGTCGATTAAATGGTCAAACCGTGCAATCAAGCACAACGGATATGATGATTTTTCCGGTCATTGAAACCCTTATCTATATTACCAAGGCCCTCACGCTTGAGCCGGGTGATCTTGTTATCATGGGAACCCCGTCAGGTGTTGGCCATGCGCGCAAACCACCATTATGGATGAAAGATGGTGATCTTGTCGAAATCGAGATTGAAGGCATTGGCATTCTTGCTAATCCGATCAAGGCCGAGTGATATCAACCCCATTTTCGCTTTCCATCAAAATATTTTCAAATTTTTGCCAGTTCTTGCATACTGGCAAACCAAAAAAAATTGCGCTGAATTCAGGTTTGGTAAAATATAAATCTGTGAAATTGGCATTCTACCCGTATGTTGCCTTTTGACTGGGGCCTGCCCGTCTGAAAATGATGGTGCGCAAAGGCATGCGACTGGAAAAACGACTCTGTTTACATTGAAATTCTTGGCCTATCACGTTAAGACAAGGCACGAATTTTGTTTTATTGGAGACACCCCCACATGACCCCCCTAAATGTTCTGATTCTTGGCGCATCATATGGATCGTTGCTGGCTGCCAAAATTGTTTTGGCTGGTCATAACGCAAAGATGATCTGCCTTCCTGTCGAAGCCGATATTTTCAATGCCGAAGGTGCGATTATCCGCACACCCGTAAAAGGCCGCGAAGACCTTGTTGAAATTCGCACAAGTGGACTGGCTGGCAAATTGTCGGCTGGCGGCCCCGCCGATTGTGATCCGGCAGATTTTGATCTTGTTGTTCTTGCCATGCAGGAGCCACAATATTCATCACCTGGTGTTCGTGATTTGCTGCAAGCGGTGGCAAAATCTGGCGTGCCATGCATGTCGATCATGAATATGCCACCACTTAGCTTTATGAAGCGTCTTCCCAATATGGATGTTGAGTCCTTGCGTGACTGTTACGCTGAATCAACGGTCTGGGATGCGTTTGATCCACAAAAATTCACCCTATGCAGCCCTGACCCGCAGGCGTTCCGTCCACCTGAGGAAAACCTCAATGTCTTGCAGGTTCGCCTGCCAACCAATTTCAAGGCAGCCGCGTTTCACCATGAGCAGGATAACGTCATGCTTCGCCGCCTTCAGGCCGATATTGAGGCGGTTCGTTTTACCACTGATGACGGCGCTGAGATCGAATTGCCAGTCAAACTAAAGGTACATGACTCAGTATTTGTGCCATTGGCAAAATGGGCAATGCTTGTCGCGGGAAATTACCGCTGTGTTCAAAAAGAAGAAATGCGCCCAATTCAGGATGCGGTTCATCATGACCTTGAGCAATCGCGCGATATCTATAATTGGGTTGTTGAATTATGCATCAGCCTTGGCGGGGCATCTGCTGATTTTGTGCCGTTTGAAAAATATGCCAATGCGGCACAATCGCTTGGCAGCCCATCATCGGCTGCGCGCGCCTTAGCCGCGGGTGCCAAGAATATCGAACGTGTTGACAAGCTGGTGCAAACCGTTGCCGCGCAAAAAGGCTCGCATTTGCCAAGCCTTGACGAAACCGTCACGCTTGTCGATAGCTGGCTTGAAAAAAACCGCGCTGCCAGCTAGGGGTGAAACTTTAACAATGTTGCCATTATAAGGTAAATCAGGGCCATGGGTGAAAGCTGGAAACGGCAATTATCCATGGCCTTTTCTGCTTTTGACGAATCTATAGATCAAGTGGCATATGCCGGTTTACATCCTTGTAGAGCAAATAGCGGAACGGATCGGGACCCCCGGCATAACAGGCTTGTGGGCAAAAAGCGCGAAGCCACATATAGTCACCCGCTTCGACCTCAACCCAATCTTGATTCAAATGATAAACCGCCTTGCCGCTTAGAACGAAAAGCCCATGTTCCATTACATGTGTTTCGGCAAAAGGGATCGTGCCGCCCGGTTGAAAGGTCACGATATTCACATGCATGTCATGGCGTAAATCGGTCGGATCAACAAATCTTGTGGTTGCCCAGTGCCCATCAGTATCGGGCATAGCGATCGGGTCAACAGCGCCATCGCTTGTGACAAAAGCATCAGGCCGGTCAATGCCGCTAACCACCTTATAACGTTTGCGAATCCAGTGAAAACTGGCTGTTTGGCTGCCATCATTGATGATCGTCCAATCACTTCCTGCTGGCAGATAGGCATAGCCTCCAATCGTCAAAGGGTGCGCTGTACCGTCAATGGTTATTGTCATTGAACCGCTTGTCACAAAAAGCACCGATTGCGCGTCGACATTATCATCTGGCCGGTCGCTGCCGCCACCCGATTCAATTTCCATCAGATAATGGGAAAAGGTTTCAGAAAAGCCGGTCATGGGACGCGCTAAAACCCATAATCTGGTCTTGCTCCAGAACGGCAGATAGCTTGTCACGATATCCGATAAAACACCTTTCGGGATTACTGCATATCCGGTGGTAAAAACCGCGCGATCTGACAATAATTGAGATTGCGGCGGCAGGCCGCCTGATGGTGTCCAATAAGGGGCGCTCAAATCATCATCTCCTGTGTCATGCTATTTTGACTTTTTGCGGCAATCCGATTGCCAATTACCAATGTCAATTAGGGCAGTTTTCATAAACTTGTCAAATCTTAGCCAAAGGTAAAGGGGCTTGTCTAAAGCTGTTGGTTGTTACAAATGCCGATTTTGGCCTATTTCAAAAATTGATCAGCATCGTCATTATAGCCGTCTTCACGCGTTAATTGCCGCAAAATGCCTGAATTGATCACTGGCGGTGCATAATCAGGATTTGCCTGTCCAAGCACTTGCTGGATGGCGCTATAGGTTGCGGCAAGTGATGCCAGATAGGGTTGGTGCCCCCGAAGACATATGCGCGCGCCCATTTTTGCCAGATCATCGGCTTTTGGCGCAAGTGACCCAATGCCGCCAAGCATGATGGGAAGATCGGTTGCGGCGCAAAGCGCGGTCAAATCCTCAAGGGATCGGGCACCGATCAGTGTAATGCCGTCAACACCGGTTTTTTCATAGGCCTTAATGCGGGCGATGCAATCGCCACGGCCGGTAATGGTGGCCGCACTGGTTCGCGCCAGAATAACCAAATCGGCATCAACACGCCCTGATACAGCCGCCCGCATTTTGCCAACCGCCTCATCAATATTCAAAAGCTGTGTTGCCTCTGATCCAAAAGGCTGTGGCAGATCAGTATCTTCAATGGTGATTGCGGCAAGGCCAGAATGGTCAAGTTCGCGGATTGTGCGCTGTACATTCATTGCATTGCCATAGCCATGATCAGCATCGGCAATAACCGCCAGATCCGCCGCCCGGCAAATCCGCAAGGCCATATCGGCAAATTCTGACGCGGTGATCAGCATTTTATCGGGTGCGCCAAGGATCGACATTGCCGCCACCGATCCGGCAAGCATGCCAACCTGGCCGCCAAGGTCTTCGACCATGCGTGCCGATAAAGGGTCAAAAACCGTTGCTGGTGTGATGCATTCATTGCCTGCCAAAATCTGCCGAAACCGTTGACGCCGTGCTGTCCAATTCATGTTGCCCAGTCCTTTGGTAAAATCTAATTTGGGGTTGTTTGGCCGGTGCAAAACAGGGTGTTTGCCTAGGCAATTTTATCTTGTGTGTTATTGTCGAAATCACTGGCGTCATGGCGTTCATGAAGCTGGAATTCTGGTGCGCCAGATACACGATTGACCATGCGGCCACGTTTCACCGCCGGACGCGAATCAATCGCTTTGGCCCAGCGTATGACATGACTATAGGTTTGCACATCCAGAAATTCAGCCGCATTGTAAAGACGACCAAGAACCAATTGCCCATACCAAGCCCAAATCGCAATATCGGCAATGCTGTATTCATCACCACTGACATAGCTATGCTCGGCAAGTTGGCGATTAAGAACATCAAGCTGGCGTTTGGTTTCCATCGTAAAACGGTCAATCGGATAGGGCAGTTTTTCTGGCGCATAAGCATAGAAATGGCCAAAGCCGCCACCAAGATAGGGCGCGCTTCCCATCTGCCAGAAAAGCCATGACAAACATTCGGTTCGGCCGGCAGGGTCTTTTGGAATCAATGTTGCGAATTTATCTGCCAGATAGAGCAAAATATTACCCGATTCAAACACACGCAATGGCGGCGATATTGAATGATCCATTAAGGCTGGAATTTTTGAATTTGGGTTAATCTCGACAAAGCCGCTGCCGAATTGGTCGCCATTGCGAATCTGAATCAGCCATGCGTCATATTCGGCACCAGCGATATTTTGCGCCAGTAATTCTTCAAGCATCACGGTTACTTTTACGCCATTCGGTGTGGCTAGCGAATAAAGCTGAAGCGGATGTTTGCCAACAACACGCTGTTTATCATGTGTTGCTCCTGCAATTGGCCGGTTGATATTGGCAAATGTGCCACCATTCTCGGCTTGCCATGTCCAGACTGCCGGTGGGGTATAAGGATTATTGTTGGTCATTTTTATCTCCTTTGCGTTCGGATTCGTCTTGGGGGCATAGGTCGGCTAGTCGATCGAGATGGCGTAGCTTTGGAAAAACATACCAGCCGCCAATCGCCACGCCCAATGCCGCCAGTCCGCCAATAAACACAGTTGTAACAGGACCAAGAAGTGCGGCAGCGCTGCCAGCCCGAACATCACCCATTTCATTTGATGATGAAATGAAAATGGCGTTCACCGCACTAACTCTGCCGCGAAGATGATCGGGTGTGGCCAATTGAATAAGGGTCATGCGGATATTGACACTTACCATATCGGCTGCGCCATAGACAAACAAGGCCACAATGCTGACCCAAAAAATGGTCGAAACCGCAAAAACCAGAATTGACGCTGCAAACACCAGCAGCGCGGCGAAAAGGCAAAGCCCTGACCGCCGCATCGGCGGCAAAGCGGCAAGCCCAAGCCCAACAACAACCCCGCCAAGCGCCGGCATGCCGCGCAACACACCAAGTGATTCTGGCCCGACATTCAAGATATCAGCCGCATAAACCGGCAATAAGGTCACGACCGACCCCATAAGAACAATGAACAGATCAAGCACGATCGCTCCAAGAACAATTGAATTTGACCGAACATAGGCAACGCCGCCAAGAACCATATCAAGGCTTCGGCCAATAGGCTTTAGCCGGATTAATCTTGGCAAAAACAGATAGGCAATTGTGCTGATCCCCATCAGACCAGCGGCAACAAGATAGGTGTAAACGTCAATCACCGTAATCAGAACGCCCGCTAGCAATGGCCCCGCCGTGGCAAAAATTTTGCCAATGGTGGAATTCAGCGCAATCGCGCGCGACAGCATGGCAGGCGGAACGATATTGGGAATGATGGCTTGTTGGGCTGGTGTGTAAAACGCCTTGACCCCGCCATGCGCAAATAGTAGCGCAAAAATGACCGTCAAATTCAAATCATCGGCAAGCATGGCCATGGTGATGCCAATTAAAATCACCGCTTCGGTAATGGTGCAGATAATTAGCAGGGCTTTACGCGGCAAGCTGTCGGTTGCCCAGCCCGTCACAAAGAAAAATAAAAAAATCGGCATGATCTGCATCAGCCCAACAAGCGCCAGATCAAACGGGTCGCCGCTATTTTGATACAGATGCCAGCCAATCGCAATTGTCAGCATTGTCGTGACAAGGCTGACAGCGGCACGCGCGGTTAGGAATGCAAAAAAATCAACAGGCATGATGATCGATAAATAGTTGATGGGCTAAAGATGTTTGATGTCAGTAAGTAGCTGATAGGCAGGCAATCATTGGTGGCGCTGGAAATAGGCTGAAGTAATTTGCCATGATGCGAGCTTAACCAAGCTCTAATTTACGCCAGCTCTTGCCACTTGTCGCCTGAAATATCACCTTGTGATTTAGCCTTGCCATTACCAGTACCAGTTCCAGTACCAATGCCAGTACCAATGCCAACACCAATACTGGTAGCCTTAGGGCTGACTAATCACATTTAGTGCAATCAATTGGTCAATTTCATTATCTTGAAATCCGGCCTTGGCCAATTCGGCGCGGCTATGCTGGCCAAGTGTTGGCGCTGGCATGCGCAGTCGGTCAAGATTGTTTTCCATAATCGGAAGTGGCTGATGCATTGGCACCTTGCCCATTGCCGCATCAGTTGCCGCTACATAAATGCCGCGTTCGATAAAATGCGGGTCATTGGCATTATCGGCAATATTATTGACTGGCGCGGCGGTAATGCCTTCAGCGTCAAAAATGGCTAAAACTTCTTTTCGGCTTCGCGCGGCGATCCAGCCGCCGACCACGATGTCTATCTCGGCCTGATGTTTCACCCGCGCCGCATTGGTGGCAAATTTTGGATCATCAATCATGGCTGCTGCCCCAACAGTGGCAAAAAGGCGCTTGGCTGTTGATTGGATTGATGCTGAAATGGCGATGAAATGATCATCTGATGTTTGGTAGATATTGCGTGGGCTTGCCGTGTTTGATCCATTGCCAACGCGCTGTTTGACCTCTCCAGTAACGGCATAATCAAAAGCATCAGGGCCGATCGCCGAAACCATCGAATCAAGAAGCGCAAGATCAATAATTTGGCCGTGGCCGGTTTGTTCGCGGCCACGTAATGCCATCATGATGCCGTTTGATCCGTAAAGGCCGGAAATCATATCTGCCAGCGCCACCGGCGGCAGCAATGGACCGCCACCCGCCTCGCCAGTACGGCTGGCAAATCCTGACATCGCCTCGACAAGAGTGCCAAAACCGGGCCGGTGGCTATAGGGCCCAGATTGACCAAATCCAGAAACCCGCAAAATGATCAAACCCGGATTGCGCTGATGCAAAATCGCCGGTGCCAGCCCCATTGATTCTAAAATTCCCGGGCGAAAACTTTCGATCATAATATCCGCCTGATCAATTAAACGGGTTAAAATATCGATTGATTTTTCATGCCGGAAATCAAGAGCGATGCTTGTTTTATTGCGGCAATAGACCGACCAGAATGTTTGTATGCCAGCCTGTTGCCATGCGCGAAGCGGGTCGCCCGCTGGCAATGGCTCTATCTTGGTGACGTCAGCGCCCGAGTCAGCCAGCTGGAGCGAGGCCATATTGCCAGCAACAAGACGTGAAAGATCAACAACTTTTAGGCCAGCAAGAGGCCCAGAAACTGACGCGTCATAATCAACATTTTTCCATGGTTGCCGTGACGCGTCCCGTGCCTCTTTTTTCATTTTACAATCCGTAATACCAAGGAATAAAGGCCGAATATACAAGCCAGATGAGAATGACCAAGGGCGATCCCACTTTGAGAAAATCCTTGAAATGATAACTTCCCGGCCCCATCACCAGCAAGCTTGTTTGATAGGCAAAGGGGGTTGCAAAGGCGCAATTGGCGGCAAACACAATCGTGATGGCAAAAATCCGTGGGTCAATGTCAATCTCGGCACCGATATGAAGGCCAATCGGGGCGAAAAGAACGGCGCAGGTCTTGGTGCTGATGATATTCGACATCAAAGCAACCATCAGGAAGAATGTACTTAAAACCACCCGAGGGCTGGCGGTTCCGGTGATAGACAAAATGAGATTGGCAAGATAGGTGGCGGCGCCAGTGGCCTCCATCGCCACCCCAAGCGCAAGTGCCGCCGCGATCGTCGTGATGACTTTAAAATCTAGGGCGCGGGTGGCCTGTTGCAGGCTGATGACATTGGTAGCCACCATCGCCAAGGCGCCGAAAAAAGACGAAATCACGATTGGCACCAACCCAAATGCGGCTGATAGAACCACCGAAAGAAAAATGAAAATAGAAACATTAGCTGATTTCAGGTTTGGCAGTTCCTCAACCGAAAATTCAACCAGAACAACATCGAGATCTTCGCGCAAACCGCGAAGCGTTTCGGTATCACATTTGACCAAAAGCAGATCGCCTGCCGACAACTTGGCCTGTCCCATGCGGCTTCGGATCATGTGCGCGTGATGCTGGATTCCCAGAACCTGACAATTATGCCGATATTCAAAACCGGTTCGGCTAATGGTGTTATCGACCAAAGATGATGATGGTGTGATCATCATCTCAACAACAATCTGATCAGATTTCTTATGGCTGTTCGGGTTTGTCCGATAGCCTTCAGCTGGGGTTAATCCATAGCCAGAATCCATCAATTTGGTCAGATCCTCGCGGGTTGCCGAAAGCGCAATGACATCATCTTCGCGTAATTTCAAACCGGTAAATGGCGGCAAGATTGTTTTGCCAAGCCGGTTGATCATCCGCACATTTATATCAGGCAATTCGTGAAACATGCGCACGCCAAGCGACTGGCCAATCAGTCTTGATTCGGCGTTAATCGAAATTTCTGCCATAAAATGCTGATCAAGACGTTCGCGCATACGATGGCTAAGGCTGGTTCGGTGCGGCAGAAATTTTGGCGCAATAATCGTCACATAGGCAAGGCCGGTACCAGCAAGAAGCAATCCGGGAAGGGTGAATTCAAAAAAGGTAAACCCGTCAAATCCAGATTCGATTAGCGCGTTTGATACCAACAGATTTGTGCCTGACCCGACAAGGGTGGTCATGCCACCAACAACGGCAACAAAGCTGAGCGGCATAAGTAATTTTGAGGCGGGGATATGAAATCTTTGCGCAATGCCCTGCATGATGGGGATGAAAATGATCACCACAGGGATATTGTTCAAAAAGGCACTAATCAACAGCACAGTAATAAGTGATATCAAAGTGGCAATCCATAATTTGCCCATGCTCAACGCCAGAACATGGCGTGAAAAAATTTCCAAAATCCCCGTTTTCACGACGCCCTGACCGACAACAAGAAGCGCCAAAACGGTCAGCATCGCCGGATTGGCAAAGCCCGATAATATTTTGCTAGATGGCAAAATATTGCTGCCATTCTGGTCAATGATTGGGAAAAAATGAAAGAAAAATAACAAAATCAGAACAACGCCAAGGGCGGTGATTTCCATTGGTATTTTCTCATTTGCATAGCAAAAAAGCGCGCCGACAATGAGGCTGAACAAGAACATCATCTCGAAGGTCATGCCGGCATTTTCAATAATCGTTGTCATATCGATTGGGCTTTTCTTTCAAATGATGAGCGTAATTGGGCTTGGGGGATAAAATGCCTACCGCTGACCGGTATGAAACTGGCCTGCAATATTTTGAGGCTTGATATGCTTGAATATCATATTAGCGAAACGAGTCTCAAAATACAGTATTTTCTGGATTGAATCGGGGAAAAGCTCTCTACAAAATAATTTCCTCGGTGGCAGATTATTGTATTTATGGGCTTGCCTAACCACGATTTTGGCAAGCCATCACAATCAGACAGGAAAAAGCCGAAAGTTTCTCTTTTCATGATGGCCATTTTGCTTTTTCATATAGGTTAATTCAGCTTTGCCATACCCCTCTATTCAATCGACCATCCCCAACAAAATTTGTAAATTTATTCGCCAAAATGAAAGAAAGACCCTGACATGCCCTATAATGATTATCGTCAAGATTTGATGGGTGAGGCCACATTAGCGCCATTGGGCCAGTTTGAAATTGGCACATATCAAAGCTTTAAATTGATTTATACCGCTGGCAAATTTGGCATTGATGATCAAGGCGGGCTTCGGATTGGATTTCGGGGGCATTTTGATGGCTCGGCAATCCAGTTTAGCGACCCCACAGCGGCTGGATATACAACGGTTGAGGCCTCCAATGGTGCCGTTCTTGAAGTGTCATGGGAGGCGCGCCGCAATATTCGCCCTTGGAATAAAAGCCTTTATATCCGCTGTTTGCGCTTCTTGCGCGAGGGCGACCAGATAGTGATTAATTTTGGTGATCAATCCAAAGGATCGCCAGGCTGGTTATTGCAAACATTTTGCGAGTCAGCCTTTACCTTTCAGATCACGGTTGATCCTTTCGCGACCCAAGATTTCATTGCGCTGCCGAGCGCGGCCAATCCAACCATTGCGATGGTGCCGGGTGATCCGGCGCATTGGAAGGCGGTTTTGCCAACATTGCGGCGGCCGGGTGAGACATTTCGATTGTCAATCAAAGGTGATGACCGCTGGGGCAATCCATCTAACCGTTTTGCCGGAAAGATTAAACTGAAAACCAATTTGCCGGTCACGGGCCTTGCTGAAATTATTGATCTAAAGGCGGGTGATTTTGGCGCTGTCATTGAAGGGCTTTTGGTGGAAAGCCCGGGGGTGTTACATCTCGCCGTTCTTGATGAACATGACCAGCTGATCGCAACGGCAAACCCGCTAGTGATCCGCCAAGCCGATGCGGCGCATTTCTGGAGCGATATGCATGCACAAAGTGGCGAGACAATCGGCGTTGGAACGGCGCGAGAATATTTTGACTTTGCGCGTAACAAGGCGTTTCTCGATATTGCTGGCCATCAGGGAAATGATTTTCAGATCACCGATGCATTTTGGCAGCATTTGAACGAGCTGACAGCCGAATATAATGAAGATAATCGCTTTTTGACATTGCCAGGTTATGAATGGTCGGGAAATACCGGCCTTGGCGGTGATCATAATGTGTGGTTTCGAGATGAAGGCCGCCCGATTTATCGGTCAAGCCGCGCCTTGATCAGCGACCGCACTTTCCCCGAAAATGATGTTTTATCGACCCCCGATCTGATCGAAAAATTGCAAAATGAAGATGCGATTGTCGTGGCGCATGTTGGCGGGCGTTATGCCGATATCAAATATGCACATGATGCCAAACTAGAACCATCGGTCGAGGTGCACTCATCATGGGGTACTTTTGAATGGATTTTGCGCGATGCGTTCGAGTGCGGCTATCGGGTTGGCATTGTCGGATCAAGCGACGGACATAAGGGACGGCCCGGTGCCGAATATCCGGGGGATAGTCAATTTGGCTCTTATGGCGGCCTGACCTGCCATCTTTTACCGCAATTGAACCGCGACACGTTTTTTGACGCGTTCCGTAAACGGCGGCATTACGCAACGACAGGAGCGCGGATCTATATGGATGTGGCCGCACGCTTGGGCGATCAAACCCTGCAAATTGGTGATATCGTTAGCACTGAGCTTGAACATCTCAATCTTGCCTTTGACATTATCGGCACGGCACCGATTGAACGTGTCGATATTTTCAATGGGCTGGATCTGGTGCGAACCATCCGCCCGTGGCATGATCAGGCGGCGCTCAGCCGGTTACGCGTTACTTGTGCTGGCCAGCATTATCGTGGGCGGGGCCGCTTGGTGAAATGGGATGTTTCGGCACATCTTACCGGCGGCAAAATTGATCGTATCAACGCGATCAATTTCTGGAACCCAAATCGCCAGCCAACGCAGATTTCGGCAACTGAAGCAGTGTGGAAAACAGTGACAACCGGCGGCGCATCATCGGTTGATTTCTGGCTGGATGATGCCGCGCTGGCAAGCCAGATCAATGTTCAGACGAATTTTGAATCCATATCAGCATCAGTCGCCGATATTGATGAAAATGGTATCACCGTAGATTGTGGCGGTATGGATATCCGGCTTCATATTGAACGGCTTCCCGCCATATTGGAGTCTACGTCGCTGTCAGGTGAGCAATCTTTTAGGCTTGCCGCCGAAACCGAACAGCGGCTTTATGTTCGCGTGACTCAAGAAGATGGTCATCAGGCATGGAGCAGCCCAATCTATGTTGCAAAGGCATAGTGAGTTACAAAATAGGTGTTGATAAGTCGGGTTTAAAAGGAAGGTAAAATGCAGTCTGTTCGCATAGAAACTGTTGAAACATTCGTTGTGGCAATGCCATTGGTTGCGGTTTTTTCCAGTGGTGGAAAGTCAAAAAATGTCACCAAAGGTGTTGTCGTCAAGATCACCGCATCTGATGGATCATATGGTATTAGCAGTGTTGATCCGTCGACGCGGGCGGTATTTCCCGATCGAGCCGAAGATATTGCCGCAACGGTTCGCGAAAAAATCACCCCTGCGGTTCTTGGCATGTCGCCAACAAATATCAACCGCGTATCGGACATAATGGGCAGTTTGCAAGATATTCAAATTGGTGCCCGCGCCGCCGTTGAAATGGCCGCCATTGATTTGGCCTGTCGCCGGTTGGGAATTTCGCTTTGTGATTTCCTTGGTGGCGCTGTGTCAGATCATGTTGCCTTTAATGGCTGGGTTGGCGAGTTGCCAGCTGATGAAGCCGCGCTTGATGCGGCGCGGTGGGTTAAGGCTGGATTTCAATCGTTGAAAATCAAAATCGGCGGTGATGTTGATGCTGATATTCAGCGCGTCCAAGCGGTTCGCGCCGCCGTTGGCAAGGTGGTGAATCTGCGAATGGATGCGAATGAACAATATAGCGTCCAAGATGCGATCCGGCTGTGTGATGCGATCAAAGATTGCGATATGCAGCTTTTTGAACAGCCATTGCCGCGCGATGATCTTGCCGGTTTGGCCGAAATCCGGCGTGTTGGCGGGATGAGTGTCATGGCCGATGAATCGATTAGCGATCATTCCAGCCTGTTAAAGGTGATTGAGGCTGATTGTGCCGATCTTGTGAAATTTGGTATTGCGCAGGCAGGCGGTATCATGCCTGCTGTCCGGATGATGGCAACGGCCGAAGCTGCGGGGTTGAAAGTTGTCATGGGGCATGGTTTTGGTCTGGATATGAGCACGATGGCCGAAATCATGGTTGGTGCATCATCAAGCAATATTCTAACCGGCCTTGAATGTGTTGGCCCGCTAAAGGTGAAAGATACGGTTTCGCAAACCCGCCTTGATATCAGTTCGGGCAGTCTGAAAGTGCCTGATGGTGCAGGGCTTGCCATGGATCTTGATATGGAAAAACTGGCCGAATATACGGTTCAGTAATCGGGCTGGTTTGGCTTTATCTTATCATAGTCTGCGTGTCGGGGGTTCAAATTCTGCCCCCGCAACCATTCCTTTCAATAACCCAGCTGATATGGCGTTTTGGTAGCTAGAAAATAGATGCCAAATAGATATCAAAGTGCAGCTATTTTTTCATGGGAAGACCTGTATCGGGATCCAGCTTTGATTCAGGCTTTAGGTTTTCTTGGGCTTGTTCCTTTGAGATACGGCCATTTTCCAGATAGCCACCAGCGGCAGCGCGCCGTCCAGCATCGTCCCAGATCTGATGCCATGCGCCAAGCGAATAGCCATGCCACGGCATTTGAACATTTAGTTGCGGCAAGCCAAGCTCATCCCAAATATCCTTGGCGCGTTCCATATATTCCTTGCCGGGCAAGGCCAATGGCGGCATTGGTGATTTCATTGTGGCATCAATTAGAACGCTTGAATCTTCTTCGCCATCATGTTCGCGTTTTGGGCCATGACCTTGACCGCGGTGAGGTAGGGTTTGCATATCTTCAGATGGATTGGTGCGATAGGACATTGCCCATAAAAGAGCATCGGCATTATCAACATCAATATCTTCATCAACAGCAATACATATTTTGCTGCAATCGCCCTTGAAAAAGGCCGCGCTGTATAGCGCGCGCCATATTTCGGTTCGGGGCATATTGGCATCACAAGTGATAACGGTAACCCGAAGCAAGCCGGTCAATGGCTCGTGAAGAGACACTCTCTTGACGCCTTTGATATTGTTCTCATCACGAAGATGGCGCAGGAATAAAGGCTCATAGGCGACGCGTTTGATGACGCTGGATTCGCTTGGTGCTACCTGACTGATATAAGATGGGACAATCGCTTTTTGGCGGCGGGTTATCGCCGTAATGCGCATTGGCATATTATATTCTTCAAGCGCGATATGGCCATGTGACTCGCCAAAGGGGCCTTCGGGTTCAACCCGCGTTGTGTCGATGAAGCCTTCAATCACAATTTCGGCCTCGGCGGGAACCACCAGATCAATACTTTTGGTTTTTGTGACATTGATGGGCGCGCCGGCAAGACCACCAGCAACGGTAAATTCATCAACGCCAAGCGGCAATTTTTGCGGCCCCATAAAGGCAACATATGGTGGGCAACCAAGAACAATCGCAACCGGCATTTCGGCTATGCCCATTTGCTGGC
>JAOEVD010000002.1 GCA_028383305.1 Candidatus Puniceispirillum sp.
CATAACCTTGACACTATCATCACTGATGGATGGCAAGTTGAAATAAGAACAGGCCTAATCGGCGAGCCGATAGCCTTTTTCAATGGTCAGAACCAATTGCTTTTTGGTTAGGCGGCTTATTTTTTGCCGCAACCGGTAAATATGCGTTTCCAATGTGTGAGTGCTAACGCCATTTTGAAACCCCCATACTTCGGCAAGAAGCTCATCTTTGGTGACATCATTGGGAAATGCCTGATAAAGAAACTTCAAAATTATCGCTTCTTTTTCGGTCAAGGCCTGCATCCGGTCACTGCCAATTTCATTAAGCATCTTATTGGCTGGCACAAAGCTGAGATTGCCAATTTCAAACCGCGCATCATCCGACGCACGAAACTGGCGCAATTGGGTGCGGATACGCGCAACCAACTCGCCAAGCCGAAGCGGCTTGGTGATATAATCATTCGCACCAGCTTCAAGCCCAAGAACGATATCTCCCTCGGCGCCTTTGGCAGTCAGCATAACAATCGGTTTGGCAAAACCGTTGTGGCGCAAACGCTGGCAAATATCAATGCCATTGCCATCGGGCATCTGGATATCAAGAAGAATCAAATCAGGGTTGACATGGCTAAGCGCATTATCAAGGTCAGCAACAACACCCACCTCGAAAACATCATTAAATCCCTCAACCGCAAGCTGTTGCCGCAAGGTCGCCCGAAGATAGGCATCATCATCAACAATTAACAAACGCGACGAAGACACTGCTTCTTTACCGCCGCTTGGGGACAACACTTGCATTTTTTATCACAACTCAATACATCAATGGCGTATTCTTATTACGTGAATTAACCAGATACACCAAGCAACCCTAGCTTATTCTATCATTGCTTGTATATGTCTTAAACAATCCGGAGCCAACATTATGCACGATACGCGTGCAAAAAACGCCTACATGAAAGCCGAACGTGCCAGTGCGGAATTACGGCGCGGTGGTCATGTCATGCTGCGGTTGAATAATGGCGAGGCAGCGCTTTTTCGCGGCGCCGAATTTGCCGATGGTGAAGATATCAATTTTCTAAGCCGTCTTGCCGGTTCTGGCCCGCTTCTGGTGCTAACGGCAAACCGGGTAAAAAGTCTTCAACGCTCGCTTCGTCAAGGCTGGCCAGCAGCGACCATCGCGCTTGCCGCCCGCCATTATCAACAAATGTTTGACCTTGCTTTTGGCCAGACCACTTTAGGTGATGATGGCGACCTAAGCCTTGTTGCCGAACGAAGTGGATCACTTGCCGATCACGCAACAAGATTGTTACGCAATGCCAAACTGCTTCCCGCTGCGTTGATGGCGCGGTTGCCATTTCGCGATATTGCCGCACAAGACCGGTTTGCACAGGAACATAATATATTGGTTCTCGAGGCGCGTGATCTGGACTCCTATCATCACCAAGCTGGTGCGATGATGCGCATTGCGGCGCGGGCGCGGGTGCCACTTGCCGTTGCCGAAGATGCCGAAGTGGTGATGTTTCGTGCCGAAATTGGCGGCGAAGATCATTTTGCCGTTTTAATCGGCAAGGGCGCCGATCTTGACGCACCGCTGGTACGGCTTCATTCGCAATGTATTACTGGCGATGTTCTTGGCAGTCTGAAATGTGATTGCGGCGATCAGCTGCAGGCAGCCATGCGGCTCATGGCCGAAAATGGCGGCGGGGTGCTGATCTATTTGGCGCAAGAAGGACGTGATATTGGCCTGTTGAATAAAATGCGCGCCTATGCTTTGCAGGATAATGGCCTTGATACGGTTGATGCAAATCACGCGCTTGGTTTTGACACGGATGAACGGGTGTTTTTGCCAGCAGCGCGTATTCTTGATGCGCTTGGCATTGCGCGTTTGCGGCTGATCACCAATAATCCTGACAAGATCAGCCAGCTAGAACAATGCGGGATCAAGGTTGAAGAACGCGTACCGCTAACGCTTGCCAGCAATCCGCATAATGAAGATTATCTGGCGACAAAGAAGCATCGGACTGGCCATATGATTGCGGATAAGGACAAAGGGTAAAAACCCCTAGCTGTCACGCGCGCCGAAAATAGCTGATCCTATACGAACCGCGGTTGCGCCAAACGCAATTGCCTCTTCGAAATCACCACTCATTCCCATTGACAAGATGGAAAGATGATTACGTTTGGCAATGGTTTGCAACAGCGCAAAATGCATCGCTGCCTCTTCATCAATTGGCGGAATGCACATCAGGCCGGTGATGTTTAGCCCTGCCTCATCACGGCAATAGGCAACAAAATTATCCGCATCCTCAGGCGCAATACCGGATTTTTGCGCTTCTTTGCCAGTATTGACCTGAATATAGCAGTCCAGCTGGCGATTTTGACGAATCATCTCATCGCCAAGCGCCTTTGCCAGTTTTGGCCGGTCAACCACCTCGATAACATCAAATAGCGCCACCGCATCAGCCGCCTTATTGGTTTGCAGCGGGCCAATCAGATGCAATGTCAAATCGGCATGTCGATCGCGGCGTGGAACCCACCGGCTTTGGGCTTCTTGAACGCGGTTTTCGCCAAACACACGCTGGCCAGCGGCAATTGCCGCATCAATCCGGTCATCAGGCTGGCGTTTACTTACCGTCACCAAGGTAACTGGTCGATCAAACCCCGTTTGCGTTTTATAAGCCCCTTCGGCGGTGGCGATTTTGTCATGGATGGCAGCAAGATTATTGACAATGACAGAATGCGTCTTTGAAATTTTGTCTGACATGATTTGTGCTGCCCCCTGGCCATGGCTGTCTGTTGCAAAAATATTTCCAGCTTTTGTAACGCTTTAGCCCTTCATCGACAAGACTGTTGCAAAAATATCACACACTTGGAAAAACTTTATCCAGCGCATTCATCAGTTCTTGTTAATTTGGCGGGAGTTAATATGGTGTGGCTATTGCCAATGGTGGCAACGACTTCTCTAAGGGAGATTTAATCATGCGTAAGGTTCTTCTTGCGACTACTGCTCTTGTAGCAATGAGCGTTACTGCTGCTCAAGCTGATGTTTCCATTTCTGGTCAAGGTGTATTCGAAGTATACACTCCAGATGGTGACGATCAGACATACACAACAGATGGCGCAATTACAATAAAAGGTACCACTGTAACAGATTCAGGTTTAACTTTTACAGCTCTGTCACAACGGAAATTTGAAGGCGGTACTGCTAACGACTCTTATATCAATATTGCAGGCGATTTTGGTAACGTCCGCATGGGTAACACAGACGATGTACTTGACCTCAATGATGGTGCATTAGCGCAAAACATGGACCTTGAGACCACAGGTGGTCCTGCATCGGGTGCAATCCATGGTACAGCAATTGGCGGTGATTCCCAGAACATTAGCTTTACCTCACCATCAATTGGCGGTGCCAAGATATACGTTTCTGTAGATGCAGATGGTGCTAACACAGCCTATGGTGCAAATTACGCAATGGGTATGGTTAACCTGGTAGCACAGTCTGATGAGACCTCAACCGTCATGGGCGCCAGCTTATCTGCTAACGGCTTCACAGTAGGTATGGGTTCAAGAGCCACAGATGCATCTCCAACAAGATCAAAAATCAAAGCAACTGACATCGGTCTTTCTTACACAATGGGTGACATCACATTTGTAGCAACTAGCGCCCAGGGTAAAGAGGCAAACGCTGTAAACCGTACGGACAAGTATAAGAACGTCGGCGTTTCATACACAATTGCTCCTGGCGTTACAGCAATGATCGAATCTGGTGATTATGATCGCAGTGATGTTGCTGGTGCAGCTGGCAAATCATCTGCAACATGGGCAGCAATTGCAGTCGATTTCTAAAATAACCGATAACGATACTATTCAAAGGGAGGGGCAAGCCCCTCCCTTTTTTCTTTACAAATTCCCTACCTATTTGCATTGTTGCGCAAACAACAAAATCATAGGAGCCGTAAATGACAATATTTCGCCGGATTTGCAAATTTACCCGCTTTGGCCGGATATTGTCATTCAGCTTGGGAACCGCTTTGCTGTTGTCTTCTTGCTCCGGTTTGAAAACCACGCCAGTCGAAGAACCTAAAGAACCAGTGTCAATATTTACTGGGAAACCGGGAGGCATAAAATTATCTGAGTTAGGTTCAAAAAAATCTTCGTCTGGCGACGGCTTGCCAGTGAACGCGCTGTTATGGCGGGCGGCACTTGATATTGCGTCATTTGTGCCGTTGGATGATGTCGATACATTTGGCGGCAGCATCGTTACCGAATGGCACCAGCCCAACGACACACCTAATCAGCGTCTGAAATTAACCATGTTTGTGGTTGGCCGCGAATTACGTTCTGATGCGATCACCGTTCGCGCCTACATCCAAAACCGGCTTGGCCCTGAATGGGTTGACGCTGGCCGTGATGAAGCGCTGGGCCGCAAGCTAGAAGATCTGGTACTGACCCGTGCCCGCGAATTGCGCGCTGCCGCGGCAGCCGAAACGGTTAATTAGTTTGCGGCGATATGTTGATTACCGGCAAAACCCCTAATCACCGTTATATTGACCATCTTACATGGTAATATTGATCATAAATCCGGCATTTGGTCTGGTTTGCATCACATGTGGCGCAATGGCTGATGAGCCCGAAAATGATCGAAGGAAAATTTGAATGACCCAATATGATGCCCCCGCCATTGAACAGAAATGGCAAGATGAATGGGAACAGGCTGATTGTTTTACCGCCAGCATTGACAACGACAAACCAAAATATTACGTCCTTGAGATGTTTCCCTACCCTTCGGGCCGAATTCATATGGGGCATGTTCGCAATTACACGCTTGGCGATGTTGTAGCGCGTTACCGGCGTGCCAAGGGGTTTAATGTTTTACATCCGATGGGATGGGATGCGTTTGGTCTGCCAGCCGAAAATGCGGCTATGGAGCGCGGTATTCATCCGGGCAAATGGACAATTGAAAATATCGCTGCCATGCGCACCCAGCTGAAAAGCATGGGGCTGTCCTATGATTGGTCGCGGGAATTTGCCACCTGTTCACCTGATTATTACCAGCATGAACAAAAGATGTTTTTGAAATTTCTCCAAGCTGGGCTTGCCTACCGCAAGGAAAGCTGGGTCAATTGGGATCCGGTTGAAAACACCGTTCTGGCAAATGAACAGGTTGTTGATGGCTGCGGCTGGCGCTCAGGCGCGCCCGTTGAACGCCGCCTTTTGTCACAATGGTTTTTGAAGATCACTAATTTTGCCGACGAACTTTTGGCCGCGATTGGCGATCTTGACCGCTGGCCCAGCCGCGTAAGGCTGATGCAGCAGAACTGGATTGGAAAATCCGAAGGTGCGCGTGTCCGGTTTTCAATTGACGGCGAAAGCCCGATTGATGCTGATCATATTGAGGTCTTTACCACGCGCCCTGACACATTATTCGGCGCGTCATTTCTGGCCATCGCTGCCAATCACCCCTTGGCACTTGCGATTGGCAAAAATATTCCAGCTGCGGCTAATTTCATCACTGAATGCGCCAAGCTTGGTACATCTGAAGCCGCTGTCGAAACAGCCGAGAAAAAAGGCTTTGATACTGGATTGCAGGTTAGCCATCCGCTTGATCCGGCCATTAAACTGCCGGTTCATATTGCTAATTTCGTGCTGATGGATTACGGCACTGGGGCGATTTTTGGCTGTCCCGCCCATGACCAGCGTGATCTTGATTTTGCCAATGCTTATGGGCTTCAAATTTTACCGGTAGTGTTGCCTGATGGCGAAGATGCAACCAATTTTACAGTAACCGACACAGCCTATACTGGCTTTGGAAAGCTGTTTAATTCGAGGGCTTGGGACGGTCTTGATATCGAGGCAGGCAAAGCCGCCGCCATTGCCGCCATTGCCGCCGCCAACGCTGGCACCGGCGAGACAACTTACCGGCTTCGTGATTGGGGCGTATCGCGCCAGCGCTATTGGGGCTGCCCGATCCCGATCATCCATTGCAATGATTGTGGTGCTGTCCCGGTGCCGGAAAAAGAGCTTCCGGTTATTTTGCCTGACGATGTTGATTTCGGCGGTAGCGGCAATCCGCTATCCAGCCATCCAAGCTGGAAACATACTAGCTGTCCGAACTGCGGTAAAGATGCCGAACGCGAACAAGATACATTCGATACATTTTTTGAAAGCTCTTGGTATTTTCTGCGTTATGCCGATCCAACATCTAATGATGGCGTCAATGGCGAGGCTGCGGCATATTGGCTGCCAGTTGATCAATATATTGGCGGGGTTGAACATGCAGTTCTGCATTTGCTCTATTCACGCTTTTTCACCCGCGCATTGTCACAAGTTGGCTATTTAGACCTTGGCGAGCCTTTTGCCGGCCTTATGACTCAAGGCATGGTTTGCCATCAAACCTTTCAAGATGAGGCGGGCAAATGGCTGTTCCCAACCGACGTCGTCAAAAAGGGCGATGCATGGGTGCAAACCAATGATGGCAGCAAGGTCACGGCGGGCCGCATCGAAAAAATGAGCAAGTCAAAACGCAATGTCGTTGATCCTGAATTGATCATTCAGAATTATGGTGCTGATACGGCGCGGCTGTTCATGCTGTCTGACTCGCCGCCTGAACGCGATATGGAATGGACTGAATCGGGCGTTGAAGGCGCGTCACGCTTTTTAAAGCGGGTCTGGCGCATGTCACAAGACCCTGATCTTGCACCGCTTGGCACGGCGCCTTTGGCCGATAGCGCAGCAAGCGCGCTTGCGCTTGTGCGGATGGCCCATAAATCAATCATTGGCCTGTCGGCTGATATTGAAAATTTCCGCTTTAACCGCGCTGTGGCCCAGCTTCATATGCTTGCCAATGCGATTGCCGATGTGAAAGCCACTGACAAGGGCGCCGCCGAAGCAAAACGGTTTGGCATTGAGACATTAACCCAGCTATTGGCGCCTTTATCGCCGCATATTGCCGAAGAAATCTGGCAAAGTCTCGGCCATAGCACACTTTTGGCGCAATCTGATTGGCCACAAGCCGATGCAAGCCTTGCCGCTGATAATGAAATCGAAATTGGCATTCAGGTGAATGGCAAGCTTCGTGATACCATCATGCTGCCGCGCGATTGCGAGGCTTATGATGCCGAAGCACGCGCGCTGGCATCACCAGCGATTATTCGTTATCTTGATGGCAAGGCGCCTAGAAAAGTGATTGTGGTGAAAAACAGGATTATCAATGTGGTTATCTAGCCTATTTGAAACTACAGCTGCTTTGCGGTCATTCCGGCTTGGCAGCATCATCCTATGCGGCCTGATTTTAACCAATTGTGGTGATATAACAATTCGCCAGCTTGGCACCGAAAACCTGCAAAACCTGCAACAAATCGCGGTTCAAGACGCATCGGGGCGCGAAGGCCAACTTTATGGCCGCGAATTGCGCAAATTGCTGCATATTGGCGGAAAAGGGGTTGAAAACTATAACCTGATTTCATCAATCTCGGTTAGCGCGTCAAGCACATTGTCGGTTCAGGGCGCAAGCTCAGCATTGAAAAAAATGACTATGACCGCCATGTTTGACCTAAGTGATTTTACCTCGGGTGAAACGTTAATTGCTGATAGTATTACCGCTGATGCCACGCTTGGTGCCGTGACGTCACTTTATGGTCAGGATAAATCTGAAACCCATGCCCGCGAACGGCTTGCCATTTTGCTGGCACAACGTGTTGTGCGGCGGCTACAGCTTTATTTCCTGAACCAAGGCCAATAACCACTATGGCCATCGGATGAAAATCGCGCCGCGCCAAATCGCCAGCTTTCTAACCAAACCGCCAGCCGAAATTACTGCTGTTCTGTTTCATGGCAATGATTTGGGCATGATTAGTGAACGCGCCAAACAATTTGCCCATTTTTTCAGTGACAATCTTGATGACGTATTTTCGGTGACCCGCCTGACCAGTGATATGCTGTCAGGCGAGGCAGGGTTGATTGCCGATTCAGCCGCTGCAATTCCGGCTTTTGGTGATCGGCGTCTTGTTTTGGTCAAAGGCCGGGGTACAGAATTGCTTGAGGCTTGTAAAGTGGCGTTTACCAAGCCAATTGCCGATACAATCATCATTGTCGAAGCAAGTGAAACAACGACCAAACATGCGATTGTCAAACTTTTCGAAACCAGCAAGACCGCTGCATCAATTGGTTGCTATGCTGACAATATTAGCGATATCCGCGCATTGGCGACAAGCATATTTGCCGCCGATCAGGTGACCGCAAGCCGTGATGCGCTTGATATCATTGCTGAAAGACTTGGCAGTGACCGCGCTTCATCGCGGAGCGAGATTGCAAAACTTGCCTTAATGGCAGGCCCAGGTGGAAAGCTTGACGCTGATGATGTGCGCATCGCGCTTGGCGATAGTACGCTTTTGGCAATTGACGATATTGCCGATGCCCTTGCCAGCGGTGCGGTTGGCCGCTTGCAACAGGCATTGCAAAAAGCATGGTATGAAGATGCTAATGCGGTGATGATCATCCGGGGGTGCCAAACCTATTTCCGGCAATTGGGTCTTGCAAGTCACGCCATGGCGGCAGGTCAATCAGCGCAAAATGCACTTCGCAGCCTGCGTCCACCCCCACATTTCAAGCTTCAAGACCGGTTGCAAGCGCATCTTCGGCGCTGGCGACCCGATTTGGCAATGGATGTGGTGAATCGGCTACAAGATATTGAATTACAATTGAAATCTGGCGGGATTAATGATCAGCTTTGTACCGCGCAAAGCCTTCTTGGGATCTGTCTTCGCGCCCCGCGCTAGCGGATGCCAAGCTGCGCCAATAAATTGGTCATCTGATCAAGCGATTGGCAATCAATGGTGACTTTGCCGCAGTCTTTTGCCTCGTTCCAATTAATATGAAATGCTAGCCCCAGCTTTTCCGCTGCCTGTTTTTCGAGCGCTTTGATATCGGCTGATTTTTCCAGCGGCTTTGGTTTTTGTCCAGCTTTGCCAGCAGGCTGTTTCGCCAAAGCCTCAGCTTGCCGCGCCGACAGACCCTTTGCCACAATCATCTTGGCCAAGGCGTCAGCCTGAACATGGCCAATTAATGGCCGCACTTGTCCCATGGTGATTTTCCGCTCAATCAACAGGTTTTGAACAGAGGGTGGAAGCAGCAAAAGCCGCAAAAGATTGGCAATATGGCTTCTAGATTTGCCAATGATATCAGATAGTTGTTCTTGTGTGTACTGATTGATTTCAAGCAATTTTTGATAGCCTTGCGACTCTTCGATCACGCTAAGGTCACGTCGCTGGATATTTTCGATTAGAGCGATTTCATAACATTCAGCATTGGTTAATTCACGAATGATCGCTGGCACCTGATGAATTTTGGCCAATTGCGCCGCCCGCCAGCGCCGTTCACCAGCGACAAGCTGGTAACGCGATGGTTTTTCGGGATTTGGCCGCAGCAAAATCGGCTGGACAATACCTTTTTGCCGAATTGACGAAGCAAGTTCATCAAGACCAGCCTTATCAAACCGGCGTCGTGGCTGCCAAGGTCCAACATTAATCCATTCAATCGGGATATCCTGAAACCCGGTTGCCGCGGACGCGCCGACAGCGTCAGATGATGATGCGGTTACACCGGTGGCGGTGGCAATACCGCGATCACCAAGAAGCGATGACAGGCCACGGCCAAGCCCCCGCGAGGCGGTTTTTTTCGATGATGACACAGCTGGCGGCATTTTTGACGACATTAGGCAGCTTCCTTTTCTTGCTCGAGCAATTCGGCAGCAAGCGCGATATAGGCCTTTGACCCAGCGCAATTCAAATCATAAATCAAGACAGGCTGGCCAAAGGATGGTGCCTCAGATACGCGAACATTTCTAGGGATAACAGTATTATAGACAAGATTACCAAGATGCGTACGAACATCATTTGCAACCTGTTCAGATAATTTATTCCGGCTATCATACATGGTCAGAACGATGCCCTGCATTGCCAATCGTCGGTTTAAGTCGCCTTGAACCGATGCGATTGTCCGCATCAATTGCGACAAGCCTTCAAGCGCATAAAATTCGCATTGAAGCGGCACCAGAACGCTTTGAGCGGCGCAAAGCGCATTCACCGTTAACAAGCCCAATGAGGGTGGACAATCGATAATGATATAATCATAACCCGCCGCAATGGATTGAAGCGCATCCGCCAACCGGAATTCGCGCCGATCGATCGTGGTTAATTCAATTTCGGCGGCCGATAAATCAACCACCGCCGCAATAATATCAAGACCAGCAACATTACTTTTCTGAATCGCCGTCTTTGCCGTCACTTCGCCGGTAACAAGACGGTAGCTATTAGCCGCTCGATCATCTTCATCAACGCCAAGACCCGTACTGGCATTGCCTTGCGGATCGAAATCAACAAGCAGAACACGCCGCCCACACGCCGCCAAGGCAGTTGCCAGATTCACCGAAGTGGTGGTTTTTCCGACACCACCTTTTTGATTGGCAACTGCAATAATCCGCAATGAAGACGTCATCTCAGCAAACCTTGCCCATTTGGGACTTTAAAAAGCCTGTTATCAATCGCCGCAAATTAGCGTGAGTTTTTCAGTTCTAAAACAACGCCAGTTGAGTCAGAAAGGCTTGAGTGTGTTGTGGCCACCATAGTGGAATAAGATTGCAAATTGGTCAATTCATCTTCGACCAATGCACCTTTCAAAAACAAACAGACACCGTCAGAGTGAAGCTGGGTTTTGATTAAATTCAATAACTTAGGAACAGGAGCCAAAGCACGAGCGGTAATCACATCAGGGCGAAGATTAGCCATTGTTTCGATACGTTGATTATGAACCTTGGCTGCCAACCCAAGTTCCCGGATGACGGTTGATAAAAATACCGCTTTGCGCTGATCAGACTCGACTAGGTCAACCGTCACACCACCCATGATAGCCAGAACAAGCCCTGGAAAACCAGCCCCACTGCCAACATCAAGAATTTGCCGTGCCTTGGGTGGATAATAGGCCGCCAATTGCCCCGAATCCAGGATATGACGCTGCCACGCATCAGCGAGTGTGCTGTTAGCGACAAGATTGATTCGGCGTTGCCATTTTTCCAGCAAGGTTAAATAGAGTTGAAATTTATCGATTGTTTCACGTGAAACATTCAGCAGATCGCCAACCTGATCTGGGGTCACGATACGGCTCTTACTTTAGCCTGTTTCTGCTGGCGTTTGATATGGCGAAGCACGGCAACAACTGCCGCCGGTGTCAAACCGGGAAGGCGGTTAGCATGGCCAATCGTTTCTGGCTGAAACCGCCACAAAATATCTTTTGATTCAGCTGATAGTCCACCAACAGCGGCAAAATCAATTTGCGCTGGAATTGTCACGGCCTCATCACGGCGAAGCGCGTCAATGTCAGCCTGCTGGCGATCAACATAGCCGGCATAGCGGTAATCAGCCTCAAGCTGACTATGTAAACGCGGCGAAATTGCCTCAAGCGCGGGCCAAAGTGGCAAAATCTCGACAATGCCAATTGATTCAAGCGCCAATAGATCAGCGGCACTGCACGCCGCGCCATCACGCCGCGATGGCAAACCGGCGGCAGCAACCGCCTTGGCAGGCTGACTGCTTGTCTCAAGCATTAATCGTGCTGCCTGCAAATCAGCCAATTTTGCCCGCCATGCGGTTTTGCGAACCGACCCAACGCAGCCAATCGCCAAGCCGCGATCGGTCAAACGCTGATCGGCATTATCAGCCCGAAGCAATAACCGGTACTCGGCGCGTGAGGTAAACATGCGGTACGGCTCGGGCGCGCCCTTGGTGATTAAATCATCAATCATAACCCCGATATAGGCATCTGCACGGTCAAGAGCAAAAGGCATGTAATCCGCGCCATTGGCCGCATGCAACGCCGCATTGATGCCAGCAATAAGCCCTTGTGCCGCAGCTTCTTCATAGCCAGTTGTGCCATTGATCTGGCCAGCAAGATATAATCCGGGAAGCGCTTTTAACGCTAAAGAGCGCCGCAATGCCCGCGGATCGACAAAATCATATTCAATTGCATAACCAAATTGCAAGATTTTCGCCGATTCCAGCCCGGGAATTGACGCAATCATCTCGCTTTGCACATCACGCGGAAGGCTTGTCGAAATCCCGTTTGGGTAAACCGTTGGATCATCAAGCCCTTCAGGTTCTAGAAAAATCTGATGTGAGCTTTTATCAGCAAAGCGGTGAATTTTATCCTCAATTGAAGGACAATAGCGCGGCCCGGTTCCCGAAATCTGGCCACTATAAACCGCCGATAAATGAATTGATTCAGCAATAATCCGGTGGGTTTCAGCCGTTGTGCGCGTAATGCCGCATGAAACTTGCGGAACGCTGATGTTATCGGTCAGGGTCGAAAAGGGGATTGGCGGATCATCAGCTGGCTGCATATCAAGGCTTGCCCAGTCAATGGTTGTACCATCAAGCCGTGCCGGCGTTCCAGTTTTAAGCCTTCCAAGCGGCAAATCAAGCGCGGCAAGACGTGCCGCTAATTGGTTTGATGGCGCTTCGCCAACCCGACCAGCCGGTGTACGCTCGCTGCCAAGATGGATCAGGCCGCCAAGAAATGTGCCAGTGGTCAAAACAACAGCGCCACAGTGAAATTCGCGGCCATCCTCGGTAATGATGCCCGTTGCCTTGCGATCATCACCCGAACCCGTTACCGAAATATCACCAACAGCCGCCTCGATAATCTGAATATTCGGCGTTTCCGCCAATAAATCCTGAATCGCCATACGATACAGCTTGCGATCGGCTTGGGCGCGAGGGCCATGAACCGCCGGCCCGCGTGATTTATTCAACATTCTGAACTGGATACCGGCGCGATCAATGGCACGACCCATAATGCCATCAAGCGCATCAATCTCACGGACAAGGTGACCTTTGCCAAGCCCACCGATCGCCGGATTGCATGACATTTCGCCAATCCGGTCAACCCGCATAGTGATCAGCGCAACCGACGCACCCATCCGCGCCGCCGCCGCCGCTGCTTCACAGCCTGCATGGCCGCCGCCAACAACAATGACATCAAAATTGATTATCATGCTTTACCCATTTTCAAAAGATTGCCGTTCATGAAGGCTGTTATGCCGCGTTTTGGCCTATTTTCCAATACAAAAGGCCAAAAAGATGCTTCCCAGAAGTTCTTCAACATCAATTTCGCCAGTAATTCGGCCAAGCGCCACTGTCGCAACGCGAAAATCTTCAGCCGCCATTTCCGGGACGTGTTGGAAATCATGGTCCAGTGCGCGGCCCAACGCATCATGCGCTTCCTGCAAGGCGTGGCGGTGTCGTTGACGGGTAATAATCACGCTTGCATCCGCATGGTTTAACGGCACCAACAATTTCGCCAATCTTTCAATCAATGTTTCGATATCAGCGGAGTCTTTGGCCGATATCGACATCATTTCACCAGATGCCGCGGCATTCGGCGCAGACAAACCCTGATCAGCCTTATTCAGAATATAGAATTTTGGCTGGCTCGTTAGCTGATCAATCTTATCGCGTGCCGCTGGCCAAGCTGGATCAGTGCCATCCAAGATCACCAAAACCAGATTGGCAAATCCGGCAGCCTCGACCGATCGCCGGATGCCTTCAGCTTCGATTTTGCCACTTTCATCACGAATACCAGCCGTGTCCAAGACCGTGGCAGGGACGCCGCCTAGATCAAGCCGGATCTGGATGATATCGCGTGTTGTCCCAGCCTCATCTGAAACAATCGCCGCCGAGCGTCCAGCCAAAGCGTTCAAAATCGTTGATTTTCCGGCATTTACTGGCCCAATCAGGGCAATGGTCACCCCGTCACGAACCAGTTCCCCAGCCCCACCATCATCAAGATGACTTGCCAAAGCCGACTGCAAATCACCAGTGCTTGTTCGCAAAGCACCGCCGACCGACGCTGGCAAATCCTCATCAGCAAAGTCAATCAAGGCTTCGAGCTGGGCAGCGATTCCCACCAATTCACCGCGCCATACCATTACGGGCGCCCGCAATGCCCCATCGATCTGCGCCCAAGCCTGATTTAATTGGGTTGCCGTTTCTGCCTCGATCAGATCGGCAAGCCCTTCAACGCCAGATAAATCCATTTTCCCGTTCATAAAGCCGCGGCGGGTAAATTCCCCCGGCTGCGCCATTGCAAAGCCTTCTTCAGCGCCAAGGCGCGCTAATAACACATCAATAACCGCCCGACTGCCATGACAATGCATTTCACAAACATCCTCGCCAGTGCTTGAAAAGGGCGCTTTCATAAAAAGCAGGATCACCTGATCGATCACCCGTTGCTCCACAACCAACCGCGCCACCGAAAAGCGTCCAGCTGACGGACAGGCCGCACCAAACAACGCCGGTGCATCCCCGGCCAAAGGACCACTAATCCGAATCACCGCAATAGCTGACCGGCCAGGCGGAGTCGCAATGGCAAAAATCGTTTTATATCTGGCTTGGCCCATAATCTTTTCTATAATTCCATTCTCTGATAGGGTTTTCCTAGAGCGAAAGACGGCCGACAACAAGTCTCTTTTTCATGTTCGTTACTGGCGGTTGGTCTCAACAGTAACCAAAGGAAAGATTATGCCCCAACTCCCTGAACATCGTGAGACGCTTTATTTCACTAGTTTGAAAACTAATTTTGGTTGGATTCGGCCTATTAGCAACGGCCAAAGTCTAATCCGGCTTGACTGGAACCAAACCGGTTGGGACGATAGCGATCATCCAGACAATGTTTCACGTGAAACAAAAAACCAACTTAAAGCGTTTTTCGCTGGCCATCTTCACCAATTTAACCTCCCACTTGCCCCCGCTGGCAAAAGTGCAGCTAGCAAAAAATGGCTCGACGTGATGGCGCAAATTCCCTATGGAACCGTGATGGCCTATGGCGAATTTGCCGCTTTCGCAGGAAAACCAAAGGCGGCACGCGCCGCCGGTTCAGCCTGTGCCAACAATCCGATCCCGATTATCTATCCCTGTCACCGCGTTGTTCGCGCGGATGGCAGTCTTGGCAATTATGGGGGGGGAAGTGACCAACACCCAAGCCATCCAGATAATCTGGCACGCAAAGATGGTTTATTGAGATTAGAGGCGAATAGCGCCGCGAATGCTGCCTATGACTAGCTGTTCATATGATCAAAGAATTCATCGTTACTCTTTGAATTCTTTAGCTTATCAACAAGGAATTCCATCGCGTCAACCGGCCCCATCTGCATCAGAATACGGCGAAGCACCCACATTTTCGCAAGCGTTCCCTTATCGACAAGAAGCTCCTCTTTGCGTGTTCCTGATTTGGTAATATCAATCGCTGGGAAGGTGCGCTTGTCGGACAGCTTGCGATCAAGAATCACTTCGCTATTACCGGTGCCCTTGAACTCTTCAAAGATCACTTCATCCATCCGCGATCCGGTTTCGATCAAGGCGGTGGCAATGATGGTCAAAGACCCGCCTTCTTCAATATTACGCGCGGCTCCAAAAAAGCGTTTTGGCCGTTGCAATGCGTTTGCATCAACACCGCCGGTCAACACTTTACCCGATGATGGCACAACAGTGTTATAGGCCCGCGCCAAACGCGTGATTGAATCAAGCAAAATCACCACATCGCGCTTATGTTCGACAAGGCGTTTGGCTTTTTCAATAACCATTTCAGTGACTTGTACATGTCGAGACGCTGGTTCATCAAAGGTTGACGAAATCACCTCACCGCGAACCGAACGCTGCATATCGGTTACTTCTTCTGGCCGCTCATCAATCAATAAAACGATCAGATAGACTTCGGGATGATTTTCAGAAATCGCATGCGCGATGCTTTGAAGCATCATTGTTTTACCGGTACGCGGCGGTGCGACGATCAAGCCACGCTGACCTTTACCCATTGGCGAAATCAAATCAATCACGCGCGGGGTATTATCTTTTTTATCCGGATTGAACGGTAATTCGAGGGTTAGCTTATCTTCAGGGTAAAGCGGCGTCAGATTATCGAAATTAATCCGGTGGCGAACCGCATTCGGCTCTTCAAAATTGATTGTTTCAACTTTTAACAGGGCAAAATAGCGCTCGCCATCCTTGGGGGCGCGAATCTCACCTTCTACGGTATCGCCAGTGCGCAAGCTGAAACGGCGTACCTGACTTGGTGAGACATAAATATCGTCAGGACCGGGCAGATAGTTTGACTCAGGCGCGCGCAAAAAACCAAAACCATCTGACAGAACTTCCAAAACGCCGCTACCGTAAATCGCAACTTCATTATCGGCGAGCTGCTTCAAAATCGCAAACATCATATCCTGTTTGCGAAGCGTACTGGCGTTTTCAATTTCCAATTCTTCAGCATACGCCAAAAGATCGGCTGGAGACTTCGCTTTGAGTTCCTGTAAATGCATGATTTTACTCTGAAGGGGAAAAAAAGCTGACAAAATGCGATCGGGTACGCAGCAGGTATAGTCACCTTGGAGGTGTTAACCAGAAAAGTCAATGAAGCTGGGATCGTGAAACTCATACTGGTATTGAATTTTACGTCTTTTGTCACATTCAGATTGGTTTGGCAACAGCCATAACGACAATAATAATCATTAAAACGGTCGGTATCTCATTCCAAATCCGATAGGATTTCGATGATAGGGGCTTTTCATCATTTTCCAATAAACGCCGCATCTTGGAAAATTTTCCATGAACGCCGGCTAGCAAAAACACCGCAGCAAATTTCACATGGAACCAAGGCTCGCTGAATAATTCCGGATTTAACGCCAACATCCAAAGACCGAAAATAAAACTAGCAATCATCGCTGGTGTCATAATCGCTTTTAGCAACCGGCGCTCCATCACTTTGAACGTTTCAGCCTGAACTGATCCCGTTGGCGCATCAGCATGATACACGAATAATCTTGGCAGATATAATAATCCAACCATCCATGAAATAATTGAAATGATGTGAAGTGATTTAATAATTTCATAACTCATGGATCTATCCTACCGGTTGCGAATATGGTCGATCATCTTTTGTACATTTTCCACCGGCGTTAGTGGGGTAATGCCATGCCCGAGGTTAAAGATATGAGGGCGATCATGGAACGCGTCAAGGATGTGATCAATATCGTGAAACATTTCGGTGCCGGCATTCAGCAAGCTTAATGGGTCAAGATTACCTTGTACCGGCATTTTTGCGGGTAAATTTTGCCCTGCCCAAACCGGGTCAACCCCATGGTCAAGACTAATCGCGTCAACACCGCTTTCGGCTGCATAGCGGATCAAACCTTCTCCAATACCCTTTGGAAAGCCAATGATCGGCTGGTTATGTCCATTTTTGCGAACGCCCTCAACGATAGCGCGAGCAGGTTTAGTGACAAGCCAATCACGCTGCGCTGCTGGAACCGCACTTGCCCAACTGTCGAAGAGCATCAATGTTTGCGCCCCTGATTGCGCCTGAAGCGATAAAAACGAAATCGTCGCATCGACCAGAATATCTAATAGACCATCCAAAGCTTTTGCATTTTGCCATGCCCATTGCCGCGCTTTCGGAAAATCACGCGATGTACCACCTTCGGCCATATAGGTTATCAATGTCCAGGGCGCCCCAGCGAAACCGATTAATGTCGTCTCAGACGGTAAAGCCGCACGCGTCAAAGTCAATGCTTGTCCAACAGGTGCTAATTTTTGGCTTAAACCATCAAGACATGATGCATCAATATCATCAGGTGTTTCCATTGCATCAAGCAAAGGTCCAACACCAGTTTTGAATCTTACATTGCGATCCATCGCCCATGGGATCATCAGAATATCTGAAAATATAATCGCTGCATCGAATCGATAACGAGCAATAGGCTGTAGGGTGACTGCTGATGCTTGTTCAGGATTAAGACAAAAGGAAATAAAATCTTTTTGGCTTGCGCGTATTTTTCGATATTCTTCGAGATAGCGGCCAGCTTGACGCATCATCCAGATCGGTGTTGTGCGTGATTTTTTGCCTTTAAGTGTTGAAAGGAATAATTGATCGTTCATTCTGTTCTTTAACATTATATATATATTAAAAAAAGGTTGTTGTTTTAGTAGTACTTGTGTGTAACCGCATCTTGTCTGTTATTCAAATGTTATCCATAGTTTTATCCAATTCAGTTTGTGTTTATTTGCGCATTTTTTCAATGGTTTTGATGGTTTATCCACGGAATAGCCATTTAAAGCAGATAAATTTATCCCGAGGGGTATAAAAGCTGCGAAATTGTGTACAAGTGGCATTGGTCGGTAATTTTTTAAAAACAATCCCCAATGAGCTAAGAGTTAATCACAATCTCATTAGCCGGTTTTGAACGTTAAAATAGCCTTCAACACAATCGCAATTTTACCAGCTTTATAGCGATGGAAATTGATGACAAATTGATGATTTCTGGCTACATCTTGTTAGGTGATGCCAGAACAAACCCTACATATTCATCTTGTTTCAGATTCAACCGGCGAAACGGTTCATCAGGTGGCGCGTGCTTGTCTTGCGCAATTTGCCGATGTTAAAACAATCGAACATGTCTGGACCTTGGTGCGGACACCAGCGCATCTCGCGGCGCTTTTTGAAGGCCTTGATCGAAATCCGGGCATTTTACTGATGAGTATCATTGATCAGAATCTACGTTCCACCATTGAACAAAACTGCCGCAGCAAAGGCGTTCCCGCCGTTTCGGTTCTTGATCCGGTGGTGAATATGCTGACCACTGTTCTTGGGCAGGCGATGACTAATCTGCCCGGTAGCCAGCGCCGTCTCGATACAGCCTATTTTGCGCGCATGGCAGCGGTTGATTTTGCCGTCAGCCATGATGATGGCATGAATATGGGCAATTTGAAAAAAGCTGATATGCTGATTGTCGGCATTTCGCGTACCTCGAAAACGCCAACATCAATGTATCTTGCGCATCGCGGCTATAAGGTTGCCAATTACGCGCTTGTTCCAAAAGTGCCGTTTCCCCAGCATTATCTCGATGGGTTGGATCTATTTGCTGTTGGGCTGACAAATGATCCAAAACGGCTTAGCCAGATTCGCCGCACAAGACAGGCAGCGATGCAGGACAACGCTAATGAGGATTATGCCAATATTGACCAGATCACTGACGAAGTGCGCAATGCAAGGCGGCTTTTCGCCAATAATGGCTGGCCGGTGATTGACGTCACCCGTCGATCGGTCGAAGAAACCGCCGCGGCAATTTTGCAATATTACACAAAATGGACCGAGGCTCGATCATGACGCATGCTGCGTTCACGCAATTACCGGCTGGCGATCTGGTGCTGGCATCGGCAAGCAGCATTCGCGCCAAAATTCTGCATGATGTAGGTCTCGGCTATCGTTGCTATCCGGTTGCGATTGATGAAGAATCGGTTCGCGCTTCGGCAAGCGCCGAGGCGGTTCCGGTTGGCGATATCGCCATTATGCTTGCCGAAATGAAGGCCGCCGCTGCAGTGCAACGTCTGGCGCTCGAAACCGACCCATCGTCAGCTTTTGTCTTGGGCTGTGATCAGATATTGGCTTGCGATGAGGTGATTTACAGCAAACCGCAGGATCGCGCCATGGCCAAGGCGCAGCTAATGGCTTTGTCAGGCAAAACACATCAATTATTCAGTGCTGCTGTGCTATATCGCAACGGCGCCCGGATCTGGCACCATCTGGCGATTGCCAAAATCACCTTGCGCCGGCTTGATGAGGATTTCATTGAATCCTATCTTGATCGGCTTGGTGCAGCCGCTTTCACCTCACCAGCAAGCTATCAGATTGAAAATCTTGGCGCGCAGCTATTATCGCGCATCGATGGCTGTCATTTTTCCATTCTTGGGCTTCCGCTTCTCGAATTGCTTGGCATTTTGCGCGAACATGGCCTGAAACCAGAGACAAGCCGCCGATGAAGATCATTGGTCTAACAGGCTCGATTGCCGCAGGGAAATCAACAGTTGCCGGCTGGATTCGCAATCTTGGTATTGCGATTCATGATGCTGATGCGGCGGTTCATGAATTGCTGTTGCCACATGGGGCCGCGGTTGCTGCGATTTTGGCTGAATTCGGACTTGATTTAGCTGGCCATGATCTTGGCAATTTAGAAAAAGGTATTAATCGGCAGGCACTTGGCAATTATGTTTTTGCGCGGCCGCAGGCACGAAAACAACTTGAATCGATTTTGCATCCGCTTGTACGCCAACACCGCGATGCGTTTTTGGACAAGCAGCGTAGCATTGCCGCACCGGCGGTTGTTTTGGATGTGCCTTTGTTGTTTGAAACTGGCGGAGATGCGGTTTGTGATCATATCATCGTGGTTTATGCCAGCGCGGCAACAACGGCCAAACGCGCCTTGGCCCGCACCGGTATGACGCCATCCAAGCTTGCGGCGATCTTGGCATCGCAAATGCCTGCCGATGCGAAAAAAAAGCGGGCTGATCTCTGTCTTGATTCAGATCTTCAACCCGAAGCGACACGGAAAGACTTAATCAAATGGCTTGCCGCGATGCATGTGCCTATGATCGGCAGTGACCAGGCCCAACCCTAGCCCGCAGAAAGTGATAGAATATGCGTGAAACTGCTCTTGATACCGAAACCACCGGCATTAGCCCGCGTGACGGGCATCGTATTATTGAAATTGGCGCATTGGAATTGATGCATCATCTGCCAACAGGCCGCAAATTGCATCTTTATATCAATCCTGAACGCGAAATTGATGATGGCGCGGTTGCGGTTCATGGCATTACCAGCGATTTTCTGGCGGATAAACCCGTTTTTGCCGATATTGTTGACGAATTTCTGGCCTTTGTTGGTGATGATCCGATGGTCATCCATAATGCCAGCTTTGATATGGGTTTTCTCAATGCTGAATTGAAACGGCTTGACCGGCCAGTTCTACCAATGGCGCAATCAATTGATACATTGATGATGGCACGCAAGAAATTTCCTGGCGCGCAGGCCAACCTCGATGCGCTATGTCGCCGGTTCGAAATTGACAATAGTCATCGTGATCTTCACGGTGCCTTAGTTGATGCCGATCTATTGGCAGCGGTCTATATTGAATTGCTGGGGGGGCGGCAACCGGGTTTGTCGCTGGACTCAGATAGTCAGATCCAAGTTGGCGATCAGGGTGCGCCAAACAGCACTGACCCCGATCCAAGCTTTCATCTTGATGCCAAACCAATGCGGCCTATTCGGGCGCATGCGCCAACTACTGAAGAGTTGAAGGCGCATGCAAAATTTTTGGAAGAGTTAAAAAACCCGATCTGGCAAAATGACGCCTAGCTTGATTGGCGATGCCTAGCCTGATCGGGACATGGTTTTAATTATTGGTTTGGGCGGCTGCCTGTTGCGCCAGATTATGCTGATATACAGCAACAAAATCGACCGGCTGGATATTCAAAGGCATAAAGCCGCCATCGCGGGTGCAATCTGAAATAATCGCGCGCGCAAATGGGAATAACAGGCGCGGGGCTTCAATCATGATCAAAGCGTTGACTTCATCATTTGGTGTGCCTTGTGGCGAGACCAGACCAGCATAAGTCAGATCGACTAAAAATAAGGCGGTGTCATTTGCGGTGGCTTTGGCCGCCAGATTCAATGTCACTTCATATTGATTATCGCCAAGAAGCTGGGCACCAACATTAACGGTGATTTCAACATCAGGCTGGTTTGCGCCTTCGATGAGAACGCGTGGCGCGTTTGGGTTTTCAAAAGACAAATCTTTGATATATTGCGCGTGAACAACAATCTGGCGGGTGGTATTTGCGTCATCACCGGACGGCTGTGTGCTGCCATTATCGGCGGCGGCGGGTTTTTTAGATTTTTTGGTATCTTTGGCCATAATTATCTCCGGAGTGGCTTTGCGCATTTTGACCAAATCTATGATCAGATTGCGCGTATCAGATTGAATGCAGCTACTAGCATAGATAACTGCTTGAAAACAACCATGTCAAAAGAACGCGTGAAGGCCGATCTTGCCGAATCAGTTCAGGGCTATGTGATTTAGGATGTGTAACTTAGGGTATGTGGTTTCGGGTGTGTGGTTTAGGGCTTGCGGCCTTTATTGTCACCAATCTGGTGATCTCGATCCGGCCGTTCTTCAAATTCACCTTCGATGATATCATCATCACCCCTTGTTTTATACTGTTGCTTGGTAAAGGGGTTATGCTGGTAGCCAGCGGCACCTGATGCTGGATTGCCTGATGCGGCATTGCCAAAAGATGCGCTGCCAAAATTGGTAAAGCCGGTAAAGCGTTTGTTTTTGGCCATCCATTGCAGCAAATAGACACCAGCAAGCGTGCGAATCCCGGGCATAAACAACAAAAGCCCGATTCCATCGGTGACATAGCCTGGGATCAACATTAATGCACCGCCACCAACAATAGAAATACTATCAGCGATTGAGGTGACCGGGGCACGTCCCTTGGCGAGATCAGCTTGAATCCGGCTTAAAACTGATAGCCCCTGGCGTTTGAGAAGCGCGATGCCAAAAATTGCCGTTACAAAAACCCCCAAAAGCGTTAACAAACCACCGATTTCACTGCCAATATAAATAAAGGCGGACATTTCGACCCATCCCCATATTAGCAGGCCAAGAATAATGATTAGTCCCATTTGACCGATCCCTTAGGTGGTTTTTGGTAATTTTTGACGACAATTTCCGGCTGCATCTGGATTTACTACCCCACATATGCCATCTATATTATGACGGCATTGTCAAAAGACTCAATGATGTTAAATAATGCCAATATAAAACCTCAGATGGGGGCTCAGTTGCAATTCATAGATATTATCATTTTTGCCGTTATCGCTGTTCTTTTGGTGCTGCGTCTCAGGTCGGTGCTTGGCCAGCGCACAGGCTATGAACAGCCGCAAGATGAAAGCCGCGCAAATCAGTTTGAAGACACCGAGAATGATAATGAACCTATTCCACTGCATCCCAAGGCTGCGGACGGAGCACCGGTTGCGCTTCACGGGCTTGATGCGATGCGCAAGATTGATCGCAGCTTTAATGAAAAGCAGTTTCTTGACGGAGCCAGCGCCGCTTTTGAGATGATTTTGACCGCTTATGCCGAAGGCGATCTCGCCACTTTGAAACGGCTATTGGGCTATGATCTTTTGCAAAGCTTTACCGCATCGATTCAAGTGCGGGCAAAGGCCAAAGAAAGCCTTGTCATCACTTTGGATAATATTCGCGAAGCCAGCATCTTAAATATTTCAATCATTGATCAGCTTGCCAGCATCACCGTGCATTTTCATTCGGTGCAAACACGCATTGCTAAGGATGAAAATGGTGAAGTGATTGATGCAGATGAGTCGGGTGCGCGTGAATATACCGATATTTGGACATTTGAACGTGATTTGACGCTGTCTGATCCAAACTGGAAACTGGTCGAGACTGAGTCCGAGCCTGCCGAAGACTGATCGAGGCCCAACATGCCCAAGAAACGCATTATCAAAACAGACGATGATACGGTTTTATGGCAACGGGTGATCAAAGAGGTTACACCGCTAAAATCGACCATTGAATTGGCTGAATTTGCTGCGATTTATGCGCAATCTGATCATTTTGAACAACCTGTGACAAAACCGTCTGGCCGGCCGCAGAAACCGGCAGTCAACCCCGCACGACCGCCGATTGCTGCATTATCATCAGCACCAGCCAAAAAAGCCAATCCGGTTGATTTGCGTCAAGGCGAACGGGCTGGTATTGATGGGCGGACTCAGCGGCGGCTTTTTCGGGGTGATGTGCCAGTTGACCGGCGGCTTGATCTGCATGGCCTAACTGCGGCACGCGCTGAGAGCCGGTTAGCGCATTTTATCGAAACGGCAGCGCGCGATGGATGCCGCTGCGTTCTTGTCATCACTGGTAAAGGGGCGGGTATTCTTCGCGGTCATGTTCCCGATTGGTTAAAACGCCAGCCTTTGTCGCCGTATGTTTTAGCCTTGGCCGAGGCGCGCCCATATGATGGCGGCAGCGGTGCGCTATATGTGTTATTGCGCCGCCAGCGGAGCCGATAGCGATGACGCCCTTTGGCTTGAAAATGCGCGAATGGCGACGCCAGAAAAGCCTGACCCAGCAAAAGCAAGCCGAATTTTTAGGCGTTTCCAAAGCCTATATTTCGGCGCTTGAAACCGGTGCGCGTGGCCAGCCATCGCCAGTTGTTGTTGATCAGATATGTGTTTGGCTTGGGCTGATCTGGGATGATGCTGAAGAATTGAAACGCCTGGCGAGTTTGTCGCACCCAAAGCCATCAATTGATGTTCGCAATCAAACTGCCGAGGCGGTGTATCTTGCCAATCTTTTGGCGCAGAATATCAACCGGCTGTCAGCAAGTGAATGCCAGCGATTCATTGATGAAATTGAACGGCTCACCGCATCCTAGTTCGATTTTGTGATGACTCATAAAACTGTGAATGGGCGTCAATTAGTGAAAAATCTTTTTTGTGCTAGAACAAGGTAGTTGACCTTATGAATTTTGTGCCTATTTTTCCCCTATAACCGTCGGCGGTGTTTTAAAGCCTAAAGCGACCGTGCCTGTGCCGCGCCTCATTGGCTTGCCAAAAAGGAAAGACAAATGACCTCCGAGATTCTTCGTGATCATATTGCCAAATTGTCTGTCGAAACGGTGGATAAGTTAACCGAACGCGATATTCATGAATTGAGTGATGCGGCCGAAGCGGCAATTCTTGCCGGTGGTGGTTTTGGCTGGTTGTCGCCGCCACCAAAATCGGTGATGGAAGATTACTGGCGTGGGGTGCAGATGATCCCCGACCGGCATTTGATCTTGGCGCGTCTCGATAAGGTGATTGCTGGCAGCTGTCAGATTGTGCGCCCACCAAAAAACAACGAAGCCCAGAAATTTTCCTGCCAATTGACAACATTCTTTGTTGCGCCTTGGGCGCGTGGTCATGGCCTTGCACAAATGATTGTTGCCGAGGCAGAAGCGCTGGCAAAATCCGAAGGGTTTTTGATGATCAATCTTGATGTCCGCGCAACGCAGGGTCGCGCCATCCAGTCATTTGAGGCACGCAATTTCAAACGCTATGCGACAAATGATCATTACGCCAAGGTTGATGATGCCTATGTTCCGGGATATTATTATCATAAAGAGCTGTAACCATGACCTATGACAGCAATAATATTTTTGCCAAAATCCTGCGCGGCGAAATTTCGTGCCAGAAAATCGACGAAGATGAGCATACCCTTAGCTTTGCCGATATCAACCCACAGGCACCTGTTCATATTCTGGTGATTCCAAAAGGTGCTTATTGTGACTGGGCCGATTTTGCGGCGACTGCCAGTGCGGTGGAAATGGCCGCCTTTACCAAAGCCATTCATCGTGTTGCCGAATTAACCGGTATCAGCAAAACCGGCTATCGGGTGATTTCCAATACAGGTTTGGACAGTCATCAAGAAGTGCCACATCTGCATATGCATGTTCTTGGCGGTGCGCCTGTTGGGCCATTGGTTTTGGCAAAATCCCAGCTTTAGGCGATGGCTAAATCATGGGGTTTTATTTCTTGATGAGCTGGCTGGATTTTCGCGCGTTGTTTTTGATTCGCTTCGCCAACCACTTGAAACCGAATCAGTTGTCGTTGTCCGCGCCAACCATTACGTCACCTATCCAGCGCGGTTTCAGCTTGTTGTGGCAATGAAGCCCTGTCGCTGTAGTTATCTTGGCGATCCAGCGCGTGCCGTAGTCGGGCACCAGCCTGCGGTCAAAATTATCAGGCCAAGATTTCGGGGCCAATGATGGATCGCTTTGATCTGATCATTGAATCGGCCTGAGATCAGTGCCGGTACTCTGCTGAGAGAGGCAAGCGGTGAATCAAGCCAGATTGTTGCCACGCGCGTGGCCGCGGCACGTCAATTTGGTGCGCGTCGCAACCAAGGAGTTATGCGTTCTAATGCCCATATCAGCATCGACCAGCTTGATTAGCAAATCATGATGGATGTTGTGGCTAAAAATCTTCTGCGAACAGCAATGGATCAGGCGAATTTATCGGCGCGCGCTTATCATAAAATCATGCGGGTTTCGCGCACGATTGCCGGTCTTGCTGGTGATGACAGGGTTGGCCGCGCTGCGCTTGCCGAAGCCTTGGCTTATCGGGCAATGCCGTTGCTTGCATAGGTTGGGTGTTTGCGTTCAATCGCATCCCATGTCAGTGCCGCAATATCAATGCCCGATAGGTGTTGGATTTCGCGAATGCCGGTTGGCGAGGTTACATTGATTTCAGTCATGTAATCGCCAATGATATCAATACCGACAAACAATAAGCCGCGGCGGCGTAATACGGGGCCAATGGCGGCGCAGATTGCCAGATCACGATCGGTCAATTCGGTTTTGGCCGCGCTGCCACCAACATGGAAATTTGACCGAGCCTCGCCTTCATTGGGAATCCGGTTGACGGCGCCAACAGCTTCACCATCAACCAGAATGACGCGCTTATCACCATCACGAACCGAAGGAAGATAGGCCTGAACCATGACTGGTTCGCGGCTGGCACCAAAAAACATTTCCAGAAGCGAGCTCAAATTCTGATCATTTGGCTGCAATCGGAAAACGCCAGCACCACCATTGCCAAACAGCGGCTTAATGATGATGTCTTTATGCTTCTGGCGAAACGCTATAATTGTTTCCGGATCACGGCTGATTAATGTTGCTGGCATCAAATCGGGATAAAGTGTGACAAGCAGCTTTTCCGGTGCGTTTCGGACTTCGGCCGGATTATTGACAACCATGGTTTGTGGGCCAAGCATTTCCAGCAAATGTGTTGCGGTGATATAGGCCATATCGAATGGCGGATCTTGCCGCATCAAAATAACGTCAAATTCCTGCAATGGCCGTGTTTCGATTGCGCCGGTTTTAAAATGCGCGCCAGCCTGATCATAAAAGACTACATCCTGCCCGCTGGCGGTAATGCTACCCTCATTCAGGCTTAGCTTGTCAGCTGTATAATACCAAAGGCTATGGCCGCGTTTTTGCGCTTCAAGCCCAAGTACAAAGGTTGTGTCTCCGGCGATCTGAAGCGTTTCGACCGGATCCATCTGAATGGCAATTGAAAGACTCATCGGATGAATTACAGCCGCTTGTCGGTTTGCAGGATGATGTAATTCACCACCTGCTGGGTAAAGCGAACATCACGCGCATGCGCGACTACACGGCTCATCTCATCAGCATTTGCGGCAACGCCTGACAGATAGATTGTGCCATTGACAACATCAATGCTGAAATTCAGTGACGAAATATTGCTGTCGGTGATGAGCTTGGTGCGCAAGGTCGCACCTGCGGCAAGATCCTTGGCAATATCTTTGATCGAGGATGAATCACCAACCTGCAATTCATTGACCACTTCGCGAACCCCGCGGACTTCCCATGTCAATTTTGTTGCCAATATTTTTTCTTCAGGTGTTTTCACCTTGCCAGTCAGCAGAACCGCCCCATCATTTACTGAAACATCAACTGCGGTCACAAGCGAAAAGTTGCTTTTGATAAACCGGTCGGTCAGCTTGGCATGGATTTGGGTATCAGCGACCGATGTGGAAAACCCTTTTTCGGTTGTCGAAGCAGCAACAGCAGCCGTTCCAACGCCAATAACGGCGCTGGTGCATCCTGAAAGGCCAACGCTTGCAAGCAAGAGAAAAATGGCAGTTGGCACGAAACGCGCCCGACGAACAGCTGGCATATGTGAATTCCTAATCGCTTGAGTTCTGATGCCCCTAATGTGACGCTTTGCGAATCATCGGTCAAGGTCATTTGCGGCAAATCCCCATGCATTATGAATATCGGTAATCTTGCCAACCCCATAGTTTTTTCTAACTTGCATGATGATGAAATCAAATTGGCAATCGAAAGTTGTGGATGTCGGATTCTTGGCAAGGAATAATGATGCCGCTTTGGTGATGCGCTGTTGCTGGCGTCGCGATAAAATCTCGTCGGTCATGCCATGCTGACGATATTTGATCTCGGCAAAAATTAAACGATTGCGCCGCTGCAAAACTAAATCGATTTTGCCAGCAGCGCACCGCCATCGCTCGGCAATGAGTCGATAGCCCTTGAACCATAAAAACCAGCGCATTTTGAATTCGGCAAACCGGCCGCGTTTTTTGGCCAACTGGCGATGCTGATGATTTAGCTTTGCTGTCATCGCTCTATTTGGCTAGCGATCAATTTTCTTTGTCAAGATCAATGGCCAGTGAATAGATTATTTTCCGCGATTGGCCAGAAATCTGGCTAACCGTCTGCACCGCATCACGAAGGCTTGTTACCTGCATTTCTTCGCGCAGCATTGCGGTTAATTTGGTGGTGCCAAATGTATCATCGCTTGCCGTCATGCCGCTAACCAGAATGACAATTTCGCCTTTGGGTGGTGCGGCTTGTTGATAAAATTCGGCAAGCAGCGCCAGCGTGTCGCGGTGATAGGATTCATGCAATTTGGTTAATTCGCGGGCAATGACGGCCAGCCGATCGCCAAATATTTCATGCATCATTTGCAAGCTGGCACCAAGACGGCGCGGTGAGTCAAACCAGATGCTTGTGACGCTAAGATTGGCAAATTCATGAAAGGCCGTTTTTGCGGCCTTCTGACTATGTGGTACAAATCCGGCAAATAAAAACCGATCACTTGGCAGGCCTGCGGCGGCCAGACCAGCCAGAACTGCACTTGGTCCGGGGATTGCCGTGACCGAAATCCCCGCATCATGGCAAGCGGCAACAAGCTTGTATCCCGGGTCGGAAACAAGCGGCGTGCCAGCATCGCTTACAAGCGCAATCATTTTGCCATTTTGCAAGGCCTCAAGAAGCTTTGGCCGCATAGTTTGTCCGTTATGATCATGATAGGGCATGAATTTTGCCGTCGTATGCAAACCGGTCAATGTCAATAATTTGCGTGTCATTCTGGTATCTTCACATGCCAAAATATCGGCTGTTTGCAGCCATTGGGCCGCGCGCGGCGATAAATCGCCAAGATTGCCAATCGGTGTTGCGATGACAACCAATTGCCCCGCGCTTTGCGTCATGATTTTGGCCACCTAAATTGCATGGATAGGACTCCGAGTATAGGGCGATGGCAAGACGCCTCACAAGCGCATAATGCAATCTAATCATGGTTTGATTGGGCATGATCCCGAGTCAAAATTTGCGACAATGACAAGCTTGGTCAGAGCCGTCATGGTAAAATGTGACCAAGCCCGGGGGCATATTTTGAGGAATCTTGGCTGAAATTTCTATGAAAGCCGAACAAAAAAATGCCAAAATTTGGTAGGATGTTTTGGATATGAGAAATATGTATGAAAATGACCGGGCAAACCAATCAGGCCAAAGCTTGATTAAGGATTGCCATTTTTGCTGGTGGCAAACCAAAGGGTTTATTGTGGCTGTCACGATGATTGCGCTTGCTGGCTGCCAACCGGCCACCACGCCGTCATCATCGATTCCGGCCGTATCAAAAACAGCCTTGTCATCACAAACGCAACAAAGCTCATCCGTACCAAAACTTCCCGCATCATCTGGGTCATCAAGCCAGACCAGATTAGCCATTAATCGAACCGAATCAGACATATGGTCTCCAGACAAACCTCTAGGTGTCAAAAAACCTGATCCGGACGGCACAACCGATCTTGCCGCGGCAAATGCAATTATGGATTCGATCATCTGGCAATTTCAGACCGATGATAAAGTGATTGAAACCACTGAACCAACGATACCGATTGGCGCTGATCCGTCGCTAAGTGATGATGCACTTGATACGGCGTTTGCGCTTTTATCAAGCCGGATTTGGCCGCAAAGCTTTGAGCCGGTTTTTGAGATGACACCAAAAGGTGATGGGGTTATTCGTGTTGGGCTTTTGGTGCCGTTAAGTGGTGAATATGCAGCGCTTGGCATGGAAATTCGGCGAAGCGTTGAAATGGCCTTATTCAAAATTAACAATCCCAAGATCGAAATTTTATTTCTCGACACAAAGGGTGGTGAAACCGCTGGCAATGCGGCAATAACCGGCTTGAATGGTGATGTTGATATTTTCATTGGCCCACTTTTCACCGATGCGGTGATGCAAGCGCGCGCTGTTACCGATAAGCTTCGCGATGGTCGCGCGCGGCCACCAATGCTATTGCTGTCAAATAATGTCGATGTTGCCAGTGCCGACCGCTGGTTGATGGGCTATCTTCCCGAACAGCAGCTTGATGGTTTGCTTGGTCATGCAATCAGCGCGGGCAAACGCCGCTTTGCCCTGATTGCGCAAGATTCGCTTTTTGGGCAACGTCTATTGACGCATGCGAGCCAACGTTTGGCCGATTTTGGGTTAACGCCTGAAGCGGTGCGCGTACTAAGCGATGATGAACTTGCCGATGAAACCAATTTGAAAAATGCCATTCGCACTTTTACCCGCTATACCGCGCCAACTGATGAAACGCCACTTGCCGACAGCCCGTTTGATGCGGTGATTTTTGCAGGTGATCCGGCTTTTGCGCTTCGCACCGCGCCGGTCCTTGCTTTTTATGATGTTGGGCCGGATCGTGCGCTTTATCTTGGCAATGCCTTATGGAATCAGCATCAGCTTTTGGTTGAACCATCGCTTCAAGGCGGGGTATTTTCAACACGGCCAAGCAATCTTGATGCGCGTTTTGATGCTGACTGGACTGAAATCTGGGCAGAACCGGCAGGCCAGTTGGCACGGGTGGGGTTTGATGCGATGGCGCTTGTCGCGGCTTTGGCAAAATCAAATCATAGCGATTGGTCAAAACAGCTTGTTAGCAATAGTGGGTTTCAAGGCTATAGTGGGGCTTTTCGCCTGCTGCCAAACGGCCGCAATATCCGCAGTTTTGAATTGCGTAAAATTAATAAGGGCGAGGCCAAGATCATTCGTCCGGCATCAAACAAAATTTAATCGTCAAAATTGCTGCTGGGCTAGTTAGGGAACCATATTGCTGGTTTGGCTAGCGCAGAATGGTTGATAAAATATGATTTAACCGCAGCCGCCCATCATCACTGGCGATTAATCTGGATTGATTTGGTATGCGCCGAAGCCAGCCAGCGGCAATCGCCTGTTCAACGCCATCACCATCAAGCCAGTTATCACATGGTCCACAAAGATTTTCGATCACGCCAAGGTCAATACCGTTTGTCAGGCGAAGCCCCATCATCACCATTTCGCTAGCCCAATCAGCTGGCGAGTCAATTTGCGTCTCGTCGATGCCATGGCCTTTTGCCGCCACTGCATCTAACCATCCTGCCGGACTGCGTCTTGTCACCGTGGCGTTGCGGGTCGCAAGGTTTTCGGCTGGATCAAATAATGCAAATCGGCCATGCGCACCGGGCCCGACACCAAGCCAGTCACCCGCCTGCCAATAGGTTTGATTATGCCGGCATTCCTGACCAGGTGCCGCATGATTGGAAATTTCATAGGCTGGCAAGCCAGCGGCAAGGGTCATTTGCTGCGTCATTTCATAAAGATTGGCAGCGCGGTCATCATCAAGCACCATTATCTCACCGCGCCGCTGTCTTGTGTGAAAAACGGTTCCAGCTTCGATCGTCAATTGATATAAAGATAAATGCCCAAGTCCAAGTGACAATGCCTGACCAAGCATGGCTTGCCATGCTTTCGGGCTTTGATCGGGAAGCGCATAAATCAAATCAACCGAGACGCGGTCAAAGACCTTGTTGACCTTATCAAGGGCGTGTAGCGCATCGGCGGCTGAATGTTCACGGCCTAGAAATTTTAAACCGGCATTATTAAGCGATTGCACCCCCATTGAAACACGGTTTACGCCGGCTTTTTGAAATTCCAGCATGGCGTCTGCTTCAACCGAGGTTGGGTTGGCCTCGGCGGTGATTTCGATATCACCGGTAAAGCCAAATAAATCTTCGGCATGGCGGATCAATCTTTCAACCAATATAGGCGGCATCAATGATGGTGTGCCGCCACCAAAAAACAGGCTTGATAGGGACGGGCGTGATGGCATCAATGACGCCATATGGGTCATTTCGGTGCAAAGCGCATCGCCAAAAATCTCATTATCGACATCATTGCTGACATGCGAATTGAAGTCGCAATAGGGGCATTTGGCGCGGCAGAAAGGCCAATGAAGATAAAGCGCAAAAGGCCGGCTGGCCTGATCAAAAACCACCGATTGTGCTTTACCGGCCATCGGCTTTGCCAAAACAGCGTGCCAGCAGTTGCGCAAATGCGTCGGCGCGATGGCTAATGGCATGTTTGGCATCAGGGCTCATTTCCCCAAAACTGATCGTGTGACCATCGGGCTGAAAAATCGGATCATAGCCAAATCCCATTGTCCCGCGCGCCGGAAACACAAGCCGGCCTCTCACTTTGCCCTCGACGCAAACCTCATCCCCATCCGGCCAGACAATGGCAAGCGCACAAATAAATTCGGCGCTGTAATCCGTGCTGGCGGTTTTTGCCAGTGAGGTTTCGACAGCGTCCATGGCAAGGTTGAAATCACGATCCGGCCCAGCCCATCGTGCTGAATAGATCCCCGGGGCGCCATCAAGGGCTGTCACCGCCAAACCCGAATCATCGGCAAGTGCTGGCTTGCCCGACGCCATGGCCGCTTCGCGTGCCTTTAAGATTGCATTGCCGGTAAAGCTGGTTTCGGTTTCATCAGGTTCGGCAAGATCAAGATCGGTAACCGACAAAATATCAATATCAAAACCGGCAAATAGCGCGCTAATTTCCAACATCTTGCCAGCATTATGCGTGGCAATGACAAGCGTATCTTCGGTAAATTGGCGATCGGTCATGATCAGATCTTTCATCTTGGCTAGGGCTTTTTAAAAACCGGCATCTTTAACCGCACGGCGTTGCAGATCAAACAGGCTGTTGCAGCCGGTTTCGGCTAAATCCAGCATTTCATTCAAGCTTGCTCGTGAAAACGGATGTTCTTCGCCGGTCGCCTGAATTTCAACAAGCTGGCCATCGGCGGTCAGAATGAAATTTGCGTCAATTTCGGCGGCGCTATCTTCGTCATAATCAAGATCCAGAACGGCTTGGCCTTGATAGATGCCGCATGAAATGGCGGCCACCTGACCGGTCAGCGGTGATTGTGTGATCGCACCTGCCAAAAGTAATCTTTCGCAGGCAATCCGCAGCGCAACCCATGCGCCGGTGATGGCGGCTGTCCGCGTGCCGCCATCTGCTTGAATCACGTCACAGTCAATTTTGATCTGGCGTTCGCCAAGCGCGCCAAGATTGGTAACAGCACGAAGCGATCGTCCAATCAGACGTTGGATTTCGAGCGTGCGGCCACCTTGTTTGCCGCGTGCAGCTTCACGGTCGATGCGGCTATGGGTTGAACGCGGCAACATACCATATTCAGCGGTTACCCAGCCCTTGCCGCTATTGCGCAAAAATCCGGGGACGCGCTCGTCAATTGACGCTGTGCACAGAACATGCGTATTGCCAAATCTGGCAAAGCATGATCCTTCGGCATGAAGCGAAATCGATGGTTCAAGTGAAACAGAGCGAAGCGCGTCAATGGCGCGGCCGGAAGGGCGTGTCATGATAAATATCCTTTGTTGCAGCGTTCTAGCTGGTTAAAGCGATATGCCAGTGAAGTAAAGGGATAAGGTAATTTGCCGCATCCCCGTTTCTTCGATTGACCAAATGGCTTGGGCTATCCTAAATTTTCTGAATGACAGATGCCAGTATAAAGGACTTAAAACCGCGCAGCATGAAAATTTTCCATGAGCTGGTCTCGGCCTATTTGGAAGATGGGTTGCCGGTTGGGTCAAGCCGGCTTGCCCGATCAGGCAAATTTGACTTTTCGCCCGCCTCGATCCGAAGCAAGATGAGCGACCTTGAAGATGCAGGACTTTTATTTGCCCCGCATACATCAGCTGGCCGTGTGCCAACCGAAACTGGCCTTCGGCTTTTTGTTGATGGGCTGATGGAATTTAACCGCGATATTCCGGCAGAGCAGCGCCAATCAATTGACAGCGAATGTGCGGCGCGTGGAATCAGCCTTAACCAGCTTCTTGATAAAACCAGCAAAACGCTGTCGGGGCTGTCAAATTGCGCCAGTCTGGTTTTGTCACCAAGCAGCGAAGCCGATTTACAGTATTTTGAATTTGTCCCAATCGGCGTTGATCGAGCCTTGGCGGTTTTGGTGCGGTCGGATGGGCAGGTTGAAAACCGGTTGATTGATTTACCCGTCGGCGTTCCAGCGTCAGCGATGACGCGCGCGGCGAATTATATGAATGCTAAATTGAAAAATAACAGCATGATCCATGCGGCAAGCCTGATCCGCAATGAAATTGCCCACCATAAGGCCGAACTTGACGAGCTGACCACCGCGCTTGTCGAACAGGGGCTTGGCATCTGGTCAGATGGTATCGGCGGTGATGATGCGGCGCTTATTTTGCGTGGCCAGGCTAATCTTCTTGATGATGTTCAGGCGGCTGAAGGCCTTGCCGAAATTCGCGGACTTTTTGATGCATTGGACGCGCGCGAAAATGCGCTTCGGCTTTTAGATGCAACGCGCGATGGCGATGGGGTGAAAATTTTCATTGGTGCTGAAAACAATCTTTTTGCCAGCACCGGCTGTTCATTGGTGATTGCACCTTATCGGAGTAATGACCGGTCGATCATTGGGGCGATTGGAGTTCTTGGCCCGCGCCATATGAATTACGCGCGGATTATCCCGATGGTTGATTATACAAGCAAGGCGATCGACCGCGTTTTGGGTCGTTAATGATCTATTCCCAGCGCGATGATTTATAGCGCGGTATAGAGCGATTTGACCCAGCTTTGGGTGGCGTTAAAAAAATCGATCAATATTGTCTGTGTCGTCATCAAGGCCACTTTCAGCGTCACCAAAGAGGCTGGTTCCAATTGAAACCTGACCGCGCCGATGAAAAGCCCGATGCAAACGGCCAGAAGAATGCCGCGCCAGCCGGGTAAACGCCGCCAAGGGTGGGTTGGCAAGGGTGATGTGCAATTTGGGCATACAAAGCGCAAAGGCGCACTGATTTGCTTAATTGATCCGTTGTAAGAAAAAAGGAATTTTCACAATCATGGCCCTGGATTGGCATATCACCATAATTACGAACCAGTTCGGGTAAAATCACTAAAGCCTGACAATGTGGGCAGGCTTGGTTCATGCGCGTAATCTCCATCATGGTCGAGGGGATGAAATGGCCGTTTCATGACAGGATAATTTTTGGGCTGGGATGTTTTCGAAACTGGTCTTCTGACATGGCATTATTGTATCGGGCTTGCAACGGCAAAAACGCGCCGGTGATTGGTCGGTTATGTCCGGCTTGTGGTTTTGCGCGCAGCTTTTTTTGCTAGGGTCTTTTTCGAAGTTGCCTTTTTTGTTGTAGTTTTTTTTGTGGCGGGCTTTTTCGCGGCAGCTTTTCGCGTTGCTGTTTTGGCTTCGATGGCTTGGTTTCCTGGGGAGTCGGCCTTGGCAGCACCCTTTGGCGATGTCGTTGTCAGCAATTCATACAGCGATTCAGAGACAGCGTGACGAACCATTTGCGGCAATTCATTTGCCAGAACATTGCGAACCGCACTGCCAACCTCGGTCATTAAATCATGGCGAAGCTGGTCTGACATGATTTGCGGCTGTCGATCGATAATTTGTGTTTTCGGAGCTTTGCCAGCCTGATCAATGGCGGCGGCAATTTCGGCCATTGTGGCGTTGGAAAGCGATGCATCATTGGCATTTTCTGATGGGTCAGCTTTACCAACAATATTGATCTCTGGTGGTGGTGCCTGACTTGGCAAAACCGTTAATGCTGGTTTTTCAGTTTGGGCATCAGCAGTCTGATCAGATTTTTGTTCGCGCGCCATTGCTGGTGGGGCGGTTGATTTGATCACCGCCATCATTGGCGTGCCATCTTTGATAATGGCTTCGGCTTCGTCGCACAGCGCTTCGATTGATTTCCAGATTTGCGCATTTTGCATAGCAGGCGTGTCCGACCATTATTTGGCTAAAGTGGTTATCATCCTCGTTTCATGCCAGATGATTATGCTGGCGTGATTCTGATGAAGAGGGTTTAATGTCTCATAAGTCAGCAAAAGAAACAATATCTTGTCAGGATTCATCAAATCTCGTTATCGCCATCTATGGCTCTGACGTGATTCAATATTGGATCATGGCGAAAAGACATATTTTTGCCTTTTTACTCTTGGCGAAGCCGCCAAGGATCACTAAATAAGGCTAGCGTTCCGTAATGGAAGCGAAAAGGAAACAAAGATGACTGACCAAAAGACCACCAATGATGAAGCGGCTCAAGACCCGAGCGCTCAAGACCCGAATGACCAAGACGCGAGCGCCGAAACTGGCGCGCAGGATCTGGCCGGATCAGACAAGGCTGCCACTGATGGCGCTATGGATGATATTCTGAATGACGTGCTTGCCGCCGCTGGTGCCGAAACTAAGGGTGATGCTGAGGCGCAAGACCCGTTAACAGCCATGATTGCGGAACGCGATCAATTGAAAGACCAGCTATTGCGGGCCTTAGCCGATACGGAAAATATGCGCCGCCGAAGCGAGCGCGAAGCCGCTAATGTTCGGAAATATGGCCATACACCATTTGCGCGTGATCTTGTTGGTGCCATTGATAATCTGGCGCGTGTTGTCGAGTCAGCGCCAGAAAATCTTGATCAAGCCGATGAAACCGTGAAATCGCTGATTACAGGTATCCAGCTTAGCTGGACAGAGCTGCAATCTGTTATTGAAAAACATGGTATTAGGCGCGTTGAGCCGCTTGGCGAGAAATTTGACTATAATTTGCATCAGGCAATGTTTGAAGTGCCAACTAATGACCAGCCAAGCGGCATGGTTCTTGAGGTTGTCCAGCATGGCTATGTTCTTCATGACCGGCTGTTGCGTCCGGCCATGGTTGGGGTGTCAAAAACAGCTGATGCGGCTGGTGCAACCAGCAATGACCAATCAAAAACCGACGAATAGATAGAAAATAAGACCCAGAATTAACGCATGATTTTGGTGAAGAAAGACGAACAAATGGGGGTGGATGGGGATTAGCTGCAATCGCGGAAATGATCCATTTTGACAGTGTTTGCTGTTTGATGATCCCCTCTTGTAACCGAAATAATAAGTCCTATATGGACGATAGATAGTTGAACAGCAGTGACAAAACCGGCAAGCCAAAGGCCGGTTACCTCCCGCCTTACGGGAACGGAATGTCTTAAAGGGCTACTCAATCAACGTCACCCCAAAAGGTAAGACAGTGAGTGGTCAGGGAAAGGAGCTTTAGATATGGCGAAAGTTATTGGTATTGATTTAGGAACGACAAATTCCTGTGTTGCCGTTATGGACGGATCCGAGCCACGGGTGATTGAAAACGCCGAAGGCGCACGAACCACACCATCAATGGTGGCCTTTGCAAATGGTGAGCGTCTGGTTGGTCAGGCCGCAAAACGGCAAGGTGTTACAAACGCGGAAAATACACTTTTCGCGATCAAACGATTGATTGGCCGCCGGTTCAAGGATAAATCCACAAAGGCATTTGCCGATTTGGTACCATTTGAACTTGTTGGCGCCAAAAATGGCGATGCATGGGTAAAGGTTGAGGGTGAAGAATATTCACCAAGCCAGATTTCCAGCTTTGTGCTTCGTAAGCTGAAAGAAGATGCCGAGGCCTATCTTGGCGAGACGGTTACACAAGCGGTGATCACGGTTCCGGCCTATTTCAATGACGCCCAGCGTCAGGCCACCAAAGATGCAGGAAAAATTGCCGGTCTTGAAGTGTTGCGGATTATCAATGAGCCAACAGCCGCCGCGCTTGCTTATGGCCTTGATCGTAAGGAATCAGGCATTGTTGCGGTTTATGACCTTGGTGGCGGTACATTTGACGTGTCGATCCTTGAGGTTGGGGATGGTGTTTTTGAGGTAAAATCAACCAATGGTGACACCTTCCTTGGTGGTGAAGATTTTGACCATGCCATCATTGAATTTCTGGCTGACTCATTCAAGTCGAGCGATGGTATCGATCTTCGCGGTGACAAATTGGCATTGCAGCGCCTCAAAGAGGCGGCTGAAAAAGCCAAGATTGAATTGTCATCTTCGATTCAGACCGATGTGAATCTGCCATTCATCACCGCGGATGCGACCGGCCCGAAACATTTGAATGTAAAATTGACCCGTGCCAAGCTGGAACAGCTTGTTAGCGGTTTGATTGCCCGCACGATGGAGCCATGTAAAGCGGCATTGAAAGATGCTGGCATCAAAGCATCAGAAATTGATGAAGTGATTCTTGTTGGTGGCATGACTCGCATGCCGAAAATCATCGAACAGGTCAAAGACTTCTTTGACACCGAGCCACATCGTGGCGTAAATCCGGACGAAGTTGTTGCCTCTGGTGCGGCGATTCAGGCTGGTGTTTTGACAGGTGATGTAAAAGATGTGCTGTTGCTTGACGTCACGCCTTTGTCGCTTGGCATCGAAACTCTTGGCGGCGTATTTACCCGCCTGATCGACCGCAATACAACCATCCCAACAAAGAAAAGCCAGGTCTTTTCAACCGCTGATGATAATCAATCAGCGGTGACCATTTCGGTTTGTCAGGGTGAGCGGGAAATGGCTGCCGATAATAAAGCACTTGGCCAGTTCAATCTTGAAGGCATTTCACCAGCCCCGCGTGGTGTGCCGCAGATTGAGGTGACGTTTGATATTGATGCCAACGGCATCGTAAAGGTCAGCGCGAAAGACAAGGCCACTGGCAAAGAGCAGGAAATTCGGATTCAGGCATCGGGCGGATTGGACGATGGCGAAATCGAACGGATGGTTGCTGAAGCCGAGGCTAATGCCGAATCTGATAAAGAACGTCGTGCCGAAGTTGAAACCCGCAATCAGGGTGAAGCGTTGGTTCATGGTGCTGAAAAAGCCATTGAAGATCTTGGTGATAAGGCCGATCCACAGGCAAAAGCCGAAGTCGAAGCCGGAATTGAAGCGCTTCGCGAAGCCCTTGATGGTGAAGATATGGAAGCGATTTCATCGAAATCAGCCGAATTGTCAAAAGTGATGATGAAGATGGGTGAAGCTGCCTATCAAGCCGAAGCTGATGCTGATGGCAATGCTGGTGAAACCGGTGATGATGAATCGGTTGTTGATGCCGAATTTGAAGAGGTTGACGCTGATTCAGATGACGGCAAAAAGAAAAGCAAATAAGCCAAAACAAAAAAGCCGGAGCCGTGATTGGCTCCGGTTTTTGAATCTTCACGGCAAAAGTGGCAGGCATGAGCAAACGCGATTACTATGACGTATTGGGTGTTGAAAAAAACGCTGACGACAAAGCTATAAAGGCGGCATTTCGCAAGCTTGCGATGACCAATCACCCTGATCGTAATCAGGGGGATAATGCGGCAGAGGACCGGTTTCGCGAAGCCAACGAAGCTTATGATATTTTAAAAGATCCGCAAAAACGTTCAGCCTATGACCGGATGGGTCATGCCGCTTTTGACCAATCCGCTGGCGGCGGTGGCTTTGGTGGCGGTGGCGGTGGCGGCGGCTTTTCCGATATTTTTGATCAGATGTTTTCCGAATTTTCTGGTGGCGGTGGCGGGCGGCAGCGCAATCAGGGCGGCAATGATCTTCGCTATGATATGTCAATCTCGCTTGAAGATGCCTTTACCGGATTGCAGCAGGATATTTCAATCACGGTACCATCTGAATGTGATGGCTGTTCAGGCAGTGGCGCGGCTGATGGTAGCAAGCCAAGTACATGTGGAACATGTGGTGGTGCTGGCAGGGTTCGCGCGCAGCAGGGCTTTTTCGCTGTTGAACGTACCTGTCATGCCTGTCAGGGCATGGGGCAGGTTATTTCCGACCCGTGCCGGACTTGTGGCGGTGAAGGCCGTGTTCAAAGTGCCAAAACATTGGCGGTTTCGATTCCGGCCGGTGTTGATACCGGAACCCGAATCAGGCTTTCGGGCAAAGGTGAAGCTGGGCTTCGTGGTGGGCCAGCAGGTGATCTTTATATTTTCGTTAATGTTGACCCTCATCCGATCTTTGCCCGTGATGGCGGCAATCTGCATGCGCGCATTCCCTTGCCGATGACCGTTGCCGCGCTTGGTGGCAGCATTGATGTGCCAACGCTTGAAGGGAAAATGGCGCGGTTAACGATCGAGGCTGGCACGCAATCGGGACGTAAATTCCGCATGAGGGGCAAAGGTATGCCAGCCTTGCGGCGCGGCAATCCGGGTGATCAGATCATCGAGGTTCAGGTGGAAACACCAACCAATCTCAACAAAAAGCAAAAAGAGCTTCTTGAAGCCTTTTCAAATTCAGGCAATACCAGCCCTGAATCATCAAGCTTTTTGGAACGTGTCAAACGCATCTGGGCGGATAGTTAATCCTGCCTGATTAGTGCGCCGCTAATCCCGCAATCACGCCTTTTGATCCTAAACTGTTTTGGCACTGATATCATTTGAGGGCTTGCCCAAACATGTCTGCTATTTATATGCTGGCGACGTGCGGGTGAAGCCGCCTATAATATCGCCAACAACAAAGATAACCGATAACAGGCAAAGGTGGAGTGCGACCGATTAGGCGCCGCCATCAGGAATCGAGGCAGGATCATGATTAAAATTGCAATTCCGGGAAGCGCTGGGCGCATGGGCGGGATGTTGATCCGCGCGATTACTGCCGCGCCTGATCTTGAACTTGTTGCCGCGACTGACCTGCCTGACAGCCCCTTTATTGGGCGTGATGCTGGTGAGGTGGCGCAAATTGGCGCAAATGGGGTGGTGATTGGCAGTGATCCTGAATCGTTATTTGGCGTTGCCGATGTTGTGATTGATTTTACCAGCCCTGCAGCAAGCCTTCACCATGCTAGCCTTGCTGCAGCAAAAGGCACCGCCATGGTGATTGGCACAACGGGTCTTGACGCTGACGAAGAAGCGGCGCTGGAGGCACTGGCAAAAGACAATAGGATTATCTATTGCGCCAATACATCGGTTGGCGTCACTTTGCTGACCCAGCTTGTTGAAGAAGTGGCGGCCAAGCTAACTGATGGATGGGATATCGAAATTTTGGAAACGCATCATCACCATAAGGTTGATGCGCCATCAGGAACTGCGCTCGCGCTTGGCAAAGCGGCGGCAAAGGGGCGTGGTGTTGCCCTTGATGATGTTGCTGATATGGTTCGAAAAGGCCAGACGGGTGCGCGCAAACCGGGCGATATCGGTTTTGCTGTTTTGCGCGGCGGAGATGTAGCGGGTGAACATTCGGTGATTTTTTATGGTGATGCCGAACGTGTGGAAATCTCGCATCGGGCAACTGACCGCGCTATTTTTGCCCGTGGTGCCATTCGTGCCACGCGGTTTGCGGCAACTGCCTCATGTGGATTTTACGATATGACGGATGTGCTGAAAGGCTGATCATGCCGGTAAAAATGAAACTTGCGGCAATTGATATTTGCTTTGAACGTTTGTCGCAATGCCAACCTGATCCACAAACCGAACTTGATTTCACCGATCCTTTTACGCTTCTTGTGGCGGTTGTACTCTCAGCGCAGGCAACCGACGTTGGAGTAAATAAAGCAACCAAAGGCCTGTTTGCCGCCGCCAATACACCAGCGGCAATGGTGGCGCTCGGCAGTGACGGGATCAGTCATCATATCCGCACGATTGGCCTGTTTAATACCAAGGCCAAGAATGTGTTTAAATTATCGCAAATCCTGCTTGATAAGCATGATGGCGAGGTACCGCAGGATCGTGCCGCGCTTGAGGCATTGCCCGGGGTTGGGCGGAAAACGGCAAATGTGGTTTTGAATGAAGCATTTGGCGAGCCAACAATCGCCGTTGATACGCATATTTTTCGCTTTGGCAATCGCACCGGCATGGCACCCGGAAAAACCCCTGATGCGGTTGAAAAGGAATTGCTTCGCCGTGTGCCTGACCGCTGGAAAAAAGGCGCGCATCACTGGATGATTCTTCATGGGCGTTATGTCTGCAAGGCGCGCAAACCTGATTGTGCCGATTGTGTGATTGCCGATTTATGTCTTTTCAAAGCCAAGCCTTTATAGGCCAGCATTTTGATTTGGCGCATTTGATGTGGTGTGGGGCGTTATTTATGATCTGGCAATTAGCTTTTGATGATGCCGATCCATCGCCGCAAGGCATTTACCTTCATTAACTCTGTCACCAATCACCGCGCTTCGCATATCCCAATCTTTAATGACCAATTTTGATGATCCTTGGCTTACTGGATAGAAAAAGAAATCAACAACACATTCGGCAAAACTATATTGCCAGATTTCAATCGGGCCTTCCTGCCGGACCATCGTGGCGATGCCAAGATCGCGAAGTAATATGATTGATGCCGAGCCGATCATCGCTTTGGGACGAAATGGCGGCTGAACTTTCACTGGCTGAACTTTCACCGGCTGAACGGGCGTTGGCTGAACGGGCGGTGTTGCCGGAATGGCGGCAATGGCTGTTTCTTCGCTGCTGTCACTAGTTCCAGAACCAGATTCAGTGCCAGAACCCGAACCAGCCGCGCCGTCGGCAGTTTTCGTGACTGTGCTGACAACAAGGTCAATGTCGGTCTGACCTTCAGCGGCGACGGTAATCGCGGGGGTTGCTTTGCTATTGACTATTGTTGGCGTCACTGGCTGGCACGCCGCAACAAGCGCGGCAAATCCAAACAGATAAAAATATAAGTGACGCATATTTTGCACCGCATTAGAAATACTGACGGCCTAGGGTCTAGCTGAAAAAGTCGGTCTTTGCACGAACTCTTTTGGGTTTTGATTGCCATTGGCCTTGTTCTTAGATCATGTCCGGCCTAATGTCGCGTCGCAGAATTTGGAATGAGGATGCGGTGATGCGGGTAAAATCTCTTGATGTGCTAGCGGTTGGCAATGCCATTGTTGATGTTTTTGGGCAATGTGACGAGGATTTTTTGCAGATAAATGGCATTGAAAAAGGGGTGATGACGCTTCTTGATGCTGCCGGATCAGCAAGGCTTTACGCCGCGCTTGACAAGATCGGCTCGCCGCAATTGATTTCGGGGGGATCGGCGGCCAATACGGCGGTTGGCGTTGCCGCTTTTGGCGGATCGGCAAATTTCATTGGCCGGGTCCATGATGATGATCTTGGCGCAGCGTTCCGGCATGATATCAAGGTAGCTGGTGTCGGTTTTGATCAACCACCAGCCAGCAGCGGATCACCAACCGCATCATCAATCATTCTTGTGACCCCCGATGCGGCACGATCAATGAATACATTTCTTGGTGCCAGCATCGAATTTGAAGCTGGCGATCTTGCGCTTGCTGATGCCGCTTCGGCAAAAATAATTTATCTTGAAGGCTATCTTTTTGATGCGCCAAACGGCCCTTCCATTTTTGCCGAGGCGGCGCGTCTTGCCGAAAAGCATGATGCCAGGCTGGCGCTATCACTGTCGGATCCATGGTGCGCCGAACGTCACCGCGCGGCGCTATCCATCTTTATTGCCGATCATATCTCGATCTTGTTTGGGAATGAAGACGAGGTCGCCAGCCTAAATCAATCAAGTAGCCAAGATGCCATTGCTGTCTTGGCTAGCAGGGTCGATGAGGTGGTGGTTACACGCGGGCCAGCTGGTGCCTTTATTGGCGCAGGTGCTGACCATCACGAAATTCCCGCCATGCCGCAAAGGCCGGTGATTGATACAACCGGTGCTGGTGATTTATTTGCCGCTGGCTATTTGTTTGGCCGTACAAATGGATTTGATCTTTTGCAGTCAGGCCGGCTTGCCAGCCTTGCCGCCGGTGAGGTTATTTCGCACATCGGTGCGCGGCCGCAAACCGATTTAAAACAGCTTGCGGCCAGTTTTTAGCGGCCTGTTCTTGTTCCCGCGCTAGCGAATGGCATCATGCGCGGCAAGCACGGCGGTTTGCACGATATCGCTAACCGATGCGCCCATCTGCACAATCTGGAACGGATGCGCGCCACCAATCATAATTGGCCCAATCACTGAAACATTGCCTAGCTGATGCACCAATTTGAAAGAAATATTGGCTGAATGCAGCCCGGGCATCACCAGAATATTTGCAGGCCCGGTCAGATTAGAGAACGGATAGCGCGACTTCATCAAATCATAATCAAGCGCGATATCTCCGGTCATTTCACCGTCAAATTCAAACCCGACATCACGGCTTTGCAAAATTTCAACCGCGCGGCGCACCTCGACACTAGTGCGTGACTCTGGATTGCCAAAATTGGTGAATGACAAAATGGCAACACGCGGCGTATGGCCCATTTGACGCGCCTTGGCGGCCAAGGTAACGGCAATATCAGCCATTTCTTCGGCATCAGGACGTTCGGTTACGGCAATATCACCGACAAAAACCGTCCGGCCTCTCGAAATAATCATCGAGGTGGTCATGAATTTGCTGCCTTCGGCGACATCAATCACCCGGCGGATATGCTCTAGGCTTGGCTGAAAAGCGCGGGTTACGCCGGTCACAAGCGCATCGGCATGGCCACAGCTAACCATACAGGCCGCAAAGACATTGCGATCAAGATTCACCATGCGTTGGCAATCGCGGTAAAGCGATCCGCGGCGTTGAAGCTTGCTATAAAGCAGATCGGTATATTCGGTCAGATGCTCGGATATCTTGGCATTGGTGATTGGCAAATCTTCGGCGCCATCAAGACCAAGGCGCTGGATTGTTTCCTTGACCCGATGTTCGCGGCCAAGAAGAATTGGATGGCCATAACCGGCATTGCGGAATGCCAGCGCAGCACGGATCACCCGCTCTTCTTCACCCTCGGCAAAGACGATGCGCTTTTTATTGGCACTGACTCGTTCGAAAATAGATTGCAAGGCACCTGCGGTTGGATCAAGACGCGCCGATAATGACCGGCGATATTCATCAAGATCATCAATTGGCTGGCGGGCAACGCCATCATTCATTGCCGCTTCGGCAACGGCTGACGATACGGCCACAATCAGGCGCGGATCAAAAGGTGTCGGGATAATGTAATCTTCACCATAGGTAAGCGACTGGCCGCCATAGGCATCAGCCACCGCATCGGGCACATCTTCACGCGCTAGCATCGCCAACGCATTTGCCGCCGCGATTTTCATATTTTCGGTTATTTTGCTGGCGCGAACATCAAGCGCACCACGGAAAATATAAGGAAAGCCAAGAACATTATTCACCTGATTTGGAAAATCTGACCGTCCGGTTGCGATAACCGCATCGGGACGTACCTCTTTGGCTTCGGCTGGCCAGATTTCGGGAACCGGATTGGCCATTGCAAAGATAATCGGCCGTGGTGCCATTTTTTCAACCATGCTTTTGGTCAAGGCACCGCCTGATGACAGACCAAGGAAAACATCCGCCCCGACAAGTGCATCTTCAAGGCTGCGGGCATCAGTATTGGCTGCATGCGCTGATTTCCATTGATTCATCGATCCTTCGCGGCCTTTGTAAATCGGGCCAGAGCGGTCACAGATGATGATGTTATCAGCTGGAACTCCCATGATTTTCAACAATTCAACACAGGCAATCGAGGCAGCACCGGCGCCATTACCAACAATCTTGACGCTTTTCATGTCACGACCGGTCAGGTGAAACGCATTGATCAGGCCTGCAGCAACAATAATGGCGGTGCCATGCTGATCATCATGGAAAACCGGAATATCCAGCTTGTCACGAAGCTGTTGTTCAATCACAAAACATTCAGGTGCCTTGATATCTTCAAGATTAATCCCGCCAAAGGTTGGCGTCATCAACTCGACCGCGCTGACAAAAGCGTCAGTGTTGGTTGTGTTTAGTTCCAGATCAATACCGTCAATATCGGCAAATTTCTTGAATAGAACAGCTTTGCCTTCCATGACGGGTTTTGCCGCCGCTGCGCCGATATCGCCAAGACCAAGAACCGCGGTGCCGTTCGAGATAACGGCAATCTGATTGCCCTTATTGGTGTAATCATACGCCGTATTGATATCGGCAGCGATTTCAAGACATGGCGCAGCCACACCTGGCGAATAGGCAAGCGATAAATCATGCTGGCTTGTCAGCGGCTTGGTCGCGGCAATTTGGAATTTTCCGGGGCGGCCATTGGCGTGAAAGGCAAGGGCTTCGGCATCAAGGAGTTTATCTTTATCTGTCATGTCTCAAATACTTTATCACGGCGTTCAAAAACGGCCATGTGGGTTAAAATTTCAGTCTGATACAAACCAACACAAGAATAATTATCGATAACGTTCGACCAGAGCCGGTTCGATCTTGTTCTAAAGATCAAGTTGGGGCAATGTCAAAACGCTATGACATCTCAATCTTTTACAGCAAATGCGCCAAAAGTGAAAGCGCCGACCCCGATGATGGCGCAATATTTGCGCGTCAAAGAATCGCATCCTGATTCTTTGCTTTTTTACCGGATGGGCGATTTCTATGAGATGTTTTTTGACGATGCCGAAATTGCCGCCAAACAGCTTGGCATTACGCTAACAAAACGCGGCAGCAAAGATGGGCTTGATGTACCAATGTGCGGCGTTCCGGTTCATTCGGTTGATGGCTATCTGGCAAAATTGATCCGCGCTGGTCATCGGGTGGCGATTTGCGAGCAAACCGAAGATCCACGAGAACAAAAACAGCGCGGCGGCAAGGGCCCGCTAAAACGTGATGTAGTGCGGGTGCTAACCCCTGGCACGCTGACCGAAGATGAATTGTTGCCGGCGCGGGCGCATAATTATCTTGTTGCGCTTGGCCGGGCAGAAACCCAGCTAGCTTTGGCATGGGCTGATATGTCGACAGGCGATTTTCTGGTTCAAGAAATGGCCGATGATGGTCTTGAAACCTTGCTTGCGCGCCTTGATCCGGCTGAATTGATTTATCCGCAAGGATTTGACCTTCCCGACTGGTTTCAGGCCTGCCAAATCTGTGCAACCGAACAGGCGGCATCTTTATTTGATTCGACGCGCGCCAGACAGGCACTTGGACGATTTTATCAGGTTACGAGTCTGGATGGTATGGGGCATTTCAGCCGTGCCATGCTGTCGGCCGGCGGGGCGCTTCTTGGCTATCTTGAGGCAACACAGGTTGGCAATATGCCGCGGCTTTTGCCACTGACCGCGGTCAGTGATGCTAGCTTAATGGAAATTGATCCGGCAACAAGGCGGTCTTTGGAATTATCGCGCACTTTGACCGGTGAACGGCGCGGCAGCTTGCTGCATGCGGTTGATCGCACCTTGACCGCTGCCGGTGGGCGGCTTCTTGGCGAACGGCTTGCTGCGCCGCTATTTGATGTTGCGGCAATCGAGTCACGGCTTGATCTGGTGAGCTGGTTTCTGGTTGAGGCGGCTTGTGGCGATAAGGTGCGATCACAGCTTCGGATACAGCCCGATATTGAACGGGCTTTATCGCGCTTATCACTTGGTCACGGCGGCCCGCGCGATTTGGCGAATATTGCCAATGGGCTTGATGGTGCTGGCGAGATTGCCGCGCAGATAAAGGCGGTTGCGGCAAAGGGTATGGGTGGACTTGCCCTGCCCGATGGATTGCCGGATTGCCTTAATATGATGTTGTGTCCGCGGGGGCTAAGCGATGAATTGACCCCTGCGCTGGCAGATGAATTACCGCTTTTGGCGCGTGATGGCGGCTTTATCCGTCAAGGCTATGATCTTGCGCTTGATGATTTGCGCGGGCTTCGTGATGAAAGCCGCCGGTTAATTGTTGCCTTACAAAGCCGCTATGCTGATGAAACTGGTATAGCCTCGTTAAAGATCAAACATAATAATGTTCTTGGCTATCATATTGACGTGCGAAGCAATCATGCTGGCAAATTGATGGATCATGAAATCTTTATCCATCGGCAAACTACCGCGCAGGCGGTGCGGTTTACCACAACCGAGCTGGCACAAATGGAACGCGATATGGCCAACGCGGCCGATCTTGCGCTGGCGCTTGAATTGGAAATATTTGACCGGTTGCGGTCATTGGTTTTGCAGGCGGCACATGACCTTGGCAATGCGGCGCGCGCGCTTGCCGAAATCGATGTTGCAACTGCCGCAGCGCAGCTGGCGACAGCGAATCATTATTGCCGCCCGCAATTGGTTGCCGAACCGGTATTGAACATTACCAAGGGTCGTCATCCGGTGATCGAGCCAATGCTTGATTCGCAAACCCCCTTTATTGCCAATGATTGCAATCTGAATGATGGGCGGCTATGGCTTCTGACTGGCCCTAATATGGCCGGAAAATCGACTTTTTTGCGACAGAATGCGCATATTGCGATTATGGCGCAGGCGGGGCTTTATGTTCCTGCCGAAACGGCGGTGATTGGACTTGTTGATCGTTTGTTCAGCCGCGTTGGTGCGGCCGATGATCTGGCGCGTGGCCGTTCGACCTTCATGGTTGAGATGGTTGAAACCGCGACAATTTTGAATCGAGCCACCAATCGGTCATTGGTTATTCTTGACGAAATTGGTCGCGGCACAGCCACATATGACGGCTTGGCGATTGCTTGGTCGACGCTAGAATATCTGCATGATGCCAGCGCTTGCCGAACGCTGTTTGCAACGCATTATCATGAATTGACACATCTTCAAAAAACCCTTGACCAGCTTCGCTGTCATGCGATGCAGGTTCGTGAATGGCAGGGGTCAATTGTGTTTTTGCATCAGGTTGTTGCCGGTTCGGCGGATCGGTCTTATGGCGTTCATGTGGCACGGCTTGCCGGATTGCCAGCCGCGGTTCTTGGCCGTGCCGAAACCATTTTAGGCGAACTTGAAACCGGTCAGCATGGCACGGTTGATGCTGGTATGATGGCCGATAATCTGCCGCTATTTGATTATCAAAGCAAAGCGCTAGAAACGCCAGTGACGCTAGATGAAATCGACGCGGCGCTTGATGACATGCAACCCGATAGCCTCACTCCGCGTGAGGCGTTGGATATGCTTTACCGGCTTAAGGCATTACGCCGAGATCCAGCTTCGCCGCCGCCGCGATCAGGTGATAAAGAATGACCAAAATTATAGATCTAGCATCGTCAAAATCGCAATCTGCCAAAGCCAGCCCAATTGCAAGCCCAGCCGCCATGTTTGCCAACATGCCAGCCACGATGCCTGATAGCATTGCATGGCATCGTTGGCTATTGCCGTTGCAAGGCGCGATGGCTGTCAATCAGCCACCGCTTGACCGGCAAGCGATCGAGGCCGAACTTGAGTCATACGCCACTGGCAAAACACCAGTAGACCGTACCAAGCTTTTAAGCTGTTTGCGAACCCATCTTGATCAGGCAAAAGCCAGCCTTCGTGAGTCGTTTTACCACAGCAATGATGGCGCTGTTTATGTTGGCATGCATGCATGGGTCATTGATATTTTGCTGCAAAGCCTTTACGCGCAAACGCAAAAACAATGCGCTGGAGGTGACGAGCTGGCGCTGATTGCCGTTGGCGGTTTCGGGCGTGGTGAAATGGCACCATTTTCCGATATTGATATCATGTTTCTGATGCCGAAAAAGTCAACAGAAACCCATACGAAATTTATCGAATTCATGCTGTATATTTTATGGGATCTTGGCTTGAAAATTGGCCATTCAACCCGCAGCATCGCCGAAACAATTGACGCGGCAAATGACGATCAGACAGTGCTGACAAGCCTTCTTGAAATGCGTTATGTGGCTGGTGATGATTCGATGTGGGTGAAATTAAATCGGGCGGTTCAGCGTAAAATTGCGAAACAGAAACCGCTTGCCTATGTTGAAGAAAAGCTTGGCGAGCGTGACCTTCGCCATAAGAGATTTGGCGATACGCGCTATGTTGTTGAACCGAACGTCAAAGATGGTAAGGGCGGGCTTCGTGATCTTCACAGCTTGTTCTGGATTGCCAAATATGCCTATCGTGCCAATAGCATTATCGACATTGTCAAAAAAGGTGTTCTTCGTGATGGCGAGGCGCGGAAATTTGCCTTGGCGCAGCGGTTTTTATGGACAGTTCGCTGCCATCTTCATCTTCATGCCGGCCGACCCGAAGAGCGGCTCGATTTCGAAGCGCAAATGATCATTGCGCCGCGTCTTGGCTTTGCTGATCGGGGCGGGCTTCGTGGTGTTGAACGCTTTATGAAACGCTATTATCTGGCAGCGCGTAATGTTGGCAATTTGACGCGTATTTTCTGCGCAGCAATGGAAACTGATTTCCGCAAAAGCCTGATCAATTGGCGACCTGATTTTCTGCGCACCCATGAGCTTGATCCGTTTCATATTGAAAGCGGGCGTGTACGGCTTGTTGATGATGTCTTGTTCCGGGACGCGCCAGTTCGCCTAATCGAATTATTTTCCATTGCGCAAAAACATGATGCTGATGTCCATCCAAGCACGCTTCAACGCGTCACCCGGGCGTTATCAGCACTTGATTCAAAAACGCGTGATAATGCGCAGGCAAACCAATTATTTCTGGATATTCTGACATCGCGCAAAAACCCTGAACGGGTGCTTCGTCTGATGAATGAAAGCGGTGTCTTTGGCCGCTTCTTGCCCGATTTCGGGCGGATCGTCGCGATGATGCAATTCGATATGTACCATAGCTATACGGTTGACGAACATACCTTGAAGGCGATTGGTATTCTTCACGGGATTGAGACCGGCGCGCTGCGCCAAGCCGCGCCAGTTGCGACTGAGGTGATGCCGGAAATCGGATCGCGGCGCGCGCTTTATGTTGCTATGCTTCTTCATGATATTGCCAAAGGGCGTGGTGGCGATCATTCGGTTTTGGGTGCCGAGGTGGCATTGGCGGTTTGCCCACGTCTGGGGCTAAGCCATGAAGAAACCGAAACCGTTAGCTGGCTGATCCTGCATCATTTGCTGATGAGCAAAATTGCGTTTCGCTATGATTTGAATGATCCGCAAACGATCAAGGATTTTACCGTTATTGTGCAATCACCTGAGCGGTTGAAACTGCTTTTGGTTTTGACCGTTGCCGATATTCGGGCGGTTGGACCGAATATCTGGAATGGCTGGAAAGCGGCGTTGATGCGCGATCTTTATTACCGCTGCGATGCCGTTTTGCGCGGTGCCGATCCGGCGGTCATCGCGCTTGGCAATGCCGAAGAGGCGCGCCAGGAGGCGGCGGTGAAACTAACCGATTGGGACGCGGTGCGGTTTGCCGCGCATGCGGCGAATATGCCGCTGACCTATTGGACAGGGTTTGATTGCGAAAGTCAGGTTCGTCATGCGCGGCTTTGTGATGAGTTCGCCAATCAAGATGCGCTGTTATTGATTGATTTCAAGCCCGATCCGGCGCGACGCATAACCGAATTGACGATTCTAACCATTGATGATCCGGGGTTGTTTGCGCGGATTGCCGGTGCGGTGGCAGCGGCGGGTGCGAATATTGTTGGTGCGCGCATTACGACCTGTCATGATGGCACAGTTCTTGATGTTTTCTTTTTGCAGGATATGAAGAATCAGGCGATTGAAGATGAGGATGAATTGGCGCGGATTCGCACAACGCTTGAACGGTCGCTAACAGGGTCATTGAAACTGGAAAAAGCGCTTTTGGCGCGCTGGCAGCAAACCCCGCTTCGGGTGCGACAAATGCCGGTTCCGTCGCGCGTTCTTTTGTCGAACAAGATCAGCAATACCCATAGTGTGATTGAAGTGAATGGACGCGATTTTCCGGGCTTGCTTCATAAAATTACGCTTTGCCTTGCCGGTCTTGGATTGCAAATTCAGACGGCCACTGTTTCGACCTATGGCGAGCGCGTCGTCGATGTGTTTTATGTGAAAGATATTTTCGGTCTGCAAATTCAAAGCGAAACGCGCCAGCAAACCATCCGCAATCAGCTGTTGGCGGTTTTTGAAGATGCCGATGAGGAAGCGGTATGACTGATCAACCAAATGCGTCAAATCCCGCAAAACCCACCTCGCTTGGCCGCGCCTTTCAACAGATTGGCAGCCTAACGGCAATTAGCCGTATTGTTGGCTTTATGCGGGATATCGCCTTTGCCAGTTTTCTGGGTGCAGGGCCAGCCGCCGATGCGTTTTTGGTGGCGTTGAAATTGCCAAATATGTTTCGCCGCCTCAGCGCCGAAGGCGCGATGACCAGTGCCTTTCTTCCCAGCTTTGCCAAAATACGCGAAACAGACGGGCGTGATGCGGCGCTTCGGCTTGCATCTGAAGCGCAGATTTTTCTGATCGTTGCGCTTTTCGCGATTGTTGTGCTTGCCGAAATTTTCATGCCCGAAGTCATTGCGCTTCTTGCCCCAGGTTTTGCCGCAACGCCCGACCGTCTGGCTGCAGCGGTTGATCTGGCGCGGGTGACGATGCCCTATCTGCCGATGATTTCCGTGGTTGCGCTTTGGGGGGCAATCGCCAACGCGCATGACCGGTTTATGGCTGCTGCCGCCGCGCCGATTTTGGCGAATCTCTGTTTCATCGCCGGGGCGATTTCGATCCCGGTTTTGGCGGCTGATTTGGGCATGATCAAAGCCTTGCCAATTGCCATTGGCCTTCTGGTTGCTGGGTTTTGCCAAATGTTATTTTTGTTTTTTGTTCTGCGCCGTCTGTCGGCAGTGCCAAAACTGCAATGGCCGCGCCTATCGAATGCGGGCAAAACGATGTGGGGCAAATTCCTGCCAGCAGCGCTTGGCGCTAGCGGCATGCAGCTTAATCTTCTGGTCGATTTGATTTTGGCATCCATGCTGCCGGTTGGTACGATTTCATGGCTCTATTATGCTGATCGTGTGGCGCAATTGCCGCTTGGCATTGTTGGCATTGCACTTGGTACGGCATTGCTGCCCAGATTATCCGCTGCCGAGGCATCTGGTCAAAAAGACGAAATCACCAAAACGCTTGATGAGGCGATTATCTTTGGCGGATTTTTTGTCGTACCAGCGGTCATTGCGCTAATCCTTCTTGCAGGTCCGATCATTGAGGGGCTATTTGCCTATGGCGCTTTTTCGATTGATGATGCGGTGATGGCGGCAATGGCATTATCGGCCTATGCGCTTGGTCTTCCCGGATTTGTGATGGTGAAAATTTTGCAACCCGCCTTTTATGCGGCAGGCCAGCCAGGCACAGTTTTGAAAATATCGATCATGACAGTGGTGATCAATATAACAGCATCATTGGTGATGATGCCCATTTTTGGGCATGTCGGGCTGGCGCTGGCAACGTCATTATCGGGATTGTTTGCGGCAATCACCATGGCGATTTTATTACACCGCCGCGGCCGCCTTGGCGGTGGTTGGCTTGGCATGATTGCCCGGATTTTTCTTGCCAGTTTGATCATGGGGATGTTGCTTTTGGCGATGGTTTGGTTTGCTGGTGGGATAAGACAGTTGCTGCCCGCGGCAGGCTGGCTTGCCTGTTTGGTTTCTGTTGGCGGCGGCGGGTTTCTGTTTGCCGCATGGTGTTTTCGAGCAATTCCAACCGGATTTGTCCACCGATTGGGCAACCGAAAGACTTGACCGCGGCCGCACAAGCGGGGATAACGCTGCCATACAATTTCAATTGCAGATGTGATGATTTGGCACTGGCCTGCGCGCATCTGATCAGGCGTGATGGATAAACCAAATGACCGATTCAACAATGCAGACATCCGCAGGAAAAGGCCGTATCTTTTCCGGCATCCAGCCAACCGGCAATTTGCATCTTGGCAATTATCTTGGTGCCATTCGCAATTGGGTTGCTTTGCAGCATGATTTTGAATCGATCTATTGTGTTGTCGATTTGCATGCCATCACCGTGCATCAAGATCCGGCTGATTTACGAAAAAGTACGCGTGAAGTGGCGGCAAGCCTGATTGCCGCGGGCATTTCAACCGAACAATCAATCTTATTTAATCAATCTTGCGTGCCACATCATGCCGAGCTGGCGTGGATTTTCAATTGTGTAACTCGTCTTGGCTGGTTGAACCGGATGACTCAATTTAAAGAAAAGGCAGGCAAAAATCGTGAAAATGCATCAGTTGGTCTATATGCTTATCCGACCTTAATGGCAGCTGATATCTTGACCTATCGCGCAACGCATGTTCCGGTTGGTGAGGATCAAAAACAGCATCTTGAATTAACCCGCGACATCGCGCAGGCGTTTAATTCGATCTATGACAAAGATGTGTTTCCACTTCCCGAACCACAAATTTTTGGCAGCGCAACACGCGTCATGAGCCTTCGCGATGGCCGCGTCAAAATGAGCAAATCTGACCCGTCGGATAATTCACGGATCAATATGACCGATGATGCCGATATGATCATGCAGAAAATTCGCAAAGCAAAAACCGATCCTGATGCTTTGCCATCTGAAATGGCTGGTCTTGCCGATAGGCCTGAAGCCAGCAATCTTGTTGGCATTTATGCAGCGCTTGCCAAATGCAGCACCGATGATGTTCTTGCCGAATTTGGCGGACGCGGATTTGGTGATTTCAAACCAGCGCTTGGCGATTTGGCGGTGGCGAAATTATCGCCTATCGGTGCTGAAATGCGCCGGCTTCTTGAAAATCCTGCCGATATTGACGCCATTCTTGCTGATGGTGCCGAACGTGCCGCGGCCATCGCGCGGCCAATTCTTGCTGAGGTGCGTGATATTGTTGGGTTTTTAGGATCAAGCACCGATCGCTAGATGGCTCTATAATGGGTTAGTGATCGCCAGATGCGCTGTTCACTAGCCAGATCGGTGCAGATATGCGATATTAGGCTTGCTTTGGGTTGTAGTTTTAATGGTAATCCCCATATGGCACTGATGGGGTTCGTGCAAATTATGCGTTGGCCGGAAATGATTTTGAGGCGATGATTTATGTGTCTGCGCCAAAATTGTGAATTTAATTTAACTGACAAAAGATTAATCTGTTGTTGCCCTGAATTGGGCCTTGCTGATGGCAAATTTATCACATCGAAAAGGAATGATTAGATGTTTATTCAAACACAGGATACGCCGAATCCGGCAACATTGAAATTCATCCCCGGTGTTCCGGTGATGGCGCAGGGAACTGCTGATTTTGCAGACTCTGATAGCGCCAATCAATCACCATTGGCACGCCGCCTTTTCCAAGTTGATGGCGTAACAGCGGTTTTTCTGGGTGCCGATTTTGTTGCCGTGACCAAAGCTGAAGGGCTTGACTGGTTTGCGCTCAAACCGGGGGTTCTTGCTGGTATTATGGAACATTACGCATCAGGCATGCCGGTTATTGAAAAAGACGCCCAGCTTGCCGACCCGCATGCTGAAGATGGTGACAGCGATACGGTCCAGCAGATCAAACAGCTTTTGGATTCGCGCGTTCGTCCGGCGGTGGCAATGGATGGCGGCGATATCGTGTTTCAGGGCTTTGATGATGGTGTTGTCACATTGCAGATGCGTGGTGCCTGTCAGGGTTGTCCTAGTTCGACAGCAACCTTGAAAATGGGCATTGAAAATATGCTTCGCCATTACATCCCTGAAGTGCGTGAGGTTCGTGCGGCCGAGCTGTAAGACAGTCACAACTGCGCCAATTATAGATGTTCAGATTTAAGGCTTAGGTCGTGATATCGTCGATTTCTAACTGGCTGACTAACCGGCGGATTGTCTGGATCGCTGCCGCTGTTGCGTTTTTGGGCTTTACCGGCCCCGGTCTTTTTGGCCTGTCACCACCACAATTTTTTCAAAGCCATGACGCGGTTACTGAACAGGCAAAGATAGTCGCTGTACCATCTGGAAAACATTTGGCGCCTGTTATCGCCCCACAAGCGACACAGCCAGACGCATCGCCAGCAATCGTGGCAGCGCCTAAAACTGACCGTGACGCCGCAGATACAACAAACGCCACGGATGGTGTGTTGCGTGATGCGCCTGAACAAGTGCTTGAGAAATCTCTGCTGGCAAAGGCACCAAAAACGCTGAAAGAGCCGAATACAAGCCATATTGAACTTGAACCCACAAAGCGGGTGCCGGCGCCAGAACCCCTTTTGGTGCCGCGCGATTTTTTCACCCAGATTCCTGACTCACATCTGGCTTTATCAGGCACAGCGCAAAAGGAATCGTTCATTAAAATTGTGCTGCCGCTGATTTTGGCGAGCAATGAAGAGATCAGCAAACGCCGCGAGGCGATTAAGCGCGCCTTTGAAAATGGCGATCGGGCGACCTTGGAAAAATGGGCGAAGCTTTATAAAATCGACGTGACTGATTGGGATAACAAAGCCTTGATGACGCGATTGCTTGAGCGGGCTAATACAATTCCGGTGGCATTGGCATTGGCGCAAGCGGCAGTTGAGTCAGGCTGGGGAACATCGCGATTTGCCATTCAGGGCAATGCGTTATTTGGGCAATGGGCATGGCGTGATTACGCTGGCATCAGGCCGCTTGATGCCAGTGACGACCGCGCTGTTGTGCGCAGTTTTGGATTTTTGCTTGGTTCGGTTCGCGCCTACATGCATAATCTGAACACGCACCCGCATTATCAGAAATTTCGCCAGGCACGTTTGGCATTACGCAACCGCCCAAAGGCTGGCGAAGCCGAAACATTGGCCAAATATCTCGATCGCTATGCCGAAATTGGCGAGGCTTATGTGACAAAGCTGGAAGTCTTGATCCGCAGCAATGATTTTAGCCGTTTTGCTCTAGCGTATCTAAGCTAGATTTCCTACTGCCTTACGGCACCAGAAATTGTTTACCAAACCAGCGCCAGCGCCCATCCGGACCGGGCATGGTGCAATTGACACGGGCACGACCCGATGGCAGGGGACCTGGAAACCGCACTTCGGCACGCGGCCCTAATCGGCTGATCTTTAACTGGTCATAGGTGTTGTTGAAACAGCGCAATTGGTTATTTGTGGCAATTTCTGGTGCCAGCGTAAACCCAAAGTCAGGTGGGTTTTTCGCAATCACAACATCGGCAGGCAGAATCTGATTGGCTTTAAGTGGCAGGCCGTCAATTGCCAATGTCAAACGATCCATCGCGCCATATTGTTCGTTCATGGCAAAACGTGGCAGTTCAAAATAGCCATCATAGCCATGCGTGATACCCGAATTTTGACCAAAACCAGCAATGAAACCAGCCGCTTTAACGCGCTTGATAACGGCCAGATTATATTCGCCATAGGGATAGGCAAACAGATTTGGACGAAGGCCAAGCTCGGTTAGAAACCGTTGGTTTGATTTTTCCAATTCGGCGTCAACATCGGCAAGGCTGGATAAATGCATATGCGGATGACTGGCTGTTTGGCTGCCAATGCCAACCCCATCAGCCTGTAATTGCCGAAGCTGATCCCAGCTCATATAGCCGCGATGTTTGCGATCAATCGGATCGGTGGCGACAAAAATGGTAAAGGGAAATCCTTTTGCCTTTAGCCGTGGCCATGCTTCGGTGAAAACCGATAGATAGGCATCATCAATGGTGATCGCGACTGTGCGGTCGGGAAGCGGCATGTCTTTTTGCAAATGATCGACAATCTTTGCCAGAGGCCAGACCGAATAATTGCCACTCGATAGTTTTTCGAGATGTGCATCAAATTGATCAAGGCGGATATTCGTGCTTGGAAGCTGATCTTCACCAAAACGGTGATACATCAATATCACCGCATGATCGGCGGCAAAGGCCGCCCCCAGAACCGACAGCAGCAGAACCGACATTGCCACAAATCTGCTGGCAAGATACGCAAGCCAATGACAAGTATTTTGATAATGACTTATGTCCATAGCAGATTTTCCACTAAAAAAATGATACAACCCTGACTTTACCGCCGCTGCCGTCAATTTTAGAGCAATCCCATTTAGCGCATCTTGATAAGATGATGCAACCCGATAACCCAAACCGGATAAAGGATAAGCCGATTGAAAACGCCTAAACGCCACGATGCCTTGCCGGTGATATTAGCCTTTGAAGCCAGCACCAATCAACTGTCAGTTGCCGTCTATGTTGACGGGGTGATCCGCGCCATGAAAACGGCCGAGGCCGCCTTTGGACAGGCCACATCATTGGTGCCATTGGCGGTTTCAGCTTTGGCTGAGGTAGATGTTGATTTTGCCATGATCAGCCATGTTGCTGCGGGGCGTGGCCCTGGATCATTTACCGGCCTTCGTGTTTCACTGGCCGCGGCCAAAGGCGTTTGTCTGGCACATGATTTGCCCGGGCTTGGCATTTCTGGTCTTGAGGCACTTGCCTATTCTTGCGGCGATGACGGTGGTGATTTGCCAATCTTATGTCTTGCCGATACGCGGCGCGGCAATGTCTATGCGCAGTTTTTTACCGCCGATATGACACCGCAAGGTGATATTTTTGAAGCGCAGATCGAACAATTGCCATTGCTTGTGCCGCCAGCGTTTGGCAAAGAGACGATTTTGCTTGCAGGATATGGCGGGCAAGCTGCTGGCGCGGCCTTTCTTGGCGCTGGCAGGCAGGTTTGCGTGGCGGGCGGCAAAATAATATCAGCTGATGCGGCTGATCAAGGGATTGATGATATGTCGGTTGATGCTGGCATGATTGCCAATCTTGCCGCGCATCATCTTGCACGCGGCAAGATTTCGCCGTTGACGCCGCTTTATCTTGCCGATCCGCGCCTTGGGCCAAAAAAGAAAGCATCGGCTTGATGATCCGGCGCATCACTCCGGCTGATTGTGGTGCCATTGCTGCGCTTGAGGCCAGATTATTTGTAACCGCGCTAGATCAAGCGCGCCTGATGGTATTGCAGACCAACCCTGTTTTTTGTGGTTTTGTTGATCTGGTGCCTGATCAAGGTCAACCAAAATTCACACCGGCCGATGATTTTGCGTCATATCTTGGCGGTTATCTTCTTGCCATGATGATTGATGGTGAAGCTGAAATCCTGTCAATTGGCGTTACGCCTGACCGGCAAAGACAAGGTGTTGGCAAACGGCTTTTGCAGTATTTTTTCGAGCATGGTGCCAGCCAGAATATGACTAGAGTAGTGCTTGAAGTCGCCGAAGATAATGTGTCAGCACTTGGGCTTTATCGCGATTTTGGTTTTGTCAAATTTGGCCGCCGCAAAGGATATTACAAACAAGGTAATCGGAAAATCGACGCAACCATGATGAAGTGGTGCCGTACTGAGGCTTTTCCTTGACCAACTTTGCTTCTAGGCGGTACAAGGGGACTTGGATTTGCACTGCTGAAATGTGACATAGCGCTCTTGACCAAAAAACTCTTTATCAAAACCTACGGCTGTCAGATGAATGTCTATGATTCTGACCGTATGACCGATGTTCTCGCACCTCTTGGCTATGCGCCAACCGATATGGCTGATGGTGCCGATATGGTGATTTTGAACACTTGCCATATTCGTGAAAAAGCGTCGGAAAAGGTGTTTTCCGAACTTGGCCGATTACGCCAACTCAAGGAACGCGCTGCCGATCAGCAGGGGCGTCAGGTTACGATTGCCGTTGCCGGATGTGTGGCACAGGCCGAAGGCGAAGAAATTATCCGCCGCGCACCATGGGTTGATATTGTTGTTGGGCCGCAAACCTATCACCGGCTTCCCGAATTGGTTGGCAAGATTGATCCGGCAAGCCGCAACCGGATTATTGATACAGATTTTCCCGAAGAAGTGAAATTTGATTTTCTGCCGGGCGAGCATGCACCGCGTGGCCCAGCCGCATTTTTAAGCGTTCAAGAAGGCTGTGATAAATTTTGCGCTTTTTGCGTTGTGCCTTATACACGTGGCGCCGAATTTTCGCGTCCGGTCAAAACTGTTTTGGAAGAAGCCAAAAGGCTGGTGGCAAGCGGAACGCGTGAATTGACGCTTCTTGGGCAGAATGTGAATGCCTATCATGGCGCGCATGATTCCGGCAAAGACTGGACGCTTGGCCGGTTGATTCGTGCGCTTGCCGAGGTTGATGGGCTTGAGCGTATTCGCTATACGACATCGCATCCGCTGGATATGGATGATGAATTGATCGCCGTTCATGGTGAAGTGCCGCAATTAATGCCGTATCTGCATTTGCCAATCCAGTCTGGGTCAAACCATGTTCTGCAAGAAATGAACCGTCGTCACACAAGTGATGTCTATCTGGCGGTGATTGACAAGCTTCGCGCCATTCGCCCAGATATTGCCATGTCGGGTGATTTCATTGTTGGTTTCCCGGGAGAAAGCGACGCTGATTTTGCCAAAACCTTGGCACTTGTCAGCAAGGTTGGTTACGCATCAGCCTATTCATTTAAATATAGCCCGCGCCCCGGAACACCCGCGGCAACGGCCGAAATACAGGTTCCAGAATCGGTAAAATCAGAACGGCTTGAGAGCCTTCAGCAATTGCTGAACGCCCATCAACTTGCCTTTAACAAAGGAACCGAAGGCAAGATTGTCGATATTCTTGTCGAGCGTGCTGGTGGCCGCGATGGTCAAATGGCTGGTCGAAGCCCCTATATGCAGGCGGTGAATTTCATCGGCAATCCTGATCAGATTGGCCAGATTGTGCCTTGTCGTCTGTCCGAAGCCCGCCAGAACAGCATGACTGGCGATATTGTCAATTTGAAGGGGGCGGCGTGAACGCGGCAAAAGCCAATAGCATCCGTATGGAATTCGAAGATAATGGGGTTTTAGCGCTATTATCAGGTGAACATAACCAGTATCTGGCGCATATCGAAAAATCCTTAGATGTCACGCTAGATTCTTTCGGTAATAGCATCAAAATTTCAGGTGCTGGCAAAGCCACGAAAACCGCCCAAATCGTGATTGAGGATCTGTATCGCCGAATTGCCGATGGCAAACGTGATGATATCGATAAATCAATGGTCGAAGATGCATTGCGATGGGCGGTGAATGGTCATCAGGCCGATGCGGTAACCGCCGGCGAATCTTTTGACACATGGAAAAAGAAAATTGTCGCCAAAACCAAAGGCCAGAATGATTATCTGAAATTACTGCGTAGCAATGAAGTGGTGTTTGGCCTTGGGCCTGCTGGTACTGGCAAAACCTATATGGCTGTTGCCCGCGCTGTTGAAGCGTTGAAAAAGCGCGAGGTCGAACGCATTATTTTGTCGCGTCCTGCTGTTGAAGCGGGTGAACGCCTTGGCTTTTTACCTGGCGATATGAAAGAAAAGGTCGATCCCTATTTACGGCCGCTTTATGATGCGCTTTATGATATGATGCCAGCTGACAAAGTTGACCGTATGCTGGCCAGTGGCGAGATTGAAATTGCACCGCTTGCCTTCATGCGCGGCCGCACCTTGACCGCAGCGCATGTGATTATTGACGAGGCGCAAAACACCACGCCTGTCCAAATGAAAATGGTTCTTACCCGGCTTGGGCAGGATTCACATATGGTTATTACGGGTGATTTAAGTCAGGTTGATTTGCCAGCGGGTCAACCGTCCGGCCTTGCCGAGGCGGTTTCACTTTTAGACAATATAAAAGGCGTTGGTATTATTCATCTGTCTGGCCAAGACGTGGTTCGTCATCCGGTCGTGGCGCGCATTTTGCAAGCGTATGAAGCTGGACAAAAGCAGCAGAATACGTCCAAATAGAGCAAGAAACAGCCGCGCGTTATCGAGGTCGCTTTTTGCAACGGGGAATGAAAATAGCTCATGACGAGTGAAATGAATAATGGCGACAGCGCTCTGGGACCTGACAGTCCAGAGGTTAATCAATTTTTAAGTGATGAATGGACGTCTGATGCTGGCGCCGTGATTGAGGTCAGCATTGACCCATCTAGCTGGCATAGCCCCCTGATTGCAGATTTGAAAAAACGTGGGCCACTGATGCTTGATCATATCGCATCGCGGCTATCGCTTGATCGGCAGATGGTCAGTCTTTTGCTGTGTAATGATGTTGATATGCGGTCGATGAATTTGCAGCATCGTGGCTTTGATAAATCAACCAATGTTTTATCATTTCCGGCAGGCGATGATTTGTGTCTGGATGATGATATGCCGGAAATGGATGGCGGCATCGGCGATATTGCCATTGCTGGTGAAACGGTGATTTGCGAAGCCGCCGAGGCGGGCATTGCAGCGGGTGACCATCTATTGCATCTTTTTACCCACGGTGTTTTGCATTTGCTTGGCTATGATCATATTTATGATCAGATGGCAGAGGAAATGGAAGCGCTGGAAATCGTCCTTCTTGGCCAGATGAAGATTGCCAACCCCTATCTTGATGATGAGCTTGCGCTTGGCACGCGGGAGGCTGGATAATGATGCCGCTTCTTGGGAGGTTTTTCCCCTCATTTTCCCGTCCGTCATCGCGTCGTGATGAACTGACCGAATTGCTTCAGGAATCGCTTGATGACAAAACCAGCTTTGACAACCATGAAGGCACATTATTGCAGAATTTTCTGGGGCTTCGCGATATCACCGCTGCCGATGTGATGATACCGCGTGCCGATATTGTCTCGGTTGCGCTTGCTGATGGTTTTGATGATGTTATCCAGCAAATGAGCGACGCCAATCACAGCCGCGTGCCGGTTTACCGCAACACGCTTGATGATGTTGTTGGCATTATTCATATCAAAGATTTATTTGCTCATCTTCGCAATGGCCACACGCCAAAAGTTGAGAGCCTTTTGCGGCCTGCCCTGTTTATATCGCCAACAATCCGGCTTCTTGATCTGCTTCATGAAATGCGTTTGCGTCGCCGCCATTTGGCGCTGGTTGTTGATGAATTTGGCGGGGTTGATGGTTTGATCACGATCGAAGATCTGGTTGAAGAAATTGTTGGTGAAATTGAAGATGAGCATGACATCACAGCGCAATTGCGGTTTGAGCAAAAGGGCGATGGTACGGCCATTGCCGATGCCCGGCTCGAAGTTGAAGCTCTTGAAACGATTACCGGCCCTTTGCTTGATGATGATGAACGTGACGAGATTGATACGCTTGGCGGATTGGTTTGTGCGCTTGCTGGGCGGGTGCCCGGCCGCGGCGAGGTTGTGCGTCATCGTGGCGGGTTACAATTTGAAATTCTTGAAGGTGACCCGCGCCGTGTCACTTTGTTAAAACTTCGTGGATTGCCGCGTGCCAAAACCAGCCCCAGCAAATCGGACTAAGAACCACGCCCTTTTGCTTTTCTGGCATTTGCTTGCCGGTGCATTTGCTAGCCTGTCCTTGCCGCCATTATTTTTATTACCGGCAATTTTTGCCTTATCGATTCCGCTTCTTGCCTATTTAAAAGCTGAAAGCCGAATGCAGGCTTCGATGATTTTTGGTGTGGCGGGAACCGGATGGTTTCTGGCATCAACCTATTGGGTGTCGCATTCGCTGATTGTTGAATCACCATCACCATTACTTTGGGTTTTGGCACCATTTATGGCGCTGGCACTTGCGCTTGTTCTGGCGGTTTTTTGGGCGAGCGCGGCAATGGTTTCATGGTCATTCGGGCGGCGACCGGTGGCGCGCCTGTTCTGGTTTGTTGCCTTTTTCAGCCTTGGCGAATGGGCGCGTGGCTTTGTGGCAACCGGATTTCCGTGGAATCTGACCGGCAGTTTGTTTGCTGTTGATCTTGCCAGCTTGCAAGTGGCCAGCGTGATTGGCGCTCATGGGCTATGCGTTATTGCGCTATTTTTTGCATTGGTGCCAGCATTCTGGGCATTGGGGCATCAGCGTTTTGCCGCGATATTTTTGATTTTGCCTCTTGTGCTTGCTGCCTTTGGGGCGGTACGGCTTGCCAATGTATCTGATGGACACTCGGCATCATCGACATCAATGATCCGGCTTGTGCAACCGGCGATACCACAAGCCGACAAATGGGATCGAAGCAAACGCCAGCGCCATCTCGACAGGCTTGTCAGCTTGTCGCGTCAAGGTGATATGGTGCCAAAATTGGTGATCTGGCCGGAAACAGCCTTTACCGGGTTCGCCAGCCGCAATCAAGCATTGCTCAACACAACCATTCGCAATGCCACGCAAAATGATGGTGTGGTGATTACCGGTATTCCACGATTTGGTGGCGGTCGCACTTTGCTGAATTCGGCCATCATGATTGATCATGACGGTGCGGTTAAAGCTGTCTATGACAAACGCCATCTTGTGCCTTTTGGCGAATATATGCCATTTCGGAAATGGCTTCCTTTCCTTGAGCCCATTGTGGGCCCGATTGATTTTGTGCCTGGCGAAAATAATCGCCTGATGCGTCTTGATGGTTATGGCAGTATGCAAATGCTGATTTGCTATGAAGTGATTTTTACCGGCGCGGTCATTGGTCAAGAGATGCGCCCAGATATGATGATCAATATCACCAATGATGCTTGGTTTGGCCAAAGTGCAGGGCCGTGGCAGCATCTTGTTCAAGCTCAGATGCGCGCGGTTGAAGAAGGCTTGCCGCTGATGCGGGTCGCCAATACAGGAATCACTGCCGGGTTTGATTCCTATGGCCGTATTCTTGGACAGATGGGGCTTGGCAGGCAGGGTGTTCTTGATCTGCGGCTACCACCGGCCCTACCGCCAACGCTGTTTGCCCGTTTCGGTAATTTGGGATTTTTTGTACTTATTTTTTTGATTATTGGCAGTGCCGCATGGCTTGACCTCTCTCGTTCTATCAGGCAATAGATATCTTCGACACAAAAATTCAGGATCCCGCCCATGAGCTATATCTTTACATCTGAGTCCGTTTCAGAAGGCCATCCCGACAAAGTATGTGATCGCGTTTCGGATACGGTTCTTGATCTGTTTTTGAAGCATGAACCAGAAGCGCGTGTTGCTTGTGAAACTTTGGCAACGACAAACCGTGTTGTGCTGGCTGGTGAAGTGCGGGCAAGCAAGGCTAAATTGACCCAGATCATGGCCGAGATTGAGCCGGCAGTGCGGGCGGCGGTCAAAGATATCGGCTATGAGCAAGACAAGTTTCATCACGCCAATTTCGAATTTCAAAACTACCTTCATGAACAATCTAGCGATATTGCGATGGGTGTTGATTCAGGCGACAATAAAGATGAAGGCGCTGGCGATCAGGGGCTTATGTTTGGTTATGCCTGTGATGAAACCGATGTTTTGATGCCTGCGGCAATTCATTATTCGCATCAAATTCTAAAAGATCTTGCAACGGTTCGTAAACAGGATGCCTATTCAATCCTTGGCCCTGATTCAAAAAGCCAGATCAGCCTTGTTTATGATGATGCCGGCCGCCCAACGGGTGTGCATAAGGTGGTTCTATCAACGCAGCATTCACAAGAAGCGACACAGGCCGATATTCTGGCGTTGGTGACGCCGGTGATCGCCAATGTTCTTCCCGATGGTTGGATGGTGACAAGAGATGATCTTCTGGTGAACCCTACCGGTCAATTTGTGATTGGTGGACCGGATGGCGATACGGGTCTTACTGGCCGCAAAATCATTGTTGATACTTATGGTGGGTCGGCGCCGCATGGTGGCGGTGCCTTTTCGGGAAAAGATCCGACAAAGGTTGACCGGTCGGCTGCCTATGCTAGCCGCTATTTGGCAAAAAATGTTGTTGCAGCGGGCTTGGCATCGCGTTGCACAATTCAGATCGCCTATGCGATTGGCGTTGCCGAGCCAGTGTCGCTCTATGCGAACACACATGGCACAGGCACAATTGATGATCAAAAGCTGCAAGAAGCGCTTCGCGACTGCATGGATTTGACGCCGCGTGGCATTCGCCAGCATCTTGGCATGAATGCGCCAATTTATGCGCCAACTGCTGCCTATGGGCATTTTGGCCGTATCGCTGGTGAAGTAGGAGCGGGCACATTTAGCTGGGAAGCAACCGATCTTGTTGATGCGCTTCGCGCTGCGGCACGGTAGGATATTGCTTGCGTACATACCCGATCGAATACATGTTGAAATGTAAGGCAGATTTTGTAATGGCCAATCGTAACGCTGTTAACAAGAACGGGGTTATAAATGACGGAGCGCCGCTGGGGCCGCGTTTTTATGGTCGGCGCAAAGGCCGCCCGCTTCGCGCCTCGATGAAGCGGCTTCTTGATGTAGCTTTACCGCAATTTGCCTTTGATCCGGCGCGGCCAATTGATGATCAATTTGGCCGCAAGGCTGATCGCTATCTCGAAATCGGTTTTGGCGGTGGTGAGCATCTGGCTGGCCTTGCCGCGGCGATGCCTGATTGCGATTTCATCGGCGCCGAACCTTTCATCAATGGTGTTGCCAGTCTGCTTCGCCATATTGATGAACAACAGCTTGGCAATATTCGCATCTGGCCAGATGATGTTCGACTGATCATGTCTAGTCTTGGGGCGACAAGCCTTGCTGGTGCCTTTATCATGTTTCCCGATCCATGGCCGAAAAAACGCCATGCGGCGCGGCGCATTCTGCAAATCGCCCTTCTTGACCAGCTTGCGGTGATGATCCGGCCGGGTGGACGGCTGGTTCTGGCAAGTGATGACCCTACGGCAAAAAGCTGGCTTTTGCAGGCTGCCACCGCGCATGCTGATTTTATGTGGACAGCCCGCGGCCCCCAAGATTGGCGTCAACGCCCCGCTAAATTGCCCGAAACGCGCTATATGAAAAAGGCTGATCGCGCCGAACGCCAATCATCTTGGTTTCTGTTTCAGCGTCGCGGCGGTGCGGGCTGACCTGATGATTTTGTAACGGGATGAGTGGCAAATTGGCATCACAGGCTTGCTGCCTCTTGCCTCTTGCTTTTTTGCCTATCACAGCTTATACAAGATCAATTAAAGCTGTCGCAGTCGGACGGTGGGCCACTGGCCCACTTTTTTATTGCCTTTTTTGAGAGGTTTATTGTCCTTTTTAAGGGGTTTTGGCCGGTTTTAAAAAAGCGATACAGTTTTAGGTTAGTGTTACGGCAATTTGCCCCTATGGGCACGCCAATAGTCAGGGTTTTAGGAGGCATTTTGGTCGAAGCCAAGATAAGCCAGATTATCGAAGATGCAGTTACCGAGCTTGGCTTTGGCCTTGTACGGGTGCAGTTTTCAGGTGGGCAAACGGGTCGCAACCAGTTGCAGATCATGGCCGAGCCGAAAGAAGATCGTGAAATGACGGTCGAAGATTGCCAGATGTTAAGTCGGCATATTTCGACATTGCTTGATGTTGATGACCCCATTGCCGCTGCCTATGTTCTTGAAGTGAGTTCGCCTGGCATTGACCGACCTTTGACACGGATTAAACATTTTGAGCGGTTCAATGGTGAATTGGCGAAAGTAACATTGCGCATGATGCTTGATGGACGGCGGCGGTTTCAAGGCCGGCTCACTGGTTTGACAGATGATGGCAAGATTGGCCTTGAAACAAGCTTTGGTAGATTTGAATTTGCCTTTGATGATATTGAATCGGCCCGGATCGATCCAAGTGAAATTTTTGAACGGCGCAACTAGAGCCGAAGCGGCGGTGAATGAAGGTCAAAACAACATAGAATTTTCGTAATAAGTGGCGCGCCACATATGGTGCAAAGACAAACCAAAGGTGAGACGACTATGGATACATCATTAATTCCAGGCCTCGAGCTAATTCAAGTTGCCGATGTGGTGGCGCGTGAAAAATCAATTGAGCGCGAAGAAGTCATGTTGGCGATGGAAGAAGCCATCCAAAAAGCCGGTCGGGCGAAATATGGGCTAGACCGTGATATCCGGGCGATGATTGATCGCAAAACCGGTGCCATTCGTCTTGAGCGTTGGATCGAAGTTGTTGAAGAAGTTGAAGATGAATCGATGCAGATGAGTATTGCTGAAGGTGCTAAGCAAAATCCGCCATTGGCTGCGGGTGAGTTTTGGCGCCAATCTTTGCCGCCAATTGAATTTGGCCGGATTGCCGCGCAAACTGCAAAACAGGTTATTTCACAAAAAGTGCGTGATGCCGAACGCGCACGCCAGTTTGAAGAATATAAGCACCGTATTGGCGAAATTGTTGTTGGTACGGTCAAGCGGGCCGAAAGCTATTCAATCACGGTTGATCTTGGCCGCGCCGAAGCGGTGATTCGCCGTGAGGAAATGATCCCGCGTGAAAACCTGCGCCAAGGCGATCGTGTTCGTGCCTATATCATTGATGTTCGTGAAGAGCCGCGCGGGCCCCAGATTTTCCTATCGCGGGCTTGTAATGAATTTATGGCCAAGCTGTTTACCCAAGAAGTGCCTGAAATCTATGATGGCATTATCGAAATCAAGGGCGTTGCCCGCGAGCCTGGCAGCCGTGCCAAAATTGCCGTTCTGTCGAATGATCCGGGCATTGATCCGGTTGGTGCTTGTGTTGGTATGCGCGGTAGCCGTGTTCAGGCCGTTGTTGGCGAATTACAGGGCGAAAAAGTTGAAATCATTCCTCATATCGAAGACCCAGCCGCTTTTGTGGTGAATGCGCTGGCACCTGCCGAAGTCGCCAAGGTGGTGATGGATGAGGTTGCTGGCCGGATGGAAGTTGTTGTTCCGGACGATCAATTGAGCCTTGCGATTGGACGTCGTGGCCAGAATGTGCGTTTGGCGTCGCAATTGTCAGGTTGGTATATTGATGTTCTGACCGAGGCCGAAGAATCCGAACGCCGCCAAGAAGAGTTTAAAACCCGTTCAACACGCTTTATTGATGCGTTGAATATTGATGATGTGATTGCGCATCTTCTTGTTGCTGAAGGCTTTGTCTTCCCTGAAGAAATTGCCGAGAGCACATTGGAAGAGCTGGCCGCGATTCAGGGCTTTGACGAAGATATTGCTGGCGAATTGCAGAACCGCGCCATCGAATTTGTCGAGCGTGAATCAGACCGGATCAATGCAGCGCTTGATGAGATGAAGGTCGCTGACGATCTTCGTGCCTTTGAATATATCAGCCTTGCCATGTTGTTGACCCTTGCCAAAAATGAAATCCGCACGCTTGATGATCTTGCCGGTCTTGATAATGAAGAGCTTGTCGAGCTTTTAGGTCAGCATGGTCTTAGCGATGATGGCGAAGCTGGTGATATTATCATGGCTGCACGGGCGCATTGGTTTACAGATGAAACCGCTGACAGCACAGACACCGACGATGCGTCGGCTTCGTCTGACAGCTAGGCCATGAGGGGCTATCTGTCATGGCTGAGCGCACCTGTATCGCAACTGGGCAAACGCTTCCCCCGCACAAGCTAATTCGCTTTGTTGCGGAACCGGATGGCTATGCTGTTGCCGATCTTGCAGGACGCCTGCCCGGACGTGGCGCGTGGGTGACAGCCGAAGAGTCTGTCATTCGCAAAGCCGATCAAAAAGGTTATTTGAAGCGCGCTCTTGGCGTGGGGTTAAAATCGGTTGATGCCGATATTGACGCCATTGCCGTCGGGCTAAGGGCGCGCATCATTGCCACAGCATCAATGGCACGCCGCGCTGGCATGCTTCTTGGTGGTGGTGGCAAATTACTATCTGAAGGCCGTTTTGAAGGCTTGCTTGCGGCGGCGGATGCTTCGCCGCGCGAACTTGCAAAAATGAAATCCAAGCTCGATGTAGATTGGGTTAGCCAGTCACTCAGCGCAATCGAACTTGGCCGCATATGTGGCCGTGACAGTTTAGCTTTTGTCGGGTTGCGGGCTTCGACTGGCAATGGTTCAGGAAAATTAGTACGCACGGTTCATGAAGATATCATGCGTTTAGAAGGGTTTTACACAACAGCGGGTTGTAATGACCTGCCTGACCGGTGTATCACCTAGGCGTAACGGTTTGACTAGCGTATGTGAGATTATGCGGTGGTGAATGCCAAGAAAGGTTCGAAATGACTGACGATAGCAGTAAACCAAAAAAACTGAGTCTCTCAGGTAGCAAGTTGACGCTTGGCAATATTGATGCCAGCAAGCTGCGTGCCGGGCCATCAGTTGGTGGTGCGCGCAAAACGGTTCAAGTTGAAGTCCGGCGCAAACGCGCTCCGGCGGCACCGCAGCGCGGTGGAGCACCAGCGCCTGAACCAGTTGTAACTGAACCTGTACAAACCGCCGCCGCACCTGCCGCGCCAGCTCCATCGGCACCTGCCGCTGATGATCGGTTAACCACGCAAGAACGCGCCGCGCGGGTTCGCGCCCTGCAAAAAGGGCTTGCCAAGGTTGATGCACCATCCAACGAGACAAAAGCGCCCGCCGATGATCATGCCGAAGCGCCGGTTGAAATTTCGATTGAAACACCGATTGAAGCCGATGCACCCGAAGCCACACCCGAACCCGAAATGCCGCTTGATCCGATTGCCGCGCGCCGCGCTGCCGAACTTGCTGAATTGCAGGAAATCGAGGCTGGTGAAGAGCGTCGCCGTAGTGAAGAGAATAAAAAACATACCGATGCCCATGCTGCCCGCCGTCAGGTTACTGAAGATGCGCCAAGCGATGCGGCAACAGCAGCCAATAAATTTGGTCCAACGCCAACTGAAATGCAAAATCGCCGTCGCCGTGAAGCTGAAGAAATGGCACCACGCCGCCCAACACCACGTCGCGAAGCTGCGGGTCGTCGCCAGTCAGGTAAAATGACCATCACGCAGGCTTTGTCGGGTGATGACAGCCGTCGCCAGCGTTCGCTTGCATCGGTCAAGCGCCAGCGTGAGCGGGCGCGGATGCGCGAAGAACAGCCACAGGCCAAACAGCTTCGTGATGTGATTGTTCCCGATAGCATTACCGTTGGTGAATTGGCAAACCGTATGGCCGAGCGTACCGCCGATGTGGTGAAAGAGCTGATGAAGCTGAACATCATGGCAACAGCGACACAAGCCATTGACGGTGAAACCGCTGAATTGGTCGCTGGCGAATTTGGGCACCGGATTCAGCGTGTATCAGAATCGGATATCGAAATTGGCCTTGGTGCTGATGATGATCCAGTGGAAAGCCTGCAACCACGCCCGCCTGTCGTGACCATTATGGGTCACGTTGACCATGGTAAAACCAGCCTTCTTGATGCCATTCGCCGCACCGATGTTGCGGCGGGTGAATCTGGGGGAATTACCCAGCATATCGGTGCTTATCAGATTAAGACAGTGGCCGATAATGTCATTACTTTCATTGATACGCCGGGCCATGAGGCCTTTACCGAAATGCGGTCACGCGGGGCCAATATCACTGATATTGTCGTTCTGGTTGTAGCGGCTGATGATTCGGTCATGATGCAAACCATCGAAGCGATTAACCATGCCAAGGCGGCAGGTTGCCCAACGATTGTTGCCGTCAATAAATGTGACAAGCCCGCCGCCGATCCGGCGCGCGTACGAAGCGATTTGTTGCAGCATGAAATCATCACCGAAGATTTTGGCGGTGATGTTTTATGTGTCGATGTGTCGGCGCACACAGGAATGGGCCTCGACAAGCTGGAAGAGGCTATCATGTTGCAGGCCGAACTTCTCGAATTGAGGGCCAACCCCGATCGTCCGGCCGAAGGTGTTGTTGTTGAATCAAAGGTTGAGCGCGGCAAGGGATCGGTTGCCACTTTGCTTGTTCAGCGCGGCACCTTGAAGCAAGGCGATATTTTTGTCATTGGTGCTGAAAGCGGCCGTGTTCGTGCGTTGCTTGATGATCGTGGTAAAACGCTGCAATCAGCGGAGCCGGGCCAGCCTGTTGAGATTTTGGGTCTGAACGGCACGCCGATGGCGGGCGATAGCTGTGTTGTTGTTGAAAGCGAAGCGCGTGCGCGTGAAATTGCCGAATATCGGACACGCCGCAACCGTGATCACGAGGCCGCGCGCGGTGCGCGTGGATCGGTCGAGCAGATGTTATCGGCAATTGCAGCTGGTGAAGCCGAAGAATTACCGGTTGTGATCAAGACTGATGTTCATGGCTCGCTTGAGGCCATTCGTGTTGCGCTAGAAAAGCTGGGAACTGAACAGGTGAAAGTGCGTCTGTTATCGGCCGGTGTTGGTGCGCTTAGCGAATCTGACATTAGCCTTGCCGCCGCCTCAAATGCCATCGTAATTGGCTTTAACGTTCGGGCGATTCCGCAGGCGCGTGATCTGGCAAAACGTGACGGTGTTGAAATACGTTATCACTCGATCATTTATGAACTGATCGATGAAGTCAAAGCGGCAATGGGCGGCCTTCTTAGCCCCGACACGCAAGAAGATTTCATTGGTTATGCCGAAATTCGTCAGGTCTTTGGTGTGTCAAAAATTGGCAAGATTGCCGGTTGTATGGTGACCGAAGGCGTCATCAAACGTGGCTGCAAGGTTCGTTTGCTGCGGGATAATGTGGTGATTCATGAAGGCTCGCTCAAAACCCTGAAACGCTTTAAAGACGAAGTCAAAGAAGTGCGCGAAGGTTTTGAATGCGGAATGGGATTTGAAAATTATTCCGACCTTCAGGAAAAAGATATGATCGAATGTTTCGAACTTCGTGAAGTTGCACGAACACTCGATTAACACCGGCTAAGTTGGTGAAGGGATGTGCTGGTTTGGCCTGTCCTGACACTTGTCTAAAGGGATGAGGGTCATGCCGTCAAAATCGCGTCGTCCGCAATCTGCAAAAGGGCCAAGCCAGCGTCAATTACGCGTTGGTGAAACATTGCGCCATGCTTTGTCGGAAATTTTGATGCGCGAAGATTTCTTTGATCCTGATCTTGTCAACGTGTCGATCACCATTACGGAAATTACTGTCAGCCCAGATCTGGCCAATGCGCGGGTCTATACAATGCCGCTTGGGGGGGTCAATATTGAAGTTGTTTTGCCAGCCTTGAACCGGTTGGCACCTCTGATCCAGTCGTTTGTTGCCAAAAAAGTGCATTTGCGGCGTACCCCACGCCTGCGGTTTCTGCTCGATGAAAGTTTTGAAAATGCAGCGCGGATGAACAAGCTTTTTGCCGCCATCCGCCAAGGTTGATTGTGCGATGGCACGCAAACGCGGACAGCCAATTCATGGCTGGGTTAACCTTGACAAACCAAAAGGTATAAGCTCGGCCAAGGCAGTGGCGATTGTCAGGCGGGTTTTTGACGCTGCAAAGGCCGGTCATGGTGGCACGCTTGACCCGCTGGCAAGCGGTGTTCTTCCCATTGCCCTTGGCGAAGCTACTAAAACCGTATCTTTTGCGATGGGCCAGCTGAAATCCTATGAATTTGAATTGGCCTGGGGAAGCGAAACCAGCACCGATGATGGCGAAGGCAGTATTACCTGCCAGTCGGATCACCGCCCGGATGCGGCCGCGATTGGTGCGGCGCTAGCGCATTATCAAGGCCATATCCAACAAGTACCGCCGGTCTATTCGGCAATTAAGGTTGATGGCAAGCGCGCCTATGATTTGGCGCGAAAGGCAGGCGATGATGAGGCGGCGATCACGCTGGACTCGCGAGAGATTTACATTGAATCCTTTCGCCGAATTGCGTCAGATCAGAACCATGCCCGATTCTATGTTGCTTGTGGCAAAGGCGCCTATATTCGGGCATTGGCACGCGACCTTGGGCGCGATCTTGGTACGGCAGCGCATGTCACCGCGCTTCGGCGGCTGTCAGTCGGACAATTTCATGCTGATCATGCGATTTCACTGGATTTTTTAGAGAAGCTGCCGCATAGTGCCGCCGCTTTAGAGCATTTGCATCCTGTTGTGAGTGCGCTGGACGACATCCCGGCGCTACCCATTTCAGGGAATGAGGCAACTAAGCTTCGCCATGGTCAGACGATTCCGGCGATCAGTGCATCAGCACAGGATCGTTTTCAGGCGCTTTTGACCGGTGCAACCGCAATCGCCATGGAGGGAGACCGTCCGGTGGCTTTGGTGGTGGTCAAGGCTGGTGCGGTTTGTCCTGTTCGCGTGCTAAATATTTAACTTAAACCTATATAGGAGGTTTCGATGTCGATTACACAGGAACGCAAAGCCGAGCTAATTGCTGAGTTTGGCAAAAATGACAAGGATTCAGGATCTGCATCAGTTCAGGTGGCTATCCTGTCTGAGCGCATTCGCAACCTGACCGAGCATCTAAAAGACCATAAAAAAGATTTCGGGTCACGTCGTGGCCTTTTGGCCATGGTGGGCCAGCGTCGCAGTCTTCTTGACTATATCAAGTCGGGCAACGTTGCGACCTATAAGGCGTTGATTGAGAAGTTAGGCTTGCGCCGCTAAGCCTTCTTCACAGAAAGCCTAAAAAACCGTCCTGCTATTGGTAGGGCGGTTTTTGCATGTGGCGCATTTTATTTGCTTTTTTCAAGATTGCGTGCGAGAACAGCCGTGATCAAAGGGATTAGGAATTAATAGGGCACGAACAAGGCTGATTGAGGGTGCCCCCGACAACCAGATGCAGACAGAGCGCTGGCACGACGAGATAACCTTCAAAACATTTTAATTCCTTTGTCACAGCGATGTTCATCATGAGGATGTGCGTTGCATTTTTGCTGTTCTCTCGCTGGATTGCTGGCGTTGAGATGAAATGAAAGAGATGAAATAGATGTTCAAGTTATTCCGCAAAGAATTGGAATGGGGCGGTACAAAGCTGGTTCTTGAAACCGGTAAAGTTGCCCGTCAAGCCGATGGCGCTGTTATGGTCAGCCTTGGTGAGACAAAAGTATTATGTACAGCTGTTGCGGCGCAAAGCCCAAAGCCTGGTCAGGATTTTTTCCCATTGACCGTCAATTATCAGGAAAAAGCCTTCGCAGCAGGTAAAATCCCCGGTGGCTTTTTCAAGCGTGAAGGCCGTCCTTCGGAAAATGAAACCCTTGTTTGCCGTTTGATTGACCGCCCGATCCGTCCGTTATTCCCGAAATCATTCAAATGTGAAACTCAGGTTATCTGTACCGTTCTGGCGCATGATATGGAAAATAATCCTGATATCGCCGCGATGATTGGTGCTTCGGCAGCTTTGACCTTATCAGGTGTGCCGTTCTTTGGCCCGATTGCCGCAGCGCGCATTGGATGGATTGATGGAGCCTATGTTTTGAACCCGACCGTCGATCAGATGGATGAAAGTGAACTTGATCTGATCATGGCTGGAACGCATGAAGGCGTTTTGATGGTTGAATCAGAAGCCAAGGAACTGTCAGAAGAAATCATGCTTGGCGCGGTGAATTTTGGTCACCAGTCCGTCAAGCCGGTGATTGATGCCATTATCGAACTGGCCGAATCATGTGCGAAAGAGCCCCGCGCGCTTCCGGAGGAGCCAGCAGAAATTGGTGATATCAACAAGGTTCTAAAGGGTTTTGCCAAGAGTTTTGAAGCCGCTTATAAAATTGCCGATAAAACCGATCGTCAAGCAGCTTTGAATGAGGTTCGCGCCGAAGCAAAAACCGCAATTGGCGATGATTATGATGCCGTTCTTGTTGGTGGCCTGATCAAAGGCATGGAAGCCGATGTTGTTCGGGGTGCGATCTTGAAAACCGGCGTTCGAATTGATGGTCGTGACACAAAGACCGTTCGCCAGATTGTTGCTGAGGCCGGATTCCTGCCGCGGGCGCACGGATCATCTTTGTTCACCCGCGGTGAAACACAGGCGATGGTTGTTGCCACGCTTGGCACGGGTCAGGATGAACAAATCATTGATGCGTTGGTTGGTGAAAGCCGGTCTAGCTTCATGCTTCATTATAATTTCCCGCCATATTCAGTTGGCGAGGCTGGCCGTGTTGGATCGCCTGGTCGGCGTGAAATTGGTCATGGAAAATTAGCATGGCGTGCGCTTCGTCCGTTGTTGCCGACCAAAGACGAATTTCCGTACACGATCCGGCTTGTTTCTGAAATCACCGAATCAAACGGATCATCTTCAATGGCGACCGTTTGTGGTGGTTCATTGGCGATGATGGATGCTGGCGTGCCATTGAAACGTCCGGTTGCTGGTATTGCGATGGGATTGATTAAAGAAGGCGATGATTTTGCCGTTCTGTCCGATATTCTTGGTGATGAAGATCACCTTGGCGATATGGATTTCAAAGTCGCCGGTTCACAAAATGGTGTGACCTCATTGCAGATGGACATCAAAATCACATCAATCACACCTGAGATCATGCAGATTGCACTTGATCAAGCACGCGATGGCCGGATTCATATTCTTGATGAAATGGCCAAGGCATTGACCTCGGCGCGTGATGATTTGGCCGATAGCGCGCCAAAAATCACCACCTTGAAAATTCCGGTTGATAAAATCCGCGACATCATTGGCCCGGGTGGCAAAATCATCCGTGAAATCTGTGAAGAAACAGGTGCCAAGATTGATATCGAAGATGATGGCACCGTCAAGGTTGCAGCCGTTTCAGGCCCGTCAGGCGAAGCCGCTGTTGCGCGGATTCGTGATATCGTTGCCGAGCCAGAGCTTGGTGTGATCTACAACGGTACTGTAGTCAAAACCGTTGATTTCGGGGCGTTCGTCAATTTCCTTGGGGCAAAAGACGGGCTGGTTCATATTTCTGAGCTGCAAAATGGCCGTACCGAAAAAACCACCGATATCTGTAAAGATGGTGATGCGGTTAAGGTCAAGGTTATCGGCTTTGATGATCGTGGTAAGGTAAAGCTGTCAATGAAGCGTGTTGATCAGGAAACTGGTGCTGATCTTGAAGCCGCTGCTGAAACCGCTGAATAGACCGCAATAAGAATCGAACAAGATGAAAAAAGGCGGTGCCAGTGGCACCGCCTTTTGCTTGTCTATGGTTTCTATAGCTTAGGATTCGCCTGGAATGCCGACGCTATTATAACCACCATCAACAAAATGCACTTCGCCGGTTACGCCTGACGATAGATTTGACACCAGATAAAGACCGGCATGCCCAACCTCATCAAGCCCGGGATTGCGTTTAAGCGGTGCATGATGTTCGGCATGGCGGAAAATATGCCGCGCCCCGGTAATCGCCGCGCCAGCAAGCGTGCGCATCGGTCCGGCCGATAACGCATTGACCCGAATATTTTGACCACCAAGATCAACCGCAAGATAGCGAACCGAGGCTTCTAAGGCAGCTTTGGCAACCCCCATGACATTATAATTTGGTGTGCTTCGTTGCGCGCCAAGAAAGCTAAGCGTTACCAATGCACCGCCATCGGGCATCATGTTACGGGCGGCGCGCGCGACTTCGGTAAAGGAATAGGCCGATACCATCATGGTATTTTCGAAATTCTGGCGGCTGGTATCCATATAGGCGCCTTTTAATTCATTCTTGTCGGAAAATGCCAAGGCATGAACGACAAAATCGATTGTTGGCCAATGCGTTGCCAATTCGGCAAAACAGCGGTCAATTGCACCCTCTTTGGCAACATCACATTCGATCATGATGTTTGAGCCAATTGATTCAGCCAAGGGTGCCAGCCTTTTGCCAAACCCCTCCATTTGATAGGAAAAAGCAATTTCGGCGCCTTGTTTGGCGGCGGCTTCGGCAATGCCCCATGCAATGGATTTGTCATTTGCAACACCCATCACAAGGCCGCGTTTGCCAGCCAGTAAAGTTCTGGGCTGCATATTATACCTTTCGCAAGGCCAATGTGGCGTTAGTGCCGCCAAAGCCAAATGAGTTGGACAATGCCAGATTGATTGAAAAATCATCCATGCGGCTTTGCGCTACTGGAATATCGCCAATGGCCGGATCGGGCGCGTGGATATTGGCAGATGCGGCAATGAATTTATTATGCATCATGATGATCGTATAGATGGCTTCTTGAACCCCTGTCGCACCAAGCGAATGGCCGGTCAATGATTTGGTCGACGTGACAACCGGAAGATGGCCACGCGGGCCAAAGACAGTGCGAACCGCGTCAAGCTCCTTTACATCGCCAACTGGCGTTGATGTGCCATGCGCATTGATGTAATCCACCTTATCGGTAAGCTTGTTACCATCAAAACCGGCAAGTGCTAGCTCCATGCAGCGCACCGCGCCTTCGCCGGATGGTGCAACCATATCCGCGCCATCTGAATTGGCACCATAGCCAACCAGTTCAGCATAGATTTTTGCCCCGCGTGCCACCGCATGATCCATATTTTCAAGAACAACCATGCCGCCGCCGCCAGCAATCACAAATCCATCGCGGTCGGCATCATAGGGGCGTGAGGCCAGTTCTGGCGTGTCGTTATATTTCGAAGACATTGCCCCCATCGCGTCAAACAAAACGGATAAGGTCCAATGCAGTTCTTCGCCGCCGCCGGCAAAGATAATATCTTGGCTGCCACTACGAATGGCATCAGCACCAGCGGTAATACAATGTGCCGAGGTTGAACAAGCCGAGGAAATCGAATAATTGATGCCGCGAATTTTGAAAAAAGTGGCGATACAGGCCGAAACGGTCGATGACATGCAGCGTGGCACCATATAAGGCCCAATCCGTTTTGGGCCTTTTTCGCGGGTGATATCAAAGGCGGCAAGCAGATTGGCCGTTGATGGACCACCTGAACCGGCGACAAGACCGCTTCGTTCATTTGACACTTGATGATCTTCAAGCCCAGCATCGGCAATGGCCTGCTCCATCGCCAGAACCGCATAGGCAGCCCCTTCACCCATAAAGCGAAGCCGCTTGCGATCAACATGATCGGCAACATCAAGCTTGACGGTGCCATGTACCTGACTGCGAAATCCAAGCTCGGTATATTCCGGCGCGGCAACAATGCCCGAGGTTCCGTTACGCAACGAATTGGTAACTTCGCTGACATTATTTCCAATCGAGGAAACGATTCCGATTCCGGTAATGGCAACACGGCGCATGATCTTTAAGCTCCTTCAGGGGTAAACAGGCCAACGCGGATATCATTGGCTTCAAAAACAACCTCGCCATCGCAAAGCACTTTGCCATCGGCAATGCCCATCACAAGGCGGCGCATGATGACCCGCTTCATATCAAGACGAAATGTCACAAGCTTGTTACTTGGCAGAATCTGACCGGTAAATTTCACCTCACCAACCGACAGAGCGCGCCCCCGTCCAAGCCCGCCTGACCAGCCCAGAAAAAAGCCAACAAGCTGCCATAGCGCATCCATGCCAAGACAGCCCGGCATCACTGGATCGCCCTCAAAATGGCAAGGAAAGAACCAAAGATCAGAGTTCAAATCAAACTCAGCATCAATCTGGCCTTTGCCAAATTCACCACCATTGTCATCAATGCGTGTAATGCGGTCACACATCAGCATTGGCGGCAATGGCAATTGCGGGTTTCCTGGCCCGAACATCTGGCCTTTGGCGCAGCTGATTAATTCATCATAGGTAAAAGAGCTTTGATCTTTGGGCAACATATTAACTTCCTTGTTACAAACGGGCGTGCATCTAAGGTCAAATTGACCCTACAAGCCTGCCGGTTTTGATTTTCCTGCTATACCGGTTAAATCGGTCAAAATACCGAATATAGGCAAGGCCAGCAGAGAAAAATCACTTGGTTTTCTGTCTTTTGCTACGATGTTAAGCGCAGCTTTTAACGCCCTATAGAAAGCACGAAATACCCCTCTAAGCCAAGGCATTATTGACATTTGGCCGGTGACCGCTCATTTTGACCCAGCAATGGGAAAGATGAGTCACAAAAATATGAACCAAAAGGACAGAATGACGCCAAAGGCGCATTTTGCTGAAAAACTGCGCCTTGCCGGTTTGCGGCCAACGCGCCAGAGAGTGGCAATTGCCACGCTGCTTCTTGATGGCCGCCATCGCCATGTAACAGCCGATAGCCTGACCGAAGAAATCACCGCTGCTGGCCTGCATGTGTCTGGCGGGACGGTTTATAATACATTGAACCAATTTACCGAGGCTGGCTTGCTTCGTCGGGTGATGGTTCATAATGACTATAGCCTGTTTGATACCAACACCGATCATCACCATCATTTCTATGAAGCCGAAAATGACCAGCTTGTCGATATTCCTCATGATGATGTGATTCTGGCACAATTGCCTGCCGCGCCTGATGGGCATGAAATCAAAGCGGTTGATGTGGTAATTCATATTCAAAGCAAAAACTCCTGATTGCCGATTTGGTGATAGATCTGCCTTCAACTAGTTTAAAATCATTCTAAAGAGCCTTGACCCAACAAGGCTTCATACCTATCTTCTGACATAGATAAACCTTGCTTATAAGGGCTTTGTGATTGCCGGAAACCCAAAGGCGATGTGAGTATACGCACAAGATCTAATCGGAGAGACAGATGGACGGAAATAATGCGGGCAAATGCCCGGTAATGCATGGAGCTGTTACAACCAACAGCGCCAGTGGCCCCTCAAATCGTGAATGGTGGCCGAACCAGTTGAATATTGGCATTCTTCACCAGCATGATCAAAAGTCAAACCCGATGGGCGCGAATTTTAATTATTGCGAAGAATTCAACTCGCTTGATTACAAGGCCCTGAAAAAAGACCTTCATGATTTGATGACTGACTCGCAGGATTGGTGGCCAGCCGATTATGGTCATTATGGCCCGTTCTTTATCCGCATGACATGGCATGCAGCTGGCACCTATCGCAGCGGCGATGGTCGTGGCGGCGGCGGCACAGGTGCGCAGCGTTTCGCACCCCTCAATAGCTGGCCGGATAACGGCAATCTTGATAAGGCGCGCCGCCTTCTGTGGCCGATCAAACAGAAATATGGCAATAAAATCAGCTGGGCTGATTTGCTAATTCTTACCGGCAATGTCGCGATTGAATCAATGGGTGGCAAAACCTTTGGATTTAGTGGTGGCCGTGAGGATATTTGGGCACCTGAAGAAGATATCTATTGGGGTGTTGAAAGTGAATGGCTTGCGAATAACCGCTATTCAGGCGACCGCGAATTGGCCAACCCGCTTGCCGCCGTGCAGATGGGTTTGATCTATGTCAATCCTGAAGGTCCAGACGGCAATCCAGATCCACTTGCCAGTGCAAGAGATGTTCGTGAAACTTTTGGCCGGATGGCAATGAATGACGAAGAAACCGTTGCCCTTGTTGCCGGTGGTCATACATTCGGTAAGGCGCATGGTGCGGGTGATGCCGGTCTTGTTGGTGCCGAGCCGGAAGGCGCCGCCATGGAAGAAATGGGTTTTGGCTGGATCAGCAGCTATGGATCGGGCAAGGGAAGCGATACCATTACAAGCGGTATAGAAGGTGCGTGGACAGCGCATCCGACAAAATGGGATAATGGCTATTTTGATCTCCTCCTTGGCTATGAATGGGAATTGACCAAAAGCCCAGCCGGTGCGCATATCTGGCATGTGGTTAACCCAAAGGAAAGCGATCTGGCACCTGATGCCGAAGATGCGTCAATCTGTGTTCCAACCATGATGACAACAGCCGATATGGCGATGCGCGAAGATCCGATTTACCGCGAGATTTCCGAGCGTTTCCATAAAAATCCCGATCAGTTTGCCGATGCGTTTGCACGCGCTTGGTTCAAATTGCTGCACCGTGATATGGGGCCGAAAAGCCGTTATGTGGGCCCAGAAGTGCCAGATGAAGAATTGATCTGGCAAGACCCGGTTCCTGCTGGCAATGCCAATTATGATGTTGATGCAGTTAAAGCCCGTATCTCAGCCAGCGGCCTCAGCGTTCAAGAGATGGTCGAAACCGCATGGGCAAGCGCATCGACTTATCGCGGCTCAGACATGCGTGGCGGTGCTAATGGTGCGCGTATTCGTCTTGCACCCCAAAAAGATTGGGCGGCAAACAAGCCTAATCAATTGGCGCGGGCTTTGTCGGTTCTTGAGCCAATCGCGGCCGACACAGGCGCATCGATTGCCGATGTGATTGTGCTTGCAGGCAATGTTGGTATTGAACAGGCATCAGGCGTGAAGGTTCCATTTACACCTGGTCGCGGCGATGCAACACAGGCACAAACTGACATTGAATCATTTGAGGTTCTTGAGCCGGTTGCTGATGGTTTCCGCAATTTCCAGAAAACCGACTTTACTGTCAGCCCGGAAGAAATGCTGCTTGATAAAGCCCAGCTATTGGGTCTTACAGCACCGGAAATGACCGTTCTTGTTGGCGGTATGCGAGCCTTGGGCATCAGTGAAAATAATCATGGTGTCTTTACTGAAACACCGGGCAAATTGACCAATGACTTCTTTGTCACTTTGCTTGATATGGGTGTTGAATGGAAGCCAACGGGAAGTAATTCTTATGAAGCGCGTGATCGTGCCACTGGCAAAGTGTTACGTAGCGGTACACGGGTCGATCTTGTCTTTGGATCAAATTCCCAGCTTCGTGCGCTCGCCGAGGTTTATGCGACCAACCAGTCACATGATAAATTTACGGCTGATTTTGTGGCAGCCTGGACCAAGGTGATGAATGCTGATCGGTTTGATGTCGCTTAAAGCCGTCGATTTTTCACCGGCATAAATAATCGCGGCATCCCAGTAAAATGGGGTGCCGTTTTTATTGAAAATATAAAATCTAATCGAGGCTTTCGGTTTCGAGAAGTCCCCAGACGGCTTGCCGCTTGATCCAGCCGCGAACATCATTATTTGCCACACGGCACCATGCTTTTGGACAGGATTGCAATTCCATCAGCGCCAACCGTTCGGCAAGCGCAATGACATTTGATGTTTCATCGGGATTGGCATGGATTTTTGCCATACTCTTTTGCACCAGCGCCATGCGCCGAAGCGATAGAACCGATCCATGCATCCATCCTGCGGTGCCATCATGGTCAATCACTTTGCGCCAGATGCCGAATTCAGCATCAACCAGAAGCGGCAGACCAGCTTTTCGATATTGCCATAAAACCGGATATTCCCGCCCGGGGCCAGCCCGCAAATTGGTCTCGTCAAATCTCAATGTCACATAGCGCGGTACGGGCAGGCCACTGCCGCGAACGGTCAATTTGGCCTCTTGTGCGTGTGCCATGCCATTTCTGGTTGGCAAATCAAGTGGCGAAATCACCGCTTGTAATAGCCAAAAAAGGCCAAAAACCAGCGCCATGATCAGCGGTTTTTGAAATATCACAATAAATTTTTTTGTCATGCTGCTCGTTGTTCTGGTAGAGTTTTGGCGGTATTTGGTGCAGATTGATGCGGGTTAAAGAATTAATTTAATATACCATTTGTTCTGCGCCGCAAGCTTAGGGTTTTTTCAGGCCAATTGCCAGCCAGAGTTCGGTATTTGTTTTCAATTTAAGAGAGCCATCAATGAGTCAAAGCAAACCAAAAGTGATTTTGACACGCAAGCTTCCGGAGACAATCGAAACCCGGATGCGTGAGCTTTTTGATACCACTTTGAATGATAGTGACAAGGCGCTAAGCCGTGACGAGCTGGAAATGGCTGTGAAAACGGCGGATGTTATTGTGCCAACCGTTACTGATAGAATTGATGCTGATTTGATTGCTAAGGCCGGAAGCCAGCTTCGCCTGATTGCCTCATTTGGAACCGGCGTTGATCATATTGACCTTGCCGCGGCAAAGGCGCGCGGCATTACCGTTACCAACACCCCTGGCGTCTTAACCGAAGATACGGCTGATGTCTCAATGGCGTTGATTCTGGCGGTGCCACGGCGGATTGCCGAAGGCGATGCGTTGGCACGATCAGGCCAATGGCAGGGCTGGTCGCCAACGGGCATGCTTGGTCATCGCATTAATGGCAAACGGCTTGGCATTGTTGGTATGGGCCGGATTGGTGAAGCGGTTGCGCGGCGGGCGCGTGGATTTGGTCTGTCGATTCATTATCATAACCGGAAACCGGTTCACCCCGAAACCGAAGCGGAACTTGAGGCAACATATTGGGAATCGCTCGAACAGATGTTGGCGCGGGTTGATATTGTGTCGGTCAATTGCCCACATACGTCGGCAACAAATCATCTATTATCGCGTGAAAGACTGTCGCTGATGCAGCGCTCGGCCTATCTGGTGAATACTTCACGCGGCGAGGTGGTTGATGAAGTCGCGCTTGCCGATCTTTTGGCTCAGCGTCATATCGCTGGTGCCGGACTTGATGTTTATAGCAGTGAGCCGGAAATTCCGGCTGGGCTTCGCGATTTGCCAAATGTTGTTTTGCTGCCCCATATTGGATCGGCGACCATTGAGGGGCGTTTGCAAATGGGTGACAAGGTGATCATTAATGTGCAGACATTCTGGGATGGTCATACCCCGCCAGATCGGGTGATTGAGGCCATGCTTTAGCCATATCTGGCTTGTGGCATTATCCTGACGGATCTTTCATTTTTGGGTCAATTGAGTTTGCGCCGATTTTAACCTGCAGCACCAGATGATGTGCCACAACAGCTGCAATCGAGCCGTGCGACGGTTTGAATTTCCATAAAATCGTTTCCCGCCGCTTCAATCAGCAAAAGCCTTCCAGTTAAGGTGCGCGGCTGGCCAAGAACAATCTTGATAGTTTCAAGCGCCTGCAATGTCCCAACCAATCCAGCAACAGGCCCAAGAATGCCCGCTTCGGAACAGCCCGGTGCCTGTTTCGCATCGGGCATGGCCGGAAACACGCATCGATAACACGGGCTGCCAAAGTGGCCTTTGACGCTGCTCTGAAAGACCGAAACCTGTCCTTCCATGCGCACCGCCCCGCCAAAGACAAGCGGCTTGCTTGCCGCATGCGCCGCATCACCAAGAAGGTAGCGCGCCTCGGCATTATCGGTGCAATCAACAACAACATCATGCGCTTTTAATAATTGTTCGACATTGCCATTGCTGAGCCTTTGTCCAAGCTGCGAGATATGGATTGCCGGATTGATTGCGCTTGCCGCCATCGCCGCTTGCTGAGATTTCAACAGGCCAACATCACTGTCTTTGTAAATGACTTGCCGGTTTAAATCGGTTCGCGAAACATGATCATCATCGATAATGGTAATCGTGCCAATACCGGCAGCGGCAAGATACATGATCACCGGCGCGCCAAGCCCGCCAGCACCAACAACAAGCACCCGCGCCGCCAATAATTGTTCCTGACCTTCCTCGCCAATTGCCGGCATGATCGCCTGACGGGCATAGCGTTCTAGATCATCATCATTCAGCATAATATCTCACAAACCTGTTGAGCCAAAACCACCAGTGGCACGCGGGGTATCGTCAAGATCATCGGCTTCGACGGGTGTCATAAAAGTGACAGCGGCAATCACCATCTGCGCAATCCGCATGCCGTGGGTAATGGTAAAATCATCAGTGCCATTATTGACCAAAATCACTGCAATTTCACCCCGATAATCACTATCAATTGTCCCGGGGGCATTGGCAACGGTAATTCCATATTTTAATGCAAGACCTGATCGTGGCCGGATTTGCGCTTCATAACCTGCTGGCAATGCCATGGCAAATCCGGTTGGAATGGCCTGACGCATATTTGGCTTGAGACAAATTGGCTGGTCAATCGCGGCGGCAAGATCAACTCCGGCAGCCCCGCTTGTCGCATATGATGGCAAGGCAAGATCGCCAGCATGGGCTAGCCGCCGAAATTTCACTGCAAGTTGTTTCATCTGGTCAATTCCGCTTCGATATGATCAGCCAATGTTTCGGCAAGATCGGTTTTTTGCATTTGTGGCCATTCGTCAACGCCATTTGCACTTACCAGCATGGCCTGATTTAAGGCGCTTCCAAAAACTGGATTAGCATCACCGCCAACCTGATTGGCAATGATCCAGTCGCATCCTTTGCGCTGGCGTTTTTCGATGGCATTTTGCAATAGATTGTCGGTTTCCGCGGCAAAGCCAATGACCAATTTTGGCCGGTTTGGCGCGGATGAAATATGCGCCAGAATATCGGGGTTCTGGCATAGCGCTAACATCATGCCAGCATCGGGGTCTTCTGGCTTTTTCAGTTTCTGATCAGATACTGACTTTACGCGCCAATCCGCAACCGCGGCGGCGCAAATGGCGATATCGGCAGGCAAGGCCGCTTTGCAAGCGGCCAGCATCTCATTGGCGGTTGTGACCTGAACTATGGTTACTTGATCCGGTGTTGGTTCATTGACCGGCCCGCTAATCAAAATCACATCCGCGCCGCGCTTGGCAAGGGTTGCGGCAATGGCATGGCCTTGTTTGCCCGATGACCGGTTGGCGATAAAGCGCACCTTGTCAATTGGCTCGATTGTTGGGCCTGATGTTACAATGATTCGTTTGCCAGCAAGCGGGCTTTTATTATGGTCTCTGGCATTGGTTATGTCTTGGGCATTGGTCATATTCTGTGGGGTGATAAGTTGCATTGCGGCCACGGCAACATCTGCCGGTTCGCACATCCGGCCTTCGCCCTCTTCGCCGCAGGCTGTATCGCCGCTTACCGGACCAATCATATGAACACCGCGCTGGCGCAGGCTGATGAAATTATGTTTGGTTGCCGCATGCGCCCACATTGCCGGATTCATCGCTGGTGCCATTGCCACCTTGGCCGTGGTCGCAAGAAGTATGGTTGTCGCCAGATCATCGGCAATGCCGGCGTTTGCCCGCGCCATAAAATTGGCCGTTGCTGGAACGACAAGAACCAGATCGGCTGATCGTGCCAGCCGGATATGCCCCATTTCGGCTTCGTCCGTTAGTGAAAACAAACTGTCATAGCATTTCTCACCAGTCAGCGCGGCAAGGCTAAGAGGGGTGATAAATTGTTTGGCACCATCGGTCATCACGCCGGTGACATGCGCGCCAAGCTGTTGCAATTGGCGGGCGGTTTCTAAGGCCTTATAGGCAGCGATCCCGCCAGCAACGATCAACAAAATCCGCTTGCCGGAATGGGTGTCACTATGCAGTGGTTGCGATGATGTGGCAGGGGGGCCAGCCAGAATTTTAAGATCATCAGCGCGAATCTGATAACCTTTCTTGGTCAGCGCAGCATAGATAATGGGTTTGGCGCGTTCAGGTAAATGACCGCGGGTCAGGTAATTGCTGATCGCGCTTGGCCCCACATTCAAAAGCTGCTGGATGGCATGGCGGCCGCCTAATGCGGTAATGATTGCCGATAAATTCACAGAAATTGCCACTTTCGTTATTTATAATTGAATAGCGATGAAAATATCACAAAAATTCATATAAATTCCATTTATAGTAAAATTTAATGAATATTCGTGAAAAAACTTGCAATGGCAAGCAAAAGCGCAACCAGAGCAACCCGCCCGGGCCATGTTGGCGGTGGTGACGTGATTGGTCTTTGCTGTGCGGCTTCGAAAGTGCTGAGTAATTTTGGCACGCGTGCGATGATTTGCATCATTTCATCAACAAGCTGTTCGGCGCGTTTTTTCACCCCAGCCTCATGCTTCATCCATGATTCGGCCATTGGCCGTGCTAATTGCCACATATCGGCTTTGGGGTTTAATTGCCGGGCAACACCCTCGGCCATCATCATGGTTTTCTGCAACAGATTATATTGCGGCTGCACCTCGATTTCAAAGCGGGTTGCCAGCTGGAAAATCTGTCCCAGCACAACGCCAAGCGAGACTTCGCCAAGCGGTTTGCCCATCACCGGATCAGCAACAGCGCGAACCGATTGCGAAAATTGATGAACCAAAACCCCCTCGCCAAGCATCCCAGCGTCTTTATGTAATTTGGCAACCATATCATAATCGCGGTCAAGCATCGCGCTGAGCAACCGCGCCAGAAACAGCTGGTCTTGGAAATCGAGATAGCCCATAATGCCAAAATCAATTGGCACCAGCGTGCCATCGGCGCGAACAAAAATATTGCCGGGATGCATATCGGCATGGAAATAGCCGTCGCGAAAAACCTGATTGAAAAAACTGCGCGCCGCAAATTCGGTAATTTTTCCAATATCATGGCCAGCCTTGGTTAGGCGGTCGACATCATCAATCCGGATGCCATCGATCCATTGAATGATCAACATGCCTTTGGTGCTGTTTTCCAAATCCACCCATGGCACATAAATTCCCTCATCATCGCGCATATTATCGGCAAGTCGTCCTGCCGCCGCCGCTTCGAGGCGCAGATCAAGCTCCATTTCTGAGAGCTGCTTGAACTGCATCACCGCTGTTACCAGATGCAGGCGCCGAAGCCCGGGTGCCAGCCATTGCAGAATTTGCGCTAGCGAATAGAAAAGCGCCGTATCTGCCAACATATGTTTTTCAATATCAGGGCGAAGCAATTTGACCGCCACCTCACGCCCGTCACAAAGCGTGGCCCGATGCACCTGCGCAATCGACGCGGCGGCAACCGCCGCATCGTCAAACTGGCTGAATAGGGTCTCGATGGGTTGGCCAATCTGTTGCGTAACCATCTGGCGCGCCTTTGCCGCGGCAAAAGGCGGTAAACGGTCTTGAAGCATGGTCAGTGACTGGCCAAGCTCGGGGCCAATCAGATCGGCGCGTGTTGATAAGGCCTGCCCAAATTTGATAAAGCCTGGCCCTAGTCTGACAAAGGCGTGACATAAAGCACCGCCAGCATCATTTACCGCGCTTTTCGACCGTACCGCCTTATCAATAAGCTGGCAGCAATGCCGCAACCAGCTTGGCAAAAGCGTAATCTGGGCAACATGCCCCAAAACCCCGGCGCGCCCAAGATGCCACGCAATATGCGGCAACCGCATGAGCGCGCGAAGCATGGATAGGCTGCGCTTTGCCATTAATCGAGCTTCCAGCCAGAATGGATACAGGCGATTCCCGCTGACAGGCTGCGCACCCGGATTTGTGCAAAGCCAGCTTCGGCAAACATATCGGCAAGCATTTCCTTGCTTGGGAAGGTGCGGATTGATTCGGCAAGATAGCGATAGCTATCTGCATCACCAGCGATAACCTGTCCCATGACCGGCAAAACATTGAACGAAAAACTGTCATATAATTTTGCCAAAGGGCGGCTTTGTACATGCGAAAATTCAAGACATAAAAACCGTCCGCCCGGTTTGAGAATACGGTAAGCTTCACGCAAGGCGGCCTGCCGGTCAGTGACATTACGTAACCCAAAGGCAATGGTCACAAAATCAGCGCTTTGATCATCAAATGGAAGTGACTCGGCATTGGCAACACACCAGCTAAGCCGATGCGCCAGACGCTGCAAATCACGCCGCCCGCGTCCCGCCTCAAGCATGGCGTGATTGATATCGGTGATACAGGCCTCGCCGCCACCGCCGCGCAAAAACCGCAAACTGATATCGCCAGTGCCGCCAGCAAGGTCAATCAGCTTTTGATGCGGTTGTGGTGCCATCCAGTCAATCATCGCCGCTTTCCACAGCCGGTGAATGCCGCCACTCATCACATCATTCATAATGTCATAACGATCGGCAACCGAATCAAACACGCCGCGCACCATGCGCGCTTTGTCGGCACGCTGGATGGTGCGAAAACCAAAATCTATGGTATTATCATCACTACCCGCATCGCGCGGTGTTGATATGGTCTGATCCGCTCTGTCAAAAGCAGGGTCTGTCATGATCGAAATCCTAATATTGCGAAACGCAGCCCTATCTATATCAGCCCGGAGCCGATTTCGAAATGATCTTCACCAATTCATTTAACGCTTTGGTCTGTCACCATGCGGGTTTTGCCATTTCATCGCCATTTACAACAGGGATTGTCTAATGCCTGAATTGCCCGAGGTGGAAACCGTCAAGTTGGCTCTGATCCCCGCTTTGCAGGGGCGAACCGTGTTATCGGCCTTTGTTGGTCGCAAGGATTTGCGCTGGCCATTGCCTGAAAATCTGGCTGAACGCCTGACTGGACGCCAATTTACCCGTCTTGCGCGGCGTGGCAAATATGTGATGATGATGCTTGATAATGGCGAGGTGCTTTTGCTTCATCTTGGCATGTCAGGCTCGATACGAATCCATGAAGACAAGCCAGCGCTTGGCAAACATGATCATTTTATGCTGGAAATGGCACCGGCTGATGATCAGGGCGGGTCATCCTATGTTGTGTTCAATGACCCGCGCCGTTTTGGCTGGATTGATCTTTTTGCCGAATCGGCGATGGTTGAGCATAAATTACTGGCCGGCATGGGGCCCGAACCGCTTGGTAATGAATTTTCCGGCGCACATCTTCAAGCCGTTTTCAAAGGCCGAACTGGTCCGGTCAAGAACGCGCTGTTAAACCAGCGGCTGGTGGCTGGAATTGGCAATATCTATGCTAGTGAGGCTTTGTTCTATGCGCGGATTTCACCGCGGCGCAAGGCGGGCTCAATTCGCGGTCAACGTGCCGCGCGGCTTGCCAATTCGATTGTGACGGTTCTGCGAGCCGCGATTGAGGATGGCGGCACATCGCTTCGCGATCATGTTCAACCCGGCGGTGAAATTGGTTATTTCGTCCAGCGTCTTGCTGTTTATGGCCGCGCTGGTAAGCCCTGTCCGGTTTGTACCACACCGATTAAAACCTTGATCCAGTCAGGCCGATCCAGTTTTTACTGTTCTCGTTGCCAAGGCTAGGTTTCACCGCTAGATTTATAGCCAGCACGAAACCAAACAACAGCGGTAATTTTACATGAACCTGTTCAGTCATAAAAAAGCATCAGCGTTAACCCGCGGTTTCGTTTCGGCTTTGATGATGCTGATGCTGATTGGTGGTCAGTTTCTGATTGGCCAACCTGTCAAAGCCGAAACGCAGCAGCATCGCTGGGCAGGTGATGTGCCGATTATGCAGGGCTGGCAAATCGAGCCTGAACTGGGTTTTGCCTTTGATTCGCCAAATGGCCGTATCGTTATGATTTTTGCGTCAACAGCGGCAGATGAAAATGACATCATGGCATTTTATGGTCAGACCTTGGCCCAGCTTGGCTGGACCGGTGGTGCTGGAAATTGGGTTCGTGACGCGGAAAAGCTGGTGATTGGCAAGGTGCAAACGGCACGCGGCGCGCTTTGGCGGCTAATGTTGCAACCGCGCTAGCCATGACCAAAGGCTGCATCGGGCGCTACAGCCAAGGCTGGCTTTGGAAGTCACATCACGACATGTTGGCAAAAGCGCTTGACGATGATAGCAAAAAAAGCATATAAGCCCGCTTCAGTTAAGTATTTATCGAACGACAGGGACGTAAAAACCCGATGGCAAATCATAAGTCTTCCAAAAAGCGGATTATCCGCAACGCCAACCGCGCCTTAATAAATGGCGCTCGTATGAGCCGGATTCGCACTTTTGTGAAAAAAGTTGAAACAGCAATTGCTGAAGGCGATGCTGCTGTGGCGCGTGAAGCACTTCGTCAGGCGCAGCCGGAAATGCAGCGCGGCGTATCACGCGGCATCCTTCACAAAAACACCGTATCACGCAAAATTTCACGCCTTGCGGCCCGCGTCAAAGCCCTCGCAGCGTAATCTACCAATCACCAAACCGGCGATTCGCATTGTATGACTTGAAAGCCTGCTCCTCAAAATGAGGGGCGGGCTTTTTTTGCCGGTTTTTGAGACTCAATATTCGAGTCATGCCGTGATCTGGGGGTTGGCGTGCGCAGCAGATCAACAGCAGTTAGCGACAGGGTTTTGCACGCAAGATCATCTATTTGCGATTCGGCAATTGATTGTGTTCAATTTTTCGATGAATTGACGGTTTTTGCGCAAGATCTATGTCAATAAAAATAACCGCACTTTTGGCAAGTTTATTTTGCTTTCGACAGGCTTTGGTCTCTTGCAAAAAGGATAAAAAAATCGTTACTGTTTGTCCATCCTTGCAGTGAGTCCTTGGCGCAGCATTTGCTGCTTAGCCAACCTCTAATTAGGGCAAAATTAACCGAAACCCGTTGGAGGCTTTGCAGATGTCTGATTATATGTCGAACAATCCTGATACAAAGCCAGCCTCTTATCCACAAGATAGCAGCGGGCGCGAACATACAGCATCAGCCCCATCAGTATCGCCGGCATCAACCGCCAGCGCCGATAAGGCAATTGAGGCTTGCTGGGGCCGGGTAAATCTGCGTATGCGAAAAGATATTGGTGATGCCGCTTGGCGTCACTGGATCAAGCCTTTGCGCGTTAGCCGCCTTGAAGATGGCACCTTGACCCTTGAGGCCGAATCAACCTTGGCGCGTGAACGTGTCAGCAGCCAATATGCCGATCGGTTGCGGGTTATCTCGGCGGCTGAATTCAACGATGTATCACCGTCGATCCGGCATGTTGAGGTGCGCCTTGCTAGCAACCTCGCCCGCAGCGGCCAGCAGCCGCATCGGCTAAGCGAACAGAAACAGGCACCAGCTGCAGCACATTCGGCGATCACCGGATCGCTAGCCGAAGGGCGTGATGATCTGATGGCAGGTCTTGATCCGCGCTATACATTTGCAAATTTTGTTGTTGGCAAGCCGAATGAGCTGGCTTTTGCCGTTGCCCGCCGGACCGCCGAAAGCGAGAAAGTGGCCTTTAACCCGCTATTTCTCTATGGCGGTGTTGGTCTTGGCAAAACGCATCTTATGCATGCGATTGCCTGGCATATCCGCCAGCAATCACCATCGCGCAAGGTTTTATATCTGTCGGCTGAAAAATTCATGTATCGCTTTGTTCGCGCTTTGCGTTTTCGCGATACGATGTCATTCAAAGAACAGTTCCGGTCGGTTGATGTTTTGATGATTGATGATGTGCAATTCATCAGTGGTAAGGACTCAACCCAAGAAGAATTTTTCCATACATTTAATGCGCTTGTCGAAGATGGACGCCAAGTCATCATCTCAGCCGATAAATCACCAACCGATCTTGAAGGTATGGAGGAGCGACTTCGCTCGCGCCTTGGCTGGGGCATGGTGGCTGATATCCATCCTGCCGATTATGAATTGCGGCTTGGCATCTTGCAGTCAAAGGCCGAACAGGCACCGGTGCAAATTGCCGATAAAGTGCTGGAGTTTATGGCGCATCGCATTGTCAGCAATGTTCGCGAATTAGAAGGTGCGTTAAACCGTATTTTGGCGCATGCCATTCTTGTTGGCCGGGAAATCACCAATGAGAGCGCGGCTGAATTATTGGCTGATCTGCTTCGTGCAAGCAGCCGTCAGGTCAGTGTTGATGCGATCCAGAAACGCGTTGCCGCGCATTATGATGTTCGGGTAAGCGAAATGTTCTCGGCGCGTCGGTCACGCGATATTGCGCGGCCACGGCAGGTGGCCATGTATCTTGCGAAAAACCTGACCTCGCTATCCTATCCTGATATCGGGCGGCAATTTGGTGGGCGTGACCATACAACGGTGATGCATGCTGTCAAAACCATCGAGTCACTGTCGAAAGGTGATGGTCAGCTTGCCGAAGATGTGCAGCTGTTAAAATCGATTTTAGCGGGCTAGGATTCGGCTTTTGTCATGGCTGAATCCGGCGCCGCGCCATGCTGGGCGCGAATCGGTAAAAATTCAATATTTTGATGCTTGTTTGTTAATCTCGTGCTATATTTTGTAGATAGCGTGGATTGGCCGGAAACCGGCATCGTAAAATACGACAACTGCCCTAAAAGAAGAGAAAGCTGATGAAACTGACCATTGATCGTATGAGCTTATTGCGGCCCCTGGGTCATGTACAATCCGTTGTTGAACGGCGCAATACAATTCCCATTCTCGCCAATGTCGTACTTCGTGCAGAAGAGGGTGAATTGTCGCTAACGGCAACCGATATGGACATGGATATTGCCACTGAAGTGGGTTGTTCGGTGATGACATCCGGTACAACCACCATGTCGGCGCATCTGCTCTATGACATTGCCCGTAAATTGCCTGATGGTGCCGAAGTTGAAATCGCGGTCAATGACAGTCATGCCATGGTTAGTGCCGGACGCTCTAGCTTTCGGCTGCCAACCCTGCCGGTTGAGGATTTTCCGGCAATCAGCAGCAATGAATTGCCGGTGAATTTCTCGCTTACCGCCGCTGACATGCGCGATTTGATTGATGCTACAAGATTTGCCATTTCGACTGAAGAAACGCGCTACTACCTGAATGGTATTTATATTCACAAGGCCGCATCCGGTGAATTATGCGCCGTGGCAACCGATGGGCATCGTTTGGCGATGACTCGTCAGGCATTGCCATCAGGTGCCGCGCAAATGCCGTCAATTATTTTGCCGCGCAAAGCCGTTAGCGAACTGCGCAAGCTGCTTGATGATTTTGATGGTGATGTTCTTGTCGGCCTGTCCGAAACACGGGCTGAATTCCGGTTTGGCGTTGTACGCCTGACCAGCAAATTGATTGATGGCACATTCCCTGATTATACGCGCGTTATTCCGGTTGGAAATGACCGGATCATGCAGGTTGATGTCAGCGCTTTTTCCGCTGCGGTTGATCGTGTATCGACAATTGCTTCAGAAAAGTCGCGGTCGGTCAAAATGAGTCTAAAGTCACGTGTTTTAACCTTATCTGCCAGCAATACCGATGCTTCAAGCGCGACTGAAGAATTGGAAGTTAGCTATGATGGCCCTGAAATGGAAATTGGCTTTAACGCGCGTTACCTGCTGGATATTGCCGGTCAGGTCAATAGCGATATGGTTGAATTTGCGCTGGCTGATCAGGGGTCGCCAAGTCTGGTGCGCGCCCCGGGTGATGAAGCGAGCTTGTTTGTTTTGATGCCAATGCGCGTGTGAGTGACATTTGACTAGCGTTTCGCCAAAGATAAAACCGGTTGTTGCCCTTGAGGTTGATAATGCGAATGCGTCTAAACGCAGTTGGCTGTCACGTTTAAAACTGGATCATTTCCGTAATTACCAACAAGCCGATCTTCCTATCCACGCTGGTCAATTGGTGATTCTTGGTGATAATGGTGCTGGCAAAACCAATCTATTAGAAGCGGTGTCATTGCTGGCACCTGGGCGCGGCATGCGGCGCGCCAGAACTGAACATCTGGCTTATCGGGCAAGCGGTTTTGAAACTGCATGCGGCAGTGCTGATAATGATGATGCTGACCGGCTTGATTGGGCTGTTGCGGCAACGCTGGAAAATGAAGATGGCACTGTGCAAATCGGCACGGGCGTTCCGCCATCGGCAAAACAGGGCAACCGGATCATGCGCCTTGAAGGTGTGACGGTTTCACAGGTCGATCTTGGCAGCCGTTTGGCAGTGTCATGGCTAACCCCGCAGATGGATGGTGTTTTTCTGGATAGTCCGGCGGCGCGGCGACGCTTTCTTGACCGATTGGTGATTGCATTTGATCCGGCGCATATTGGCCGTATGTCGCGCTATGAAAAGGCGCTTCGTCAACGCGCGCATCTGCTAACCGAACAACGTTGTGATGAATCATGGTTCAGCGCGCTTGAATCGGTTCTTGCCGAAACCGCGGTGGCAGTGACCGCTGCGCGGCAATCTCTGATCAAGGCGCTAAACCAAGAAGCGGCGCGTGGCTGGTTTGGCTTTCCCGGGGTTGAGCTATTGCTTGCCGGCGATACTGAAAACTGGTTATCGGATATGCCTGCGCTTGCGGTTGAAGATCAATTGATGCTTGCTGCCCGTACGGCAAGGCTGAATGGTGATCTTGCCATGCCCGGCCCGCATGCTAGTGAATTTCAGGCTTTGCATCTTGCCAGTCAGGTGCCGGCAAATCGGGCATCGACTGGACAGCAAAAGGCTATGCTGATTGCGGTGATTTTGGCGCATGCCCGATTGCAGGATCGGCGGCTTGGGCGGGCGCCGGTCATGTTGTTTGATGATGTTGCGGCGCATCTTGATGCCAAGCGGCGCGGCGCGCTGTTTGACGCGGTGCAATCGCTTGGCGGCCAATGCTGGTACAGTGGTACCGATGATGGACAATTTAAAGAGCTTTTGAAAACAGCACAATTTGTGAAGATTTTGCCAGCAAAGAATGCCGGCGAAACACCAATCTTTGAGGTGATATAATGACTGACGATGAAACCCCGATCGCAGAAGAAGATTACGGTGCCGATTCGATTAAGGTCCTTCGCGGTCTTGATGCGGTGCGCAAACGCCCGGGAATGTATATCGGCGACACCGATGACGGGTCAGGCCTTCATCATATGGTGTATGAGGTGGTCGACAATGCCATTGACGAGGCGCTTGCCGGTCATTGCGATATTGTCATTGTAAAGCTCAACGCCGATGGGTCGGTAACGGTGACTGATAACGGCCGCGGGATTCCGGTTGATATTCATACCGAAGAAGGCGTTTCAGCAGCGGAGGTCATCATGACTCAACTTCACGCTGGTGGAAAGTTTGACAATAATTCCTACAAGGTTTCAGGCGGCCTTCATGGCGTTGGCGTGTCGGTTGTGAACGCCTTGTCCGAATGGCTGGAATTGGTAATTTTCCGTAATGAAAAGCAGCATCAGATTACCTTTAAAATGGGCGAAGCCGCGGGGCCGTTGAAGATCATCGGTGACGCTGTTGGCCAAAGCGGCACGCATGTTACCTTCATGCCATCGACCAAAATTTTTGCGCATATTAATTTTGAATTTAGCATTTTGGAACACCGGCTTCGCGAGCTGGCGTTTTTGAATAGCGGCGTTCGGATTCGGCTCGCTGATGAACGCACTGCCGAAGGCGCTGTATCTGAATTTTATTTTGATGGCGGCCTGTTGGCTTTTGTTGAATATTTGAATCGGTCACGCAATTCACTTCACCCCACGATCATCGCCAATAGCGAACGTGATGATATTACGGTTGAACTGGCATTGGCATGGACGGACTCTTTCCATGAAAACACGCTTTGCTTTACCAATAATATCCCGCAACGTGATGGCGGTGCGCACCTTGCCGGTTTTCGTGGGGCGATGACGCGCGTGGTTAATAATTATGCCCAGCAAAGCGGCATTGCCAAAAAGGAAAAGGTGCAGTTAACCGGCGAAGATTCGCGCGAAGGCTTAACAGCGATTGTTTCGGTCAAGGTGCCGGATCCTAAATTTTCATCACAGACCAAAGATAAATTGGTTTCGTCCGAGGTTCGGCCAGTGGTGGAAAATGCCGTTGCCGATTGCCTAACGCAATGGTTTGAGGAACATCCCGCCGATGCCAAGCGGATTGTGTCAAAAGCCTATGAAGCGGCAGCCGCACGCGAGGCGGCGCGCAAGGCGCGTGATTTGACACGGCGTAAAGGGGTTATGGATATTGCCAGCCTTCCGGGGAAATTGGCTGATTGTCAGGAACGTGATCCGGCAAAATCTGAAGTCTTTTTGGTTGAGGGTGATTCCGCTGGTGGATCAGCAAAACAGGGGCGTGATCGTGCCAATCAGGCCATTTTACCGCTTCGTGGCAAAATTTTGAATGTTGAACGGGCGCGGCTTGATAAAATGCTGTCATCGGTTGAAATTGGCACACTGATCACCGCGCTTGGTGCGGGTGTTGGCAATGCTGACATGGATGTTGAAAAAATCCGCTATCACAAAGTCATCATTATGACCGATGCGGATGTTGATGGAAGCCATATCCGTACATTGCTTTTGACCTTCTTTTTCCGCCATATGCGGCCCTTGATTGAAAAAGGCTATCTTTACATTGCCCAGCCACCTTTGTTTCGTGCCAAGCGCGGTCAATCTGAAGTCTATCTAAAAGACCAGCGCGAGCTTGATATCTATTTGATGGATGCTGGTTTGAAAGATGCCGTTCTGATTACCGCTGATGGCAATCAGATGGCTGGTGCCGATCTTGTCGATGTTGCCAATCTGGCTGTGGCGACAAGCCGCCTTATTGAAACGGTTGGTCGCCAGCTTGGTAATCGTGATGTGATTGAACAGGCTGCCATTGCTGGTTTGATCAATCCGGCGATGTTGGATGATGCCAAGGCTGCTGAGGAGCTTGCCAACCGGCTTGAGGCCAAGGCGGATAGTCTTGAAAAAGGCTGGTCGAGTATGATTGACCAAACCGATAATGGCCCTGCAATTGTCGTTCAACGCCGTCTTCGGGGGATTACCGAACGCCATGTTATTGATTGGCGCATCGTTGCAACTGGCGAAGCCCGCCGGCTTGATGAGGCGGCATCCCATCTGCAAGCCATTTATGGCAAGCCTGCCAGTCTGCGATATGCCAACCAGCAGATTACCATTAATGGCCCATCCGAATTGTCGCAGCTCATTTTCCAGACTGGCCGCAAAGGCGCACAAATTTCGCGCTATAAGGGTCTTGGCGAAATGAATCCAAGCCAGCTTTGGGAAACAACGCTTGATCCTGAACAGCGGATTTTGCTGCAAGTGACAATCGAGCAAGAAGATGAAGCCGATAATGCCTTTTCGACCCTGATGGGCGAAGCGGTTGAAGAGCGGCGTAACTTCATTCAGGAAAATGCGCTTCGGGTGGCCAATCTTGATGTCTAATGCTGGCTAGAAACTGGCAAAAATAAGGGACATAAAATAATGATTCGGCAATATTACAAAAATGCCGATGCCGGTTTTGATAGCGCCATTGATGTTGGGGTAATTTTGACCATCCGGTGGGTGGCGATCATTGGCCAAGGCGCAGCGCTTTTATTCACCCATCTGTTTTTGCAGCTTGATCTGCCAATATTGCCAGCGCTGTTTGTGATCAGCCTGTCGGTCATGGTGAATGTTTGGCAAATCATGCAAAGCCCGCAAAGCCGTCAACGCCATCGGCATAATTCCTTTGCGCTTGGATTTGATGTGGTGCAGCTAGCAGTGCTTCTTTATCTGACAGGCGGCTTGTTAAATCCGTTTTCGGTTATGATTCTGGCGCCGGTAGTGGTGTCGGCAGCCGTGTTACGGCGCAAATCAACCTTGATGTTGATTGGTTTGGTTGCCGCCTCGGTCAGTTTTCTGGCTTTTTTCAATCATCCGCTTGCATGGCAGGCGACGGTTGAATTTCCGCCCTATTATCTTGCTGGGGTTTGGATGGCGTTGATTTTATCAAGCTGTTTTCTGGGTGGATATACATGGTGGGTTGCATCAAACGCGCGCCGCCTATCGACCGCATTGACCGAAGCCAGGTTGGCCATTGCCGAAGAACAGCAGGTGCGTGCGCTTGGGTCTTTGGCAACCGCAGCAGCGCATAAGCTTGGATCGCCATTAAATACGATTACCGTGATTGGCCATGAACTGGCGCGTGACATTTCGCCGGATGATCCGATTTATGAAGATATCCAGCTTCTTCGTGCCGAAATCGAACGTTGCCGTGTGATTCTAAGCGAGCTTGATGTTGTTCAGGGTCGCCGCGCCATTGCCGAAGAACCGCCAGTGCCAGTAACGATTCTTGTTGATGAAGTGATTTATCAGCGGCTTGGCAGCGACGCGATTAATTTTTTCGTCACCAATAGCGGCACAGATGATCTTGAAATTCCGCTGGTGAAACACCGCCCTGAATGGCTTCATGCGCTGGAAAATCTATTACAAAATGCCAAACAATTTGCAGTTCGTGAAGTCAATATCCATATAGACTGGATAGGCGATGATATTCGCATTGAAATTCGGGATGACGGCCCGGGATTTTCGGCTTCGATTCTGGCTCAGGCCGGCCAGCCCTGGAATAGTAGCCGCAAAGGAACAGGTGGACATCGTGGCCTTGGCCTTTTTATTGCGCGAAGCCTGCTCGAATCCATCGGTGGCTCGGTGCAGTTTGGCAATGCGGCTGGCGGCGGTGGGCTGGTTGAGTTAAGGGTGCCGCGTTCAGCCTTGTAACGGATGCGGCATTTGGTTGGAAGATTCATAAAATGGTTAGGTGGGCATAGCTGTGACGGATAAAACATTACTGATTCTTGACGATGATGCGCCGCTTCGTGGCCGGCTACGTCGCGCCATGGAAGTGCGTGGATTTGAGGTCATAGATGCTGGCACCGTTCAAGAAGGTGTCGAGATGGTGCGTAAAACCCCACCTGCCTACGCCATTCTTGATATGAAGCTTGAAGATGGCACCGGCCTAACCTTGGTTCAGGAATTACGAAAAAAGCGTGCCGATTGCCGAATCGTGATGCTTACCGGTTTTGGCAATATCGCCACGGCGGTGGCAGCGGTCAAGGCTGGTGCGCTGGATTATCTGCCTAAACCGGCCGATCCTGATCAGATCACCGCAGCATTGACGCAATCAGGCGATGAAATGCCACCACCACCACAAGATCCAATGAGCGCGGATCGGGTGCGCTGGGAGCATATTCAGCGCGTTTATGAACAATGCGGACGTAATGTATCGGAAACCGCGCGCCGATTAAGAATGCACCGCCGCACATTGCAACGTATTTTAAGCAAGCATGCCCCCCGCGATTGACCTTATTAGCCTAGCGGATTAAACCTTTGCAATTGTGATCTTTCAGCAGTGATTGCGTCACAAATGAGGGGTTTTGAGGATTATCGACATGAAAAAATCATATCGCTTTTTAAGTGGTGTCGATGACGCCGCCTTTTGTCAGCGTGTTTCTGACGTTCTTGATGAAGGTTATATTTTATATGGCAATCCGGTTATGGTCATGGATAATGGCAATCGGATTGTGGGTCAGGCGGTGATTCTGCCGGACACGGCCCAAGACCATCAAGCTTTGAAACAGGATTAATCATCGTGACTGATAAGGATTATCAAATCGCCACAAAACTGGTTCGTGGTGGCCAGCATCGCTCTGAAAATCGGGAAACCTCAGAAGCGTTGTATATGACTTCGGGCTTTGTCTATGACTCGGCTGAACAGGCGGCGGCGGCGTTTCGTGATGAAATTGATACTTTTGTTTATTCACGCTATGGCAACCCAACGGTCAAAATGTTTGAACAGCGTTTGGCACTTCTTGAAGGTGCCGAGGCTTGCCGCGCGACCGGAACCGGCATGGCGGCGGTTTTTGGTGCCTTGGCATGCCAGCTTAAAAGCGGTGACCGCGTTGTGGCTAGCCGGGCACTTTTTGGAGCCTGCCATGCAATTTTGACAAAAATCCTGCCAAAATGGGGGGTGAAAACCGAGCTGATTGACGGCAGGGACCTTGCGGCATGGAAAGCCGCATTGGAAACGCCTGCCAAGCTGGTATTTTTGGAAAGCCCATCAAATCCGGTTCTTGAACTTGTTGATATTGCCGCGGTTTGCGATCTTGCCCATGATGCTGGCGCGCTGGTTCTGGTCGATAATGTTTTTGCCTCGCCGCTTTATCAAAGGCCGCTGGAATTGGGGGCTGATATCGTTATTTATTCAACCACCAAACATATTGACGGTCAGGGTCGGTTGCTTGGTGGTGCGGTTCTTGGCAAGGCCAACTTTGTCGAAGATGTGTTTTTACCTTTTTACCGCCAAAGCGGTGCTGCCATCAGCGCCTTTAATGCTTGGGTGATGCTGAAATCACTTGAAACATTGCCGCTTCGGGTTGCCGCACAAACTGAAAATGCGGCGCATGTGGTGGCATTTCTGCATAATCATCCAAAGGTGAAATCAATCAGCTATCCGGGTCATGAAAGCCATCCGCAACATGATCTTGCGAAACGGCAAATGAGTGGTTATGGCAATATGCTTGCCTTTGAGATTGATGGAGATCAGGCGGCGGCCTTTCGTTTTTTAAATGCGCTTGCGCTGATCGACATCTCGAATAATCTTGGCGATTCAAAATCACTTGCCTGTCACCCTTTCACCACAACGCATGCCAATTTAAGCGATGCTGACAGGGCCAGCCTGAATATCACACCATCACATATAAGGCTGTCTGTTGGTTTAGAAGATAAAATCGATTTGATTGCCGACCTTGAGTCGGCCTTGGCGGGGTTGGGGTAAAACGGATCACAGCAGCCGCGGCGGTCTGCCATGATATTTTCGTCTTATGCATTCCGAAATTGACCTGACTTATTATGGCCGCTAACTTTTCAAACATAAGGTGAGAGGGCGACCATAGTTCGCATGCAAAATAATAAAACCTATATCGCCGCCGGACTGGTTCTTTTTAGTCTGATAGGGGCGTGTGCGCCAACAAATTCAAAACCCGCCATTTCATCCAAAATGGGACCTACCTTAGCCGCTTTATCCTAAAGCTGGAAAACCAATTATGCGGCGGTACTGGCATCGCCAATTGAGGTTCAGCAAAAGCAAATGCCGCCTGTGTCGAGCGTCAATTTGATCGCGCCTTTATGACGTCACTTTCATTTGAGAATGATCAGGCAACAGCGGTTTTTAGTTGTCGCGGTGCCGATCTTTAATCTGCCATCGGTTCTTTAGCGATTTCCCCATATGACCATGCTGTCTTTGCCTTGTGATGATGAAGATGGCTGCTTATATTATGGATGCTGCGTAAAAAGCTGCGATTCGCTATAGGCTTGGCTTTTCGTCAGCACTAAACTGACTTTTCTGCCATTGAAAATTGAAGGATAAAACGAGTGAGCTTTTTTGCTGATATCCTGTCCAGCTTGTTTGATCGCAAGCTTGGCCTTGCGAGTCGCGTTGAAGATGATAACAAGCCAATTGAAGCCTTATGTCAGGCATTATTATCAAGCCGCGGTGATGTGTCAGGCATGTCGCTTGCACAATTGATTCTTGATCGCTATGCCGATCTTGATGACGCCGGCAAGCTGGCTTGGTTTTCACTTTTGGCAAATGACATGGATGTTCCTGCCGAGGTTGCAATTGCGGCAATCAAGTCCTATCAGGACGCGCCATCCGCCAAAAACTATGAAGCGATGACGGCGGCGGTTGAGCCCGCCCGATTGCAATTGATCCGACGGTTGAACCAAACACATGATGCCACTACCAAATTGGTGGCAATGCGCGAAGATTTGATTCGGTTTCTTTCTGAGCACCCCAATCTTGGCAAGTTGAATGTTGATTTTAAACATTTGTTTGCATCTTGGTTTAACCGCGGATTTCTTGTTTTACGGCCAATCAATTGGTCAAGTCCGGCGCATATTCTGGAAAAGATCATCACTTATGAATCGGTTCACGAGATTGAAAATTGGGATGATTTGCGTCGCCGGTTACAGCCTGAAGATCGCCGCTGTTTCGCATTTTTCCATCCGGCAATGCCTGATGAACCGCTGATCTTTGTCGAGGTGGCGTTGACCAAAGGAACGCCAAATTCGATTCAAAGTGTTCTTCTTGAAAACCGTGATGCGATGGCGGCTGAAAAGGCTGATACGGCAGCCTTTTATTCAATTTCGAATTGTCAGGCGGGTCTTGCTGGCATTTCCTTTGGCAATTCATTGATCAAAACTGTGGTTCAGCATTTGCTGCGTGAATTGCCCCAAATCCGAAATTTCGTCACCTTATCGCCAATTCCTGGGCTGGTAAAATGGCTTCGTGAAACTGGCAATTTTGATGCTGATGCCACGGTTGAAACCCATAGGCAATTGGCCGCGCATTATCTGCTGAATACCAAGCATCATAATGGCCAGCCGCGTGATCCGGTGGCGCGGTTCCATTTGAATAACGGGGCGCTTGTTGGCGCGGTTCATGCTAATGCTGACAAGTCGAAAAATGGCATGGCGCAATCTTGTGGCGTCATGGTAAATTATCGCTATGATCTGCCCCGGATCAGTGAAAATCATGAAGCTTTTGCCAATCAACAAACAGTGATTGCCGAAAAATCGGTAAAAACGCTGGCTGCTGAAATTGAAATTACTGACCGCGCTACATAGCGGTTTGATGTTGACGTTATTTTATCGTAGGGAATTTCCATGTCGAATTTACTGTATGACCGCTTGTTTGGGAGCCATCAGGGTGAACAAAAGCCGTTTTTGATTTTTGCCGATGGGTCACAGCAATCCTATGACAGTTTTTTGCGGCAAACAGCACGCTTTGCGAATGTAATCCAGTCAATCGGGCTTGATGTTGGTGACCGGCTGGCAGCGCAGATTGAAAAATCTGCCGAAGCGCTGGCGCTTTATGCTGCCTGTGTTAAATCAGGGGTTATTTTCCTGCCGTTGAATACAGCCTATACGCCAGCCGAAGTTTCCTATTTTGTTGGCGATTCAGGTGCCAAGCTTGTCGTTGCTGATCAGTATTTTGACCTTGCGGCGGTGGCAAGCGAGCATGGCGCGGTTCTTGAACGGCTGAATGCCGATGGCAGCGGCAGTTTTGCCGATCGTGCGGCAACCGCAAGCGATATATTTGCCACTGTGCCTCGCGGTGCCGACGATCTGGCGGCTTTTCTATACACATCAGGGACAACCGGCCGGTCAAAAGGCGCGATGCTGACGCAAAACAACCTTTTGTCAAATGCCGAAACCTTGATTGGCGAATGGCGGTTTGATGCGAATGATGTGCTTCTTCATGCGCTGCCGATTTTCCACACACATGGTTTGTTTGTGGCAACGAATATTATCCTTCTGGCCAAGGCAAGCATGATCTTCTTGCCGAAATTTTCGGCTGATATGGTGATTGATGCGCTCCCAAAGGCAAGCTCGATGATGGGCGTTCCAACCTTCTATACACGGCTTCTTGATGATCCGCGGCTGACGCCTGATCTAACCCGCCATATGCGGCTTTTCATTTCGGGAAGTGCGCCTTTGCTCGCTGAAACCCATATTCAATTTGAAAGCCGGACAGGGCACCGTATTCTTGAGCGCTATGGCATGACCGAAACCAATATGAACACATCCAACCCCTATGATGGCGAACGTCGCGCCGGTACGGTTGGCATGGCGCTTCCGGGTGTCGATATGAAAATCACCAATCCGGATAATGGTGAAGCACTTGCCGATGGTGAGATTGGCCAGATCGAGGTGCGCGGGCCAAATGTGTTTGTTGGTTATTGGAACATGCCCGAAAAAACCCGCGAAGAACTGCGTGAAGATGGATTTTTCATTACCGGCGACCTTGGCCGAATTGACGAGTATGGCTATTTACAGATTGTTGGCCGTAACAAGGATCTAATCATTTCGGGTGGCTATAATATCTATCCAAAGGAAATCGAGCTGGTTCTCGATGAACAGCCGGGTGTTTTGGAAAGTGCCGTTATTGGCGCGCCGCATCCTGATTTTGGTGAAAGCGTGATCGGCATTCTGGTTGCCGATAGTGGCCAGTCGGTCGATCTTGACGCGATTGAGGCCGATCTTGGCAAAACACTTGCCCGATTCAAACAGCCCCGTAAATTGGTTATGGTTGAATCGCTGCCACGCAATACGATGGGCAAGGTGCAGAAAAATATCCTTCGTGATGAATTTGGCTCAACCTTTCAGGGCTGAGCCAAATCACCATTGCGGTTATGTCAGGATAGGCCGCGCTTAGCCGGTTTCGGCAACTAGACCAGCCGCAGCGATACCCGCAAGGGCGGCGGCTTCGTCATTATCTGATGTATCCCCCGAAATGCCAATTGCACCGAGCAAATTGCCATCGGCATCACGAATCAAGACACCGCCCGGGACAGGAACAAATTCGCCATCGGCAAGCCCGTTCATGGCTTGTATGAAATAGGCTTGCTGTTCGGCGCGCGCCATCAATGCGCGGGTGCCCAAGCCAAGCTTGATTGCGGCATTTGCCTTGCCTTGTGCAATACGCCACCGCATTTGGCTGACGCCTTCTTCTGACAGGCAGGCAACAAGCGATGTGCGTGGATCCATAATGATAACACTAATAGGTTTTAGACCGAGTTTGCGCGCTTTGGCAAGGGCGGCTTCGGAGATGATACGGGCTTGATCCAAAGTAACTGACATTGGGAATTCCTTTAAAATTAAGAGGCCTAAAAAGAGAGGGCTAGTCTGTATCTAGGCCGGACGCAGTTTGACTGAGGGAAGCCTGTCCCTCTATTCATTATCTGTTCTAACGCTGTTGCCAATTCGGGGCAAGGCTATCTGGTCACATCTCGATCAACGCGCCAGCATGGCAATGGTTTTTTCGCGCAGTTTATAGGCTGTTGACGTTGTTTCAATTTCAACATCATCAAGCGTAATGGGCTGATCTTTTTTGACTGGTCGCACCAGCTTGACGTGATTGGCAAGCCCCAAGGGCAAATAACGATTGGCGACTGACATCGCCGCAGGCCGCACCCCGCCATAGATGGTAAAGCCACCTTCACCATCAAGCATGCTTCCAGCGCCAAGATCGGCTTTGGCAATGGCTGGCACATCAGCATTGAAACAGGTAGCAGCACCAGTCGGCTCGCCGCGAAGCCCAACCGAGGCAACCGACATGCCAAGTTCTAGCCCGATCAAATGCCATTTTTTATAGAGGCTCATATAGCGGCCTGTTGTGTCGGTAATGACTTTATATTCTTCAAAGCAATTGCGCACATAATCATTATCGGCTTCGATGGCGACCCAAACGCCTTTGCGGATATCATGCGGAATTTCGTCACCATCGGCCGTCAGGCATGAGATCACCTCGACAAGACCTTCAGATTCCAAAACCCCGCCAACCGATTTTGGCCGCATCAGATTTGCAATATCATCAACACCGCCTGGTGGGAAAGCCAGCCCGTTTTGCGGAACGCCAAGGCCGGTGGCATTGGCAATGGCTGCCGATTCAATCGCCGGTTTTGACCCATCAAGAAATGAGTTAAACATTTTCGGATTTAACCGGCCACGTTCGGCCTGTTCGGCGGTTAGACCCCAATAATTCCAGATTGTTTCAGGTGTTGAAAACCGATATTCGGCAAGCCATTTATGTCCGCGTCCGGCCGCCACCACCTTAAAGCCACAGGTCCGCGCCCAATCGACAAGTTCACAGGTCAGCGCTGGCTGATCGCCATAGGCCATTGAATAGATAACCCCCACCTCAATCGCTGCCTGATTGAGGCCTGCGCCACAAAAAGCATCGGCTTCAACCGTTGCATTGATAACATTTTTGCCATTTTGAAACGCGGTTATGACATGATGGACAGCGGCAACCGGATCGCCTGTACATTCAACAATCATGTCAATTGCCGGATGGCTAACAAGAGCCTGCCAATCGTCACCGACAAAACTGGTGCCGGTTTTTACCGCGTCATCAAGCGATAAGGCATTGTATTTTTCGGCTGGCCAGCCAACATAGGCAAGATTTGAGTGGGCATTTGACGGGTTAAGATCGGCAATGCCAACAATGTGAATCCCCGGAAGCCGGTTTGCCTGCGCCAAAAACATGCTGCCAAATTTACCAGCGCCAATCATGCCAATTCGGATCGGATTTTGCTCTGCATCACGTTGTTTAAGTTTGGGAAATAAATTCATGGTTTTGGCTCCGGTAATTTGTACCAAATGCGATATCTGGCTGATGAACAGCCTTGTGGCTACGCATGTGAAATGCGCATTTGATTAGGCTATCGGCCTTGCTGCAAACCGACAACCTGATAATGGTGCAATTTCAAAAAAGCCGCGGCAAAGGCTTACATAAATCTGAACAGGGTCGTTATCATTTCGGCAAGAAGACCAAAGATAGTGAAAACAGGCGTAAACCATTATGATGATCTGCCGGACATTGCGCGCCGCCTTTATCGGGTTATGGCTTAGCGGCTGTAGCGTTGTTGTTTTCAAAGATGGCCCTGCTTGTTCGGCTGATAGCGCCTGTCCGGTTGTTGAAATGCCATCGGTTGCACCGGCTGATGCGGCACCTGCCAAAGCTGAAAACGCCGCTCCAGCGGAAGAAACCGATCAAAGTTCAGATCCAATAGCTGATCAGGCACCAACAGAAGCTGCCACCAAACAGGTCAAAATTGATATCAAAATTGATGGCTATCTTAGCTATTTTGATTATGACAGCGCGGTTTTGAGCCAGCAAACCCTCTCAGGTCTTTTGCTTGTTGCCGATTATCTGAAATTCAATCCGGCCGTTCAGATTCTGATTGAGGGGCATTGTGATGAGCGCGGAACACGCGATTATAATATCGCGCTTGGGCACAAACGCGCTGAAGCGGTTCGCAAACAGCTTGCCCGTATGGGTGTTGACCAGCGGCGGATCATCACCAAATCATTTGGCAAAGAACGGCCAGCCATGCGTGGTGCATCACCCGAAGCATGGGCTAAAAACCGGCGAACAATTATTAGGGTTCGCGGCGAATAGGCAGTGATTACGACTGTTTTACCCGATTGAAACCTTGCTGTTATGATTGTTTCTTGCCAGTCTTTGGCAATGAAACCATGCCTCTGTTATCTCCAGCGTCTATCTTCAGCATTGATCATCAGCGCGGTCAGCCAAAACCGCCCCGAAATCGGCAAAGCAGGACTATGATCATGACTGATCCAAATTTGCTGATCATGGTTGGCGTGGTTTTTTGCCTTGCCGGTTTTGTCAAAGGCATAGTCGGGCTTGGTTTGCCAACGGTAAGCCTTGGTCTTTTGTCAATCATTGTCGATTTGCCAACTGCAATGGCGCTTTTGGTGATGCCATCTTTGGCAACCAATGTCTGGCAGGCATTGGCTGGCGGTCAGATTGGCATGCTGTGGCGGCGACTTTGGCGGTTTTTGCTGATGGCAGTGGTGATGGTTCATCTCGGTGCCCAGCTTTCAACCCTTGTTGAGACACAATTTTTGCATCGCTGTCTTGGGGCGCTTTTGCTGCTTTATGCGATATCTGGCCTGATTACAAAACCGCCGCAATTATCACCGCGCCTTGAGATAATTCTGGGGCCGGTTTGTGGGGCGGCAAACGGGCTATTGACCGGATTGACCGGAACATTGTTTGTGCCTGGAGTGATGTTTTTGCAATCAATTGGCCTGCCGCGTGATGCGCTTGTGCAGGCGATGGGCATGTTATTTGCCGCCTCGACAGCTTCATTGGGATTGGCGCTATACCGGCATGATTTGATGCCTTTATCGCTTGGCATCCTATCGGCGACGGCGTTAATGCCAGCGCTAATTGGCATGCAGATCGGTCTTGGGCTTCGCCAACACCTGTCACAAGATTTGTTTCGGCAATTATTTTTAATCGCGCTTGGGGGGCTAGGCGGCTATATTTTAATCGTGTGATTGGACTTGTCGATTTGGACTTGCTGATTTGGATTTCCGGGCTTGGCTTTTGCCCGTTCAGTCATGCCCGCAAGTCGCAATTTCGGCGTTTGTCATTTTGTATTTTTTAAAAGGGTCTAACAATGTCTCACGTCATGATTCCGATTGATAATTTTTTCCGGTCGGCGGCACGATGGCCAGATCGGATTGCCGTTGAAATCAATGATGGGGCGGATCAGCGCAAAATCACCTATGGTGATCTTGCCGATTCTGTCAATGCGCTGGCAAATGCACTTCAGACCATTGATCCTGCGCCGCAAAGCTGTGTTGGCATTTGCGCCTATAATAGTTTTGAGCATCTTCTTGGCTGGCTTGCAACCTATGCTGCTGGCAAAATATGGGTGCCGTTAAATCCGCGTAATGGCCGTGACGAGCTGGATCGAATCATTGATTTAACCGCGCCAAGCATTGTGATTTTCGATGCTGATTGTGATGAAAAATTCGGTGCCGTGGCGGGTCATCTTCTGGCCGGAAAAAATGCTGAGACGGCAGCCCGCGCCAATAGCCAGATGGCGGTGTTACTGGCGGCTAATGTGGGCAAGATGCCAAAGCGTCACCTGGCTGATAGCGACGATCTGCAAGCGATAAAATTCACTGGCGGGTCGTCTGGTGTGCCAAAAGGTGTGATGCAAAGCTATCGGGTTTTTAATAGCTGTATTGCGTCGATGATTGCCGCATTCGGGTTTGACGCCAAGGATCGTCATCTATTGGCAGCGCCAATGACACATGGTGCCAATACGATGATTTTGCCGATCTTCGCCGTTGGCGGCACGCAGCTATTTATGGGTCAACCAAGTCCTGCGGCAATTCTGGATGCGATTGAAACAATGCAAGCGACAACAATTTTTGTGCCGCCAACACTTTGTTATATGATGCTCGAAGATGACCGGATCAATGATATCGACCTATCAACACTTCGCCATTTCATTATTGGTGGCGCAACCATCCGGCCTGATGTTGTTGCGCGTGCCATGCCGATTTTCAATCATGCGATGGAAACCTGTTTTGGACAAACCGAAGTGCCGCAAATTGCCATTTGCATGCGTTCCAAGGATTGGCAGGATCCGGCAAATCACGCGTCAACTGGCCTTGCCACCTGCATGACCGATATCGGCATCATGGATGCAAGCGGCACGCTTTTACCAGCGGGTGAAGAAGGTGAATTGGTGCTTGCCGGTGATCTGGTGATGAAGGGCTATTATAAAATGCCCGAAAAAACCAGAGAGACGATCATCGATGGTTGGCTTCATACAGGTGACATTGGCTATATTGATGATCGTGGTTTTGTCTTTATTAAAGACCGGATTCGCGATGTTGTTGTCACTGGTGGATTCAATGTCTATCCAAATGATGTTGAAGCGGTTTTAGGCCAGCATCCTGATGTTGTTGAATGTGTTGTCTTTGGCCTTGCTGATGATAAATGGGGCGAAGCGGTTCATGCCGCGGTCGAGCTGTCAAAGCAGGCCAGTATTGACGAGGCGGGTTTGATTGCCTTTGTCAAATCACGGCTTGACTCGGTCAAGGCACCAAAGCGGATTTACATCACCGATGCACTGCCGCGAAGTCCGGTTGGCAAGGTGCTTCGCCGTGAAGCCAAGCTGGTGTTTGCCGATCATTAAGGCCATTTTCCTATTCGGCAGCGGCGTTATCAAGCCGTTGATCGCTTTGCTGTTGCGGCAGAATAATCGCTGCCAGAACAATCAAAATGGCAACAACGCTCATCAAGCTGAACAGGGTTGTCATGGTAAATCCAGCTTGTAGGATCAATCCGCAAACTGGCAAAACGCTGGCACCAATTGAAAGATTCAGCAAAAATTTCACACTGAAAACACGCCCGCGCCACGCATCGGGGACATAGCGCGACAATATTGCATCCGTGATCGGAATTTGGCCGAAAACAAAACTCATTGCCAAAAGCATCGCTACAAACAGCGCCAGATCATTAAATTGCGCTGCAAGATAGATGAATAAAACCTGCCCAACAGCCATGACAAATAAAACGTTTTTCGCCGAATAGCGGTCAATCAACCAGCCAACGGCAATTTGTGAAAATGACGCAATCGCATAAACGATTGATGCCAAAAGCCCGGTAATGGCAACCGATGTTGAAATATTGGTCATTGAAATTTCAAAATATCGCGGCACGACAAAGGTCATTGCGCCAAAGATAAAGCCGCCACTTGCTGTTGATAATGCCAGTGCCGCCAAGGCGCGTTTCCAGTTTGGCGCAAAGGAATCAGCCGCGCTGATTCGCGGCGTTGCCGGTCCATCTTTATCAATCTTCAGTGATTTGGCAAACGCCACGCCATAGGCGAAGCAAAATAATCCAGGCAGGATAAAACATATCCGCCAATCGCCAACGGTCAGCAATAATCCGGTAATTAATGGCGCGGCGGCAACCCCCATATTGCCAAACACGCCATTCACCCCAAGTCGATAACCAATCTTTTTATTGCTTTTGACAAGCATTGCAATGCCAACAGGGTGATAGATCGCGGCAAAAACACCAATCACGCCAATGGCAGCGGCAAGGTGATAGATATTTTGTGACAGCCCGGCCAAAATGGCGCCAAGGCCAATACCGAAATGAAAGATCACCATCAATAATGAGCGCGAGAACCGGTCGGCAAGCTGGGCGGCAATTGGCGCCATGCCGCCAAACAGTAAAAAGCCAACTGCGCCGTAAACGATGATTTCATCATAGCTAAACCCGAAATGACGACCGGCATCATAGGCGGCCTTGGCAAAAATAAGCATGATAAAATGATCGAGAAAATGGCTGATATTGATATAGATATCATCCACAGACTTGGCACGGAACGGGCGGGTTAAACTGTCAATCATCATAGGCGTCCTGTTTTATGGAGCTGATGCAGCGCCAAAACATAAAAAATAAAACAAATAGCTCTCGTTATGAAGCTTGGCCTTACTTTTGACGCGGTGCAAGCCTCTTGATTGATGATTGATAATGGCCTGATAAAATTGATGCTTGGCTTTGTTGGCGTGTTTTTCCCAGTCACGATGCGGGTTTTCATGGTAATTGCCGCCGCAGTACGGCTAAAGTGAGATCGTTAGAATGATATGAGTGATGACAGGATGAACCATGGGTGAGGACGAGTCTGAACAGCCGTTAACCGAACACCTTGTTGATCAATTTGCCTCTTATTTTCTGATTACCATGGTGGCTTTTCATCTTGTTGGTTATATGAAAAAGCACTATGAAAAGCGTCATGGTGAGGCGCCGCATAGTGAGGCAGGGCATACTAACAACCGCCAAAGTGGGAAACGCCGTCGCGAAGATGTTTAGATCTTACCCAAATCCAGTGATTGATTTTTGATGGTTCCCCCAATAATTGCTATGGGAAAATGTTATGGGATCAAAGACTGGCCGCTAGGCAACTCCGATGCGCCACCAAGGTCGATCACGAAGACGGCCATCATATTGGCGGTAAATGCCAGAATCTGTATATTTTGCCTAAAGAAAAACCCCCACCAACCGTTAAGGCTGATGAGGGTTCTCATCAGAGGTCCAAACCACGGCTAGTTCGCGTCAAATTTTCTTTTTAGGATACTTTGAACGAATTAGGGGTTTGACCTTGATGAGAGCCTTGCAAATCCCATGCCACATTTTTTCGGTTCTTGGCCGGTTCAAACCGGAGTGTCCAATTTATAATGACAAGGCAGCGCCGCCTGCTTTTGGCCGCAAACAGGCGATATACGTTTATCTGAAATTGCTATTCGGCATTTTCATCAACCCAGCTTTTCACCGCTTCGGGAAAGTCAAGGAAATAATGGCTGATGGTATTCATCATCAGATTATAAAAGGGTAGCATGAGCAAAACAGTTTCACAAATATTATAGGCGATAATGGCCGCCCCATCCGGCTTATGGGTGGGACAGCCGATGGTTGAAAAATCTGGATCAGCCTTGTGGGATTTCGCCCATATGTTTTGGCACTTGATAACCTTTTTGCACCGCATCACGTGCCAGAAGGCGCTGATACCATGATCGGACCTCCGGATAATCGGCAAGATTGACCTGTTGCCATTCATAGCGCGATACCCATGGCCAGCAGGCCATATCGGCAATCGAATAATCGTCACAAATATAATCGCGCCCTTCAAGCTGCCGATCAAGAACACCATAAAGCCGCGCCACTTCGCTGCGAAACCGCGCTTCGGCATAATCTGATTTGCCCGGATTGAAATGCAGGAAATGATGTGCCTGTCCAAGAATTGGGCCAAACCCGCCCATTTGCCACATCAGCCATTCATTGACCTCGGCGCGTGCGATGCTGTCTTTTGGCAAGAATTTTCCGTATTTTTCGGCCAAATAAATAAGAATAGCGCCTGATTCCATCAAACTCATACCATTGTCACGGTCAATGATGGCCGGGATTTTGTTATTCGGGCTGATCTTCAAAAATGTAGGGCTATTTTGATCGCCTTGGGTGATATTGATGGAATGCACTTCGTAATCGACGCCAAGTTCTTCGAGAAGGATCGATACTTTGCGGCCATTCGGGGTTGTCCATGTATAAAAATCAATCATGCATCCATTCCTTTTTGCATTCTTATGGTGACAGCATTTCTAATCGGGAAAAAATAACGCGGCAAATCATAGCGGCCTGTGACGCCTATCCAAAAGCAAATTTTTCAGCAAAAAGCGCAATCACCACATAGCGGGCGGTTTTTGCTAGTGCCACAATCAAAACAAAGCTTTTCAGCGGTTCTTTGAAAATGCCAGCCATCACGGTGATTGGGTCGCCAATGATTGGCACCCAGCTAAGCAAAAGCGTCCAGCGTCCAAATTTCTGATACCAGCGGGTAATCGACTGGTAGCGCGGTGAGGCCTTTATTTTTTCCATGCGCATAACCGATGATGCAATGCTGTTCCCGATGACCCAATTGACAATTGCGCCAAGCGTATTGCCAAGACTGGCAAACAGAACCAGCAGCCCCATTGAATATTTTGATGTAATCACCAAATATCCAAGTCCAAGCTCGGATTGCGCCGGTAAAATCGTGGCAGCAAGAAAAGCTGAGAGAAACAGGCCAAAAAGCGCGCCGGTTTCATTCATGATGTTTGATTTTTCGGGTGCGGTTTGACATTTTCGATCATCATAGTCTATCTGGCGGGTTGATTTCACAACAAGTGAGAAACCCCTGTCTACAGTAATTGGAGCGATTAATCTATGACAGCCGATGATCATGTATTGCTCGAGGTGATCGAGGCCGATTACCGCTCAAATCATATGTATTGGATTGAACGAAAATTAAACAAGCGGTTCGAACGCTGGTTTCGCAACCGAACCAGCTATGAAATCAAGGATCTGCTTGCTGAACGGCAGATCAATGACCTGCAAATCGAAGTTTTTGCCTATTACAACAAGCTTGATTATGAACCGGTGACACGATTATCTTCGGCGCTTTATGAAAAATGGATCACCAGCATCATTATGGGATGGTTGATGAGGAAATCAGTGTCTTGCTGGTCAAAAATCAAGACGACAAGCGCTGGCGTACGCGAAGATTTGACAGATTAAGAGCCGCTTTTGCTGTTTTCCATAGCGTTGTTCAGCTTGTAATCATCATTGATTTTATCATGGATTTGTCTGACATCATCTGGCCATGTCGATTTGATATAAGACAAGGCGGCGATGATTTCTTCGTCTTTTAAAACATCATCATAAACCGGCATGCTGACTTTATAGTCACTGCCAATCATTGCGGCAAAGCCATATTTGGTCAGTTTGAAAAGCAACGCATCTGGATGATGCCATGTATGGCCCGATTTATCATGTGGCGGGGCAAGCCGCATGCCATTAACCATCTTGTCGCGCCAGCCATCCTGCCCTTCCAGATTTACCCCGTGACAGCTCGCGCATTGATCCATATAGATTTTTTGTCCAAGCTTTACATAAACCGGATCCTCAGGGCGCAATTCAACAAGATCATCGGCAATGCTTGGCATTGGGGCGGCAAGCATTAGCATCAGATATGAATAGGCAAGGGTGTTTTTGCGCATGGTATTAATCCAACCTATATGTTTTATGACAGCTTTTGCAGGTTGCTGCGGTGGTTTTAAACGCATTTATCGCGGCTTCGGAATCACCCGCTTTGGCAGCAATCACCAACTGATTAGCGATTTGATAATTGGCATTGGCGGCACGCTCAAACCCAGAAAAATCCAACCAGATTTGTGGTGATGCTTCGGATGGCTTGCCATCGCTTCCCGCTGGAAAATAGGCTGGCATCTTTTCTGCCCAATCTCGAATTTGCGTGGCAAGTGGAACAATCGCATCAAGATCACCATTGCGAAAATGCGTCTTGATGGCTTTAAGGTTGTCCTTACTTTGCGTAAAAAAATCCATCCGTTCTTTGACAATGCCGGTGGCACCGCTATGCGCATAGACAAACACGGAAAAACCGCATGAAAGGGCGAGGGCTGTGACAAATGTGGTTTTGCGTAAAGTCATGTTAGGGGTGGGTCCTTTTAATGATCTGCAGTGGCGGGTCAAAATCGAAATATCATAATCGTAATGCGGTGATTTTAATGACAGGCTTTGCCCAACGCCTTTAGGCGCCAGTAATTATAGGGCAATGGCGTGATAAAACCGGCAACAAGCATGAGCGGCACTGCCCACCAAGTGAGCAAGGCCCCGCCTGTCAACATAAAGTCGGTAAGATTCATCGCCACTTCCATTGAAATCATCGAAATCAAGGACATGCCAAACGCCGTTTTTAATGCGATTTTGAACGCCATCTGGCGCGCCAGAATGATTGTTTCCAAAATGACCGAGGTCAAAAGACCATTCATAATGGCAAGCGACATGATCCATAGAATTGGCCAGTCAATGCCCATGGTTTGGAAGTAAAAAATTGTTCCCAGATCACCAATCGAACAGCCAAGCAAACACCAGCTGGTATTAAAGCTTGCGCGCTTCCACGTATGTTTGCACTGCCAATGGATGTTCAGCGTGTCGATTGTGATGGCCATAAATCTTTCCTTTAGACGCACAATAGACATTCCCCCAAGTGGAAGGTCAACAGGTTAAATGATGGCTTTGCTAAGTGGCAAAATCCATGAATGGCGGCGGCATTGTGAGACCTCAAACGGCCATGCTATCACGCAATGCTAACACCTCTTTCCACGTATTTTCAGGCAAATCAATCATCCCGCCGGCTGCGTTGCGTAACTGCCGTTCTCGCTGCCCGGGAATTTGAACTTTCTCGAACCCCGACGCTGGTTTACAGCTCAGAATATCGTCAAAAATAACACCAGCCCGATTGCGAAGCCCACCAAGTGGTGTCATTGCACTTGTATCAATCATCACCAAAAGCCAGTTACTTTCCGTCTGAACCGGGCCAATCAGGGCTTTGGCAATCAATTCGGCCGCCAAGGCTAGACCATACCCTTTCTGGCCTGCTGCGGGCAGGATTGACCCACCGTCAAAATAATCTGCGGGCTTCACGGATGGCATGCCATGACGATCAATAATGCAGTTTTCTGGAAGATTGCCACCGGCACTTTGCGCTGCATAAATCCAGCCACCAGCAATTGTTGAAGTGTCAAAATCCAATACAAAGGAACCATTTTTATCACCAGGAAAACCAATGCAATAAGGGTTAGTTGGCAGTTTTGGTTCACATCCACCATATGGCGCCACCTGCCGCCAAACCGCCCGATTACCGCCGCCAATTAGGATAGATAAAAACCCATCATCAGCGTGCTGGTCAGCAAATGCTCCATGCCTACCAGTGTGTCCAACATTCATGATTGACGTAATACAGATACTTTTGCTGCGTGCAACGCGGGCAGCCGATTTGTAAGCAAACTCCATTGCTGGTATGCCATGCCCAGCCTGCCCGTCAATGACAAGAAACAACCCATCATTGCGGCTTATGGCCGGTTTCATATAGCCTGACCGGAATTGATCGACATATTGCAAGATGCGCATAACGCCATGTGTCTCAACGCCACAAAGATTGCTGTCCACAAGATGATGGGCTATAAGCTCTCCGCGAGCTAGATCACAGCCACAGCTCAGCAGAATTTCCAGAAGAGTCGCTTGTGCCTCGCGCGCATCAATCTTTACTCAGACCCCGCTATAGATGATTTTTGAAACGCTCATGTTTTATTGCTTTCACCCAAAGCCTTTTGCCACCCAGAAGACAGGTTTAACCAAAGCCATCATCAAAAAGGCAATTTGGAAACCACGGCATCACGCACCATGCCATCGGGCGTATGAACCAGCAGGGTGGTCCCATAATCCCAATGGGTTTTATAGATCATCGACATGCCAATATTACACTTCAAACGCGGCGAATAGACTCCAGATGTAATCTGCCCAACTGGAACGCCATGCAGATCGGTCACTGGAAATGGTTTGCCGCATGGCGGCGCCTTATCGCCGCCAAAGCGGATCCCGCGAATCGATTGAACTGGCCCATCAGCGGCAATTTGGCGAAGTGCTGCACGGCCAATATAATTGATTTCATCACCAAGATGGCACAAACGCTCAAAGCCGCATTCCAGCGGATTATTGGCAAGGGTAAATTCATTGCCGTAAGACATCAGCCCGCCTTCGATACGCTCGATCAGGTTTGGACAGCCGGGCTTGATGTTATAGGGCTGACCAGCATCCCAGATAAGACCCCAAAGTTCAGACCCCATTTCGCCGCCAGCAAGATAAATCTCAAAACCGCCCTGTTTGCTGTAACCTGATCGCGCAATCAGCTGCCTTGTGCCAATAAGGTCAAACATGGCAAACCCAAAATAGGGCAATTGCTGTATCTGATCCCCGACCAGACTAGCCATTAACTGGCCGGCCTTTGGCCCTTGAATGGCTAGCGGTGCGACATCAGCTTCATTGACAATCACATCAAGACCCGCGCCCACAGCAAGCCCCTTTGCCCATAGCAGAACATCCGAGTCGGCAATCGACAGCCAAAACCGGTTTTCAGCCAGTTTCAGCAGCACTGGATCATTCACCATGCCAGCATGCTCGTCGATCAGCGGAACATAAAGCCCTTGCCCAACACGCGCTTGGCGAAGGTCGCGTGGCGTCATTAACTGAACCAGATGTGTCGCATCAGGCCCCGAAATTTCCACCTGCCTTTGGCAGGCAACATCCCAAATTTGAACATCTTGGCGAAGATGCCAGTAATCCTCTTCAACGGAGGCTGCGAAGGCTTTTGGCAACAGCATATGATTAACCACACTGAACCCGCGAACGCCATGCTGTTCAACTTTGTCAGTATAAGGAGTGCGCCGGATACGCCGCGACATGTTGAGCCCTGATTCGCTCACCAGTTACGCCTCACTCATTGTTGTGATCATTAAGCTGACCACCAGCATGAATAGCTATTGGGTGCCATGATGATGGGAATATGATAGCTGCTGTCTGGATCAGGTGTGGTAAAGCGCACCACGATTTTGTCGAGAATCTGCGCTCCTGACCTCGGTAAATCCGCTGTCTTGAAATAGGCACCGCTGGCAATCACCATTTCATATGATCGCCCACTGACAGCATCAAAGCCATGCGAAAATCGTCCATGGGCATCACTTTCGGCGGTGAATAGCGTTTCGCGCTGGCCATCATCACCAATCGACATCAGGCTAACCGCCACTGCGCCAGCATGGGTTCCATCGACTGCGTTCAAAAAGTGAGAAGATAAAACCGCCATAATTTGCTCCCTGATCACGGTTATTCGATCGACGCTTTGTCGCGTTTTGATGTTGTCGCTAAAACAATCGGGCTGATAACACCCTTCACTTTGACATTCACACACGCCGTTTTGCCGCTTACCATGGCACGTTGCACCGCCGGAATAATGTCTTCGCGCCTTGTAACTAATTCACCATGCCCGCCAAGCCCCTCGAACATCGTGTGAAACGGAATATCACGGAAATCGGTGGCATAATGCGTGCCGCTGGCAAATAGCCTTTCCTGTTGCTGCGAAATACAGTCAAGCCCGCCATTATTATCAATAACGACAACGATGGGACGATTTTCTTGGAAAGCAGCCTCAATCGACAAGCCTCCTGACAGAAAGGCACCATCGCCGCTGATCAGCACAACATTGCGGCTTGGATCAACATTTTTTGCCGATACTGCAAACGATACGCCAACCCCCAAAAGGCTAAAGGTGCCCGGGTGCAAAATTCCACCAAGTTTTTTGCCCTGAAACCCGGCAATATTCACCGCAATTTCTGACCAGAAATGCGTGTTGCCACCATCGATCACCAGCCAATCGCCGTCACCCATCGCGCCCTGCACATCAAGGGCTAATTGCAAGGGGTGAATACGACCCTCAAATGCTGGCTGTGCTGTTTCACTATCAAGATCGGCAAGCATCTTATCAACCCATGCCGCGCGCCATTTTCGGTTCAAATCATACCAATCGCGGGGCAGGCGGAAATCGGGATTCTGCCGATGCGTAACCAAGGTTTCCAGAAACGCCGCCGGATCACATAACAAAGCAAAATCAGCCGCGCGGTTAAACTCTATTTCTTCGTGTGATCCATTGACACATACCAGTTCAGCACTTGACGGAAATAATGGCGGATTACCAAAATTCATCTGATTATCAAGTCGGCCACCAATCATCAGCACCAGATCAGCGTCACGAAACGCATCGGCGGAAGGATGATATTGATGAATATCGGCTAGCCCCATATAGGCTTCGCATTCTTCGCCAAGTAATTTTTGATGATAGGGGATGTTAAACACCGGAATGCCAAGCAGACGACCAGCTTCCTCAAGCTTTGCCTCGGCTTTGGCCCACCAAACACCATGTCCGCCAATCAGAACCGGCCGTTTGGCAGCATTGAGCTTTTGCAGCAGCTGCTGAAGGCGAGCTGGTTCTGGCCATGCGCGCGCTGGCTGTTGCATGCCCAGATCAAATGGCCGCTCTTCACGGCCAGCATCTTCGGCAAAATGGGAAAACATAATATCAACAGGAAGGCTTAGGTGAACCGCCCCGGGATAGCCGTTAGTGGCAATCTTGACGGCGCGGTCAACAAACTCATTGATGCGCTCGCCATCGGTTATGGTGGCGCTATATTTCGTCAGCGGCGCGGCGATTGCAACATCGTCAATTTCTTTGAATCCGCCTGCACCTTGACGTTTCAGCGTGCTGGATCCAGTGACAAAAATCACTGGTGAACGTTCGCCCCAAGCCTCCATCATTGCTGGCACGGCATTCGCAAATCCCTCTGGCCCGACAAGACAAACTGCAGGTTTACGCGTGATCCGCGTATGGCCATCGGCGAAATGTCCAGCCACCTGTTCATGCGGGCAGTTGATCACCTTCATCTGGCATTCCATAAACCCTTCAAGCGCAGGATTGCAAAACCCGCCTGACAGGGTGAACACATGTTCAATGCCCTTTTCCTGCAAGGCACGCGCAAGCAATGCGCCGCCCCGTATCTTTTCGGGTGGTTTCATTCGGCAGCCCTTTCCAGCATCGTTCGCAACATTAATGTTTCATAATTGCCGGCTAAATTCGCAGTGCCCAGTTCGGCAATATTTCGGCACCCAAGCAAACCCATCACTGCGCTTGCTTCGGCCTCGATCAAATCCAGAATTTGCCCTAGACCAGCCGCGCCGCCTGCTCCAAGACCATACATCACACTGCGACCCAGCATGACGAAATCTGCCCCAGCAGCCAGCGCCTTAATGACATGTTCGCCATTGCGGATACCGCCATCAAAAATTAATGGAAACCCGCCACCAACTTGATTACGGATTTCGACAAGCGAGTCAATTGCCACCGGCGCGGCATTAAGCTGGCGGCCGCCATGGTTTGACACATAGATGGCATCAGCTCCGATTGTCTTTATGCGTAACGCATCCTCAACCGATTGCACCCCTTTGACCACCAGCTTGCCCGGCCAGCGGTCACGCAAAGTGGCAAGAAAATTCCAGTCGGCACCGGCGCGGCCGGCATTCCGCACAAAGGTTGTCTTCTGGCTTGATGTGGCATAGTTCATCGGTTGCGGCATTTGATGCCGGATCGCGTGAAGCGCGGTTTCAAGTGACCATTGGGGATGGCTGACAAAATCCCATATCTGTGATGCGCCCCAGCTCATTGGAAAAGAAAACCCGTTGCGTTTATCGCGTGTCCGCACCGAAGGGATTGGCACATCAACAGTCAGGATCAGCACTTTATAATTGGCGGCAATGGCGCGGTCGATCAATTCATCAACAAACACGTTTGACTGATCGGCATAAAGTTGAAACCAGGCGTTACCCTCGGCCAGCTCGATTGCCTGCTCAAGTGCCATTGACGATGCTGTTGACACACATAGTGGAATGCGCCGCTTTGCCGCTTCGCGCGCCAGGCTGAAATCAGCCCTTGGCCATGCCAGCGCACACATGCCCATTGGCGCGACTCCGAACGGAAGCCCTGTTTCCTGTCCAAGAATAGACGTCGACATTGCGCGTTCGGAAACATCAATCAGAACGCGGGGCATCAATCTGATATGATCAATCATCGCCGAATTGAGATCACGCAATGATTCATCGCCCGATGCGCCATCGATAAAATCAAACATCATGCGTGGCAGACGCCGTTTTGCGACTTGCCGTGCCTCAGCTACAGAAAATAGTTTTTTGCTCAATCCCTACCCCAGTCGATGCTATGCGTAAACGCTATCAGTCGGCTTAATCATTAAGCAAATATAATTATTGGATGAATTGATAGAAAAAAGGTATGATTAATTAAAAAGGGGATAACATGAATTTTCGCCAACTCAAGGCCTTTAACGCTGTAATGCAAACTGGTTCGATTACTGGTGCAGCAAAGCAAATGCTGGTCTCGCAACCAAGTGTCACGCGGCTCATTCACGACCTTGAGTTAAATCTTGGTTTTGCCCTTTTTGTTCGTCAGGGGCGTGGCATTATTGCAACTGTCGAGGCACGACGCTTTCATTTGGCGGTTGAAAGCACGTTCCTCAATATTGAGCGGCTCGATGATCTGGCAGCCTCAATTCGCAAAAAGGCGGTTGGCAAGATTTCCATCGGTGTTATTCCAACATTTTCGACATCGCTTTTGCCGCAGGTTCTTGGCCAGATGCGGCGGCAGGATGACACGACCCATTCGATCATATACACGCACAATACACCGGCCATTGTCGACGCGATCCGGCTGCAGCAATTTGACCTTGGCATTGTCTCGCGTTCGCCGCCTTATGTTGGCGTGGATATTCTTTACCAGACCATGGTGAATTATGTCGCTTTAATCCCTGAGGATCATATTCTAGCAAAATCACCAGACCCGATCGATTTAAGGGACGTTGCCGGACAGTTGGAATTTGTGACATTTGGCAGTGTCTATCCGCTTGAAATGCAAGGCATGGATGCCAGCCTTGCCGAAAAATTCCAGAGCAATGCGCGCTATAGTGTCGCCAATGTTCTGGCTGGTGCTGCGCTGGTTCGTGAGGCGGGTGTTCCGGCTATTGTTGATCCATTTTCGGCGCGCATGTCGGTTGCGTCAGGCGGCGTTATGATCCGGCCGATTGTGCAGAATATGCAATATCACATTGCGATCATCACGCGCGGCATTGACATGATGACTAAGGAAACCAGACAATTGGCAGACATCATAATCACAGCTTTCAAAAATGACCCGATTATCAAATCTGCACCTTAGGTTTGATCTCTTGGCGGCAGCAAAATAGGAAGTGTCTTGCGTAATATCATTTCACTTTCGGCATCAATATAGGTCGGGTGATGATCGTCAAGAATCATCTTGACCCGATCATGTGCATGATCGCGAATATCAGGGCTGCCTGCTTCTTCCCATGCCTCTATGCCCAGACGATCAACAGTTTTTAGATATAGAAAATCTGAATGCATCCGCGCATAGGTTTCTGGCTCGCCAAGAAAATGACCAACGCCGCACGCCACCCGATCAATCGATTCCAGGACAATTGTTTCGGGCGATACGGTAACAGTGCTGCTGGCGCGCAGAATGCTTCCCAGCATGTCATTATCAATAACCAGTGCTGCAAGCGACAGCCCCATTAGGCCAGCCTGTGCACCGCAGGCCTGCGTGATGATATTGGCGCCTGCGTGAACTGTCTGTGCGACGTTCAAGCATTTTTCATAACCGCTTTGCGCGTCAGGGCTTTTACTATCGGTCGCCCCCGCGATTGTTGATGAGGGAAGCTGGTAAAAGCGTGCCATCTGAATGGTGGCTGCGGTCAGCAAGGCCTGTTCTCCACTGCCACCAGCCATGCCGCCGGTTCGCAAATCGGTAATCATCGGACGTGGGCCAAAAACCGCGTGTGCCGCCGGATTAACCAACCAGGCAATCACCATTCCTGCTAGAGTTTCGGCAATTGTTTGCGTTACACAGCCGGCAATTGTGACTGGGCTTGAGGCACCTAGCTGGCCAAAACAATTGACCATCACCGGAATGCCGCTGCGTACCGCTTCGACCATCACATCAAGCGCAATTGGATCAAACCGCAATGGTGGCACAACATGGTTAACATTCAGCGACAGGAACGGCTTGTCACGAAACGCCTTTTTAGATCCGGCAATTTGATAGCAGATGGTTGCAATATCCCGTACCGATTCTGGTGACGAGGCGCTGGTAAAAACATGCTTCGCCGTTCCAGCAAGACAGGCAAAGGCAGTATTCACATCAAGATGACGTGCATCTGGCATGTCTCGGGCAACAACTGGACGGCTGAAGAAATGAACATGATCAAGCCGGTCAACAAGCCGTGCTGCATCATAAAGATCAACGAGATTGGATTCGCGATATTTGCCAAGCCCCGCATCAAAGATCAATGGTGATGCCCCACCGGTGCCAACATGAACCGCCCCAGACGAAAGTGTCATGTCATGATCACCGGCGCGCCCATAGAGCGTGATATCGCGCCGCAAACCAGCAAGCGCAGCCGTCACCAAATCTGGTGAAAATAATAATCGTCCACGCGAATCAATCTGGCCGCCAGCGGCCACAACAAGATCAACAACAATTGACGAAGCTTCGCCAAGGCCGGTATTTGCAAGCACTGCCAAGGCCGCCTCATGAATCGCGACCATATCATTGTCATGCAAGGGGCCATTGCCTCGACCGAAACCAATAATGCGTTTTTCATCAAGACTTTCGATAGAGTTATCAGCAGCGTTCTTATCCCGCCTGATGCGCCCTGTTCTTGATCGACCCGATCCTTCACCCCGTCTCATATGCCTGCATCCCCGTTTGTTGATCCCATTCCAAGCCTGTGACCGCGCATAAGCGGCTGATGGGTGTTTATGTCACCATCTGGTACCAGCAGATAAGCCGACCCGCTGCTGCGGGCACGCACAATCTCGGCAACAACACCGTTTATAATATGCACGCCAATACCATCATCAATGGCGATTCCCGATTGTAGTTGCCGACTGGCAATTGCCATTTCAAAGACCTGTTTTCGGGCTGGCTCGCTGCTGAAATGCGGGCAGGCACTTCCCGCAATAAGGCCAAGCCCCTTATGCTGTTCAAACTGCGGTTCAAAACAATCATCTTTGGTTTTCAACAGCAAATCGGAAAACCAACAAATCCCTCCGGCGCTAACGCCTGATGCGACAAGTCCCTTTTGCACCGCCGCTACCAATAAATCGGTGATACCTGTGTTGCGCCAATGTGACAGCATTGCTGTTGTTTTTCCCCCGCCAACATATAGAATATCGAGATCCTGCAAAAAATCCTGCGCCATCGCCGCATCTGCCGTTATTGGCAAATGCGTTGTTCGCGCACAGCCCACGAACCGCGCGTAAAAAGCCGCTAGGCGATCCGCCCGATCATTATTGGCGTGTCCGATATAGCCGATTTTCAATTTGGCAACGGGCCCAACTAGTGCAAGCAGGCGATCTTCAAGCAGTGCATCACGACCATCACCATCTTGCGAATGGGTAAAACCTCCGCCGCCAACAACAAATACCTGAATCAGCCCACTCATATCACTTTCCAAAATCTGGCCATGATTTCCGTTATCCGGCAGCTTTGGCGTCGCGTTGCGCCTTTCGCTTTGGTTGCCGTTTCGTCTTGCAAACAACATCAGTCTGAGCAGTTTTTTCTGAATAGGCAATGCGAATTAAAAAATATAACCTATACGTTATGCAAATGTATTTATTTGCAAATTATATTTGTTATCAATTCTTGTTAAACCCATACTTAGATTCAAAAAATTGGGTAAAACAAGAGTCTGTTGGCCGACTGATTTTTTGAATATTCAAATGCAAATCACTGATCTAATTGGATTATAAAGGGACTGCATTAAGAGGAGGAATAAATGAGAAGGCTTCTTTTAGCCATCCTGCGTGGCGCCACCAAACCGGTTGCATTGGGCATTGCCCTTACAATATCACTCACTTCATTTCAAGCCGTTGCTGCCCCAATTGTCGCGCGCATGTCTGGTCATTGGAGTCCAACACATCAAAGCTCGATCCATTCACAGATGTTTGCCGATGAGGTAACAAAAAGGTCCGGTGGGCGGCTAAAGATTGAATACTACCCCTCTAAACAGCTTTTCGGCATTAGAGAGGTTCTTGGCGCCATCACCTCCGGCGCTGTTGAGCTTGGCGGCGTTGTCGGCGTTGTGAGCTTTCCGCCGATTAACAAGAATTTTAATGTTGCCTCCTACCCTGGTCTATTTGCCTCCTATGAACAACAGCGTGGATTTTTCCTGAATTCGGAAAAGGGCCAGGAAATCTGGGGGGATATCACCAGGAAGAGCAAATCACAGCTGATCATGTATAACCCTGTTGGTCCGGTGATGACCTTTAGTAGCGCCCGTGAATTGACCGGCATTGACGTGATGAAGGGGTTAAAAGCCCGCCGCCTTTTGAAAAGCGAGCTTCCGATGTGGAAGGCCCTTGGTGCCAACGCTGTCTCACTGCCAACTGGTGAGGTCTACACGTCGCTTCAGACTGGCATGATTGACACGATCAATAGCCCCCCAGGGTCAATTGAAGCCTACAGCTGGTGGGAATATCTGACCTATGGTCAAAAGCCCTATCAGTATTTTGCTGATGCCTACATCATGGCCAACCGCGATTGGATGGACAGCCTGCCTGATGATTTGCGGGAGCTCGTTTTGACTGTCGGCGCTGAAGTCGGCCAAATTGCAACTGATAACATTCTGGGCGCGGGTGAGGATACCTTGAAGAAATTTATTGAGCGTGGCGGCGTTGTAACCGAACTCAGCGGTGCCGAGAAAGTAAAGTTTAATAAATTGATGCAGGATGAAGTGATGCCAGCTATGGCAGACATGTTCGATGAGGATACGCTGGTCAAAGCCCAACAATATGCTGCCAACTAGTTTGCATCTCGCATTCAAAACAATGAGCCAGGCGCTGTGCTGAAAGCCGCACTTGCGTCTTTGTCCAAGCTGAATGAATGGCTTGAGAAAGCAATTTATATGCTGGCGATTTTCATTGTCGCCAACATGGTGCTTGCGCTGTTCTTAAGCGCGCTAATCAGATATGCCTCTGGCACTGGCTATGATTGGTTCATCGAACTGCCACCAATCCTCACTAGCTGGCTTGTCTTCCCGCTTCTGGGGCCGATGTTGAAATCCGGCACCCATATCAAGGTGGACATCCTGAACAATCTTCTGGCCCCACAGCAATTATCGGTCCTCAGACTGATTGTCGCGGTGATTGCCCTGCTGTCATCAATCGTCTTTCTTGTTGCTGGAGTTGAGGCCACCAGCCTCTATTTCATGCTGGGGCAGGTCATGGAGCTGGAAATCGAAATCCCAGTCTGGTGGGTGTATCTCGCCTTTCCTTGCGGCTTTGGGATAATGATCTTATTCGCGCTGGAGCTGATCCTGGCTGAACTGGTGGTGCTGGGTGCCTCTATGCCCAGTGATCCGGCCAAGACTAACCCAACTAAAGGCGTGGAGAAGACTTAACCCATGTATGCGCTTGCAATATTCTCCTCGCTCCTTTTGTTGCTCATGTCGGTGCCGATCTTTTTGGTATTTGGTATCGGCAGTTCAGCCGCGGCCATTCTCGGTCTTGGCCTGCCCTGGTCAACTTTGATTCAGGTCTCCTTTGGCGCGATGACAAAGCACATTCTGGTTGCCGTACCTTTGTTCATTTTTGCTGGGATGGTGATGCTCCGCGGCGGTGCTGCTAAACGCCTGGTGGATTTTGCCACGGCGCTTGTTGGCCATTGGCCGGGCGGTCTTGGCATTGCCATGGTTATCGCCATGGGGTTTTTTGCCGCTTTCTGTGGCTCCATTCTGGCCGCCATCACGGCTGTTGGCACGATCATGATGCCAAAGATGCTCGAGCAGGGGTACCCCAGACCTTTTGTTATTGTTCTTGCGGCCTCGGCCGCGCTTCTCGAAGCTCTGATCCCTCCCTCAAATGCTGCGATATTGTTTAGCGCTCTCACCAATGTTCCGGTCTCGCAGACTTTTGCTGCTGGAGTGATCCCGGGACTGATCCTTCTTGCCTTTATGGTCATTGTTGTCCTGATCAAATGCCGCAACATCCGCAACCCGGAACGAGCTTCTGCGGCGGAACGCTGGCGTAGCTTTCTAGGCGCGCTGCCCGGACTATTCACCCCGATCATCATTCTTGGCGGCATTTATGCTGGCCTGCTGACCCCATCTGAGTCAGCAGCAGTTGCCGGTGTTTGGGCGATTGTGATGGGATTTTTTATCTACCGGGAACTGACCTTCACATCGCTGTGCCTTGCGCTAAAAGAAACGGCGACGATCACAGCGATCATTTTCGTCATCATTGCGACCGCCACCTTTCTCAGCGTGGTCCTGACTTACAGCCAGATCCCGCAACAGATCGTCAGTTATTTCACCGATATGGGCGCGACGTTTGCGCTGTTCTGGGTGGCGCTTGCGATCATTTGCCTGCTGCTTGGAACCTTTGTCGAGATCGTTCCAGTTTTCTATCTCACCGTTCCGATATTTGCCGCGATCACTCTGTCATTCAACCAGAGCCTGCTGCATCTGTATGTGGTGTTCGTTGCCTTTGCCGGAATCGGTATGATTACCCCGCCGGTCTGTGTTGGTATTTATACAAGCGCCAGCGTTATTCAGGAAAACCCGGCCAAGGCATTCCGCGAGGTACCACTTTTTGTTGCCGTTGGCATTCTTTATGGGATTTTGATGATCCTGATTCCTGAAGCCTCCACCTGGCTCCCGTCTTTGCTAACCCGATAAAGATCCGATAAGTCTCTCTGCCCCAATAGATAGCTAGATAGAATGTAACCTTGAAGCGTTAGTTCATCGTTAGAACTTTGGATGGCTTCATCATTATCACAACAACGGACAACAGCCACCCTGTGAGCTACTCTTTTAAGTAACACTATTTACTGAAGGCATGGGGGGCGGGGGCTAGACGTTGCAGTCTTTGAGTTTATCACAGATGGAGATGGTGTAGCTGATTCCTATGACATCAATACTAATAAGAACTATAGCAGCTATGCGTACCAGCATGCAGGCATATCAACAATGGTACCTCGTCGAATATTTAGATGAGGGGTTTGCAGCAACTAGGTTGCTATCTATTGGCGTACAAACTAGCTAACAAAACGTGCCTGTTTACTTGTAACACTTAGCCGTTCAGAAACGCTTGTGACGTTGTTTTTTTGTGCCTGTAGGGGAAACATCATCCTGACGGGTGCATCATTAGTCTGAGCAGTTATGCCTCAATAGGCAATCCGAATTAAAAAATAATACCTATACGTTATACAAATGTATTTATTTGCAAATTATATTTGTTATCAATTATTGGCAATACCATAGTTACGTGCCAATAATTGGGTAAAGCGAGAGTTTGTCGGTCGACCAATTCTTTGCATAGTCAAGCGCAAGTCACTGATTTATATAAATTATAAAGGGACTGCATCACGAGGAGGAATTAGCAATGAAAAAATACCTTATTGCAGCAACACTGATGGTGTTAGCTAGTGGCGGTGCAATCGCTGCGCCAAGCGGCACTTTCAAACAGGCCCATGAATATGGGTTTGGCGACAAATCCAGCCTTGATCCGGCATCACGCGGCCGTGTCATGCAGATTACGGAAAAGCTGATGAGCCGCCTTATCCGACCAGACATGAAAGGATCACCAAGCCCGGATCTTGCCGTTTCATGGTCAGCAAATTCACAAGCCACCGAATGGACCTTGAAATTGCGCGATGGCGTTAAATTTCACGATGGCAGTACCTTTGATTCTGGCGATGTGATTTACACATTCAACCGTGTCCTGAATCCGGAAAATAAATCACCAGCGCGATCCGCCATCAAGATGATTGAAAAGATGGAAGCGCCAGACAAATCAACAGTAACCTTTAAACTGTCGACACCATTTGCCGATTTACCACTTCAACTGATGGATTATCGTTTGCGGATCATCCCAGAGGGATCGGGTGACAGCATCGCAGCATCAGGCATTGGCACTGGCCCGTTTAAGCTGGTAAAATTTGACGCTGCCGGCACCACCAAGCTTGAAGCCAATATGGATTACTGGGAAGGTGCACCGGGCGTTGCAAACATGGAAATCATCGGCATCGGTGATGGTCAGGCACGCTTGCAAGCCTTGCTTGGTGGCCAGATTCACTTTGAGGACAAGGTGACCAATCAGCAAAAGCCTATGTTTGCCAGCAATGATAAATTCAAAATGATGGAAGTGCCAACCGGCAATTGGCGCGGTCTGGTGTTCCGTACTGATGTTGCTCCTTTTACCGACATTCGTGTTCGCCAAGCGGTTCGTATGGCGGCAGATCGTGGTGAATTGGTCAAGCTTATCATGGGTGGATCGGCCACAATTGCCTGTGACACGCCGGTAAAGCCTGATGACCAATATCGTGCTGATATTGAATGTCCACAAGATATTGCCGGTGCCAAAAAACTTCTGAGCGAAGCGGGTTTTGCCAACGGTATTGATGTGGAAGTCTATGTTGCAACATTGGAACCAACCTGGCCAACACTTGCCGAGGCCTATCAGCAGCAGGCCGCAAAGGCGGGTATCCGGGTGAATATCAAACAGGTACCATCCGATGGATATTGGAAAGACACATGGATGCAAAAGCCAGTTTCGGCAACACGCTGGAACGAGCGTCCAGCGGATTCGGCCTTGCATGAAATCTATCTTTCAACAGCAAAATGGAACGAATCCTATTACAAGGATTCTAATTTTGATGCCCTTCTAGGCAAGGCACGCCGTGAGTTGAATTTTGACAAACGCCGGGCGTTGTATGTTCAGGCACAAGAGCATCTTTATCAAACCGCTGGTACATTGATTCCCTATCATGTGTCCAAGCTTTATGTGATGGGTGCCAATGTTAACGGCATTGATGCGGTGGAAAACCATTCTATCCGTTGGCATAAAGTAACGGTCAAATAATTGGGCTTATTCATCTAAACATGATGGGGTCAGCTTGATGGCGCAACACGCTGTAGAGCTGGCCCTTTTTCATGCGAACCAAACCAACGAGCAAAAGGTGGATGCGCTGTGCTTTTCATGCTGATAAGACGGGTTTTACTTGGTGGCGTGACGGTGTGTATTGTTTCTCTCATCATTTTTGCTGGTGTTGAGATGCTCCCAGGCGATGCTTGCACTCAGTTTCTTGGTGAATATCAGGCGGATGAAGAGCTTCTTGCTCAATGCCGCAAGGACCTTGATCTAAACCGGCCGGCGATTGACCGCTTTGCCGAATGGACACAGGGCGCGATTACTGGCGATCTTGGTCTTGCCGCCGATGGTACAACCAAAATCAGCACAATTGTCGGCGACCGGCTGAAAAATTCTCTGCTTCTTGCTTTCTGCGCCATGGCTGTAGGCATTCCGCTGGCGCTGCTTCTTGGTGTTGTCAGTGGGCTATGGCGTGACCGCCTTCCCGATATCATTGCCTCAACTCTGGCTATTTTTGCCATGACCATTCCCGAATTTGTTTCGGCAACATTACTTATTCTTGTGCTCAGCGTCTGGCTTGGCTGGCTGCCCGGCATTGTCCTGACCTCGGCAGCGGCACCGGCAAGCGAATTCTTTCCTGAAATTTTGCTGCCGGTGATCGTTTTATCCTTTGTGATGTGCGCTCATATCATGCGCATGGTGCGCTCATCAGTTATCGATGTGATGGCCAGCGACTATGTTCAGATGGCAACTTTGAAAGGCGTTCCCTATTGGCAGATGGTGTTTCGGCACGCGCTTCCTAACGCGTTACTGCCGGCGATCAATGTTGTGGCATTGACCATTGCCTGGTTGCTTGGCGGTGTTGTTGTGATCGAAGTCGTTTTCAACTATCCAGGCCTTGGACGGCTGATGATTGATTCAATTTCTGACCGAAACCTGCCGGTTGTGCAGTCAATCGCACTGATCGTTGCCAGCGTCTATGTATGTGTGAATCTTGCAGCGGATCTGTTGACGATGATTGCCAATCCCAAACTCCGTACGATGTATATGAGAAAATAATGACCGTATCTTCTACCAGCCATCAGCAGGAACATGGTCGTTTTATGACGGTCATGAAGGATATTCTGGCACGGCCATCAGGGCTTATTGGCCTGACTTTGGTGCTTTTTCATATTCTGCTCGCACTGCTAAGCCCCTCGATTGCGCCATATGATTTCAAATTACAGAATTCGAGCTTGATGCTAAGCCCGCCGTCCAGCGAACATTGGCTTGGCGCTGATCATCTGGGGCGGGATATTTTGTCACGCACTTTGATGGGTGGGCGCGAGGCCTTGCTTGTGACCGGCATTGCAACACCGCTTGCCGTGATCTGGGGCGGTTTTATTGGCATTTTATTTGGGCTTGTCGGTGGCCGTGTTGATGAAGTGCTGATGCGGATCGTCGACGCGTTCCTGTCATTGCCGTGGATTCTCAAAATGCTGGTCTTGATTGTCACCTTCGGCACCGGTATTGGCGTGCTGATCCCAACCTTGACATTCTTTTACGGGATTCCGGTGATACGCGTTGCCCGCGCCGCAACACATGACATCATCGCGCGCGATTTTGTTTGGGCGGCAAAGGCGCGAGGTCATAGCCGGATCAGCATTATCTGGCGCGAACTTCTACCCAATGTTCTTGATACATTGATGGTTGAAGGTGCTATGCGTTGGTCATGGATGTTACTGGCATTTTCCTCGCTTTCCTTTCTTGGTTTTGGCGTGTCGCCGCCAATTCCTGATTGGGGATTGATGATTTCGGATGCGCGCGGCTTTATGTCCTTTGCCCCATGGGGCGTGATCGCACCGGTCATTGGCCTGTCATCACTGATTATTGGCATTAACCTGTCTGCCGATGCCTTGGCCAAGGCGCTTGGCATTGACCGCGCACAAAAGGCACCTATGTAAAATGCCACAAAGTCCATTCATTGACATAAAGAATCTCTCCGTTGGTTATACCAGTCGAAGCGGCAAAACCATTCCGGTTCTTCGTGATGTAAATCTAAGCATTACCAGAGGTGATAGCATCGGGCTTGTTGGGGAAAGCGGATCTGGGAAAAGCACCTTGGCGCTGGCCGCAATGGGGTATTTCAAACGTGGGCTTCATGTAATTTCAGGACAGGTTCAGTTTGACGGGATCGACATGCTGAATATTGAGCGTAATGCCCTGCAACGTCTTCGTGGGGGGCGGCTTGCGCTGATCCCGCAAAATTCAGGTCAGTCCTTGACTCCGAATCTGCGTATTGGACAGCAGATCACCGAAGCCTTGCGCCTGCATAGCGATCTTCCGGCAACTAGCTTTGACGCAGGTGTCATTGATCTTTTAAGTCAAGTTCGCCTCCCAGATCCGGTTGGGCTTACCGATCGCTATCCACATGAGTTATCGGGTGGCCAACAACAGCGGGTGGCCATTGCAATGGCGCTTGCCAGCAACCCTGAGGCGTTGCTCCTTGACGAGCCAACCACCGGTCTTGATGTCACCACGCAAGCCCATATCATGGAGCTGCTTCGTGATTTGGCAAAAGACCGAAATCTTGCGATGCTGTATGTCAGCCATGATCTTGGCGCAATCGCACGCGTCTGCAACAAAGTCATGGTGATGTATGCTGGCGAAACCGTCCTGACCGGTAGCGCAAAGCAGGTGCTTTTATCGCCGCGTCACCCCTATGCACATGGTCTACTGGCATCAATACCACGGTTGAATGAAACCAGCCTGCCACAGGCACTGGACGGGCGACCACCAATGCCGAGCGAAACCATTATGGGCTGCGCTTTTGCTGATCGGTGCAAGCTGGCTGATCGAACCTGCTATTCATCATCACCGCCACTGAACCATCTTGAAACTGGCGAGGCCGTTCGCTGTTTTCATCATGACCAGATCGGCCAGCTCAATCAAAAGACTGAGAAATCAGCAAGGTCAAATCCCGTTGCCGCGGATAAGGACACTGCGCTTTCACTTGCCAATCTGGCGGTTAGCTATAGCCGGCCCAGACTTTTGTCAAAGCTGTTTGCACTGCAAGACACCCCGCCAAGCACCGTAGACCGGATCACGATTGACATAAAAAAGGGCGAGACATTGGGGCTGGTTGGCGAGAGCGGCAGTGGCAAGTCAACCATCTTGAAAACCATTGCCGGAATGGTGCCAGCGCAATCAGGCAACATCATTTTGAACCAGACCGAACCATTGGACACGATGGTTGAAAAACGGCCAGCAGCCTATCTTCGTCAAGTGCAAATCATCTTTCAGAACCCTGATGATAGCCTTAATCCGCGTCATACGGTTGCCCAGATTCTGGCGCAGCCGCTTCGTCTCTATTACGGGCTTTCCGGCACGCCCCTTCGTGACCGTAGCATCGCCATCCTTGAACAGGTTCGGCTTGGCGAACATTATCTCGAACGCCTTCCAAGCCAGCTTTCGGGCGGTGAAAAGCAACGTGTTGCAATCGCCCGCGCTTTTGCTGCAGACCCGGAAATCATACTTTGTGACGAGGTGACGTCGGCACTTGATGTATCGGTACAGGCGGCCGTGCTTGATCTTCTTGATGTGTTGAAACGGCAAGATGGAACAACCTATATTTTCGTGTCACATGATCTTGCTGTGGTGAAGGCAATTTCAGATCGGGTGGCGGTTTTATATCAGGGTCGTATTTGTGAAATTGGCCCCGTTGCTGCGGTTTATTCGGCGCCTTTCCACCCCTATACCGATGCGCTTCTTGGGGCGGTGCTGGAACCTGATCCAGATGTTGCGCCGCGTCTGAAGGCTGATGATGCGGTTGAATTATCACCACCCAACTTGGGCTGCCCGTTCCAGCGCCGATGCCCACGCAAGCTTGGTAGCATCTGCGAAACCAATATACCCACTGCACAGGAAATCGCACCCGGGCATATCATCCATTGCCATATTTCGCAGGTTGATCTGTAATTCCGCCGCTAAAGAGGCTTATCAAATGATCCAGAATCTTCGCGCTTTATTGGCACCAACAGGCAGGCTTCGGGTTGGTATAAATATGGCTAATTTCCTGCTGGTAACAGGCCAGCACCCCGATGGCACACCAGACGGGGTTTCGCCTGATCTTGCCCGCCAGATTGCCCATAAACTCGATGTGCCTTGTGACTTCATCTGTTTTGAAAATCCTGGCCAATTGGCCGATGGCGTGAATGACAATATTTGGGATATTGGCAATATTGCTGTCGAGCCCGCCCGTGCCAAACATATTGCCTTCACGCGGCCCTATGTTCAGATCGATGCCAATTTCATGGTTCACAAGAATGATCCCTATCGCACGAATGCCGAAATCGATCAGCGCGGCATTTCCATCGCCGCCTATGGACGCAGTGCTTATGATCTGTGGCTGACAAGCAATTTTGCAAATGCCGGCATGATCCGAACACCGACAATTGCGGCATCGCATGAATTATTCAAATCTGGGGGCGCGAATGTTCTGGCGAGCCTGAAGTCAAAATTATTGGACGAGATTGCCACAGACAGCGACTACCGCATTATTGAACCACCTTTCACCAGTGTTTTGCAAGCCTGCGGCGTCGCCAAGACCAAACAAACAGCCGTTGCGTTTCTCAATAATGTGATTGGCGAGTTGATCGCGAACGGCGGTCTTCAGAACTCACTTGATCAACATCATGTTGCCGCTGAACTAACGTTACCACCGCAATAGGCGGTCTGACCATTGCCAAGCCCCATGACGATGTCTTGCCCCGCATCAAAACGGAAACAGGCTTTTTTGAAATGCATTTCGGTGGCACAGTAACCACGTTATTATTAGCAGATTGGCAATCGCCGCAATGCAGCTTTTGATTTCTCTTTCAGCCTTGCTTTTATCCGTCCTGCTTGTGCAGGTGGGTATCGGCGCGCTTCGCCCATTTGATAGCATCTCGGGTGCAGCGCTTTGCTTTACCAGTGTTGATATCGGGCTTATTGCCTCGGGGCATTTTGCCGGATTCTTATGTGGCTGCCTGCTTGGTCCAAAGCTGGTTTATCGTGCCGGACATTCGCGTGCTTTTGCGATTCTTGCTGCTGTTGGCGTGATATCTATCATCGCTCATACAATCAAGGCCGATCTATATTTTTGGACATTTGCGCGAATTCTTGGCGGTTTTGCCGTTGCCGGATGTTACACGGTTATTGAAAGCTGGCTTCAAGCCAAAGCCAACAATCAAATCCGCGCACGAGTCTTTTCAATTTACCGGATTGCCGATTTCGCGGACAGATTTTTGCGAATAGCCTGATCGGCGTGCTGACACCGGCAAGCTATATATCCTATAATGTCCTTGCCATGATCATGTGTCTTGCGCTCATCCCGCTGGCGGTAACCCTGAGCAAAGAGCCAAGCCTTCCAACGACCCAGAAATTTCGGCCATTCCTCGCCTATCGAATATCACCTCTTGCCACTCTTGGCGTGGTGATTGCCGGTATCTCAACATCGGCCTTTGGATCAATAGCACCGCTCTATACTGCCAATCTGGGCATGTCGAATTTAGAGATTTTCTATTTTTTGACGGCGGCCGTTATTGGCGGAGTTATCGTTCACCCGCCAGCTGGCTTTTTGGCCGACCGCTTCGATCGCCGCTCGGTATTGATGTTTTTCAGCATCCTTTCGACGGTTGTTTGTTTGGCGATTGGCAGTGATCTTGTCGATCTTGCCGCGCAAGGGCATAGCGTACCGTTATCTCTTGCCCTGTTATTTGGCATTAGCACGTTTCCGATTTATTCATTATCGGCTGCACATGCGAATGATTTTGCTGGGTCTGATGATGTTTTGGATCTCAGCGCATTATTGATTTTTTTCTATGCGCTTGGTGCCATCATTTCACCAATTATTGCAGGCTATATTACTGGCAGATTCGGAACGTCTTATCTGTTCATTTATATTTCTCTTGCGCATATTTTGCTGATGAGCTTTACCGTTTGGCGCGCCATTGCACGGCCGGTATCCAGCGATGACAAGCCCTATGCCTGTTATCCAAGAACAACCATGTTTATCGCAAATATTATTCGTGAACGTAACGCATCGGATAAGCGCGACAAACTTTAGCGCAATATCTCCAGCAGCCTCTGATGCAACAAAAACACATCAATTCTACAATAAGGCCGTCTCAATAGCCACGGCAACGAATAGCTGTGGCATAATGCTTATCTGGCTATGAATTGTGTTTGATGAGCGGGCTTGTGCCGGCTGGCCGCTGCCAAACTAAGGTGGCAAATTCGTCACAAGCTGGGCAAAATGCCTCCCAATCATCATGCCTGCTTTTGCAAGAAGTGCAGTGCCAAAGTGAATTGGTGTCTTCATCACCGCCGTCAATATCACGCGCCGCGCTAAATAACCGTTCAGCCTCACCATCAAGACCCGAATTGCGTGCCTGTTCAGCAACCAGATAATAGGCAGTTTTCTTTTTGGTTGAATCAATCTGTGCCAACAGTTGGGTCAGCTTTGTGATAAATTGCCCATCATTGCTTTTCCATGCAGCTTTTAGCCTTGTTGCAATGCTGTCATGTGGGTGAATTCTGAAGGCTGTTTCCAGAATTTTGGCCGCGCGCCCAGGCGCTTTGTCATCAAGATAATGATCAGCAAGCATGGTCACGGCTGGCAGAAATCCTGGATCAATCTTTAACGATGATGAAAGCTCTTTATCGGCTGATCTACGATCATCTTCAAGCAGTTCACCAGCTTTTAAAAAATGCAGTGCGCAACGCCGACGCGCAATAAGCGCCGATTGATCAGGCGCTGTTTTTGATTTGGTTTTTTTCTGCTGGCGCGCCATCACGTCCAACGCCGGAAGCGCCGCGTTCCAATCTTTGCGGCCGGTCTCCAGTTTGAAAAGATGATTAGCAGCTAGCACTGAATTTGGCTTGAGCGCGAGCGCAGCTTTTGCCGATTGGTGGGCTTTGATTGGATCGTGGCCATCAAGCGCCAATCGCATTAACCCAATATGGCCAAGAAAGGCCGTTTCGCGATCATCCAGAATTGAAGTGAAATAACGTCTTGCTGCTTGGTGATCACCGGCTAGATGCGCTGCCTGCGCAACCAAGAGGCCGGTGAGTTTTGGTTCTTTTAACAACCGCTCGGCGCGGCTGGCATGTTTGCGCGCCTCGGCTGGTTCGCCTGCTGATACAGCCATTAACCCCAATGTCAGCGCACGATGGCCAGCATCGTCACGGCGTTGACGAAGCCGCCTGCCGAGCCAGCGCGGCATCGCGCGGATGGCGCGCAAAAGCCGATCAAAAAATACCAGAATAAGCGCAAAGCTAACAATCAGCGCAACAGCCAGACTTGTTGGCAATTCCATGCGCCAGCCAAGCCATTCGATCTGCATTGCACCTGGCTGGCTGGCCAGCCAGCTTGCCGCAGCGGCGGCGGCAATGACGACCGTAAACAGAATCAGAAGCTTTTTAAACATGATCTAAGTGCAATCCAGCTTTTGGCATTATTGAATTTCAATGGCAGTTGCAAGATAGTCTGTAACCAGCCCATTAACGGCCTTATCAAGTGCTTGACGCGCCTTGGCTGCGGCCAGCCAGGCATCAAGCGATGGCAGATCAGATCCCGGCCATTGACCCGCAGCTTTGATCAAGCTGCTAAGATCCTTTAGCGCAAGTGCCGTTTCAAAATCACCAAGTGCGGCGGCATTGCCACCAGCGCCATCGCCAATTGCCCGAAGCTGGACAAGCTGGCCAAGCTTGGCACGGGTTTTTTCCAAAAATCCAGCATTATCGGCAGCATGATTTAAGGCGGCGGTCATTTGCGGCACCAAATCATAGGCTTTTTGCAGCAATTGATGTTGGCTGTCCGGCATCGGATTTGCCGCGTTTTGCAATGGCACAAGGCCGGTTATGTTGGCACCGCGATCGGCAAGCCCCTGTAGCAATGACAACCAGCGATCAAGTGGCTGGCCAGCCAGATTATCGGCAAGAAGGCCGCTGACAACCAAAAGGCCCGTTGGCGCGGTCATTTGCTTGCCGGTGCTGACGGGTTGCGTGTCGGCTGCTGACAGGCTATTGGCATTATCGCCGGCACTTTCACCCGCTTTTAATGGTGGGGCTTGGTTGGCCAATGCCGCCTCAAGCTCGGCAAAGCGTTGATCCATATCATTGCGAATGGCGGCAATATCCGCTTTGGCATCACTGCCAAAATCATTATTTTGGATGTTATCGGCGGGTGGTGAGGATGGCGCGATTAACTGGTCTTGTAGGGCGGCAAGTGCCGATTGCCGGCTTTGCCGGTCGGCGGCAAGCTGGCTTTCAAGCGCTGCAAGCCGGTTAGCAAGACCTGAATTACCAACCCCCGAATTATCGAGCCCTAAATTTGCAACATTCAATGATTCCTGAGCATCGCTGTTGTTAATTGGCACAAGGGCGGCGATATCGGCAGTGTTCTGGCGTTGCTGCCAAATGGTAAAACCGGCAAGACCAACGGCAAAAATCGACAAGGCCAAGGCCGCAAATGTGATCAAAGAACCAGCGTTAGATGAGAGGACATTAAGCGGCGGTGCGGTGTGGCTGTGTTTTGATGTGCTGGCATGCGGCGGCGGCGTTTGGTCTGCGGGTTTTTCAACCGCATCCCCGTCAATCGTATCGCCGTCAATCGCTTTGCCCATTTTGGCGGATGTTTGCTTTGATTTCGCCATACTGCTTTTTGCCGAACCTTACTTGCTATTTGCCTGCCGTGATTGGATATGATTTTTAGCAAATCATATCCAAACAGATCATATCATAGCCGCATGACAAGATACTAGCGTCACCACATATGGCTGGTGTAAAATCTGCAGGCTGGTTTACGCCAGATCAAATCGCCGATGACGCAGAACCGCAATTGCCAGAAGCCGGCTGCGGCGCGGATTGCGTGCTGTATAGATATGGTTCCACCCATCACCTGCCGCGGCAGCAATCGCGTCACTGCCAGCGATCAAGTCAATCTTGTTTCGGGCAGACCCCAGCCCAGCGGCGTCCATATTGGCGCGCAAAATCTGGATTGATCTTGGCGACATCGCAATCACTGCGGAAATGCAGTTTTTTGACAGTGCCGCACGAACCGGCGGCGTAAAATTGGCATTGGCCGTCATCTGGTAGGCTGACAAGCGCTGAACAGCAACATTATGGCGGTGCAGGGCTGCGGTCATATCAAAACTAATCTCACGCGCACTTGGCCAAAGTAAATTGGCTTTTTGTGGATTTACATGATCGGTATTTGCCACGGCTTGCCGGATTGGTTCAACCAAGCCTGCGCCGCCGCCACTGCCAATGATGATGTTTTGAAATCCGGCCTGTTTTGCTGCGGCGGCGGTTGTCGATCCAACAACAAAGGCAGGTTTTGGAATCCATGCGCTGGCATTGGCCGCCTTGGCAACCGCGTCAACCGCATGGCGGCTGGTAAAAATAATGCCAGTAAAATCTTCTGGATTGCCAAGATCATGCGCCAATGAAGTAGACAAAACCGGTGCGCCAATCATCACCGGACTGGCAATTGATGGCACGCCATAGCGGTTTAGCCAGCCAACATCACGATCAGCATCAGGTTGTGGCCGAATAATCAAGGTGAATTTGGCCATTATCATCCCTTTTGCGCCATTGAGGTTAAGGCCGATAATTTTAAACGAGGTAAATGTTAACTAACCAGAATGAAACCAACCAGAACCAATCCAGAGGGTATTAAACCAAAAAGTCGCGGCCACCGGCAAGGCCAATTAATTCAGCGCCCAATTCAGCGCCCAATTTTTCAGCTTGATCAGCAGGCGCGCGCATTTGCTTTCGATGTGCCACACTGCCATCAGGGCGCAAAATCATGCCATCAAGCGTGACATGACCGGTTGCATCTAAAACCGCACTTGCCGAAATAGGCGTTTGGCATGATCCATCAAGAAAGCTTAGAAGCGCGCGTTCGGCGGTGACCTCAATAAGCGCGGTTTGACAGGTCAAAGTCGAAACAAGATTTTTGACCGCAATGGCACGTGGCGTATCGGCTGCGGCGATCTGAATGGCAAGTGCACCTTGTGCCACCGCCGATGGCATGATCTCGGCGTCAATTGGCGCATAAGCAATGTCAACCCCAAGCCGTTTAATGCCAGCAACCGCAAGAATAAGGGCGTCATAATCACCTGCCTCCAGCAAACCAAGCCGCCGGTTTAAATTGCCGCGGATCAGATTGATTTGAAGATCAGGCCGGTAATGAAGCAGGATCGCGGCGCGGCGTACCGAGGCGGTGCCAATGCGCGCGCCTTTTGGCAAATCATCAAGGCTTTGATAGGGCCCAACAAGCGCATCACGGCGATCTTCGCGCACCATGACCGCTCCAATTTCGGTACCGGCGGCAAAATGCGTTTCCATGTCTTTCATTGAATGAACAGCAGCGTCGGATTCGCCAGCCAGTATTGACCGTTCAAGTTCTTTGATAAACAGTCCTTTGCCGCCAGCTTCAACAAGCGAGCGATCGAGAATTCGGTCGCCTTCACTTGTTACCGGACGCACCGTCACGGCGGCCGGCTGAAGCGCGGTGCAAACCATTTCGGCCTGCACCATAGCCAGCTGCGACGCGCGGCTTGCCAATCGCACTGGATTAGCACCAAAAAACGAGACATCAACTTTCATAGCAAGCCATGTCTAAAGGGCTGGCTCGCAAATGCAAAGCCAAAAAACCAGCTTTTCAGAAAAACCGGCATGTTTGGCTGTTGTGTTGACAGGACTGGCATCTCAATCCGGCTTCGGATAAGGTGGGGCAAGTTTTTAGAGGAATATCATTCATGGCTCAAAGCCCCGTTATTATGCTTGGCATTGAAAGCAGTTGCGACGAGACTGCAGCGGCGATTGTTGCGGCTGATAAAACCATTTACGCCAATGAAATTGCGTCACAAATCAAAACCCATGCCAAACATGGCGGTGTTGTTCCCGAAGTTGCCGCACGGGCGCATCTCGAAATGATTGATCAGGTGGTTCGTGACGCGCTTGCCGCGGCCGGTTTGACGATGGATGATATCGACGCTGTTGCGGCAACCGGTGGGCCAGGCTTGATTGGCGGGGTCGCGGTTGGCACTGTCACCGCCAAGGCGATTGCCGCTGCACGGCAGATTCCCTATTTTGCGGTGAACCATCTTGAAGGCCATGCGCTTAGTCCGCGGCTTGCCGATGATGTGGCTTTTCCCTATTTGCTGCTTTTGGTTTCAGGCGGCCATACCCAGCTATTAGCGGTCGCGGGGCCTGGTGATTATCGCCGCTATGGCACAACCATGGATGACGCGGCTGGCGAGGCTTTTGATAAATGCGCCAAGGCAATGGGGCTTGGCTATCCGGGTGGGCCGGCGATTGAAGCGGCAGCAAAATCAGGTGATGCCAAAGCTATCGCGTTGCCACGCCCGTTAAAGGGCAGTGCCGGATGCCATTTTTCCTTTTCCGGTTTGAAAACGGCTTTGGTCAATCGGCTAAGCCAGCTTGGCGGGCCTGAGGCGGCACCGATTGCCGATCTTGCTGCCAGTTTGCAAGCGGCGATTGCTGATTGTCTTGCCGATCGTACCAAGGCGGCATTAACCCGCTTTCGCGTGGAATTTCCGCATGATGATGCCAATCAGCCAGTGCTTGTCATTGCTGGGGGTGTTGCTGCCAATCAGCATGTTTTTGAGGTTTTGCAGCGGGTTGCAACCGATGCCAATTTTCGCCTCTCGGTGCCGCCAGCAAAATTATGCACCGACAATGCGGCGATGATTGCTTGGGCCGCGCTTGAGCGGTTTAACCGGCCTGATGATCTAGCTTTTGCGCCGCGCCCCAGATGGCCGCTTGATCCTGAGGCCAGCCCGCCACCCGGTCGGGGGGTGCGCCAATGACCCGCGCAATTGTGGCTCGGGCTGTTGTGATTGGCGCAGGCAGTTGGGGGGCGGCTATCGCTACCGCGCTGAACCGCGCTGGCCAGAAAACAATGGTTCTGGCGCGCCGTCAGGAAAGTGTTAATGCGCTGGCAATGGGTCGTTGTTTGCAATTGCCTGATTCGCCACCAGCAGCGCCCATTACCGCAACGGTTGATCCGGCCTGTCTTGATGATGCTGAGCTGATTTTTGTTGCGGTGCCTGTGGTGGCCAATCAAGCCAGTTTTATGATGATTGCCGAGCGTCAGAAAAATCACCCGCCAGCGGTGGTTAGCCTCTGCGCAAAAGGCATTAGCAAGGCTGGTGATGGCAGTGCCATGCTGCTTACCGACCTTGCATCGCGATTGCTGCCAGACCATCCATTGGCGGTGTTTTCCGGGCCAAGCTTTGCCGATGAGGTGTTCGCCGGATTGCCAGCTGCATTAGTTGCAGCGAGCGATGATCTAGCAACCGCCAACCGCATTCAAGATGCTTTTGAAGGCAGTAATTTGCGGCTTTACAGCAATGATGATCCGGTTGGTGTTGCGCTTGCCGGTGCCATGAAAAATGTCATTGCGATTGCCGCAGGCTGCGCCGTTGGTGCCGGATTTGGCGATAATGCCAAGGCCGCTATTCTGACACGTGGGCTTGCTGAAATCGCCCGATTTACCAGCTTGATGGGTGCCAAGCCGGATACGATTTTTGGGCTTGCTGGTGTTGGCGATCTGGCCTTGACCTGCGCTGGGCCCCATTCGCGCAATATGGCATTTGGTATGGCGCTTGGGCGTGGTGAAGCACCGCCAGCCAAGCTTGCCGAAGGAAGTCGAACCGTTGCCCAGCTTGCCGTATTGGCAAAAGCCAAAGGGGTAGATCTGCCGATCACAAATGCGGTGGACAATCTGGTTAATGATGGTCAGAATTTACATGCGGTTGTGGCAAGCCTGCTTGCCCGCCCTGCCGGTGCCGAATAGGCGCGATGAACCGATAATCAGCAAGACAGTATGATGCAATATTGGCTTATGAAATCTGAACCATCATCATGGTCATGGCAAAACCAGATGGATCGTGGTGCGGCTGGTGAAGGTTGGGATGGCGTTCGCAACTATCAGGCGTCCAATAATATGAAAGTCATGGAAATTGGCGATTTGGTGTTTTTCTATCATTCGGTCAATGAAAAACAGATTGTGGGTATTGCCGAAGTTTCAGCGCTGTATCATCCCGATCCAACCGATGCCAGTGGCCGGTTTGGCATGGTCACGATTCGGGCGGTAAAACCGATGGCGGTTCCGGTGTCGCTTGCGCAAATCAAATCTGACGACCGGTTGGCCGAAATGGCTTTGGTGCGCCAGTCACGCCTATCCGTCACGCCGGTTTCAGCCGAACAATGGGCGATCATTATGGAAATGGGCAAAACTAGCCTTTAGGCCGTATCACCTTTGGCTGCATTGCTTTGCGATTTTTGGATCAAAAACAGATTGCGAAGATAGATAAATAGGCCAAGCCCCTGTCCACAAATGATCACCGGATCTTGCCGCCAAATCGCGTAAAAAAGCAAAACCGCCCCGCCACCAATCGAAAAATACCAAAAAGCAATCGGGATAACCGACCGACCCTGACCTTCGGAGGTTAGCCATTGCACAATAAAGCGCATGGCAAATAGCCCCTGTCCGGCAAAGCCAATTATGATCATAATCTGTTCAGGATTGGTTGCAAGACTAGCTGGTAAAAACGGAAATATTGTCAGCAACGCATTGGCAAAGCTGCGAACCGCCATTTCAATTGATGCCGACAAAAAAGCGATCATTGCGCTGCTTCCTCTGATTTGGTCTTTTTATTTGCCGGCGGCGTTGCCATCACTTCATGAACCGCGCCTTGGGTGGGTGCGCGGCGCAACAGCCAGATCACTCCCAAAACATCGGAAATGCCAACAAGCAACCGGTCAAGAATACGATATTTTGACGTGCCGGCAATGCGCGGGCGATGCGCCACTGGCACACCAAGAACCACCCCACCATGGCGGCGAACCAGACTTGGCATAAACCGGTGCATATGATTGAAAAAGGGCAATTGCAAAAACAATGCGCGTGGCAGAATCTTGATGCCACAACCCGAATCTGGATGTGTATCGGCAAGAAGGCTGGCGCGCACCCATTTTGCCCCACGCGATGCTAATAGACGCATGGCGCTATCATCACGGCGCTGGCGAATACCTGCTGCCATGACCATTTTGCCATCTTTGCTTGCCGCGACAACCAATGATTCCAATGCTGGAAAATCGGCTGGTACATTTTGACCATCACCATCTAGAACGCCAATCAGATCGCCATTTGCCTGCAACAGGCCAGACCGGATTGCCGCGCTTTGCCCAGCGCGTTGCGTATGACGAAGCACCCGCAATTGCGGAACCACCTCAAGAGTTGCGGTCAATTCATCGGCGGTGGCATCATTGCTAGCATCGTCAATATAGATGATTTCAAATTGACGACCAGCAAAGGCGAAACAAATTTCATCAATCAATGGCCGAATATTGCCAGCCTCATTCATTACAGGTACCAGAATCGAAATTTCGACAGGTTTGCGGTTTGCCTGCACCAATGCCGAACCGACCTTTGGGGCGGCTCCTGATTTAACGGACCCCGATTTAACGACTTTTCGTTTGCTGGTTTTTGAAGCTGGATTTGATGCCATTAATGGAACGATCACATCGACTGTTAAAGATCTCTGCTTTTACTCCTTGCTAACAGTCGCGTCAAATATCTCGGTACGATACAACAAAATAACCACTTCTTGGCCTTTTGATGTGTTAAATCCGGATAATTGTACCGGTGCGGCAAGCCCAAGTTTCAACTGGCTGGCAGCGTCAAGAAAAGCGGCTTGGCGTCGTTGTTCGATAATCGCCAACCCGCCCGGTGCCTCAATCAAGAATAGCGCCGCTTCTGTTGGGTCGAGAAGTAACAGGTCGCGGCCAAGCAGAAATACCAGCGATGGTTCTTGATAGCCGCTTGTCGCAATTGCGGCTGGCGGGGTAGGGAAGGCGGCGATCTTCTCGGCAATCGCGCTTGAAACATGAATGCGGGATAAGGCTGGAAAGACCCCTGAAAAGACAATCAAATGAAACAGCATCGCGGCGCCAATCATGCCAAAAAAGGGACGCCACAGGGCTTGGCGAATCCATAGATGGCCAAACCATGCTGCCAGCCCCGTGGCAAGCAAACCAAGAAAGGCGAAACCAAGCGCCTGATGGCTTGTCTCGCCGCCAAATGTCATTGCTCCCCAAATGACGACAAATGCCAGCATCAGCCCAACCGCAATGCCAAGATACCGAAGGCTGATGCCAAGATAATACCGCCATTTGGCGGTGCCATCTGCCGGTCTGGCAAGAACGGCAACACCGCCAATCAATAGTAAAATCAATGCTGGCAAAACCGGTAAAGGGTAATGCGGCAATTTGGTCGGAATCAGTTCGATCATCACCCAGAATGGCACAATCCAAGCCAGTAAAAACCGTGTTTCAGCGCGGCCGGTAAAGGCTTTAACTTGACTGGCAGCCCATAGTAAGAGCGGCGTTGCTGGCCAGATCAATATCGCCAGAACAAGCGCATATGAACCTGGTGCGGCGCCGTGGGATTCCTGTCCTGATTTGACTTTGGCAAGCAAATCACCCGATATTGCTGTTGACAAAAAGGCGCCATCCGTTGCCGCCGATACCAAAAGCGCCCATGGCAAACATAAAAGAAGAACGATGGCAAATCCGTGCCAGAACCGGATTATGGTAAGCCAGCGAAATTGCCGATGCCATAGGCATAGCGCTGCCACGCTAAGCAATGCCAGAACCGGCAGAACCGGCCCTTTGACCAAAATCCCTGCGGCCATCGCAAGCCAAAACCATAACCAACTGTGACGTGGTGGTGGTTGGTCGTTTTGCCATGCCAGATAAAGCTTCATCAAAGCCCATTGCTGGGCAAGTGCCAGGGCCATCAAAACCGTATCGGTTTTGGCAAGATGCGTTTCGCCAAGCACCAGAAATCCGCTTGAAAATAGCGCCGCCGCCGCCAAGGCTGATCGCGGGTCATATAGCTGCAAGCCAATGTGATAAAGTGCAAAAACAGCCGCCAATAGCGCCAAAAGACTCACAAAACGGTAAGAGGCAATCGCATCCGGCCCAAAAATGCGGGCAAATGATGATTGCAGCCAGTAAATGCCAGCTGGTTTTTTCGCCCGCAATTCGTCTTGAAATCGAACTGTGACATAATCTCCGGTTTGTTGCATCTGTTTGCTGGCTTGTGCGAAACGTGACTCGTCACGATCCATGGGCGGTAGTGCCTGATGGCCGATCAAAACCACCACTGACAGGACTGCCATAAGGGCATATAGAGCCAGACGCGAATGAAAGAAGGGCAAAATCCGTAATCCTCTTATGCCACAAATGCAAAAAGCATAGCCAAGGCATAACAAGTTTCGTAAGGGTTAGGCAATGCGGATCATCGAATAATGCGCCAAAGATTCATCAAACAGGCGCGACGGTTGCGATGCGGTGCGGCGATTGATCCTGTCATGTTTATGTCTTGGCGCAATTGGACCTTTCCTATCTTGTCTTTGAAACCATGGTTTTGAATTGGTCTGATGGCAAGGCGCATGACCCATCTTGGCGGCTGGCATTTTTTGTGCTGACATCACTGCCACGCCCGCCCCATTATCAACGGACATGAAATGCGCCGATCCGAAACCGCTACCATCCCGCTAGAACATACCCGATGGCGCCATATATGGCAGCTGGCATGGCCGATCATGTTATCCAATGTCACCATTCCGCTTGTTGGTGCGGTTGATGTGGCGATGATGGGACGGCTTGATGATCCGGTATTTATCGGTGGTGTCGGACTTGGCATGATCGTGTTTAATTTCATCTATTTCGGGCTTGGCTTTTTGCGGATGGGAACAACCGGTCTTGTTGCCCAAATGTATGGCACTGGTCAGGATGATAAAATTGCCTTTCTATTGATTCGCGGCATTACGCTTGCTTTTGGGCTTGGCGGTTTATTCATTCTAGCATCGCCATTTGTCAGCATGGCTGCGCTTTATATGTTTTCGGCAAGTGATATGGCCGAAAAATTAATGACCGATTATATCTCAATCCGGCTATTTGCGGTTCCAGCGGCGCTTGCCAATATGGTTCTTCTTGGCGGTCTATATGGACGCCAGCAAATGCGGCTTGGTATGGCTTTGCTGTTTCTGGTGAATGGCATAAATCTGTTTCTTGATATTGTTCTTGTTGCCGGTTTTGGTATGCGCGTTGATGGTGTTGCGATGGCATCAGTGGCGGCGCAATGGGGCGGGTTTGGGTTTATGATCTGGCGCATCACCCGCATCTGGCCAGGCCAGCTTGGGCGATTGATAAGGCCGCTTGCTGGTGCGCGCCTGCCTTTATGGCTTGATTTTGCGGCTTATCGCCAGTTTTTCACGCTTGGCCGTGATATTTTCATTCGCACCATCTTGCTGATTGGCTGTGAGGCTTTATTGCTCAATGATGCTGCAAAGATGGATGATCTGGCGCTTGCCACCTGTCAGATTATGCTGTCGATTTTTGGGATTCTTGCTTTTGCCATTGATGGATTTGCGCATGCTGCCGAAGCGCTTGTTGGCGAGGCGATTGGCCGGAAGAACCCGACCATGCTTCGCATTGTGATTCGCCGGACAAATTATCTTGCTGGTATGATGGCCTTGCTATTATCGGCTTTGCTGTGGGCGGGCCAGCCGCTTATTCTGTCACTCATGACAAGCCAACCAGCCCTGATTGCATTTGCTGATGCCTATTGGCTTTGGGTTGTATGCCTTCCGCTGGCGTCTTTTCTGGCCTTTCAGATGGATGGCATTTTTGTTGGTGCGACATGTGGCACCCAGATGCGTAATGCGATGATCATTGCCTCGGCCAGCTTTGCCATGGCCATTTTTTATCTTTCCTTTGGTTTGATCGGATTAATGGCCAGTTTTGTTGGTTATCTTGCGCTTCGCGGCCTAAGCCTATGGTGGATGATTGACCATGTTCACAACAAGGCTAAAGCCGTTGGCATTGGCGATTAATCTGTTAGTTTGGTAACGGCTGCACGGCACGCGATAGGTCATTCTTGGCGGTATATTGGCAATTTTGATCAGTGGTTTTAGCGGGTCAAATCAATAGGTATTTTTGAAGAGGATTTAACAAAATGATCGAAAATTTTGGCCTGAAAAGCGCCGGATCAGCGGGAACCGAAATTCACCTGATGACAGTGGATGATTTTGCCATTTGGCAAGCCAAGGCCAGTGACGCGCATCAAGGCTGGATTAGTGCGCAAAATTTTCACGCCAAACCCGGTAAATCGATCTATTTTGCCGCCACTGATGGGCGCATTGATTTCGCCATTGGCATTTTTGGCAATCATGCTGTTTGGGATGGCGCTGCCTTGGCGGCCAGCCTGCCAAAAGGCCATTGGCAATTTACCGCCGCATCGGATGATCTTGACGCTGGCTTGTTGGAAAGCCTCGCGCTTGGATGGGGACTTGGGCAATATCAGTTTCACACCTATCGAAGCGCCCCTGCGCCGGCGGTCAATTACCTGACCCTGCCAGATGACATTCATGCCGACCGTTTGATTGGCCAGATGGGTGGGATTTATCTTTGCCGTGATTTGATTAACCAGCCACCAAACCATATGACACCTGCAGCATTGCAAACGGCAATGGAGACCCTGGCCAAAACGCATGACGCTACGCTGGAAACGCATAGCGGAGCAGCCTTGGAATCCGAATTTCCGGCAATCAATATTGTTGGCCGCGCTGCCGAAATTGCGCCAAGGCTGATGGATCTTCGCTGGGGAAAAAAGGGCCCGAAGATTACTTTGATTGGCAAGGGCATCACCTTTGATTCGGGCGGGCTTGACCTGAAACCATCAAAGGCGATGGAGATGATGAAAAAAGATATGGGCGGGGCGGCAACGGTTCTTGGCCTTGCCGCAGCATTGATGGCAAGTCATGTTGATATTCAGCTTCGTGTGCTTGTGGCGGCGGCTGAAAATGCTGTTTCTGACCGGTCAATGCGCCCGCTTGATATCATCGACACGCGCGTTGGCCTCAAGGTTGAAGTTGGCAATACCGATGCCGAGGGGCGGCTGGTTCTTGCTGATGCCATTACCTATGCGCTGGAAGATACGCCTGATTTTCTGATTGATTTTGCCACCCTTACCGGCGCAGCGCGGGTTGCGCTGGGAACTGAATTGCCAGCCCTATTCTGTAATCATGACAATACCGCGGTGGCAATTTTAGCGGCGGCGAATATGGCCGAAGATCCGCTATGGCGCTTGCCTCTATTTGATGATTATGACCGGCATCTTGATGCTGGCTATGCGGCCTTGTCGAGTACCGGCCTGTCAGGATATGGTGGGGCGATTACGGCCGCGCTTTTCCTGCGCCGTTTTGCTGGCAAAAACACCAATTGGGCGCATATTGATGTGATGGCGTGGAATTTGGCATCGCGTCCGGGTCGGCCACAGGGCGGCGAGGCGATGGGGCTTCGCGCGCTTTATGGCTTTATCGAATCCTTCAAGACTTCTTAATAGCCACCTAGTAGCCGCGCGCCCAATCAACGCTGTTTTTGGGTTCGCGTCCGGCCATGATGGCGGTGATCGCCGCTGCCACCTGCACGGCGGCGGTGTTTGGATTGGTTTGTGCGGCAACATGCGGCCAGATGGTGATTTTGGGATGCGTCCAAAAAGCATGATCGGCTGGCAAAGGTTCAATGGCAAACACGTCCAAAGCCGCACCGGCAATTTGCCCACTGCCAATGGCATCAAGCAAATCTGCCTCGACCAATTGCGGGCCACGGCCGCCATTGATGATATAGGCGCCTTTGGCAAGCTGGTTGAAAAGCTGGTGATTCATAATGCCAGTTGTTGCCGGTGTTAGCGGCAATACCGAAACCAGAATATTTAGCCCATCAAGAAAGGGTGCAAGACCGTCATCACCAGCAAAGATTTCAACATTGTCAATTTGCCGCGTACTGCGCGCCCAGCCGCGTACATCAAATCCAAGCGCGGCAAAACGCTGTGCAATAATGCCGCCAATGGCACCAACGCCCATGATGCCAATTTTCGCACCGCTTGCCGGTCTTTGCACAATGGGTTGCCATGTTTTGCTGGTTTGACAATCGCGGTAATAGGCAGCGTCGCGCCAGAAATCGAGTGCCGCCAAAATAGCCCAATGGCTCAGCGCATTCGACATATCCGGATCAACCAGCCGTACCAATGGAACGTCGCGCGGTACGGTTTGATCGCGCATCATATAGTCGACACCCTGACCCTGCATGATGATGCCGCGCAAATTCGGCATCTTGGCAAGCTGGCCTTTTGGCGGTGCCCAAACAAGCGCAATATCGGCAAGCTGGCCCTCGGGTGACATCAGATCGACGAGGGTGAAACCATCAAGATGACGGCCAAGCTTGGTTCGCCAACCGTCAATTTTTGAACCGCCATAAAATCCGATTGTCGTCATGGGATATTCCTTATTGTTTCTAGCGGAAATGTGAAACCGCCGATTAGCCGTTTGCCGATATCAAGGCCAAAGCCGCTTGATGCAATTGCGGTGTTGTGGCGGCAAGAACGCTGGTTGATTGACCAAGCCGGATTGGCTGGCCGTCAAGATCACTGACGGTAGCACCTGCCGCCAGCATCAGGGCAACAACCGCCATCATGTCATGTGCGGCAAGACTGTCTTCCATCACCAGATCAATATGCCCCGCTGCAAGCAATGCGTAATTGTGACAATCACCACCATAATTGGTGACGGCCACTTGATCGGCAAGCCGGTCAAAATCAACCAGACGTTTAGTGCTTAATGCGCGCGGCGATGTTGTTGCCAATCGGGCAGCGCCAAGCACGCTTTGCCCGCTGGGGGTAATAGTGGCGCCGTTTAATGTAGCGTGATGCGTGCCCAAAAATCCGTTCAGGCCAATATAGCATTCTGCAAATACTGGCATATCGACAAGACCGGCAACGGGCAGATTGTGATGTAAAAGTCCGACCAGCGTGCCAAAGGCAGGTTTGCCACTGATAAAGGCCTTGGTGCCATCAATGGGATCAATGATCCAGCGATAGGCGCTGTCTTGATTGCCGGTGCTGGCAAATTCCTCACCCATGATCATGTCATCGGGAAATCGTGCAGCAATGGCGGCGCGTAAATCGCGTTCAATGCTTTGGTCGGCAATTGTAACGGGGGATGAATCCTGTTTGGTTTCAATCGCCGGGTTCTGGCGGAACCATTTGGAAATGACAGGCCGGCTTACCAATGGCAAACCTGTCAGAAAGGCAGTCATGTCAGCCGGTGTACACTGACCGGCAGATCTGGTCAGTTCAGGCGTCATGTCAGATGAGCTAGTTGGCACCTTCAGCTGCGATATCATCGACACTTGGTAATGCGACAGGGCTATCAGCCTTGGCCCGCATCCATGCGATCAAATTCGCCCTGTCTTGTGGCTTTTTCAATCCGGAAAAATTCATCTTTGTGCCGCTGATATAGCCTTTTGGTTTGGCCAGAAATGCGTTCAGCGCGGCATAATCCCAAGTGCCGCCAAAACCGGCAAGCGCGTCAGAATAGGCATAGCCTTCAGATGCGCCCAAAGGCCGGTTCACAACATTCCATAATGCCGGACCAACTTTGTTTTGGCCGCCAGCATCAAAGACATGACAAGCCGAACATTTTTTTGACAGTTTTTCGCCTGCACCAAGATCGGCACCCGCCAAAAGCGCCAGAATTGGCTCAGGGCCGGTATCAACCGGTGCCGCAGCGGCTGTATCGGTGGTTTCAGCAACCTCGATAACATAGGCGTTTTCAGCAAGTTCTTGATGCGGCACCAACACATCGGCGATCTTGACGCCTGCCATTAACAATAATGCAGCAAACAAAAGCCCTGCAAACACTTTATTCAAGCGCAATTCATCCATGCGTCATTCCCGAAACCGGGCTCCCAATTTGAACCAGCCCGAGAGGGCAAGGCCTGTGGTCGAAAATCATGCGGTCGAAAAACCAACCAATGCGTGGTTAATTAGCGAAAATCGAGCCACCTCTCAACCCCCTATCTCATGCTTCATCACGTTATTTCGATAAATTGCTTTGCTCAAAACCGAAATATGTGATGAATTGCCGAGATCATGGCAAAAAATGACGCAAAAATCATCATTATTCCGGCACGGCTCGCGGCAAGCCGCTTGCCAGGCAAACTACTTGCTGAAATCGGCGGAAAAGCTATGATCCAGCATGTTTGGGAACGCGCAATGGCGGCCGATTTGGCACCAGTCTATGTTGCGACAGATGATCGCGCCATTGCCGATGTGATCATATCTGCTGGTGGTAAGGCGGTTATGACCCGCACCGATCACCCATCTGGATCTGATCGGGTTTTTGAAGCCATCGAAACAATTGATCCGGATAAACGTTTTACCCAGATTTTGAATCTGCAAGGCGATCTTCCCAATTTATCACCCGAAATTCCGCATTTACTTGGCGCAACGCTAGATCGTGGCGAAACCGATCTGGCAACACTTGTCACGCCAGCCAGCGCCGAAGAAGCTGCAAGGCCGCAAGTGGTCAAAGCTGTTGTTAGCTGGCAAGATGCCGATTTCGGAACCGCACTTTATTTCAGCCGTGCTGCTATTCCCACCGGCACAACAGCCTTGTTTCATCATATTGGCGTTTATGGCTGGCGCCGCGATGCGCTTGCCCGTTTTGTTGTCTTGCCGCCATCGCCATTGGAGCAGGCGGAAAAGCTGGAACAGCTTCGCGCGCTTGAGGCTGGAATGACCATTGCCATTGGCAAAATTGATACCGCACCTGGTGGTATTGATACCGCAGAAGATCTTGAAGCCGCCCGCATGCGCGCTGCCGCGGCGCACCACAAAGATTGACAGCACAGCGTCACCCTCGTAAAAACGGCGTTTCGGGCCGGTCTTGATGACGGCAGGGATGATCAGACCGTAACACAAGCCCGTTACGCCAGAGGAAATTCGATGTCAGATGCAGCTAACAAAATCGCCTTTCAAGGCGTCCCAGGTGCCTATTCGCATATGGCATGTCAGGCCGTAAAGCCAGATATGGAGCCCGTTGGCTGCGCGTCATTTGAAGATATGCTGACCGAAGTCCAAGATGGACGCGCCAGCCTTGCGATGGTGCCTGTCGAAAATTCGATTGCTGGGCGCGTTGCCGATATCCATCATCTACTGCCATCATCCGGGCTCTATATCATTGGTGAGCATTTTCACCGGGTCAATCATCACATCATGGCACCGCGCGGTGCGGCGCTTGATCAATTGACCCATGTTCACAGTCATGCTCAGGGGCTGGCGCAATGCCGCAACCGTGTTCGCGCACTTGGCCTAACCCCAGTCATACATCCTGATACCGCAGGCGCGGCCAAGGATGTTGCCGCCGCTGGTGATCCAAAAATTGGCGCTATCGCATCGCGTTTGGCATCGGAAATCTATGGTCTCGATATTCTGTTTGAATCGGCTGAAGATGATGAACATAATACCACGCGATTTTTGCTCATGTCAGCGACACCATCGGTTCCAGCCGCTGGCGGCAATATGATCACAACGCTGGTGTTTCAATTACGAAGCGTGCCAGCCGCGCTTTATAAAGCCTTGGGTGGATTCGCAACAAATGGGGTCAATCTGACCAAGCTTGAATCCTATATTCGTGCCGGCGTTGCCGAGCAGGCGCAATTCTATATGGATGTTCAGGCACACATTGATGATCCGGCAATGCGGAACGCGATGGAAGAATTGCGCTTTTTTTGCAGCAAAGACGAAGTACATGTTCTGGGCAGCTATCCGGCAAGCCCATCACGGTCATAACCACAAGGCCTAATTCGGCATTTATTGCGTTAATAACCTTGCCTTTGGCCATAAAAAACTTGTCGAAACCGCTGCTTTGTTTCATACAGATAGGCAGGAAGGCTGGGCGGACGTTGCCCCTGCCAATCCGGTCAGGTCCGAAAGGAAGCAGCCGCAGTAGGATGTTTACGGGTCATCCAGTCTTCCACTAACTTTTGGTGTTTCGGCGCATATCGCTTGGCGTGGCCGCAATGGCCTTTCCCGTATAGGGACTCAGCTTGGCTGAAGATGTCGCCAGCTTGATAACGCCAATGGCGACTGATCCGACCGGTCACAAATCCTCGCGTGGCCATGAGCAAGAGATAGGTGTTTACGAGCCGATGACTGACACCGCCAAGCCAGCCTATCGCGTATTGGCCCGCAAATATCGCCCCGATACTTTTTCCGAACTGATTGGTCAGGATGCGCTTGTTCGCACGCTTGGGAATGCTCTTTCGCTTGGCAGGCTTGCCCATGCTTTTGTGCTGACCGGTGTTCGCGGCATTGGCAAAACATCAACGGCGCGCCTTCTTGCCAAGGGGCTGAACTGCATTGGTGCTGATGGGAATGGTGACGCCACGCTTGAACCATGTGGTCAGTGCGAGCCATGCAAATCCATCGCGGCTGGACGTCATGTTGATGTTCTGGAAATTGACGCTGCCAGCCATACCGGTGTTGATGATGCCCGCGAAATTATTGAAGGCGTTGGCTATCGGTCGGTTTCGGCACGCTATAAAATCTATATTATTGACGAAGTGCATATGATGTCGAAAAGTGCGTTTAACGCGCTTTTGAAAACCTTGGAAGAACCGCCTGACGCGGTAAAATTCATCTTTGCTACAACCGAAATCAGAAAAGTGCCGGTTACGATTTTATCGCGATGCCAGCGCTATGATTTGCGCCGCGTTCCGGCGGCCATGCTGGCTGTACATCTTGGCATGATCTGCCAACGCGAGTCGATTGCGGCAGATGAAGATGGGCTTGCTGCCATTGCGCGCGCCGCCGAAGGTTCGGTTCGTGACGCGCTATCCTTGCTCGATCAGGCCGCAGCAATGACCGCGGACAAGCTGACCTATGATATGGTTGCTGATATGCTTGGGCGACCCGGACGGCGCGAGTCACAAACTGTCCTGACGGCCGCGCTGGCTGGTGATGCCTCTTCGGCGCTTGCCGCTTTTAACATTGCCTACAGCCGTGGTGCCGAGCCGGAAATGCTGGTCACTGATCTTTTAGATTTAATCCATCTTGCTAGCATGCAGGCCGCAGGTGGAAGTGACGATGCCCTTATCGAAAGCGAACGCGACATGATTGCCGGTATTGCCAATTCAGGCATTGCCCGCCTTGGACGGGCATGGCAGCTATTGCTAAAAGGCCATGGCGAGCTTGGCCAAGCGCCCAATCCAGCGGCAGCGTGTGAAATGCTGATCATTCGGCTGGCGCATACAGCGCATATGCCAACCCCGGGCGAATTGATGCAGAAATTGCCAAAGACCCCATCATCGCCGCTAAGCGCATCACCGGCATCTGTTGCATCGACACCGGCCGCATCGACACCGGCTGCACCGTCAGCCGGCACAGGCTCAATCGACACAGGCCCAAGCATGCCAAGCTCGCTTGCCGAGATTGTCGCGCTTGCCGAAACCAATGGTGAGATGTTGTTGGCAGCCCGAATTCGCAATCATGTAAAGCTGGTGTCGTTAAAACTGGGCAATTTACAAATTGGTCTTGTTGGTGCTGCGCCTGATCAACTGGCAGGCGATATCGCCCGATATCTTAGCCAATGGACAGGTCAACGCTGGCTTGTGTCACTGTCCGAATCTGGCGGTTCGCAAACCCTTGCCGAAGAACAGCGCGATGCCAATGAAAAGCTTCGTGACACCATTGCTAGCGAGCCTTTGGTCGCACAAATTCTGAATATTTTCCCTGGTGCCAGCATTGATGAAATCAAAAACCCCGAAGCCGCGGATGCGGCAGGAACGCTTGTCGATGATAATGGGCTTTTGGCGGCTGGACAAAATAATGATGATGATGAGGAGATGTCGGGATGATGCGTAATATGGCTGGCATGATGAAAAAGGTGCAAGAAATGCAAAGCCGGATGGAAAGCATGCAGGCCAACCTTGCCGCTATGGAATTTACCGCAATGGTTGGTGGCGGTGCCGTTAGCGCAACGGTTAGCGGCGATGGCAAGCTGGTTCGGCTAAAACTTGATCCGGCAGTCTTGGCACCTGATGATGTTGATATACTGGAAGATATGATCTGTCTTGCCACGAATAACGCGCTTGACGAAGCAGCGGGTGAAAAGGCGCGTCTGCTGAAAGATATTACCGGCGGGTTGCCGCTTCCACCTGGCATGAATTTGCCGTTCTGAAATGCATAATTCGCTTGAAAATCTAATCCGTAGGCTTGGCCGCCTTCCGGGGCTTGGGCCAAGATCGGCGCGGCGCGCTGTTTTGTTTTTGCTGAAGAACCGCGACCGTCTTATGCTTCCACTTGCCGAAGAACTGCATAATGTTGCCAGCAATGTTCGCGCCTGTATTGAATGCGGTAATCTTGATATCACCGATCATTGCAGCATCTGCGCCGATAGCCGCCGTGACCGTAGCCGTATTTGTGTTGTTGAGGATGTTGGCGATTTATGGGCGATGGAACGGGCGTCGGTTTATCGTGGGCTATATCACGTTCTTGGCGGCACGCTCAGCGCGCTTGATGGGCGCGGGCCGGAAGATTTGCATATTGACCGGCTGGTTCGCCGCGCTGGACATGACGATACTGCCGAAATTATTCTGGCGTTATCAGCAACCGTTGATGGGCAAACCACGGCGCATTATATCGGCGAAAAACTGGCAAATCTGCCGCTTGATATCACCCGATTGGCGCATGGCATGCCGGTTGGTGGCGAGCTGGATTATCTTGATGATGGCACGCTGGCACAGGCGTTGAAAGCGCGTGCCAAGCTGGAATTTTAGCCAGCATAATTACGCCCTCAACCATGCCATATCGTCATGCCATTCATCACGCTATCTCACCAGATCGATGCAGCCAAACGCGCGCTTAGCCTAACAAATCGGTTTTTGGCGCGACCGATGTTGCCTCACCGGCATCCAGAACTTCGATTTCATCAATTTTATTGCCGCGTGAAATAATTTTACCAGTTGATGTTTGGATATCTGAAATATCTTTTTCGGCTTGGGAAAAATGCGTTGCCAATTTGGCAACACGATCTTCGAGACGATGCACATCCTTCATCATCAAGTCGACCTGTGTCTGGATCAGGCCTGCCGCCTCATGCATGCGGGCATCACGCAAAATGGCTCTGACCGTATGCAGCAACAGCATCAGATTATCCGGCCCCGCCATATAGACACGCGCCTTGCGGCTGGCCTCGACCAGCTTTGGCAATTGAATATTGATTTCGGCATAAACCGATTCGGACGGTAAAAATAAAATGGCGCTTTCGGCGGTTTCACCCGGGATAATATATTTTTCGGCGATATCCTGAATATGTTTTTTCACATCATTTTCCAGCAACCGCTTTGCCGCGTCGCGTTCGGCATCATTCGCCGCGCTGGTCAAACGGCGATAGGCCTCAAGCGGAAATTTGGAATCGATGGCGATTGGGCCGGGTGGATTTGGCAGGCGAAGCAAACAATCGACGCGCCGACCATTGCCAAGCGTTGCTTGAAAATCAAACGCATTTTCTGGAAGCGCATCACGCACAAGATTTTCCAACTGCACTTCGCCAAAACTGCCACGCGCCTGTTTGTTGGATAAAATATTTTGAAGCTGCGTTACCTGATTGGTCAATGCCGAAATATGGGTATTGGCCTCGGTGATGACCGCCAGCTTTTCAGCCATGCCGGTCAATGATTTGGTCGTTCGGTCATTCTGGTCACGAAGTGATTGTTCAAGCCGGTTGCCAAGGCGGCCTTCGCTTTGCGCCATCTGTTCGGCAATCAGCCGTTGCAATTCATTAGACTGGCTTGCCATCTGGGCAAGCTGACCGCGCAATTCGGCAAAATCTTGGCCATTTTCCGGCAATTTCCCGCGCCGTAAAAACAGCACGCTAAGCCCAATCACGCCAAACAGGCCTACGATCAAAATCAGTTCCATGCCAGTCATGTTCATCACCTGTAAAGCCGTTTCAAAAGTGGTCTGGCGTTTTCCCAGCGCCAAATTTGACATGCTAGCAACTTGACTGCAACGACACCATCTTCTAATCCATGAAAACCGAAACTGACCAAACCCAGATGAAATGGTGCCGCACCAAATAGCGTTGCCCGTTTCCTTTGGCCGAAGTCACATTTAGGAATTATACTGATGCCAGCCACTGCCAAGCTTATCCCAATTATCAAAGTGCCAGATCCGATTTTACGCGAAACGGCAAAGCCGGTGACCGAAATCACCGATGGCACTCGCCAGCTTTTGGATGATATGGCGGCAACCATGTATGACGCGCCGGGCATTGGCCTTGCCGCACCGCAGGTCAATATTGGCCAGCGTGTCATTGTTATGGATTGTGGCAAGGATGATGCGCCCGAATTATTCAAAATGATTAATCCGGAGATTGTTTGCGAATCAGATGCTCGCGCCATCTTGGAAGAAGGCTGTCTTTCTATTCCCGACCAAACGGCCGATGTTGAACGGCCAGCCGAAGTTGAAGTACGCTATCTTGATGAGGCTGGTGAGATGCAGTCACTTGTTGCCAATGGGCTGTTGGCGGCTTGTGTTCAGCATGAGATTGATCATTTGAATGGCGTGTTGTTTATCGATCATATTTCTCGCTTGAAACGTGATATGATTTTGCGTCGAGTCATGAAGGAAATGCGTCAAACGACATCGCGCAACTAACTGGAGGTCATGTATGACCGCCTCGCATTCAGATGCTAAAATGGCAGACGCCGAAATGGCTGATACGCCGCCGCAGAAAGGCGCAAAGCAGCGTATTGTCTTTATGGGCAGCCCAGCCTTTGCCATTCCGACGCTTAATCATCTTGTCAAAACGCATGAGGTTTGCGCTGTTTATAGCCAGCCTGCCAAAAAATCGGGTCGCGGCATGAAAACAACGCCGGTGCCTGTTGCCGCCTATGCTGATGCTGCGGGCCTGCCAGTTTTCACCCCTGAACATTTAAAATCTGCCGAAATTGAAGCGCAGCTTGCAAGCCATGATGCCGATTTATTCGTCGTTGTTGCCTATGGACTGTTGTTGCCAGCAACTATTTTGGCCATTCCGCGGTTTGGCTGTTTGAACGGGCATGCATCTTTATTGCCGCGGTGGCGTGGTGCCGCGCCGATCCAGCGTGCGATCCAAGTCGGTGACAGCGAAACCGGCATTTCGGCAATGATCATGGAAACCGGACTTGATACCGGCCCGGTTGTGGCCGTTCGTCAAACAGCAATCAGCAAGCATGATAATGCCGCCAGCCTGCATGATCGGTTGGCCGATTTGACTGCGGCATGTCTTGGTGCGGTGATTGATGGTGCGCCGTATAGTTTGGCATCACCAACACCGCAAGCCGATGACGGCATCATCTATGCTGCCAAAATAAGCTCGGCCGAGGCGATGATTGATTGGCAGCAACCTGCCAATGTTCTTGATTGTCATATCCGCGCTTTTGCACCCTATCCGGGCGCATGGTGTTTTGCGCCAAAAGGCCGATTACGCATTTTAGAGGCAAGCCCGATGGCGATGCCAGCGACGCAAACGACCGCAACGCCACAGGACGCACTGGCTGGCAGCTTTCTTGGCAAGACCGATGATGGCGCAATCATAATCGCTTGTGGGCAAGATGCGCTGAAAATCACAAAGGTACAACCGGCGGGAAAAACCAGCATGACGGCAAGTGATTTTCTGAACGGGACAGCGTTGGCGATTGGTGCGTTTTTGCATCCTGAAACCAGCCCAGAAACCATATGACGCGGCGTATTCTAATCACCATTGAATATGATGGTGGTCCCTTTTCAGGATGGCAGCGTCAGGATAATGCCGATTCGGTTCAGGCCCGGATTGAAGATGCTGCTGCGGCTTTTTTATTGGCACCAGTTGCGGTTGCCGGCGCAGGGCGCACCGATTCGGGGGTTCATGCCACCGCGCAGGCAGCGCATCTTGACGTTCCCGATAAATTCACCGCTAACAGGGTGATGGAGGCGCTGAACGCTTATCTTGCCAGAATGCCGATCAGCGTTCGACATGCGGTTGAGGTGCCAGCTGAATTTCATGCCCGATTCAGCGCTATAGGCAGGCGCTATCTATACCGGATTTTGCCACGCCGCCAACCGCCAGCGCTTGATGCCGGACGCGTTTGGCATCACAAGCACCGGCTTGATCCAGAGGCGATGGCAAGCGCGGCCAAACATTTGCTTGGACGACATGATTTCACCAGCTTTCGGGCAAGCCAATGCCAAGCTGAATCGCCCTTGCGGACGCTTGACCGTTTGGATGTCGAAAAGGTTGGTGATGAAATTCACATTCATGCCGAGGCGCGGTCATTCCTGCATCACCAAGTGCGTAACATCACCGGAACCTTGGCGCTGGTTGGCTCGGGGAAATGGCACGCTGATGATGTGAAAAGCGCGCTTGCTGCCTGTGACCGCAGTGCGGCTGGCCCAACCGCTCCACCCGAGGGCTTGTATCTTGTTGGTGTTGATTATCCGCCGATGGCTGGCAGTCGCGACTGAAGCATATAAAGAAGGCTGACATCGATCATGAATGACAGAGCGATGAACCCTGCCGCTACCAAGCCGCCCTTGCCGACGATATCGCGGCCAATGCGCCACAACCAATAGCAGGTCCAAACGGCAACCGGCAAAATCGAAATCATCAGCGTTTGATCACCGGTCATCACGGTCAGGCTTTGAACGATGCCGCCAAGAAGCTGTTGCAGATTTTCGATCCATAAAAATGGCACGATAAACGGCAATAGCTTATCTGGTCGGCCAAGCGCTTTTAATAACAGATTGATCAAAAGCACCAGCATGACAACGCCGATCAATTGCAAAAGCAGCGCCGCGAAAAACAGGTTTGGAGTCGCCTCAAGCGCCGGATAAATCGTAACCAAAAGTGTAAAGACAATCGATGCTGCAATTGCCTGCCATACCCCCGCTGGCGATGTGTCATAACTGCCAATCGCTGGCTTTCGGCCAAGCATGACAAGCAATGTCACCCGAATCAGGGCGAACAGGCTTGATGGCGATAGATTGGGCAAAGATGCCATTTAAGAGTCACCCTTAAAAAAACGAACAAGCATTTCATGATAGATTTTTGCAAGCTGGTCGATGTCAGCTGCGTCAACATGCTCATCAACCTGATGCATGGTTTGACCAACAAGGCCAAATTCGGCAACAGGACAGATATTTGTGATAAAGCGCGCATCCGATGTGCCGCCACTTGTTGACAGAACCGGCTTTTGCCCTGTGACCGATTCAATCGCTGTCTGCATCAATGCGGTAAAGCTGCCGACAGGTGTTACAAAGGGCTGTGCTGAGGCACGCCATGTCGCCGTCCATTCGCCATCAACACGGTTGAAATGTTCTTCCAGCCAGCCAATCAAATCATCTGAATTATGTTCGGTATTAAACCGGATATTGAACTTGGCCGATACGGATGCGGGAATGACATTGCCAGCGTCATTGCTAGTGTCAATGCTGGTCACATTCGCGGTTGTCGGGTCAAAATAATCATTGCCGCCATCAAGCGCGGTGCCATTCACCGGTGCCAACATCGCGATCAAGCGGGTAATCGGGTTATCGGCTAGATGCGGATAGGCAACATGGCCTTGCACCCCGTCAACGCGCAATTGGCAGGACAGGCTGCCGCGGCGGCCGTTCTTAATCACATCGCCAAGACGTGATGGATTGGTTGGCTCGCCAACAACGCACACATCCGGCACCTGATCATTTGCCTGTAACCATTCAACCATCTTAACCGTGCCAAAATCAGCATCGCCTTCTTCATCACCGGTGATGATAAAGCTGATTGATCCGGTATCATCGGCAACATCAAGGGCGGATACGGCGGCAACAAAAGCGGCGATGCCGCCTTTCATATCAGCCGTGCCACGGCCATATAATTTGCCATCAACAAGCTTGCCGCCAAAAGGGTCATGCTGCCATTGCGCGGCATCACCAACCGGCACAACATCAGTATGCCCCGCAAAGGCGAAATGAGGCCCGCCTTTCCCGCGGCGTGCAAACAGATTATCAATCCGCTTGTCCCCAGTGCCAAAAGGCAATCTTGTGCAGTCAAAACCAAGCTTGGTGAATTCATCCTGCAACAGATCAAGCGCCCCGCCTTCAATCGGTGTTACCGATGGGCAGCGCACAAGTCTTTGCGCAAGTTGAACCGCGTAGGATGGCATGGTTTTAATCTCTCAAAAGATCATTTACAGATGTTTTTGCACGGGTCTTTTCGTCAACTTTTTTGATGATTACGGCGCAATATAGTGACGGGCCAGGTGAACCATCGGCCAATGGCTTGCCGGGAAGGCTGCCAGGCACAACAACTGAATAGGCTGGTACGCGGCCAATATGCACTTCACCAGTTACCCGATCGACAATTTTGGTCGAAGCGCCAATGAACACACCCATCGACAAAACCGCACCGGTTTCAACAACCACACCTTCAACAACTTCTGAACGGGCACCGATAAAGCAATCATCTTCAATGATAACCGGCCCAGCCTGCAATGGTTCCAAGACCCCGCCAATACCAGCCCCGCCTGACAGATGTACATTCTTGCCAATCTGCGCGCATGATCCCACTGTTGCCCATGTATCCACCATTGTTCCGCTGCCAACATAGGCACCAAGATTCACAAAGCTTGGCATCAAGACGGCATTTGGCGCGATAAAGGCGGAATGGCGAACAATACAGCCCGGCACGGCGCGGAAACCGGCTTCGCGGAAACGCGCTTCATCCCAGCCGCTAAATTTTGGCGGCACCTTGTCCCACCAAACAGATTCGCCAGCACCTTGATAGATGGTTCCACTTGGGATGGCTTGCATGTCATTCAGACGAAATGATAAAAGCACAGCTTTTTTTAGCCATTGATTCACCGTCCATTGATGATCGCCAGCCGGTTCTGCGACACGCGCCGTTCCCGAGTCAAGTAAAGCAAGCGCAGCTGCAACAGCATCACGAACCGCCCCTGTGGTCGTGGCATTTACCGCATCACGATTGTCCCATGCGGCATTGATTTCGGTTTCAAGTTGCGCCAAATCCATGCTTTCTCTCCTTATATTTGACAGGCCAATTGCCCGCCCTTGTCGTTATAGCGTTTACCGGCCCATGCGTCCATGATGCCGTCACGTAAGTTTTTTGATTGATCATCCAGCAAGGGCAAGCGAGCGCAAAAACCCCTTTAGGTCATCGGCTTTAAAATGCACATAAGCTTCATCCGAGCCGCGATTAGCCCATTCAATATCACTTGCCAGCCAAACCGTACGCATGCCAAGCGCTGCGGCGGGCTGCAGATTGGCGGCCATATCTTCGATCATGACCGCACCATTCGGGTCAATGCCGGTCTGTTTTAAAAAACAATCAAAGGCATATTGATCCGGCTTGGGAATATAATCGGCGGCAACAATATCAAAAATCTGATCAAAATGATGACGAACACCATAGGCCGATAAAATATTTTCCGCATGCGGAACGGTGCCGTTGGTAAAAATATGTTTCCGCCCGGGCAAAGCGGTTAACATGGAATTAAGCTCTTGGTCATGGTCAAGATCACTAACATCAATATCATGGACATAGTCAAGATATACTTTGGGCTGGATGTTTTCTTCGCTCATCATGCCGCGCATGGTGGTTCCATAGCGGTGAAACAAATCCTTTTGAATCACCCGCGCATCCTCATCAGCAACATTATAATGCGCCGCAACAAATTCGGTAATCCGAACTGATACACGGCGAAACAGATTTGTTTTGGCTGGATAGATGGTGTTATCAAGATCGAAAATCCAGTCACCGATCGATTGGGTTGGAAAAGCAGCGGTCATAACGGTTATTATTCTTCCTAATCAGAAATATATTAATCGGCGGTGATCATGGTTCCCATGCCATGTTCGGTGAATAATTCTACAAGAAGTGCATGCGGTGCGCGGCCATCCATGATCACCGCGCCTTCAGCGCCGCCTTGAACAGCATCAATACAGGTTTTAACTTTTGGAATCATGCCGCCAGATACCGTACCTTCATGGATCAAGGCTTCGGCTTGGCTAATCGTCAGGCTGCTAATTAATTTGCCGTTCTTGTCCAAAACACCTGTTACATCGGTAAGCATTAACATGCGCGTTGCATTCAATGCTGCGGCAATGGCACCGGCTGCGGTATCGGCATTGATATTATAGGTCTTGCCATCTTCGCCGCTGCCAACCGGTGCGACAACCGGAATCAAATGATGCTGCATCAGCGCATTTAAAACAGTCACATCAACATGTGACGGCTCGCCAACAAAGCCAAGATCAACCGCTTGCTGAATCGCACTGTCGCTGGCTTTTGCCGTCGCCATCAATTTGCGTGCGGTAAGTAGCCCACCATCTTTGCCAGACACACCAACGGCGCGTCCTCCGGCACCAGCAATTGCGGCAACAAGCGCCTTGTTAATGCCGCCAGCAAGAACCATCTCAACAACCGAAATTGTGGCTTCATCGGTGACGCGCAGACCATCAATAAAGTTTGATTCGATTTGCAATTTTTTCAGCATCTCGCCAATTTGTGGCCCGCCGCCATGAACCACAACCGGCCTTGCGCCAACCTGATCCAGCAAAGCGATATCGGCGGCAAACGCATTCACATAATCAGCCTTGCCCATCGCATGGCCGCCAAATTTAATCAGGATGGTTTTGCCAGAATAGCGGCGCATAAACGGAAGCGCCTCGATAAGCATTCCGGTTTTCGCTAGCAGATCAACCTGCATCTGGTCAGCTGAGTTTTCCATCTTCATCGCCTTTACAGCAAGGGCCATATCAGGCCCGATTTCTCGAAAAGAGCGCAGGCCTTGCGCCTATTTACCGCGCTGATTATCGGCAATCCGGCCAAGAGCGCAATAGCTTGGCGCAATTTAATTCGGTTTCGGGGGTTAAATCGCTTATCCCGCTTC
>JAOEVD010000020.1 GCA_028383305.1 Candidatus Puniceispirillum sp.
GACAAAAGGCGCTGAACCGACGGGTGATCGATGCAGAGGGTGGCAAAGCCGTAAAAGGGGATCGAGGCAACGAAATTCAAAAAGGCGGTTTCCAGCGCTTCAAAACTGCCATGATGATCAAGATGTTCGGGGTCAATATTGGTGACCACGGCAACGGTTGGTTTCAGCTTGGCGAAAGATCCGTCGCTTTCATCGGCTTCGACCACCATCCAGCTCCCTTTGCCAAGACGCGCATTGCTGCCCCATCCGGTGATGATGCCACCATTGATAACGGTCGGGTCAATCTCGGCGCTGTTTAACAGGGTAGCAACAAGGCTGGTCGTTGTGGTTTTGCCATGCGTTCCGGCAACGGCGATAGACCAGCGAAGCCGCATCAATTCACCAAGCATTTCGGCGCGATGCACGATTGGCAGGAATTTGGCACGGGCGGCAACAACTTCAGGATTGTCAGGTTTGATCGCGGTTGAAATCACCACCAAGGCCGCATTATCAATATTTTCCGCAGCTTGGCCGTTAATAACCGGAATGCCCTTGTCGCGCAGCCGTCTGACATTGGCGTTATCTGACATGTCACTTCCCTGAACAGCATAGCCAAGCTCGAACAGAATCTCGGCGATCCCGCTCATGCCGATGCCGCCAATGCCGGTGAAATGCATAGTGCCTATGGATAGCGGCAATTCACTCATGCGACAGCCCCTAAATGTGGTGCGTTGCGTTTGGTGATCAGCCCTTCGGCAAGATCGGCGATGTCACTGGCGGCTTGTGGGCTTGCCAAGCTGGTGGCATTGGCGGCCATTTTGCCAAGCTTGGCAGGGGCTTCAAAAAGCTGCATGATGCGGGTTGCCAAAAAGGCAGGGCTGATCGTGGCTTCGTCAAGGCAATAGCCACCGCCTGCCTGTTCCATTTGCAGGGCGTTGGCTTTTTGGTGGTCATCCATCGCGCTTGGCAAAGGCAGCATCAATGAGGCGCGGCCGGTTGCGGCAAGTTCGGCAATTGATGATGCCCCTGATCGGCTGATCACAAGATCACTTTTGGCCAAAAGATCAGGCATATTGGTGAAAAATGGTTTGATCGATGCGGTGATTCCCAAGGCACGATAACGCGCTTTTAGATTATCAATCTGTTCGGGGCGGGCTTGCTGATAGATTTTGATATTATCGCGCAATGGCGGGTCAATCATTTCCAGCGCATCCGGCACAAGCGTGCCAAGAATGGTTGCGCCTTGTGATCCACCAAGAACGCTAAGAACCAGCTTATCACCAGCACAGCTTGGCCGTCGTTTGGCGAAAAAGGCGGTACGAACCGGCATGCCAGTAATATGGGTTGCCACACCATCAGGTAGATTTTTTGTTTGTGGCCAGCTAAGCGCGATGAGTCGCGCCTGGGCGGCAAGGGCGTGATTGGCGCGTCCAAGAAAGGCATTTTGTTCATGCACCATTACCGGTATGCCGAAAAGACGCGCAACCAAAAGCGGTGCAAAAGATGGATAGCCGCCAAAGCCGATCATCACCACCGGCTGGCGAAGCCCAATATGCCATAGGCAGGATACCGCTCCCATGCCAAGTTTGGTAAGCGCCATGATCCGGCGGAAAATGCCCGATTGAAACGGTGAGGCGGCGCTGATCACATGAAGACGAACTGGCATTTTTTCGATATCGGCCAAAAGTGCCGCGCCGCGTTTGTCGGTAAACAGACAGGTTTGATAGCCCTTGGTTTTCATCGCTTCGGCAACGGCAAGTGCCGGAAAAATATGGCCGCCTGTGCCCCCTGCGGCAAGATAGATGATGCCCGCGCTCATGACCGGCCTCCATCGGCAAAGTGATCAATCGTGGTGCGTTTGCGGGTCAGGGCAAGGATCAGCCCCATGGTCAGACTGCTGGCCAGCAAGGATGAGCCGCCATAGCTGATAAAAGGTAAGGTCATGCCTTTGGTGGGGATCAGATTGACCGATGATGCCATATGAATGCTGGCCTGAACGCCAAATTGCATGACCAGACTGGCCGTGGCGATCAGACAGAAAAGCCCTTCACCCGACAAGGCGCGGGCAAAACCGCGAATGATCACAAATCCATATAGCCCCAAAAGCGCTAGACAAGCGATGGCGCCATATTCCTCGGCAGCAACGGCAAAGATGAAATCGGAATGGGCGTCAGGTAGATGCAGCTTGACAACACCATCACCCGGTCCAACGCCAAAATAGCCGCCTTCGGCAAAGCTCTCTTTGGCGCGTTCAACTTGCCATGACCCGCCTTCAAAGAATTTATCAACACGAAGCTGAACATGCGACAGGTTCAAATAGGCAAGATAGAACCCAACGGGTGCCAGCCCGGTAGCACCAATGACAAACAGCATTGGCATGCCGGCAAGGAACATCTGAAAGCCCCATGTCATCAAGATCAAAGCTGTCATGCCGATATCGGGCTGAGCGACAAGAATGCCAACAATGATTGCGGCCAGACCTGACGCATAGGCCCAGCCCGGGAAATCCTGCCCCTCACGCCAAAGCGTCAGCAACCATGCCGAAACAATGGCAAACAAAGGTTTCGCCAATTCAGATGGCTGCAAGGTAAAGCCTGCAACCGATATCCATCTTGTGGCGCCCTTGATTTCACTGCCAGCAACAATGGCAAGGATCATCAACCCAACCACCAGAACAAGCCCGACGAGTGACAAGGCGCGAATGGGGCGCGGTTCAAGCATTGAAACCAACAGCATGATCAGCAATGCCGGTGCAAGATAGATAAGCTGGCGCACAATGAAATGCTGGGATGATAGATTGATCAGGCTAGCAACCGCAGGGCTGGCGGCCATTACCAAAATCACGCCAAGGGTCATTAAAAGCAAAGCGCTGGCCAAAAGCCATTTATCAACAGTCCACCACCAGATGCCGACAAGCGAACGATCGGTACGATCAAGCATGATTGCCTCCTGCGGTGGTGGCACAAAGATTTTGGGCAAGCGCGGCAAAGGCATCGCCGCGCGCGCCAAAGCTGGTAAATTGATCAAATGACGCTGCCGCCGGTGCCAAAAGAATGGTGCCGCCATCAATTGCCGCGCTGGCATCATCAAATGCGGCGCGTGTGGCTTTTTCCAGATCACCACAAATCGCGGCTGGGCATTGTCCATCAAGGCTTTTGGCAAATTCGGCGGCAGCCGTGCCAATCAGATAGGCTTTTTTGACAGCGCCAAGATATTGCATCGCTGGTGCCAGCCCGTCCTGTTTGGCAAGACCGCCAGCCACCCAATAAATATCATCAAAGGCCGACAATGCCTTTGCCGCGGCAACGCCGTTGGTGGCTTTTGAGTCATTCACAAACTGGATTTTACCACAGCGGGCAACGGTTTGCAGACGATGCGGCAGGCTGGAATAGCTTTTGACGCCGCGATTGATCATCGCCATATCAAGTCCAAGCGCGGCAAGCGCAAAGGCTGCGGCAGCGGCGTTTTCGGCATTATGCAATCCGGCAAGCGATGCTGAATGACGCTGTGCATCCGGGGCGTCATCGGGGCTGGCAATCATGGTTTTGATTCCGCGCTTGCGGGTTGCGGCGGCAAGCGCTTTCACATGCTCATCACCATCGCCGATAATCGCTAGGCAATCTGTCCCAAGCCGGTCAAGAACCACGGCCTTTGCCGCGATATAACCATTCATGCCGCGATGCCGGTCAAGGTGATCGGGGCTGATATTCAGCAGGATCGAAATATCGGGTGCCAATGATGGGGTGGTTTCCAACTGATAAGAGGATAGTTCGAGAACAAGAACGCCACCTTTGTCCGGATCATCAAGCGAACAGGCTGGTTCACCAAGATTACCGCCAATCGCATGGGCGCGTCCGGCGGTTGCAAGGCAATGGCCGATCAGCGCCGTTGTTGTTGATTTACCGTTGGTGCCAGTGACCACAACAAGCTGGGCTTTTGGTTTTGCCCACAAGGCGAGTTCGACTTCGCTGATCACGTCAATTTGGAGGCTGTTGGCATGGGCTGCTGCAGGATGCGGCTTTGGATGAAGATGCGGGATGCCCGGGCTGATCACCATTGCCGCCATATCCTGCCACGGCCAGTCGCGCCAATCGGTTATTTGAATTGCCGGAAGATCTTGCTGGTATTTTCCATCATCAAAGGCAACGACATGCGCGCCGGCTGCCCTCAATGCGGCAACTGCGGCAACACCGGATCCGCCAAGGCCTAAGACCCCGACTGTCTGTCCGTTCATGTCATGTGGAACCAGCATTCAGACCATTCCCCTAACGCAGCTTTAGCGATGATAAGCCAGCCACAGCCAATACCACCGCAATGATCCAGAAGCGAATGACGATTGTTGGCTCGGCCCAGCCCTTTTTCTCAAAATGATGATGCAGCGGTGCCATCAGGAAAATCCGCTTGCCGGTCAATTTGAACGAGGTCACCTGCATGATAACCGACAGGGTTTCAACAACGAAAAGGCCGCCCGTAATGGCCAGCACCAACTCGTGACGGGTCGCTACCGCAATCGCACCCAACGTGCCACCAAGCGCAAGCGATCCGGTATCGCCCATAAATACCCGCGCCGGCGGGGCGTTAAACCATAAAAAGCCAAGACCGGCACCGATCAAGGCACCGCACATCACCGCCAGATCACCCGTACCGGGAACAAAATTGATCTGAAGATAGGTGGCGAAATTATAATTTCCGGCAAGATAGGCGATCAGGGCAAAACAGCCCGCAACGATCATCACCGGCACAATGGCAAGCCCGTCCAAACCATCGGTGAGATTCACCGCATTTGACGCGCCAACGATAACCATCATTGCAAAAGGCACATAAAACATCCCCATGGTGAGCAACGTGTCTTTGAAAAATGGAACGGCAACGCCATAACGAAGCTGTTCTGGGGATAATTCGATGAAAATCAAAGTGGCGAAAAAGGCGATCACAAGCTGTAACAGCATTTTCACGCGTGCCGACATGCCATTATGCGACCGTTTGCGCAGTTTCATCCAATCATCAAGGCTGCCAATCGCACCAAAGCTAAGCGCGATTAGAAGAACTGGCCATAAATAGGGGTTGGATAGCGGCATCCATAAAAGTGTCGAAACGGCAAAGGCAATTAGGATCAGCAACCCGCCCATTGTTGGCGTGCCAATTTTGGTAAGAAGATGCGATTGTGGCCCATCATCACGGATTGGCTGACCCTCGGCCTGATGCGTTTTAAGCCAGCGTATAAAGGCAGGCCCGCAGATCAGGGCAATTAACAGGGCTGTGATTGTTGCCCCACCTGTCCGGAAGGTAATATAGCGGAACAGGTTAAAGGGCTGAAAATGATCAGATAGAGGAACAAGCAGGTCAGGCAGCATGGCTGTTCCCTCCATTCTTGGATGATGTATCGGGTGATAATGCGGTTTCGAAATTTGCTAGAATGGCATCGCGAACGCGCCATGACCCCGACCCAAGTGATCCTTTGATAAAGATGATGTCACCATCTTCAACGGTATCTTCGAGACTCTGCACCGCGGATTTGGTATCGGGTGCGGCGATGGCGGCGATGGCGTCATCCAACCCGCCAAGCGCATCATGCATGGCCGATCCCAAGGCAATGACAAGCCGTGGCGACAGATCATTGATTTGCGGCATCAGCGCAGCATGTTCGGTGGCTGTGTTATCGCCCAATTCGCGCATTTCGCTGAGAATCATGATTGTTGGCGCTGTTGCTGTCATGCTGACAAAGGCAGCGGCCATCGATGCTGGGCTGGCATTATAGCTGTCATCAATCAGCGTGATCCTGCAATCTTGATAGCGGCCAGATAAACGCCCGCCGCGCCCCTTTGGTGTTGGACAACTGGCAAGCCGTGCCGCCGCGTCATCAACCGACAAGCCAAGCGCGTCGATACAAGCCAGAACGCCAAGCGCATTTTGCGCCCAATGGATGCCGTGCATTTGCATTTCAAGGCGCAATTCACGCCCCGCAATTTCGGCCTGGACTGTCATGCCATCTTCATGCTGGCGTGCCTCAAGAAGACAAAATTCGGCATCATCCTTGCGGCCAAAACTGATAATGCGCCCTGCGCCTGCTGTGGTTGCCGCGCTGGCAAGCTGGCCATAGAACGGATCGTCAATATTCAAGATGGCTGTTCCGCCAGCCTGCAAGCCTTGGAAAATTTCGGCCTTGGCTTTGGCGATATCATCAACGCCGTCAAAAAAGCCGCCATGCGTGCTGGCTATCCGCGTAATCAAGGCAATGTCGGGACGCGTCAGCGCGGTCAAGGCGGCAATTTCGCCGGCTGCATTCATGCCCATTTCCTGAACGGCAAAATCGCAATCAGCGGCAAGTGTGGCAAGGGTGATTGGCACGCCAATATGGTTGTTAAAGCTGCGCTGGCTAGCATGGGTTTTTCCAAAAGCGGCAAGAGCATGTGCCAACATATCTTTGCTGCCGGTTTTGCCAACCGAACCAGTGATGCCAACCATTTTGCCGGCAAAGCGGTTTCGGCCAGCCCGCCCAAGACGCGCCAGAGCGTCAAGCGGATCATCGACAATGATCTGCGCAATCGGGGCACCAGCGTTTGGACGGCTAACAAGACACGCCGCCGCGCCAGCATCGGCGGCCTTGGCGATGAAATCATGCCCATCTTGCGTATCACCAACAAGCGCGACGAACAAATCACCCGATTTGCAATTACGGCTATCAATTTCAATGCCTGAAATCGAACGGCAAGCAAGAGCTGGGTCAAATAATGCGCCGCCGCATCCGGCAAGCAAATCGTCAAAAATCCACAACGGTGCCGTCATTGCAAGGCCTCCCGCATGTTTCGGATTTTGTTATTGGCAACTGACGCATCGTCAAATGGCAAGGTTTCACTGCCAATCAATTGGCCAGTTTCATGGCCTTTGCCAGCAATCAGCAGAACATCGCCAGCAACAAGATTGCTAAGCGCGCTAGCAATGGCTTTGTCGCGCGGCACAATTTCGGTGGCCTTATCACAAGATTGCAAAATGGCACTGCGAATGCTGGCAGGATCTTCGCTTCGTGGGTTGTCATCGGTGATGATGATCTCATCAGCAATTTTACAGGCAACCTTGCCCATCATTGCGCGCTTGCCCGGATCACGGTTGCCGCCACAGCCAAAAAGCACAACAAGCTTGCCACTGGCCTCGGGACGCAAAGCGCCAAGTGCTGCGGCAAGCGCATCAGGCGTATGCGCATAATCAACCACGACACGCGCCCCTGCGGGATGACTATAAATTGTTTGCATGCGGCCCGGTGCGGCTTTTAGATATGGCAAAGCACCAAGCGCATCATGAAGCGGCAAACCGCCAAGATGCGCCATAACCGCGGCAGTCAGGGCATTGATCGCCTGAAATGTACCGGAAAGTGCCAGCGGAATATCCCATGTCTGATCTTGATAGACGACCTTCATATCAAGACCGTCACCCGATGGGGTGATAGATAGGATGCGGAAATCAGCATCTTCAGCATAGCCAAATGTTTTGATAACAATGGAACGGTCTTGCAAACTGTCGATGATTGCCGCGCTATAATGATCGTCAAGATTGATGATGGCCGCGCCGCCTTCGCTAAGAAGATCGGTAAATAGCCGGTGTTTGGCGGCAAAATAACAATCCATATCAATATGATGGTCAAGATGGTCACGGCTAAGATTGGTAAAGGCGGCAATATGGATATTCAGCCCATCCAGACGATGCTGTTCAAGGCCATGACTGCTTGCCTCAAGCGCGAGATGCGTGACACCGGCCTTGGTTAGGGGTGCCAATGTTGTATGAAGGCTGATGCTGTCCGGTGTGGTCAGGGGCGGCAGGCTTAACAGCGCCCCATCCGATTTGATCATATCGGTGCCGGTGATGCCAAGCGTGCCAACCGCAATGGCTTGCCATGTGGCGCGCTGCCATAGCTGGCGCAAAAATTCGGTGGTCGATGTTTTGCCATTTGTGCCGGTAACAGCGGCAACCATGCCAGGTTGAGACGGCCAGTGAATGGCGGCCATTTTGGCCATGATGCGGCGTGGGTTTTTGCATTGCAGGATTGGGATTGCCGCCTGTTGCGCCAGCGTGGCAATGTCATTTGCCAGTGGTGCCATGCCGGTTACAATCGCCGCCGCGCCAGCCCTGATTGCATCACCAATAAAGTCACGACCATCACGATGGCTGCCAGCAAGCGCAAAAAACAGATTGCCAGCAGCAACGCGCTTTGAATCAACCGCAAGACCGGTCACCATAATGGCACCGGTTTGATCGGGGATGTCAATCAGATCATGACCTAGATCAGTAAGATGCAAGTGTTGCCTCCTCATTACCAATCGTGAAGTCAAGCAACAGTTTTTGGCGAATTAGCGGCGATTTTTCGTCAACAGGAAGAACCCCAAGCATTGGTGCAATCTGTTCGACAATTCGGCGAATGGCTGGTGCGACAACCCAACCAGCGGTTGCATAACCGTGCGAATGTTTCTGTCCTTTGGGTTCGTCAACGAGAATGACAATCACATAGCGCGGGTCATGCACTGGGAAGGTGGCAACAAATGTGGCAAGATTGGCCTTTTTATTATAGCCGCCAATCTGAATTTTTTCGGCTGTACCGGTTTTGCCGCCAACCATATACCCGCGAGCCTCGGCAAAATTGCCGGTGCCATCTTCATGCGAGATAACCAGCCGCATAATTGACCGCACGGCACGCGCTGTTTGTTCGGAAAAGACGCGCAGGCGCAAGGGGCTGTCACCGGTCTGCCGTTTTAGTAAGGTTGGCTGAATCCAGTGACCATTGCCTGATGCGGCGGCAACCGCGCTGGCAAGATGGGCTGGTGAAATCGAAATGCCATGCCCATAGGAAACGGTAACTGTCGTTGTGCGGTGCCAGCGTTTTGGCGAAAGCGGACGTGATGTTTCGGGCAGTTCAAGCTCTAGCCGATCAAGCAGCCCAAGCTTGTTCATAAAGGCACGCTGGGTTTCGGCGCCAATGGCTTCGGCCATTCTCGCTGATCCGATATTTGACGAATAGATCAGAATTTCAGGCACGTTCAATGGTTTGTTATGCGGGTGGTAATCGGTGATGGTAAAGCGCGAGACCCGCATTGGTTTTGACACTTCAAAACGCTGGTTGGTTGTCGCCGCGCCAGACTCGAGCGCGATGGCCGTGTTCAGCACTTTGAAGGTAGACCCCATTTCATAAAGGCCTTTGGTGGCGCGATTGAAACGCATATCATCGCTGGCAAGCGCAAATTGGTTAGGATTGAAATCGGGAAGTGATGCGACCGCCAGCATTTCACCGCTTTTGATATCAAGCAAAATACCAGCCCCGCCAATGGCTTCGAACTTGTCAATCTGCTGTTGAATTTCGCGCCGGATCACCGCCTGCAAGCCAAGATCAATTGACAAGGTGACATCTTCGCCTGCCGCCAGCTTGGCGTTCAGTGACTTTTCGATTCCGGCAATGCCACTGTTGTCAGTATCGACATGACCAAGAATATGCGCCGCAGCATGTTCGCGCGGATAGACGCGAACCGCGCCCTTGGCGAAATAAACCCCCGGAATCCCCAGTTGTAGAATTTGCGCATGACGCTTTGGCGGCAATTGCCGGTCAAGCTCGACATAGCGCGTTTTCTTGGTCAGTAATTTGATCAGGCTGGCATGGTCATGTTGGTTTAAGAAGGGTGCCAATTTGGCAGCCGCATCGCGCGCATCCATAATTTCGCTAGGGTCAGCGTGAAGAACGGTAATTGGCAGATTGCCAGCCAGTAACCGGCCCTTGCGGTCAAGGATGCGGCCGCGTTCGGTGGTGATGGCGGCGGCGCTTTGGGCAAGACGGGTGCTGGCACTGGCATCGGCAAGACCAACGATCCGCACGCCAATGGTGATGAAAATCCCAAAGGCAACAAGACAGCCAATCATCAAACGCCCTTCAGCGATACGGCGCGAACGCGCTGGATCGGGGCGTGGCGGCAAAATCAGCTGCCGTAATTTCTGCAGCGGCGCATTCATTCGGCCTGATCTTTCTTTTGAAATTGAATTGCAGGGTTAAAAACGATTTTCTTGAGGCCGGCTTGGTCAAATTCAATGCGCATCGGAATGGCATCAAGCGGCAAAATCCGGTCTTGTCCGATGGGCGTCATCTGCAACAGATCGCCCGAAAGCGTCATCACCCGCTCGGGGCGTGACAGATAGGCCCATTCAACCTCGAGAACGGCGATATCGCGTTTGGTGTTGGCAATGCGAAGCTCAAGCTGCTGCAACCGATCCTGACGTTCGTCAATGCCGGTTTTGACCTGATAGAGGGTGGTTCCCAATCCAACCAAGATTAGCGCGCTTAGCAGAATTAGCCGCATTGCTTTGTCTCCTTTTGGGATCTGATGGCTTGGTTTGCAGTCGAAGTGGGCGCGGCGGCCATGCCAAGAGGTGGCGCGTCGGTGCGGCGCGCAATGCGTAATTTGGCTGACCGTGCGCGGCTGTTTTGATTGCGTTCAACTTCAATTGGCAGAATGGCCTTGCGGCTTAGAATTTCAAAGCTGGGTGCAGGGCCGTCAATCACCGGCCGGTGCCGTGATGGCCGTGATGCGTGTTGGCCGCGGCTTGCCAAAAAGCGTTTAACGATACGGTCTTCAAGCGAATGAAAAGAAACCACCGCCAAAACACCGCCCGGGCGCAGAAGGCGTTCAACCGCCTCAAGCCCAGCCGTCAATTCGTCAAGTTCGCGATTGACGAAAATCCGCAAGGCCTGAAAACTGCGCGTTGCCGGATCAATCTGGCCGGGTCGTTTGGCTGGCATAACGCTATGGATAATGGTGGCCAATTGGCTGGTGCTGGTAATGTCGGTTTCTTCGCGGACGCGGCAAATGGCCTTGGCGATGCGGCGCGATGCTTTTTCTTCGCCATATTCCCAGAAGATGCGTGCCAGATCGGCTTCGTCGGTTTGCATGACAATATCGGCGGCACTTTGCCCTGATTTTGACATACGCATGTCAAGTGGGCCATCGGTGCGAAATGAAAAGCCGCGCTCGGGCTGGTCAAGCTGGGTTGAACAAACGCCAAGATCAAAGGCAGCACCATCCAGCCCGTCAAAGTCGGTTAATTGCGCCTGCAACAGTGCGGTCATATCCGAAAAACAACCTTCGGCAAGATGAAACCGGCCGTCATATTCGGCAAGCATCGGCGCGCCGCGGGCAATCGCATCGGGATCACGATCAATGGCAAGAAGGGTGCAGCTAGCAGTATCAAGAATGGTGCGGCTATAGCCGCCATTGCCAAAGGTTGCATCAAGGTAGCAACCGCCATTTTTTGGGCCAAGCGCATCCACAACCTCGTTTAACAGAACAGATTGGTGAAGCATCTGTCCAGACATCAGCTACCCCCGTTGTCAGAGGAGGTTGAGTTGGTTCGGCCGAGGCGAAGGCTTGGCAAGCCATTGGTTTTGGCGCGGGCGCGCGCTTCGGCTTCACGGCCGCGATAGCGATCAGGTAGCCAAATTTGAAAAGACCGGCCAATACCGGCATAAAGCGCGGCATCATTCAATTCGGCAAAGGCCATGAAATCAGCGTTCAGCATGATGCGGCCTTCGGAGTCAAGCTTCATTTCCTGCGCGCTTGACAGCATGGTTTGCAATGTGGCGACTTCGGCTGACAGGCTGTCCATTGAATCGATCGCGTCAACGATCTGGCCAATGCGCTCGGGGCCACAACCCTCAAGACATGGTTCGGTGAGTGACTTGAACAGATAAAGTGGGTCACGGCGGCGCTCAAGCACAGACCGAAAAGGAGCCGGCACGGACAGGCGCCCCTTCTTATCTACGCGATGCTCAAATGTGGATAGAAATAAATCCACGATACCGAAAGCTCCTATTCATTCCCGTGCCGACCAATCCGGGATCAAGGTTGCCAAAACCGCCCGGCCCAGTTTTTTTGAGAGTTTCAGCGGGTTTGGCTAGGGAGAGATGCCAAAATCCGCAAGGAAACCCAAAGCTGGGATAATATGGGATATCATGGGAATTGATGGACGTCAATGGGTTTTGGCCTGTTCTTTATGGGAAAAGCTAATCTTTTCAGTGAGTTAATATTAAAAATAAGGAATATTCAGCAACCCACTGAATCATAACAATATATATCATTTTGATATTATTATGTTCTGTTTTTGTTCTATTTTCTGGAAAGCATGTCTCAACCGGATGGCTGTAGGGTGATTTTGGGAATCACACGCTAAATCACACATGAAAAAACTGTCAGATGGTCTGTAAGCCGGGTTCTGTAATGCTGTTACCAGCATTGGCGACTATTCATCTAGAACGGCTGTTACCAGCCGCTTCAAGCAACCTACCCGGACATGATGCAGGACCGCATCTGAACGAACAAGCCGTTCCCATGTCCCTATCTGGTTTTGCTCCGGATGGGGTTTACCATGCCCGTTCTGTTGCCAGACCGGCGGTGCGCTCTTACCGCACCATTTCACCCTTACCATGGCACGCCATGGCGGTATCTTTTCTGTGGCACTTTCCCTAGGGTTACCCCCGCCGGGCGTTACCCGGCATCCTGATCCTGTGGAGCCCGGACTTTCCTCTCCCCCCTCTTTTGCGAACTGGGGCAGCAGTCACCCGACCATCTGACAGCGCCGGACTATAGGGCGCGGCGGGGCATGACGTCAATATGGGGCTTGGCGTGAATATAGGACGCAGAATATCGCTTGCCGCACCGGCTGTGCCATTTCGCCTTTGTCAGCATGATTAATGATATTTGTTTTGAAACAGTAAATTGGGGAAAAGGCAAATATGAACTCAGCGGCGCGCGTATCATCTTTGCAATATTTCGTGCCGCCAGTTACGATGCTGATCGCATGGCCAGTCTTTGGCGATGTGCTTAGCCTCCTTGGATTTGTAGGACTATTCATCACCGCCAGCGGTTTTTTCCTGATCCATCGTGGCGAGCAGGCTTTGGTGCAGCAAAATGGCTAGACCCTATCGAGTTTTGCAGGGCATTTGATTGGCGGTTTCGGCGAGAATCATCACATGGCAAAAACTGCTTCTCGTGCTGCCCTGCTGATCATGATGGCCTAGTCTTGATGGCCTAGTCTTGATGGCCTAGTCTTGATGGCCTAGTCTTGATGGCCGCCTTGTTCCAAGGCTTCGGCCTTTTCGGCTGCTTCCAGCCATTCCATTTCCTTTTGATCCTTGCTGTCTTTTTGCGCGGCAAGCATATCTACCAGCCGGTTAAACAGGTCGGGATCATTTTGAAACAAGTCAGGCACCGCCAGTTTGGTTTCAATCGAGGCGATTTCGGCATCAATTGTGGCAATTTCATCAGGCAAAGTATCAAGCCGGTGCTTGTCGCGGAAACTCAGGCGGGCAGGCCGGTTGGTTTTGGGGTTTTCGGATACTGATTTTTTTGGTTTCTTGCTGTCTGATTTTTCTGTCTGGCGTGCTTCAGTGGCTTTTTTGCGCGCCAGATAATCGGAATGGCCGCCGGCATGGGCAACAATCTTTGCGTCGCCTTCAAAAGCCAGAATGCCGGTGACGGTGCGATCCAGAAAATCGCGGTCATGGCTGACGATCAAAACCGTGCCGTCATAATCGGCAATCACTTCTTGCAGCAATTCCAGCGTTTCAATATCCAGATCATTCGTTGGCTCATCAAGAACCAGAAAATTATGGGTTTGGGCAAATAGCTTGGCAAGCAACAGCCGGTTTTGCTCGCCGCCCGACAGGGTGGAAACGCGCTGGGTCATTTTCACATCATCAAACATGAAATCACGAAGATAGCTGGTGACATGTTTGCTTTGACCGGCAACCTCGATCATATCGCTTCCGCCTTCACTAAGGATTGTCCATGGCGATTGATCGCGGTCGAGCGCTTCGCGGCGTTGATCAAAATAGGCAGGTATCAGGCCAAACCCTTGGCGCACGCGCCCGCTATCGGGTTTGGTGATATCCAGCAGCAACCGCACCAGCGTTGATTTGCCAACGCCGTTCGGCCCGACAATGCCAATCCGGTCGGTTCGCCGTACCAGCAAATTGAAATGTTGCAGCAATTGTCGGCGTTGTTCGGGTGCGGTACTGGTTTCATCTTCGTTGGCACTATGCTGGGTGATTGGCACGCTGGCGCAAAGGTCAATCGCTTCTAGGACCAAGTGACCGCCACCATCAGCAGGGCCGGTTTCCATGCGCATGCTGCGTTGCGTAAGCCCGCCAGCCTTGGCGCGTTCAGCTCGCATGCCAGCAAGTTCGCGAAGCCGCCCTTGATTGCGTTTGCGTCTTGCCGAAATGCCTTCGCTCGACCATTTGGTTTCGCTGGCGATGCGGCGATCCATCTTGTGAAGCACCACCGCCTCATCCGCAAGAATACCATCTGACCATGCCTCAAATTCGTCAAAATGCCCATCACGGCGGCGCAGCTTGCTGCCATGAAGCCAGATGATGCCAGTGCCAAGATTACGCAAAAAGGCGCGGTCGTGACTGACTACCAAAAGCGCCCCGCGATGCTGGCGAAGCATATCTTCCATCCATTCAATGGTTGGCAAATCCATATGGTTGGTCGGCTCATCAAGAAGCAGGATATCGGGCTTGGTGTAAAGCGCGCGTGCCAGAGATACGCGCCGCGTCTCGCCGCCCGACAGCCCGTCACTCATCCGCAGCGGATCAAGCCCCATGCGCATTAACATGGCATCGGCCTTATGACCAATTTTGGCATCTTCCATGCCGGCGGTGACAAGCGCGCGAAGGCTCATACCTGGCGGAATTTGCGGGGCTTGAGGCAAATAGGCAATTTCGGCACCAGGCGACATCCATAGCGTGCCTTCATCCATCTCGCCTTGGCCGGCAAGAAGTTTCATCAAGGTTGATTTTCCGGCGCCATTCGGCCCAACAAGCGCCAGCCGGTCGCCAGCATGAAGTGATAGATCGGCACCGCGAAGCAGCCATCGGTCGCCAAGATTGACGCCAGCATCGGCAATGGTCAAAAGAGGGAGTGCCATAATAATAATCCTGACCGGTTACAGGCCGCGCTGGCGGGCAATGGCATCATAGGCCGCATTGATCTTGGCCAGCCGGTCATTTGCGGCGGCAATGAATTCTTCGGGCATGCCATCGGCGGTTAATGTGTCGGGGTGATGCGTTCTTGCCAGATGTTTCCAATGTTGGCGAAGCGCCTGATCATCAATGTCACTTGTTACCCCTAAAATTTCATAGGGCGAGGGGCCATTTGACTGATGCAGTGCCAAAAGCCGGTCAAAATCGGCCTCATCAAAGCCGAAAATCCCAGCAACCGTTGCTAGATAGGATAATTCGGGGCCGGTGATGTCACCATCTGACTTGGCAATGTGAAACAATAGATCAAGTAATTGTTCCAGCACTGGCGCGCGCGGCAAAAACAGCCGCGCCACCTGTTTGGCGTAATCTTCAAAACCGTCAGGTGTCTGGCGCGCCAAATCCCAAAAACGGCCAACCTGTTTTACTTCGGATGGCGGGATATGGACACGCGCGCGAAAAGCGGCAATTTCATCACGCGTCACAATGCCATCGGCCTTGGCCATTTTTGCCGAAAGCGCGATCACCGCAACGGTAAAGGCAACACGCTTTGTGGCTTGCGGGTCAGGGCGCGATGGCACAAATTTGGACTCGACCGCATGACCAGCCGCCGCGCCAAGCAATCCGCCAATCGGCCCGCCAAGGGCAAACCCTGCAGTGCCGCCAATAATGATGCCCCAAATGCTCATGCCCTATCTAGCTGGCAACGGGTGCGAAAGGCAAGATTTATCACGTGGTTCTGCTGGGAAAACCCAACAAGGCGAATTCGCAAAAATGGGGCTGGCAATTCGCTTCGGCTGGATTTATGGTGCGCATATGGATGACACAAAAGATACTCAAGCATTGTCGGTTGACGGTGATGATGCCGGATTGATCACCATGGATCTGACTGGCCTGAAATGTCCGTTGCCGGTGCTAAAGGCGCGTCGTCAAATCGGCCAGATGCCTGCCGGTGGTATTTTGGTGGTGATTGCCGATGATCCAGCTGCGCCATTGGATTTTGATCATTTTTGCCAAACTGGCGGGCATGACCTGCTGGAAAGCGCGGCAAAGGACGGTGTTTTTACCATGCGTATCGCCAAGGCGCTTGCCTAACAGCCGATCAACCTAGCGTGGCATCAGCGCGGCAAGCATGGTTTGATGAAACTGCGCCGCATCAGCGCCGGTTTCGGCGCCTTGATAAATCCCAAGTTCCTGACAAAGCAGAAAAAACCCGGGTGCGGGAAGTCCGTTTCGGTTGCGTGATATGACCAATGCCGCCCGCAGTGGCTGGCCAGCGGCATGATCTTGCCGCATGGTTGCCTCAAGCCATAGGGTCAATTTATGAATACGTTGTGGTGCCGGAATATCAGCCGCATCGGCCATTTCGGCATAGTTTACAATCCGGCCTAGGCTTGTGGCTGAGGCTAGCGCCATTTCGGCGCGGTTTTGCCAGACATGGTCCTGATTTGTTGGCGGCGACATCAAATGCGTTCCTTCTTGGCAGGTCGGCCTCCTATGCGGCCAAATCCATGATCAATCAAAACCAGCAGTTCAGGCTGGATTATTTTGCGGTTTTTTCGGTGTTTTGGCTATTGAAGCCAGACCGGTTTCTGCCTAACATCCGCCCATGGTTTATCTGAAATCTCTCGTTTTTAACAGCTTGTTCTATGTTGGCACCGGTATTTTGGTGATTGTCATGGGGCCGGTGCTGTTGTTGCCATCGCGCTTTGCGCGGGCTGTTGCCCGTTTTTGGGGCTATATGACTTACTTGTTGCTGGCGATGATTGGCATCAAACAATCGGTTCATGGCAACCGCCATCTTGATCGGCAGGTTCTTTATGCCGTCAAGCATCAATCGGCATGGGAAACGATCATTCTAAGCTGGCTGTTATCAGCACCAGCCTTTGTGCTAAAGCGGGAATTGCTGCGCTTGCCGATTATTGGCTGGTTCTTTTTGGAAACTGGCTGTATTCCGGTTGATCGTTCGGCTGGCATGAAGGCACTTCGCGATATGCGCCTTGCCGGTAAGACGCTTGCCGCAAAAGGCCGGTCAATGCTGATTTTCCCGCAAGGAACCCGCATTGCACCCGGTGTTGATCATCCTTACGAGATTGGTGTTTTCGCGCTATATGAGGCAACCGGATTGCCGGTTGTGCCAGTGGCCTTGAATTCGGGGCATGTTTGGCCGCGCAATAGCTGGATGAAATATCCGGGGCTTGTAACGGTTGAATTTCTCGATCCAATTGACCCCGGGCTTGACCGAAAAAGCTTCATGGCAACCCTTAAACAGCGTATTGAGGATCGTATGGAAATTCTTGATGCGCCATTTATAAAAAATCAGGAAAAGGCATAAAAATGGATGGATCAGCCGGTCGCCCGCAAGGGCAAATGAATGTTCTTGGCAGCCCTCTTACCAGTTGCTCGCATGATCCGGTTACCGGATATTTCCGCGATGGCTGTTGCAATACAGGCTCATCTGACCGCGGGCTACATACCGTATGCGCAATTATGACCGATGCGTTTCTTGAATATAGCAAAGCCGCTGGCAATGATCTTTCAACGCCGCATCCCGAATTCGGGTTCCCCGGTTTGAAAGCGGGTGATCAATGGTGTTTGTGCGCGGCGCGGTGGGAACAGGCGCGGGCTGATGGCAAGGCACCAAAGGTTCGGCTTGCCGCCACCAATCAGGTAACACTTGCCGTGTGCCAGCTTGATGATTTGAAAGCGCATGCAATTGACCTGAATTAATCGGGAATTCCGGCGGGTCAGATTTCACAAATGGAAAAGGATAACAGCCCATGTTAAGCTTAGACAAACAAGTGGATTTGACCTGTATCGAAACCGATAAGGTGGCCAAGGGCAAAATTGTGCGGATTCAGGGCAACCGTGTCGATGTTGCGCTTGATCAAGGCGGTTTGCTGATCTCGCTTTATATGAAAAAACCGGGCCTTTATGTTGGCAGCCAATCAGGCCTTGAATTTGTCATGCAAAGCTAGCAATCAGCCGAGATAAGGATTTTGATGACCCAAATCGATCAGCAGAATAATGACCAAAAGCTGGTTCGCCCTGCCGATCGTTCGGTATGGTTGATTTGGCTTGGCATGGTGCTGTTGGCGGTGGCGATTTTGCCTTTTGCGGTTCGCAATAGCGAGATTGTTCGCCAGATTGCGGCAATGTGCGGGTTTACCTTGAATTAATCAGCTTTGCGCCGCGTTCTTTTTGGTGTCTGTTTTGCGGTTTTTGGTGGCAATGTGCAGGTTAATAACATCGCCATATCGATATAATTCTGTAAATCTTCATCTTCACCAAGCGCATCAGTGGCAAGCATCACCCACCCCTTCATGGTTTTGCCATTCAGATCAAACAGGCGCGCATTGGGATCACCCTCGACAAGCTTGCTGGCGCTTTCATTGCCAATACGGATGACCGGATAATCATCCCATAAGGCAAAGCAAATATGATCATTCATCATATAGGCCAACCCGCCAAACATTCGGGTTTCTTCAAGGTCGAAAAGCGTCGCTGTCAATTCATGTAATCGGGCGGCTAGGCCGCGGTCATACATAGTAATCCCGCGATAATTTGGGTTGCTGCGAAACAAATTGGCGATCATTATTCCGATATGATGTAACGGCCAGCAGTGGCACGAAAACACATGACGGATCGATCGATTAGCGTTAGGTTATTCTTATCGATCACTTGTTATAGCAAAGATCGCGTTGTGGCTAGCCTATCATTGTTAAGAAAAGGTACGCATATGATTATTCTTGATGGGGGGCTTGGTCGCCAACTAAAGGCAATGGGCGCGCCGTTTCGCCAGCCGGAATGGTCGGCGTTGGCGCTGATGGAGGGACCGGAATTTGTGCGCGCCGCGCATGATGCCTTTATTGAGTCCGGTGCCACAATCATCACCACCAACAGCTATGCTGTTGTGCCATTTCATATTGGCGAGGATTTGTTTCGCGATCAGGCTGGTGCCTTGCTGGATTTGGCTGGCCAATTGGCGCGTGATGCCGCCGATGCCGCACCGCATCCGGTAAAGGTCGCCGCCGGTGTGCCGCCAATGTTTGGATCATATCAGCCCGATAAATTTGACGCTGGCCGCGCCACCGAGATGATTGGACTGTTTCGCCAAAAGCTTGCCCCCTATGCCGATTTTTTTATGGCTGAAACCCATAGCTCGATTGCCGAAGCTTTATGTTTTCTGACGGTATTTGCTGATTGTGACAAGCCTGTTTGGTTGTCGCTCACATTGGAGGATGCCAACCCGGTTGCTGGAACGCCGCAATTGCGGTCAGGCGAGCCATTGACCAATTTATTAACAGCGATTGATGACGCGCCGCCATCGGCTGTTTTGTTTAATTGCAGCCAGCCTGAAGTGATGGATGATGCAATACGGACCGTGGTTACGCATTTTGCTAGTAAGGCCATGCCGCCGCTTGTCGGAGTTTTGGCCAATACCTTTCCTTTGATCGAAAAAACATATAGCGGGGCAAATGCCAGCCTGCATGATCTTCGCGGTGATATAACGCCGTCTTCCTATGCTGATTATGCGGTGAAATGGGTGGCATCGGGCGCTGATATTATTGGCGGCTGTTGCGGTATCTCGCCCGATCATTTGCGCGAGGTGAAAACCCGTCTAATTGGCTAGCATATTGCCATTGGCAGTGCTTTTTTGCGATTTGCCAGACCAGCCAGACAAAGTTTATAATTTTGCGAGAAACAAACCTGAAACAATTGAAACTGAAAGGCCGACCCATGAAAGATGCCAAACAATTCCTCCAAGAAGCCAATGCCATCGTTCCGCGTATCTCCGCCGCTGATGGCATTGCCAAACATGGTGCTGGTAACAGCCTGTTCATTGATGTTCGCGATAGTGGCGATATTGCCAAAAGCGGCACGATCGCTGGTGCGCTTCGGATTCCACGCGGATTTCTGGAATTTGCGGCTGATGAAAACCTGCATTATTTCAATGCAAGCCTCAGCAAAGATGCCGATATCGTTCTTGTTTGCGGTGCTGGTGGACAGGCCGCGCTGGCTGGCAAGACGCTAAAGGAAATGGGATATCAGAATGTGTGTAATGTTGGCGGCATTTCCGATTGGATTGCCGCTGGTGGCAAGTCTGAAGCCTAAGGCTTTGGGCGAGCGTCCGAAAAGCCAATAATCAAAATCTGTTGCCACAAGGCGAAGGCAGAAAAAAAGGGGGGTTTTGGCCCCCCTTTTCGTGATCGGTCATCAAAAGACCTGTTTTACGGGGAAATGCCCGTCAATTTCTGATCTAGGCGCACCCAGAAGGCTGCTCCTCAGCCCGCCAAACAGAAACCAAGTCCTTCGAACCAAACCGTTTATCACTAGACATCAGATCACCTCCTTTTCAATTTGTTGCAACGATGGGAATGAGCCTAGGAACAAAATCATCGCCTGTCACTAGGTTTTTGCGGGATGATGATGCCGAGGGGCTTGCACTTGGGAAATATGATCACCATTTCTCCTTTCATGATACGCAAACTTACCCATCGTTTTTTATTGCTTCTTGCCCTATTTATGCTGAAAGGGGGCATCATGCCTGCCGCTGCTGCTACAGCCCATGATTTTAGTTTTACCAGCATTGATGGTGGTGATCTGCCATTGGCAACATATCGTGGCAAAGTGGTTTTGCTGGTCAATACCGCGTCGATGTGTGGCTTTACCGGCCAATATGAAGGACTGCAAAGCCTGTGGACGGAATATAAGGATAACGGGCTTGTCGTTCTTGGTGTGCCAAGCGATGATTTTGGTGGCCAAGAGTTGGATGATGCCAAACAGGTCAAGGAATTCTGCACGTTGAATTACGGTATTGACTTCCCAATGGCTGATATTGTTCATGTTAAAGGCCCAAACGCACATCCCTATTATAAATGGATTGCCGATGCGCATGGCGGCCTTGCCGTGCCGCGCTGGAATTTCCACAAACATGTGATTGATGGTAATGGCGATTTGGTTGATTGGTTTGCCTCGGCTACTGGCCCAAAAAGTGCCCGTCTTCGCAAGGCCATTGAAACTGCGCTTGCCAAGTGATTATCTGACCGGCCTATTTCGCTTTTCCCGGTGACTTTATGTGCTAGATTTACGCTGATATTTCCGGCGTGCTGGTGTTTGACGCGTTGTTATTCCAATAATGGGCGCGGGCGCAAAAGCCGCAAAAGACAAAGGGTTGGGCTGTTTATGGACATCAGCATTGTTCTTGTGGTGCTTGGCGCGGCCTTTTTGCACGCCTTTTGGAATTTTCTGGTTCGTGGTACGCATGACAAGGCGCTTGGCATGGCGGCGGTTATGTTTGGCCATCTGCCGCTGGCTTTTATTGGCCTTTTCTATGCTGGCATGCCGCCTGAAGGCGCATGGCCTTATGTGATGGCAAGTGCGGTGTTGCATCTTGGCTATCAGGTATTTTTGTTAAATGCTTATCGTTTTGGCGAGCTGACGCAGATTTATCCGGTTGCTCGCGGGGCATCGCCGCTGTTGATTACCCTGTTTACCATGATCACTGTTCCGGGTGTTTTAAAGCCAATGGAGGTGATTGGCGTGATCATGGTGTCGGGGGCGATCATGACCTTTGGCATTGTTCAATATCGCAACAAAGCGGTTGGCGTTACCGGAATTGTTTTGGCGGTAATCACAGGCTGTTTTATTGCCAGCTATTCGATTGTTGATGCAGCTGGCACGCGCTTGACGCAAAGTGCGATCAGCTATTATGGCGCATCGACCACGTCCAATGCGGTTTTATTAGGATTGTATCTGGCACGGTTTCATCCAACGGTTTTGACGCGCATGTATCGCGATGCGCCACGCACTTTTGTGATTGGCGGGGCGGCGTCTTATTTTGCTTATGTTGCGGTGCTTTGGGCCTGTCTGTCGGCGCCTGTTGCCGTGGTGTCATCGCTTCGCGAGACCTCGGTTCTGTTTGCGGTGGCACTTGGAGTTCTGTTCTTGAAAGAAAAAATGACATGGTTTAAAGCCGGCATCATCTTGATGATTTTCAGCGGGGTCATTGTTTTGCGGATGGCCTGATAACGTTGGCGCATTTCGCCGCAGGTTCGGGCTTTGGGGCTGGACAGTTTGCGCCGAAAAACGCAGTCTGGGACAGGTGCGTTAGTTTTTAGGATTTTTTCGTATGCAGGAATATGCCCTTCGCCGCGTTTTATCAGACGAATTACATGCGCGTGCCTTTCACGATTTTGATGGTGCAGGCCGATTTATCCGCTTTGTTTTTCTGGTTGGCGGTGATGACAGCAAAATTCTTGCCTATATCAATAAATTCCTATCTGCCGAGGGCCTAGCCCCGATTGATGCAGGCGAAAAATTCCGTCGCCATAACATGGCTGGCTATGCACTTCGCATTGAACGCCACACTGAATTTCTGTCAATCAGTTTTGTCGAAAAAAGCTTGCGGGCGAAAAATGGCCTCGCCGCCAATGCGTTTGATGAAACAGCGCTTGAACATATGCCTTTTTCTTGGGCGCGGAATGCGCCAGCCTCGTTGTTTCATGCAATCTGGGTCGAGGTCGGCGGCAAGCCACTGCGCGGTCTGGATCAGGCACGCATGCTGGAGATTCTGCAAAGCCGTGTGGTGGCGGCAAACCAATTCAGTGATGATGCAGCACAGGTGCATTTTGCGTTTGATATTGATGATGCCGGTTTTTCGCGGGTGGTGATTTTTAACCATGCGATTGAGGCGACCCGGATGGGGCGCGTTGTGCAACGCGTTGTCGAGGTTGAAACCTACCGGTTGTTGGCATTGCTGGGCTTGGCAACGGTCAAGGAATATTCGGGTCGTCTTGGCCTAATCGAAGATGTTGTCAGCACATTGACCAATGACCTTGCCGAGCAGATCAAGCTTCCCGATGGCAAGGTTCAGGCCTTATTGTCGGTATTGTCGTCTCAGGCCGCCGAAGTGGAAGACATCTATTCCAAAACCTCTTACCGATTGGCGGCGACAACGGCCTATCTGAATATTCTGACGTCGCGTCTTGACCGAATGCAGATGACGCGCCTATCGGGTTTTCAGGGTGTTCGCGGCTTTCTTGATCGGCGGATGGCACCCGCGATGCAAAGCTGTTCGGCATTTTCTGAACGGCTTGCAAGCCTGTCACGGCGGATCAGCCGCGCTGGTGAATTGCTGCGCACCCAAACCGAACTGGTCATTCAACGCCAAAATCGGGATTTGCTGAAATCAATGGATGAACGTGCCAAGCATCAGCTTCGGCTTCAGCAGATGGTTGAGCGCCTGTCGATTGCTGCGGTTACCTATTATGGGGTTGGGCTTGTTGGCTATGTTGCTGTCAGCCTGCCAATTGCCAAATGGGGATTTTCATTGACCTATATCAAGGCCGTTTCGGTGCCGGTGATTGCCTTTTTAGTTTGGGCCGCCATCCGGCGGGTCAAAGAAGTTACTACTGGCGCGGCCGATCGTTCGGCCAGCTAGGCGCGAACTTGTTGGCAGATGTTAGTTAGTGAGTGCTAGTTGGCAGGGGAAAAAGCCAATAATGACAATTCGCGTGCATAGCCTGTGGCAAGATCAAACAGCACAGCACCGCCTGACGGTACCCCGATATTGGTGATGGCCTGAATGGTTACATAATGCGTCACCATAATGACCGGTGAGCCATCATGGGGTAGGCTGTTCAACTTGGCCTGAAGCTTGGCCAAGGTTGCATCGCGCGGGGCATGGTTCTCATAAAATGAATTCAGCCCGCTAAACGGTGTGACTGGGCCTAAATCCAGCAAAAGCGCGGTTTCAAGGCAGCGGCACCATTCGCTGGAATAAACACCTGCAAGATCAAGATTGGCCGCGGCGATGCGTTTGCCAATGCCGCGTGCCTGCATACGTCCGGTTTCGTCAAGATTGCGCTGGGTCTGGCAATCTTTCAGATTGAAATTGGCTGGATCACCATTGCCAGGTGCCAAGGCATGACGCAGGAAAATGACCGTGCCGTCAAACCGGCCATCATCAGCCCGCACTGGCAGATTGACCGCCAAAAGCAAAATAGATAAAAGCGCCGCCAGCTTTCCAAACCGCAAAACCACCATGAAACATTGGCGCAAAGACAGCTTTGATTGGCATTTTATGCTGGCGGGCTGACCGGTCATATTTATGCGTTACGCCGGCTGACTTCGGCCATAAAGCGATGGCGGATAACCGGTGCATCCATGTCAATGACAGGTACCTTGATATTGCCTGACTCGCATTTGCTGACAATGATGGTCATCTTGTCACCGTCAAGCGCCGCTTGAACCGCCGCTGCGGTATCTTCGGCCGAACATTCAACGACATTGTCACAACCGCAAGCCTCGGCAACTTTGGCAAGCGATGTTTTCATGCCAGCATAGGTTGGCTGATCACCGGTTGAGCCATAGCTGCCATTATCGATAATCAGCAGGATGAAATTATCAGCCGGGTTATTGGCAATTGTTGGCAATGTCCCAAAATTGGTCAGAACCGAACCATCGCCATCAATCGCAATCACCTTAGCTCTTTGCGCGAGGGCAAGGCCAAGGCCGATTGATGAGGAAAGACCCATTGTGCCAAGCATGTAGAAATTGGTTGGCTGGTCATCAAGCAGATGCAATTCTTGGGATGGCAAGCCGATGTTAGAGACAACCAATTGATCAGAAATCATCGGGATCAGTGTTTTTAGAACGTCGCTTCTAATCATCGGTTATGCTCCCTGCCAAAAGCTGGCATCGGTAAGAATGGCAACAGGCTTTTTCGCCATAAAGCTGTGGTTTAAAATAGCGTCCAGCTCGGCAGCGTCGCTTTGTGTATGGAAATGGTAGGTTGGAATATTCAACTGGTTCAACAATGCCTTTGTATGAACCGCCATTTCGACCTGACAGGCAACCGGCTCGCCAATTTCACCGCGATAGCTGATCAGCATCGGCAGCGGAATATTGTAATATTGGATCAAAGTCACAAGCGTGTTAATGGTGACACCAATCGCTGTATTCTGCATGATGATCGCCGAGCGCTTGCCGCCCATATAGGCACCAGCGCAAAGCCCCATCCCTTCATCTTCCTTGTTTGACGGAATATGATAAATGACTTTCGAAGCTTCGATCTCGTCAATGACGCCAGCGAGCTGTTTACATGGCACAGTGGTCACAAATTCGATTTTATTCTTAATAAAATCATTAACAATTTTTTGGTTTATCGACATGGGAGCAGCACTCTTTCTGGCTCATTTTCACTAAGATGTTGCGGTAGGGGCATCGCAAATTGAATTTTTAGGACTGGAGAAATCTTCTTGTTAGGCGGAGTAAAACATAAAGTTTCGGCAATACAAAGCGCAAATTTTTGCTTTGCGACAGGCGGTCTAAAAAGATGTATTTCTTGAGACTTTGCGCTAGTTTTGACCAACCATAGGGCAGGTTTCTGCCACCACATATCTAACCCGAAAGGGATATGCCGACATGACATCACTGATCCTGCATCATTACCTGCAATCGCCGGTTGCCCATAAGGTGCGAATGGCGCTTGGCATTGCCGGTGCAAGCTGGCAGTCGGTAGAAATTCCACGTTTGCCGCCAAAGCCGCTTTTGGTGCCGCTGACCGCCGGTTATCGGCGTACGCCAGTGTTGCAGATTGGAGCTGATATTTATTGTGACAGCCAGAATATTGCGCATGCCATTGATCAATCAGGCTCGCCGCGTCGTCTGTTTCCCGATCAAACTTATGGCATGGCCATGATGATCAGCAATTGGGCTGAAACCACACTTTTTGATTTGTCGGTTCGGCTTGTCTTAACGCATGCGCTTGGCAAAGTGCCTGAAGAATTTATCCGTGATCGCGGATCGCTGTATTTTGAGCCAAACTGGACCGAAGCCAGCCTGCGGGCAGCTCTGCCATCGGTGATGCATGAATTGCGGGCGTCACTTGGCTTTGTTGAGGCGCATCTTGGCGCAACCGATGGTGTTTATCTAACGGGGCATCAGCCTTGTTATGGCGATGCGGCGATTGGCTATATTTGCTGGTTCCTGCGTGGACGATGGGATGGCGGTGCGGCGTTGCTGGCAAATTACCCGGCTTTGTGCGCGCTTGAGGCTGCGTTTGACCAGCTTGGTGATGGCCAGCCGCAAGATTTGGACGCCGAGGCCGCGCTTGCCATTGCCAAGGCCGCCAAGCCGCAATCGCCAATCGGCATTATTGACAGTGCCAGCAGCCTTGCCATTGGCCAGAGAGTGATGATCCGGCCAAAGGGTGAAACCGCCGATCCTGATGTTGTTGGCACGCTTCGCTATTGTGATGGCATGCGCATTTCGATTGATCATAACCATGAACAGGTTGTTGATATTGCTGTGCATTTTCCGGTTGTCGGTTATGTCATGACGCCAATTTACTGATCTATCCGATGTTCAATCCCGGATAGAAACGCAAGGTCAAGATAGAATTTCACGGCGCACTTATCTGGCAATCATACTGCACTGATTTGGAAAAAAGAATTAACCGGCCCCATTCTGCAAATTGAATGGGGCGGAAAGCACCCTATCGGCCATATGATGCTCATGGGGATATTTGATGCGACAATCAACATCGCTGAATGAAGTCGAAATTAAGGCTTTTGCCGATCAGGCATTATTTACCAAGTCGCCGACCCTAAAGGGAAGGATGCCATTGATCGCGATGTGGATCATGGCGGGTGCGATTATGGGTGCTGTTTTAACAATTGGCATTTTTGTGATTTTGACGTGATCATCCAATGACCAAATGATGGTCTATTTGGGACATGACCCGATAAAAGCTGTTAAATACCGCTAGGCGGTAACGGCATAAAGCCCTGACCGCTCGCCACCAATATGGGTGATCTTTTCCGCGCTAATCAGCCGGTTGAATGACCGGTAAACTGTTGGCATGGGAATGTTGCGAACCAGATAATGCGATCGGATATCATGGATTGATACTGGTTCGTTAGTATCATTTGATAGTAGTACAACAGCTGCATAGACTTGCTGTTCATTTGCGGTAAAATCAGCCAAGCCAACGTCTTTTTCCATGTCGGTAATGGTTTCGAGCAGTCGTGCAAACACAAGACGGCTAGACACTTGCAAATCTCCTAAACACTTTTAACAATCCAACTAATATTAACAAAACTACCACAAGTCCCATAACATCGCCAATAATGAAACGCGTTAGCACATTAAAAGTATCCTCAATCGGAAACCGCCCCTCAAGAAACAGTGTTGAGAAAAAGGAGTTGATAATCGAACTTAAAAGTCCGGCAAAAACTAGCGTTCGCCAGCTGATCACGCCAGTTGATTTCGGGTAAACATCAATCCGGACAACGCGCATCAATTCGAACGCAACCGGTGCACATAATGCGCCAACCATCGGAATGATGAAATCAGCTTGCGTCAATGAGCCAGTGTCGGGGCGTGTCACAAAATAGACGCAGATCGAGGCGGGAATAAGCCCCAAAATCGATTTAGGCCCAACCATCCACGCCCCCAACACCCTTACCGCATGGGGTAGATACAAAAGGCTGACCAAAGCAACATTGCGTTCCACCATCATCGTTTCAATCGGCATAATTACCAGATGTTGAACCGCAATCAAGCCAAGATAAGCAAGAAAAATAAGCACAAACCAATGCGAGGCAAATTTTGAAAAATGCTGGTTCATAGGGTTTTTGTAAGTCTCAAAGTGAATCAAAATTAGATAAAAAGACGGAAAACATACATGACATCACCGGCCAACCTTCGGTTAGTAATATTAGGCAATAGTAATATTTTGATCGCGGCAAGCCAAGGGTGCCTGGCCTGATTTATTCAATTAAAACCAACGAAACATGCCAATTAGCCCTGCTGTAGCGTAAAATAGTTGAAGAAGCATGATGCCACGGTGCTTGCCGAAATGAGCCCATAGGCCAATCAGGCCTGCCGACAGAAACAAAAGCAGGAAGCCGATAAATTCCGCGCCGATGTTTAACGCAATCAGCATTGAATATAGAATAGCTGTTCCAACACCCGTCCATTCAAGCCATTTTTGTCGATCCATGATGAATGACCTCTTTTCTCGAATGGGGTGCGGTGTTGGAACAATGTTTGTTCGGTTTGTGCTGGCCTATTGGGCGACGAGCCAGCCACCATCGACGTCAATTGTGGTGCCAGTGATAAAATCATTCTCAATCGCAAAGATAATGGCTTGTGCCACTTCGGCAGGATGTCCAGCGCGGTCTACCAAATGGGTTTTTGTGACATTCTGGTAATGTTTGGTGCGATCCTCACCACTTAACGCCACCATTGGCGTGTCGATAATGCCTGGTGAAACCACATTCACCCGCTTGGGTGCGATTTCGGCGGCAATGGCGCGCGCCAAGGCTTCAACAGCGCCACCAACAGCCGATAGGGCAATCTGCCCAGGCTTTGGTTTGCGGGCAGGGCTGCCGCTAACTAGAACAATGCTCCCATGATCGCGAACATGCGATGTGCCATAGCGCAGAACATTGGCATAGCCCCATAGCTTGTCAAACGAGCCTTGAAAGCCTTTCATATCCATTTCCATGAACGGGCCAATTGCGCGTGAACCTCCGGTGGCTGAATTGACAAGAATGTCTATATCACCTTCAGCATTGAAAAAGGCTTCGACCGCCTCACTGTCACGGCTGTCTAGCGCGGCAAGGCGAATGCCAGCCGGAACATCGCCAGCTTTGCTTGGGTCACGGCTTACCGCAACAACATCTGCGCCTTTTTCAACAAGTATAAGACTTGTCGCAAGGCCAATACCTGATGTGCCGCCAAGAACGATGGCTTTTTTACCTGCAATATCCATAATGTCTTTTGATCCTTTTTAATCAACAGTAAATCCGAAGACGTCAAGCTAGAGCATTTTGCCCGTCACCAGCAATATGATAATGCCGCCTATCAGTGTTTTTGACAAATTTTTCGCGCCAATTTACCAGTAATATCGCGGCTTTCATTTGAAATTGGCGGATCTATCATTGCTGCTGCGCGCAATCATGGCAAAATGGTTATCTCATTTTGCTAATCGTTTTTTTGATCTGGCGCAGACTGGCGGTTGTGGCTTTCAGGCTTTGTTCCAGCTGTTCAACCTGCGCTTTTAACTTGGTGGTCTGGCGTTCAGCCAAGGCTGATTGCGGTGGTTGTTTGCCAAGCCCGCTCAATAAATAAGGTGGTGAAATATTCAAAATACCGGCAAGCGCAACAAGCTTGTTTGCCCGTGGTTCAGACCGGTCTGCCTCCCAGGCTTCATAGGTGTTTGCTCGCACGCCAAGGCGTTTGACAACATCGGCAACGCTTAATCCCGATGCCTCGCGTGCCATTGAGATGCGCCCGCCAAGGGTGGTGTCTTCCTCATTTGCGTGAAAAATCGTTCTATGTGGCATGGTAATGAGCCTCGGTGCGATGAAAAGGGCAAAGCGACTTACGAAAAGCGACTTGCCAAATGAAAAGCTATAACCGAAGCCTACCCCGAGCCAAGGATGTCGATCAACCCTTCGCAATGGATTTGTGGCAATGGATTTGCGGCAGTGGATTTGTGGCAGAGGATTTGTGCGGCCGCGATGATGATTGATCAGCGATTGACGAAAGCCATATTCTGGACAAACATAAATTCCTTATCGTGTTCTGGCCGGTCTGGCGATAGCGCGATTAATTGATTTCGCCAGTGAGTTATATCTGAAATGCTTGGTGTTCAAATTCTAATTGTTGGCGTTTCTGCCTGTGCCATTTTCGATCTCTGGCAGCGTCTGTTTCAAAAGCTGACAGGGATCCCGCCAAGTAACTGGGCGATAGTAGGGCGATGGAGTCTTGGTTTAATGACTGGCGGTCAATTAATCGCCAATGAACTTGAATCTCAAGCTGAACGGAAAAATGAACTAGCCGTTGGCTGGCTTGTTCATTATGGCGTCGCGATTGGGTATGCGGCCGTTTATGCGTGGCTTATTCATGCCACTATTTTGCAGACAGGGTTGGTTGATGGCTTGATTTTTGGCGTGATAAGCGTGGTGGTGCCTTGGTTCTTTTTTCTGCCTTGTCTTGGCAAAGGCATTTTGGCGCGTTTAACCCCAAACCCGCCACTGGTTTGCGCATTGACCTTGATGATGCATTCGCTTTTTGGCGTGTCGATCGGGCTTGGCTTTGTGGTTTTCGCTGGCTAGGGGCGCTAGGCGTAAATTTCCCTCACAATCGTTCATCATCAATCGGTTTGATTTTTTTTCACCAGATAGCGATGCGTTCCATCCATGATAAGCTGGTCATGCTGGTTCAACACAATTGCTCGTATTTCGATAATGCCGGTGGTGCGCTGCGGCGCTAATTTGACGATTTTCAGCCCCGGATAGGCGGTATCACCAGCATAAAGCGGGTGATGCATTTCGCCGGAAAAAGGTAGAAGCGCCACAAGGCTATCGGCTGTTTGCTGGGGAAAATTACCGGCACTGGCCGCGGTCTATATAAAAACCTGCAGGCCATGCGCCAACATTGCTGGATGGCCACGTTCCTTGCAGAATTCGACATCATAATGGATTGGGTCATTGTCGCCCGATGCCAATTGGAATGTCGCAAACAGCGCATCCGTCATTGTCCGCGATGGGATATAGAAAGTCTCGCCCATGGCAAAATCGTCAAACCATCTTGTTTTGGGGGCGTGAAGGCGGGGCATGATCATCTCCTTTCAACGGTGCTGCATTGTGCCTTTAGCGCGTGATTTCATGCACTTCAATAATGTTACCATCAGGGTCATAAAAGAAGATCTGCTGCCAGCCCGCAACCGCGGTTTCGTCCCAATCAGAATAGGCAATACCCTTTTCCTCGAGATGCGCTTTGAAAGCGGCTAAATCATCGGTGCGATAGGCAATGTGACCGCGTTCAAGCGGGTTGACGATATGGCCGGTGCGAAATCCGACTTGCAAATCCTTTTGCGCCAGATGGGTTTGGATATGGCCGTCTGAAACAAAGGCAACATCACCATCATAGCCCTTTTTCTTTTCAAGAACCGGCAATCCTTCGGTTTCGGTTTTCAGCCCCAAAACATCGCGGTAGAAATGATCCATACCAGCAACATTATTGGTCGATAGATTTATATGATGCAGCTTTAACTTCATTTTACCCTCGTTTTGCGCTTTGCCGGTTCTCTATCAATCCAGCTTGTCAAGCTGGCGTCAATCAGAGACAGTGAATTGGCAGATATTTTTACCGATAATTCGCCGCCATTGGCCTTTGGTAAAACTAATTTTTCGGAGATCGCTAACTGGCCAACATAATCTATGGGGATAGAGCTGATGAAAATGGCAATTGTAACTGGCGCAGCCCGCGGCATTGGACTTGCCACAGCGCGGCTTTTTGTCGATCAGGGCTACCAGGTGGCGATGGTTGATCGCGATAAAGACGCGCTTGATGCCGCGGCGGCGTCACTTGCTAGCGGCACGGCCTTTGTTTGTGATGTGTCTGACCCTGCGGCTGTTGATGAAATGGTTGCTGCGGTTCTGGCGGTTTCAGGGCGGATTGACTGTCTTGTCAATAATGCTGGCGTTGCTGATTTCTGCTCGATTGAGGATACCAGCTTTGCGCGTTGGCGCACTGTTATGGCAACCAATCTTGACGGTGTTTATCTATGTTCGCGGGCGGTCCTTGCCGCGCTGAAGCAAAGCCGTGGCAGCATTGTCAATGTTGCTTCGATTTCCGGATTGCGCGCATCAACATTGCGCGTTGCCTATGGCACGTCAAAGGCTGGCGTAATCCATCTAACCCAGCAATTTGCCGCCGAAATGGGTGAATTTGGCATTCGGGTGAATTGCGTGGCACCCGGCCCGGTGCGCACGAAATTGGCAATTGCGGTTCATAGTCAGGCAATTATCGATGCCTATCATGATGCGATCCCGCTGAACCGCTATGGCAGTGAGGCCGAAATTGCCGAGGCGATTGTGTTTCTTGGTTCGGAAAAGGCAAGCTATATTACGGGCCAGACATTGGCGGTTGATGGCGGCTTTGACACAACCGGTGTTGGCCTGCCTGCCTTGCGTGATTGAGTGGCGCGTCTAATTGGCGTGTCTGATCGGCGTGAGAATTTGACTTAAATTATGTGGCTAGCCATTGCGTTCAAGCATGACATTGCCACGGGTGCGCGTCGCGGCATGATAGCCATTGGCCAATAGCCAGCTCAGAATATCGCGTTCCCATTGTTCGTTAATGCCATCTTCCATCACAATTAATTTCGGATATTGCGCTTTGGCAATATTTTCGAAATAGGGAAAAAGGGCGCGATCTTCCATACCTTCAATATCAATCTTGATCACATCGGCGCGGGCAATATCATTTATTTCCAAGATTTCAACAAGCGGTAAAACCTCAACATCAATATGCGTTTTGCCAACGCGCTGATTGACGATTGAGCTGCTGCCAAAATCATTATCTGAAATGGTCAGATGCGCGATGCCTTTTGTGGCTCCGATGGCAACATCATGAACGGTAATTTTTGACTGCAAATCATTGAGCGCAATATTGTCGCGCAGCCGCGCCAGAACGGGTGGATTTGGTTCAATTGCGATGACCTTGCCAGCACTCATCAGCGCAACATTCAACGCGTAATATCCAATATTGGATCCAATATCGACAAAAACGCCGCCATTGGTCAAATGACGCTTGATCAGCGCTAATTCGGCGCCTTCACGCTGTTTTGCACTAAACATGATTTTGGATTCGATGGTGTTTTGGCGCGGTTGAAGCCGCAATTTCAAATTCTGGTAAATCAGATCAACAGGCTTGTCGCCATTGATCCGGTTCCAAAGCTGCGAGAACATCAATTTTAACCGGCCGCGCCCAAGCCCCATTTTTGCCAGCCCAAGGATAAAGCGGCGCACACCTGTCGGCGCGAAAGTTCCAAATTGTTGCAATGATTCTTAACCTTGCTGAAAATGATGATCTTTGAAATCCTTTAAACCTAACCTGATCATCTGTTTGATCCAAGAAGATTATGATGCCGCAAAGCCTGCCCGCGAAATGGGCGAGGCGCATGCTGTCCTATGCAATGATCTTACTAGTGATGACTGGTCTGACCCACGCTCGACTTCATCGGGAGTCACCGCGGGTCACAAAGCATTGTTGTGTGAATTGTTTTTTGGGGATAACGGTGCTGGCGGAGGGTGATATTTCTCCGTGTAAGCACCGTATTCGTCACATAATCGAAGCTATGCCTAGAATCACATTCGTAACTTTACTCGTCAATGCACTGTTTTGGTCTACCCTGTGGTCTACCCAATAGAAATTTTCTGGTAATGGAAAGAAAGGGAAAACAAAGGGTGGATAAAATAGTAATGTGATGTGCCAGAATTATCCTGTAATGTTTGGATTGTTATGACCGTTAGAGATTACCAACATTCAAGGCCTTTAGATGTTCATCGATGGTCAGATCACCCCGAAGTTAATAGCTTCGTTAATGCAGTGTTTGATCAGTTCTTAAAGAAAAAAATCAAAGAAAACACAACGATCAAAAAGAAGCATCTCAAGCTGGTTCTTCTTGATCTTTACGTTACTTGGTTGAATGACCCAGATTTGAACATTGCAGTTCATATGACACAGTCTGCCTACAGTGATGGAACTGTCTTTAACAAAGGTAAATCCAGATACAATGAATTGAATATCAAGTTAAGTTTGATAGACATCGTTCATCGACTTCGAGATGTGCGCTTGATTGGCTATAAAGAGGGTTGGCAAGATGCTGGCGGTCGGGGCTTTGTTACTCGTATCTGGCCCACTGAAAAATTGATAACGATGTTTGAGAATGCCGCATTTGGCGATTTTGACATCGGCTATTCTGATGACAGGGAAACCATCATCCTTCGTGATGAAAACAAAAATGATGTCGAGTATGAAGATAAGACCCACATCAAACAGATGCGTTTGCTCGTTCAGGCTTATAACAAGCTTTTAGAAAAGACTTTCATAGACATCCAGTCTGTCGATAAGCCAGCACGTATCGAACTTCCAGCAAAGAAAGAGCGGCGATTTAAAAACAAGCCTGTCTTTGTGAATATCACACACCATGACAAGTTCGTCAGACGCATCTTCAATAATAAGACATTTTCAGATGGTGGCAGGTTCTATGGTGGCTGGTGGCAGCGCATAGACAGCAAGTTCCGTAAACACATCCGGATGAATAATTCACCAACAGTAGAAATAGACTACTCCGCACTGCACGTCATTCTTGCTTACTCGGAAGCTGGCATTGATTACTGGAAGATAACTAACAAGGATCCGTATGACTTGCCTGTCGAGGGTGTGAATAATCCAGAACATTACCGTGACATCACAAAGCTATTCTTTTTGCTGTCCTTCAATGCCTCAGATGAACAAGCCTTATACAAAGCATTTCGGTCTGAACTAAACTACAGGGAATATCCATATAGTTTTCCAGATGATGTGCTGTCAGAACTGCTTGATACCGTAAAAGAACATCACCCAGACATCAGCCACACGATATGCAGTGGTGCTGGGTTAAGGCTTATGAATATTGATAGCCGTATATGTGATTATATCATTGCTGATTTTGTCAGAACAAGCACACCTATCCTGACTGTGCATGACAGCTTCATCGTGCCTTTTGGTGAGGAAGATAGGCTTAATCAGCTGATGAAAGAAGCCTTTGAAGATGTAACCAACAAAGTTGGTATCGAAGTAAAGTTCAATCAGAACTTAACCAAGACACAGCTATATGTTCATGGCGCGCAGGATAGAGATTGGCTTATGGATATGTTCCAATCACTTTTTAAAGGTAATCCCACGAATGGGTATCAAAGACGGCTAACCAGACATCGGGAATATTTTGGGCAATGATTAAGATAATCATTATATCCATATTTGCTGTTGCACTAGTAATGTTCGCAATGCGCTTAATGCCAAAGCTGCGTTTCTTTACTCAACGGCTATTGCAAAACCCATTCATACGAGCAATCCTGTTTAGAGGATTATGGCGTTTGATTAAGCTGCTGATATTTAGAAGATAAAAACCCTCAAAACGGTTAGCGTGTATGGGTTATCATCATTTATGGCGCTTACCTTTTCTTTGCGCTTATAGAAAACGGAGGGTAATGAGCATGCAATCACAATTAAAGCGAGTTGTTTATGTTTCCGAGAAGACTGATGCCTCTGACACCACTTTGAAAGGTATTATTACTTCCTCACAAAAGAACAATCCAGAAGAAGGTGTAACTGGATGCTTAATATCTGGAAGTAACTCTTTTCTTCAACTTCTAGAGGGACCCTCAGATTTTATAGATACACTGTATTCAAAAATTAGCAAAGACAACAGGCATGAGAATGTTATGACGCTTTGTGAAGAAAAAATTGATGAGCGTCTCTTCTTTTCGTGGTCAATGAAATTGGCTCCATTTGAGAATATGGAGTGGTCCAAAGAGGATTTTAACTCCGGAAATTTTTTAAATATCACCAGTGAAGAAGCCTTAAATGTGTTTGTTAGATTAAATGAGTACACACGAAAATAGCACTTTTACCGATGCTTTTTTAATTTTCCCGTTGGAGCCGTTGCGCTAGTTAATTGTAAAAATAAAGCATCTGATTTTGCTTTGATGTTGGAAAGATAATCAAACTTGTCGTCACGTTCTTGGTCTCTGCTTCTAAGCCTTGCTTTTATATGGGGTGCATCATTTTACTTTATTGAGATTGGGTTAATCTATCTGGACCCCTTTTGGCTTGTAAGTGTTCGGCTTTTATTTGGCGCTTTGCCATTAGCTTTGTGGCTATTATTTCAAGAAAAAACTCTTCCAATTAAATTACGTTTTTGGACTTCTGTTATGATAATGGGTGTCCTCAACAACTTTTTACCTTTCAACTTTATAGCCTTTGGCCAGTTGTATGTAACTGGGGGAATGGCTTCTATTGTTAATGCCAACACCGCATTCATGGGTGTAATTGTTTCTGGTCTTTTTTTGTCTGGAGAGCCAGCAACGTGGAACAGGATTGTTGGTGTGATGATTGGGATCACAGGAGTTGCTATAGCAATTGGAGTTGCACCTATGTTACCTGCGGCGGATGCCAACGATTTATTATTAGGCAGTTTGGCAATTATTGTAGCTACAGTAGCTTATGCGTTTGCGGGTGTTTGGGGGAAAATAAAATTAGCTGAATACTCACCAACTCAAAGTGCAGTAGGCATGCTTATATGTTCCTCAGTTATTTCAGTTTTATGCAGCTTTTATATCTCTGGGACACCAAGTCTAACGATTACAAATCACCCGTTTGACCTGATAAAGGTGGTTTTCGGATTAGGTGTATTAGGAACTGCACTGGCTTACCCGTTGTATTTCAAAATACTAGAAGTAGCTGGGTCATCCAATTTGATGCTTGTTACAATAATAGTTCCGGTATTTGCGATAATTCTTGACGCCATACTTTTGGATCAATTTGTTACGGGGTATGATTTATTTGGCTTCGCCTTAGTGGCTATCGGTCTATTTATTATGGATGGGCGATTAAATCATAATCTCTTGAGAAAGGAATGACATTCTCAGACAATCAAAAGCCCCCGAAAAACACATAACCTACCCACCCCAACTAACTCACACAGAGCCCATAGTAATGCATAGGTATCCCCCCCTCCCATGGACTCACTAAAACCCGAAACCCTATCAGTGACTCTGTATGGCTCATTAAAATGGTTAACAGCTTTTCCACCTAATCTGTTCAACACCCCATGAACATATAACCTTCACACCCTCTATGGCTCATGCCTGTGGGGCAGGTAAGTGATGATAGATACATGTCTTATGAAGATTGTTAAGGCAGTCTAGGTGATACAGATAAGTGTTATTCAGGGTTTGGATGAATATCACCTACATACCCACTTACCCTGTACTCAATAGAAACTCAGATATCACTTAGCTGGTCACTTACTCTTTATTGATAACGATAAGCATATGAACCTTCTTTCCATTACCCGAAGATTTCTAGTGGGTAGACCACAGGGTAGACCAAAACAGTGCATTGACGAGTAAAGTTAGGTATGTGATTCTAGTCATAGCTCTGGTTATGTGATGGGGAGAATTGTGCTGGCGGAGGACTCGAATAGTCTTCTTAGGTGACATAATTGTCAATTAAACCAGCAGTATCATACAATTAGTAAGCTCAGCTGGTACAAAGTTTGGTACGAATATTTAGTGAATTATCACCATTCCGTTGAGTATGAGACGTTTAAAACTAGCAAAATGTTTGCCAAAAGCTAGAGCACTTCGACAAGCACAGTGCCTCCATTGGCCGTGAACCCAGCGTACCTGTATTTTACCTTATTTGATTCACAAAACTCTTGCCATGCTTTCCACTCATGCTGTCGCCAAGCAGGATAATTAAAGTATTCATCAAAAAGAACGTAAGAACCTGCGGTTAACTTATCGCCAACTGTATCTAAAATTGTTTTAGTTGAACTGTACAAATCGCAATCAATGTGGCAAAAGCTAATATTTTCAAGCATTTGCTCCCGAAAGCTTGGCAGTGTATTCTCAAAAAGCCCCTTGATAAGAACTACATTATTTAACACCTTTGGTAACCGAGCCTGCTTAAAGGTGCCCGAAACTGCATTATGCCCCGCCCAGTCTTCAGGCAAACCCTCGAAAGTGTCAAAGCCGTAAACTTTTGTGCCATTAGGGGTAAAAGATGCAATTGTGTTTATTGATCGGCCTGTTGCAACGCCAAACTCCAAATAATCCCCTTGCTGACGACAGTTCTTAATTGCGTATTCAATAATCTCTTTCTGGCTTTCAAAAATAACTGCATCATTCATGTTATTTTGAACGTAATCAACAGCTTCATTTCTTGCCCGAATTTGCAATTCATAGAGAATATTTTGTGAAAAGTATTTGTAATAAAGCCGTCTAACAAAGGCTTCCCAAACGTTTCGCTTTTTTGCCATTATCTACCTGTGGTGAATGAGTCGAGAATAGGATTGATATTCAATGAAGCTGTGATTTTACGGTCAACAAGAAAATAATTCCTCTCAACCTGCACTGTTCTGAATGTGGTTAGTTTAAAATAGCTGTTTGTCACACATCCGTCCAATTGATTATCTCTATGCAGTTTAAAGCAACAGTTTTACAGGTTTCATGCTCCAACAAATCATCCCCCGTACCCATCGCAATTTCACGACTTTAAAAAAGGGGCTAAAGGGTCGGTTGTTGTTCTTGTTGATTTCAACACCCATAATACCCTAGTTCAACCGGTCATAGAGCAAATCAATAAATTTTCTGACTTTCAGCGGCAGAAACCTTTTATCAGGATAAATTGCGTAAATAGCGTGTTCTGGCAAACACTCATATTCACAAAGCAATCGGTTTAACGCCCCACTCTCTATATGTTTTTCCACTGCAAAAGCTGGAAGCCTCGCAAAACCAATGCCTTGTAATGTGCTCTCTACCAACATTGCGAGACTGTTCGTATAAATAGCGGGGGCAAGACTAACTGAACCTTCCTGTCCGCTAGTCGCTCTATAGTTCAAAGTGTTTCCAAGTGGGCTATTTGTGTATTGAACGAACGGCAGCTGTCGAAGGCCATCGGGGCTTGATGGTTCCCCGTATTGGTTAATGAAATCTTTGCTTGCACATATGCGGGACGGAAAATCACAGAGCCGCTTTGCGACAAGCCCGGAGTCTTCAAGAGCACCAATGCGAATAACAAGATCATAACCCTCTTCGATCAAGTGCACTCGTTTATCATCAAACTCGATATCAAGAATGACATCTGGATAAAGTCTTGCGTATTCAGCAATTGGAGAAACAAGAAACTTTTCCCCAAAGGCCATTGGCGCGTTGATCTTTAGTTTTCCTGATGGCTTTTCGTTCCCCCTCCCTAATTGGGTCAAGCAACTTGAAACCTCACTCTCACTTCGGTTGAGAGCGTCGACTAAATTCCTTCCTGCTTCTGTCAAAGCAACGGAACGGGTGGTCCGATGAAGTAGCAACAAACCCAAACGCTGTTCTAAAGATTTTACCTGTCGGCTTACAGCTGCGCTTGAAACGTCAAGCGCATTAGCTGCCTTAGTAAAACTCTGATGTTTTGCAACTTCACGAAACATCTCAAATCCATTGGAATAAATCATAAATTGATAACCTGAAGTTAATAGTTTTATTACATCTCAACTATTAATTCATTTTTGTAAACAGTTTATATCGGTAATTACTGAAATTAATCAGATCGGAAACAAAGGAACCAAAACAATGAGTGAAGCACCTAAATGCGGATGTGGACGGTCACCAACAGGAAATTGTATTGGCTGGCACGCCCTCTCCGAAGAGGAATATCGGAAGAAAGAAACTGAATATAACGCAAAAAAAGCTAGCAAGTAATTTAACCCGGGCGGTAGAGACGCACTATCGCCCGTGACCCCAAATAAAGGTGCCAATAATGAAAACCATCAATCAATTAATTATAAATAACTCAAATTATGTTGCTCCTGCCGGACGAGTTTTAATCGCTTTCATGTTTGTCATGTCTGGATTGAACAAAATTAATAATTACGGCAATACCGCGGGATGGATGGACGCTATGGGTGTTCCTGGAAGCCTACTACCTATCGTCATCGTATTAGAAGTGCTTGGTGGGGCAGCGATAATGATTGGCTGGCAAACTCGAATTGCTGCCATTCTCTTTGCTGCCTTTAGTGTTATGTCTGCAGCCATATTTCATGCTGATTTCTCAGATCAAAACCAAATGATCCACTTTATGAAAAATGTTTCAATTGCGGGAGGCTTCCTATTTCTCATTGTCCATGGTGCCGGAACCTACTCAATGGACAACCGAGGAAAAGGCTGAGGCAAAGTCTTACCCCGAAACAATAGATGGCCAAGCAAGTTTCCTATTGAAAAAACCCCAGCACCAAAGCCACACCTTTTTAAGACAACAAACAAATCTATACTTGTTAACTTCGGGCTTCCTTGGACTAGGATTTACTTAGATTTTAGTGGCCTTTGGTTACTCTGGTCTTGTCTGTTTGATAATGGGGTAGGAGGTGTAGGTTCAAAACCTTCATTCTACATAACCATTGTTCTATTGAACCTATAGTGTACTCCTACACCCCATACACCTTTGGCTAATGACTCTGATGGCCTATAAAATCTCGAGCCTTAGGTGCAGTCTTGATTGTTAATCATGGTTGTTATCAACTACGACACCTTCTCCTTACTGCCTATAGTCAGGCAGGGGTGAGCCGGGGTACACTAGTACGCATAAGAACACCTTCTTAAAGTTACCTTAGGTTCCCTTTAAGACGACCCTTATGTGTTTGCTATGAGTAATAATCATAATGGTTACCACCTAAGACCACCATCGAAGCTGAAGGTGACCCGGGTGTACTAGAAACCGTAAGAGGAGACTAAGGTACTAAGGTACTAAGGTACTAAGATACTAAAATACTAAGATACTAAGATACTCAGATACTAAAATACTTAGATACTAAGGTACTAAAGGTTACCGCAGTAACTAACATGACTAACACCTTAGTAAGAACCTTAACTAAGGACATTATAGTTACCTATAGTTACTATAGGGGGGAGATGATGATGATGATGTCGTCTTTTTCGTCTTAATCGAGGTCGTCTGACACTGGTTAACCAAAGGTGCTGAGGTCAGTGTTTTCTAAATCGCGATTCAAGACTCACTGAAGCCTCTTTAGGGGGTGTTTGCTAGGCAAGTATGTCTCGACCATTTAACCCCGCTCAGTGACTCTCAAATCGCCATTAAACGGCATCCTGGATTGTGGGATTGGGTGTATTGTCGCTGACGTCTAATCATCCAAGTCGACTAAGGAATAAGAACCACATTTTCGTATAAAAGTCAAACTCTTATTACAATAATCATCTGACTATTTAGTCAGGCTCAGTAGTTGATTTTACTGATGGCTTCCATCTTTTGCGCCATAGAAGTTCCACCTGAGTAAAGACCATAGGTTATGGTCTGCTTTTCGTGCCCTAGAATGTCTGCAGCAATGCCTTCAGGCACACCAGCCTGTTCCAGCTTTGTCGTGACTGTCTTTCGAAGGCTGTGGAAGACCAACTCAGGGCCATAGCCAAGCGATGACTTAAGTCGACCAAAGCGTCTGCTCAAACCTGTCGATCTCTCGTCATACTGGTTCTTGGATTTGGAGAAGACCAGATAACCATCCTTGCTGTCTGCAGCTAGCCTGTCGACAAGGACAGTAATTGCTGGATGTAGTGGGACAGTTCTTGTTCCTGCTTGCGTCTTTGACTTGTCGATACGAAGGGCACGATGGTTATCTTCAGTGATAATATCATCCACCTTCAACCGACACAGTTCCTCAATTCTTGCACCAGTGTAGAGACCAAGGTTTATTAGGTCAGCCAGCGCAGTGTCGTTGCTTAAGGAAACTTTGGCCAAAAGGGCAAGACACTCATCATTGCTAAAGGCTCTTCTCATTGGTTTGGTCTTGGCTGTGTCTCTTGGTAGCTTGTGGCCTGAGAAGGGCGATAAGTCCGTTACCACCCCCTCCACCAGCAAATACTCCCAGAACGAGCCAAGGGAGCCTAGCTTGCGCTTGATAGACTTAGCCCCGGAGGATTTAGACGCCCTAATCCAAGCAGCTATGGTCTCTCTGGTGGGAATGTGGATTGTCTCTTCTTTGTGGAAGGACACAACGTCCCGCTGCATCTGGTTTATGGTTCTTGGCTTGAGGTGGGAGATAGACGTTAACCATCCATCGACATAGTCATCCAAGGTGACCACTTGGCCTGAGGCAATGTCATAGAAGGCTTTAGCAGCCGCCCTTTCACTTTTGGTGTCGATGCTGTTGATGTCTCTGCCGCCAAGGATGGTCTTCTCGATGGCTTCCTCAATGATGATGCCCCGAACCACCTCCATCGCACCATCCTCATCCAGCTTG
>JAOEVD010000021.1 GCA_028383305.1 Candidatus Puniceispirillum sp.
GCCACATGCGGTCATCATGCCCCACTTCCGCCCGAACACCGTTTTGCCATGTTATTTGACGGTGGCAAATATGATGTGATCTCACTTTCGCCGATTGAAGATGATCCGTTGAAATTCCGTGATAGCAAGAAATATACTGACCGGCTTCGCGACACGCGCAACAAAACCGGTTACAATTGGAAGATCGGTCTGTTTGCGGATGCGCTGATAGGCATCGGCAACGCTGGTCGCCGCAGCACTTGCCATGCCGGTAATGCCGGTAACCGAGACATAATAAACAAATCCGCTGGCCTGTGCCAAAATGGCTGGCAAACGCTGGTCATGGCTTGTCGGGGTGATTAGCCGAACAACATTCAAACCAGCATCGCGTGCCGAAATGCAAAGTTCTGAATCTTCTTCTGGTGGCAAATCAACGATGATCAACCCATCAACACCAGCCGCCACTGAATCGGCAATGAACCGGTCATTGCCATAGATATAGATCGGGTTGTAATAGCCCATCAGAACAAGCGGCATATCAGGGTGCCGTTGGCGAAAATCACGCGCGATTTCAAGTGTTGTGGTTAAGGTCATGCCACCCTTTAACGCTCTAAGTGACGCTGCCTGAATGGCGGGGCCATCGGCCATTGGGTCGGAAAAAGGCATGCCAAGTTCGATAAAATCAACACCAGCGTCAACCAGCCCGTCAAGCAAGGCTTTGGTGGTGGCGGCGTCAGGATCGCCAGCGGTAATAAAAACGCCCAAGCTGCCACGATTTTCGGCTTTGGCCTTTGCAAATGCGGTATCGATGCGACCTGCCATAATTATCTCTTGTCCAATCTAAATGGGCTTTGGCTTACATCCGGCCAAGTTTTTCGAGAACCGGAAGAACCGCGCCCAAATCCTTGTCACCGCGGCCACACATGTTCAAAATGACAATATCATCAGAAGCCATGTCGCCAATTACAGTGCTAAGATAGGCCAGCGCATGTGATGGTTCGAGCGCCGGAATGATGCCTTCAAGACGCGCACAAAGCTGAAAAGCGACAAGCGCTTCTTCATCGGTGGCACTGACATAATTGACGCGGCCAATATCATGAAGCCATGAATGTTCAGGGCCGATTCCCGGATAATCCAGACCAGCCGAAATCGAATGGGCATCAGTGATTTGCCCATCATCATTTTGCAAAAGATAGGTTCGGTTGCCATGAAGGATCCCCGGTGTTCCGCCGGTAAGTGACGCAGCGTGAAGGCCGCTGCCAAGGCCTTTGCCTGCAGCTTCGACACCATAGATGGCCACATCTGTATCATCAAGAAACGGATAGAAAAGCCCAATCGCATTTGACCCACCACCAATACAGGCGACAAGTGCATCTGGAAGGCGGCCTTCGGCTTCGAGAATTTGTTCGCGTGCCTCGGTGCCGATCACCGATTGGAAATCGCGCACCATTTGTGGATAGGGGTGTGGGCCTGCGGCGGTGCCAATAATGTAAAAATGGGTTTCGGCATTGGTGACCCAATAGCGAAGCGCCTCATTCATTGCGTCTTTAAGCGTGCCGGTACCTGATGTGACTGGGTGGATTTTGGCACCAAGAAGACGCATCCGGTCGACATTCGGCTTTTGCCGTTCAACATCTTCAGCGCCCATAAAGACTTCGCATTCCATATTGAAAAGCGCGCAGGCTGTTGCTGTGGCAACGCCATGCTGGCCAGCGCCGGTTTCGGCAATGATTTTGGTTTTACCCATACGTTTGGCAAGGAGTGCCTGACCCAAAACATTGTTGATCTTGTGCGCGCCAGTATGGTTCAGCTCATCACGTTTTAGATATAGCTTGGCACCACCAAAATGTGCGGTCATGCGCTCGGCAAAATAGAGGGGACTTGGACGACCAATATAATGCTTTTGGTAATAGTACATTTCACGCTGAAATGATTTATCGGCGTTGGCTTCTTTGTAGGCTTTTTCGACATTCAAAATCAGCGGCATCAGCGTTTCAGCGACAAAGCGACCACCATGAATGCCAAAGCGGCCAGCTTCATCGGGCTGGTTGCGGAATGTGTTAAGGTTTGTTTTGCTCATCAAAAGCTCTCATCCTGTAAAGTCGACGAAATCGGCGCGGCTCCCAGCCGTATTTTAGCCTAATTGGGCCGCCCGAATAAAGGCATGAATCTGTTCTGCGTCCTTTTTTCCGGGGCATGATTCAACACCCGATGACACATCCAGCGCCTTCGCCGCGCTAACCTTGATTGCATTTTCCACATTATGGCGGTCAAGCCCACCTGCCAGCATCCATGGTAACTGCCCGCGATAATTGGCAAGGATTGTCCAATCAAACTGATGGCCGGTACCGCCGGGCTGCGATCCGGCTTTGACTTTGGCGTCAAACAGCAACCAATCGGCAAGATCACCCCATTTGGCGCATTGATCAAGATCGGCCGCTGTTTCAACGGCAATCGCCTTGATTACCGGTAAACCGGTGCGGGTTTTGATATAGGCAACATCCTGACAGGTTTCTTTGCCATGAAGCTGCAGCATATCTGGCCGCGCCGCCTCGATGATCGACATAAGCTTTTCCCCAACGATATCAACGCTTAGTAAAACGCGTTCAGGCGCGTCAGAACCAATAGAGTCGGCGCAATCTGCCAATGCTGCTAGTCTAGCTAGATCAAGATGGCGTGATGATCCGGGGTAATAGACCATGCCTGTCCAGCGCGCACCGGCATCGCGGCAAATGATATAATCATTCGCCGTTGATATGCCGCAGATTTTAACCTCGGGCGCCATGGGCAATCCTTATGGTTTATGGGTATTCAATTCATACTCGATAACGGAGTTCGGCGCTTGCTTAACCTAGCCGCCGAGCGGTGGTCAATTGATTTGATGCGGCCGGTTTATTCTGCTGGCCATAATCCTGCTGGGTGGCCGGTTCGGCTATCATTTTTTCGGTTTTTGTCTGCAATTTATTGAAACGTCCCTCAAGACGCCACAGCTTTGCCCGAATCGCCAGCCACTGCCCCCATATTAAAATAGCACTCAGCAATCCCCCAATGATAAAGCTGGATAGAATCGACAGCCAAACTGGCGCGGTTAGCGCGCTGTCAAATGGCCAAAGATAAAGCGTGATAAGCGTTTTATTCGATGTGGCAAACACAATGGCAAACATAACCAAGAGCAAGGTGATGCTCAGCCATAAAAGGCGGCCTAATGTTCGCATAATCCGATCCGTCTAGCGGTTTAACCGCTCACGCATGCCTTTGCCCATTTTGAAAAAAGGCACTTTCTTTTCAGATACTTCTACACTTGTTCCAGTTCTTGGATTGCGTCCAAGGCGGGCTTTGCGCTCGCGCACTGAAAAGGCACCAAACCCACGAAGCTCAACCCTATCACCACGTTCAAGCGCACCGCCGATTTCATCAAGGATTGTTCCAACCAGCCGCTCAATATCACGGTGGTAAAGTGCTGGATTCTTAGCCGCTAATTTCCCGATAAGTTCTGACCGTGTCACAGAGCTCGCTCCCTTAATTCTTGTATTTTGAAATTTAGGTTAGGATGCCTGTTTACAAATGGCGGGTCAACTTAGAATTGATTTCTAACGTTAATAAGAATGATAAAATTCATTAACATAGCCAAGCCAGTCATAAAAAAAGCCAGCCGATCGATACACCGGCTGGCGTGAAGATAGACAGATTGGCGACTGTGCCGATCTTATTTTTCGTCGCTTGTTTCTTTCTTGGCAAGAGCCGCACCAAGGATATCACCAAGGCTGGCGCCGCTGTCTGATGAGCCAAACTCGGCCATGGCCTGCTTCTCTTCGGCAGATTCGCGTGCCTTGATCGACAGTGACAATTTGCGGGTTTTCTTGTCAACACTGGTAACGATGGCGTCAACTTTTTCACCAACAGCAAACCGGTCAGCGCGCTGTTCAGCACGATCACGGCTAAGATCAGTCCGGCGGATAAAGCCAGTCATGTTCTCACCGATGGTAACGTCGATGCCGTTGTCTGTTACCGCGCTAACGGTACAGGTTACGACTTCGCCTTTGCGATAGGCATCAGCCTGACCAGCAAATGGATCGTCAGTTAGCTGTTTGATGCCAAGCGAGATACGCTCTTTATTGACGTCGATATCAAGGACTTTCGCCTTAACCATATCGCCTTTGGTAAAGCCTTCAAGGGCTTCTTCGCCAGCGTTTTCCCAGCTGATATCTGACAGGTGAACAAGACCGTCAATATCGTCATTCAGGCCAACAAACAGACCAAATTCGGTGATGTTCCGAATTTCGCCGTCGATCTCAGTGCCAACTGGATAGGTGGCGCTAAGATCTTCCCAAGGGTTGTTTGTGCACTGTTTAAGGCCAAGTGAAATACGGCGCTTTGACAGATCAACGTCAAGAACCATAACTTCGACTTGCTGGCTGGTTGAAACGATTTTGCCAGGATGAACATTCTTCTTTGTCCAGCTCATCTCAGATACATGGACAAGGCCTTCGACACCGGCTTCCAGCTCAACAAATGCGCCGTAATCGGTGATGTTGGTAACACGACCTTCCATTTTCGCCCCAATTGGGAATTTGCCTTCGACATTTTCCCATGGATCTGACAGAAGCTGCTTCATGCCAAGCGAAATACGCTGGGTTTCAGCATTAAAGCGAATGACCTGAACTTCAACAGTTTCACCAATTTGCAGGGCTTCAGATGGATGACTGATGCGCTGCCATGCAATGTCGGTGACATGCAACAGGCCGTCAACACCGCCAAGATCGACAAAGGCGCCGTAATCGGTGATGTTCTTGACCACACCTTGAAGAACCTGACCTTCTTGCAGATTAGAGACAAGCTCTGATCTTGCTTCGGCGCGTGATTCTTCCAGAACGGCGCGGCGTGAAACAACAATATTGCCACGACGACGGTCGATTTTCAGAATTTGGAATGGCTGTGGTGTTCCCATCAATGGGCCAAGATCACGAACAGGGCGAATATCGACCTGACTTCCCGGCAAAAAGGCTGTTGCCCCTGACAGATCGACAGTGAAACCGCCTTTGACCTTGCCAAAGATAACGCCGGTAACGCGCTCTTGCTTTTCAAATGATGCTTCGAGAACGCCCCATGCTTCTTCGCGGCGGGCTTTATCGCGGCTTAATACGGCCTGACCATTACGGTCTTCCATACGCTCGACGTAAACTTCAATCTCATCGCCGATTGAAACATCGGCTTGTTGTCCGGGGGCGGCAAGTTCCTTTAGCGGAACACGGCCTTCAGATTTCAAGCCAACATCAATGATGACAGCGTCACCTTCGATGCCTATAACAAAGCCGCGGACAACACTGCCCTCGACATTTGTGCCTTCACCAAAGCTTTCAGCTAAAAGATCGGCAAAGTTTTCAGTGGCAGCATCGGCTGCCGAATTCGTTGTAGATGTCAAAAAAATCTCCGTTTTGTCGCTATTTCGATCGGGGCTGCAATACCGCCCTACAAGGATCAAAATTTATGTGCCTCAGCCGACATGAGGGCCGCATTGAACGAACGATAACCAAGTTATTTTGCCTTGTTATGGCAATATAGCTTGGCTCCAAGCGGGTTTTTTGGCGACCAGTTTGTTTCGCCGGCAGTAAGTTAATCAAAAGTATGAACCGGAAATGTTCGTATGGTCTCCGGTTCGGGCTCATTATTCTGATGGGCCAACACGATCAATATGTGACAGGGCTAGAGCTAGAACCGCGGCCGCATCCATTTTGGATGTGTCGATGGTAATTGTGTCATCTGCGGCCTTTAATGGAGCCACTGATCTAGTCCGGTCACGATTATCACGCGCCTTCATATCCGCCAGAACGTCCCGGAACATAACCGATTGTCCTGCCTGAAGCAACTCTTTGGTGCGGCGCTCGGCGCGAATATCAAGATCGGCATCAATGAAGAATTTAATATCGGCATCGGGAAGCACGATCGTGCCAATATCACGGCCATCAAGAACCGCCCCTTTGCCCGATGGTGGCGCCGCGGCAAAGGTGCGCTGAAGCGACAGCAATTCAGCCCGAACGAGGCTAATGGCCGCCACAATTGACGCAAGGGCAGCCACTTTATCGGTACGTATTTCAGCCATTTGCGTTAGCGATAGATCAAGTGTCGATGCAGCGTTAACAGCCTGTTTTTCATCAATATTATTGCTATTTACGCCAGCGTTTAACAGGCTAAGGGCAACCGCACGATACAGCGCCCCCGTATCCAGATAATTATAGCCAAATTCGGCTGCCACCCGTTTGGCAAGCGTGCCTTTACCGCTGGCAGCCGACCCATCAATGGCGATAATCACGTTGCGGTTCCGTCAATGATGCTGGCACCAATCTGGTTCATGCCGCTGGCAAATCCGGGAAAGCTTGTTTCGATGGTGGCACAGCCGGTTACAGTGATTGGATGTTCGGCAACAAGGCCAAGCGTCAGAAATGACATGGCGATTCGGTGGTCATGCTGCGCTGAAAGGGTTGCTCCGCCCGTTATGAAGCTGGCGGAAACGCGCATCGAATCATCATCATAATCAACGGTGACGCCGCAGGCGGCAAGGCCATCAGCCATTACCTTGATGCGGTCGGTTTCCTTGACGCGCAACTCGGAAACACCAAGCATCTCGGTTGTGCCGCTTGCGGTTGCGGCGGCGACTGACAGAATTGGATATTCATCAATCATCGAGGCCGCGCGTTGAGCCAGAACGGTAATGCCTTTCAACTGACTATGCCGGATACGCAAATCAGCAACGGCCTCGCCGCCTTCAATCCGATCATTGCTTTTAATAATGTCGCCGCCCATTTCGATAAGAGTTGTCAAAAGGCCGGTTCGAAGCGGGTTCATGCCAATACCAACAAGCGTGATATCGCTTTGCGGTGTAATCAGCGCCGCAACAATGGCAAAAGCGGCAGAAGATGGATCACTTGGCACGATGATATCGGCGGCGCGAAGCGTTGCCTCTCCAGCAAGCGCAACATGATGCGCCCCATCGGCGTCGATATGCTGCTGAACCGATGCACCAAAATGCCGAAGCATTGATTCGCTGTGATCGCGTGATGCGTGCGGTTCGATGATATTTGTGGTGCCACGCGCATTCAAACCGGCAAGCAAGATCGCTGATTTGATTTGTGCCGAGGCCACTTTTGAGCGGTGGCTTAACGCCAATGGATTTGTCGCTCCCTTGATAGTGACGGGCAGCAAGCCACTGTCGCGGCAGGTGATTTTAGCGCCCATTTCGGCAAGCGGATCGGTGATCCGCGCCATTGGCCGCGCGCTAAGCGAGGCATCGCCGCAGAATGTTACTGTGATATTCTGACCGGTAACAACCCCCATCAACAGGCGCGCACCCGTCCCCGAATTGCCAAGATCAAGCGGTGTCATAGGCGAAATCATGCCATGCAAGCCTACGCCGGTAATATGCCAAACCCCGTCAGCGTCACGCTCGATGCCGGCACCAAGCGCCACAAGCGCGTCTTTGGTTGACATGACATCAGCGCCTTCAAGGAGGCCGCGAACCTTGGTTGTGCCAATCGCAAGGCTGCCGAAAATCAGCGAACGATGCGAAATGGATTTATCACCCGGAATGGGCATTACGCCCACAAGCGGACCGGCTTTTCGTGAAACAAGTTGATCATGCGGATGAGGTGACATCAAAAGGCCTTTTACGATTTGCTGATAGGCAGTTTTGCCCCGTTAATTTAGGTGACGGCAGCTTGTAACATCTTTCTAGGGTGCTAGGCAATCAGCGCCACATAAATGCCAAATCCATTCGATCGCATGCCAGCGTGAAAATAAAAGTTGTAAACTGGGAGAAAATTGTTTTGACAGCTTGCAAAATTTGTTTCAAATCCCCTAAAGATTAAGGGGCCTTATTTTCGACGGTTAAATACAGGGGATTTAAAGGAATGGCAAAGGTTGAGCTTGGTTTGAAGCGTACCTGTTTATCATGTGATATGCGCTTTTATGATTTTAAACGTAGTCCCATTGTTTGTCCGGGCTGCGGCACCGAATTTGATCCGGAAAATCTGTCAAAAGGCCGTAAAAGCCGGCCTGCGCCGAAAAGTGTGACGAAGGCAGATGTGTCTGATGATGCTTGTGATCTGGATGAAACAGAATTTGACGATGAAGACGTGAATGTTGCTGTCAACAAAGACGATGATATGGATTTTGACGGAGATGATGTTGATGTTGATGATACGGACGGTCCGGGAGTCATTCAGGACGACATTACCGATGGTGACGATTTATTGCCCAACCTAGTTAATAAGGATGATCAGTAAGCATCTTGCCTGCTTGATGTTGGCAAATTTGATTGGTTTGGCGGTGGTGCCATAAAAAAACCGCCACCAGACAAAAATTTGCTTGCGCAGGGTGTCACCCCTGCGATACACATCCCTCGCGGCGTTTTGGCACTGCACGAATTGGAACCGAACAGGTGTTTTGGCGATGTCCCTTGGTAGGGCATTGCGGGCAGACACGGTGACAAGGGGCTATAGCTCAGCTGGGAGAGCGCTACAATGGCATTGTAGAGGTCAGCGGTTCGATCCCGCTTAGCTCCACCAATTTCTCTGTTTCCAGATAAAATCATTATTCCAGCGCAGTGGTGAGCCCAGACTGACAGTGCGCGCTCATGCTGTCATGGTTTCGCCCGTACCATCATGGCTTTGCCGGTGCCATTATGGATGCGCTCTGCATTTGCAGGGGTTATGGGCAAGCTTGATGCGGTCAGGCAGCAACGTCGCTGTCGTTTCCAAGGCATCCAAGAAGCTCAGTTGGCGTCTTGGCAGCGCGAAGCTGGTCGCAAGTGGCCACCTCGCGTAATGATCTTGCCACGCTGGATACGCATTTCAGATGATCGCTACCCGCATTTTGTGGCCCGATCACAAGACAAACAATATCAACACGCTTGCGATCTGGCGCATCAAAATCAACTGGATTTGTCAAAACGGCGATGATACCAATGACTCGCGTCAAATCGTGATGCTCGGCATGGGGGATCGCAATGCGGCCGCCAATGGCGGTGCTGCCAAGACGTTCGCGGCGCATCACAATATCAAAAAGACTGCGCCGGCAAAGACCAGTGAGCTCAGCGGCGCGTTCAGCAAGCTGTTCAATAACCTGCTTTTTACTGCTGCCAACGACGCCAACCATAATCTGGTCGGCGGCGAGATAATCAATTATGGACATAAAAAGACCCGTAGAATGAATAAAGCCTGTGCAGCGCCCAGGTTCGAAACCGAAACCAAGCATTGCCGAGGCGGCGCAAGTATATGAGTTGGATGACGGACTGTCAAGCCGTGAATCACTTGACTTAGATGCTAAAGCGCTCGCCAAGATAGACTTGCCGAACCCCGCTATGTTGAACGACCTCATCCGGCGTGCCTTCCATCAGCACGGTGCCATCGTGAATAATGTAGGCACGGTCAACAATATCCAGCGTTTCGCGAACATTATGGTCGGTAATCAAAACGCCGATACCATGTGTTTTCAAATGTGCAATCAAATCACGAATTTCGCCAAGTGCAATCGGGTCAATGCCGGCTAAAGGTTCATCAAGCAAAAGAAATGTCGGGCGGGCAGCAAGAGCGCGCGCAATTTCCAGACGGCGACGTTCACCGCCGGACAGGCTGACCGATGGTGTGTTGCGAAGATGGGTGATGCCAAATTCGGCCATCAGATCATCAAGCGTGGCGTCGTGTTCGTCATCATGGTCTTCAAGTGTTTCGAGAACGGCGCGGATATTTTGTTCAACCGTCAAGCCGCGAAAAATGCTCGATTCCTGTGGCAGATATCCCATGCCGAGACGCGCGCGTTGGAAAATTGGCATGCCGGTGACATCGCGTCCGTCAATAAAGACCTGCCCCTCATCGGCGGGCAATAATCCAGCAAGCATGTAAAAGGTTGTTGTTTTACCAGCGCCGTTTGGGCCAAGAAGGCCAACAGCCTCGCCGCGTTGTAATCCAATCGATACATTACGAACCACGCGCCGTTTGTTAAAGCTTTTGCCAACGCCTATGGCTTGCAACCCTTGATTGCCTGACACCAATACTGGCCGCGCCATGCCAAAATCTAATTCTGTATTGTCAGACACCATCATGCCCTTTTTGATGCGATGAAGCCCTCGCGGCCTGTCAGAGATATCTTTATCGGCCAATTAATCAGGGCATGTCAACGAGTTAAGGGCAAAATAACAGTTTGATGTTCTGCCCACGGCGATGCCGTATCGGCTAAGCTGGTTTAAGGTGTTAAAATACCGGTCACGCGCTTGCCCGTAGGGCCTGAAATTATCTTGCTGATTTCCTTGTCAAAATCGACCTCGGCACGGGCGCCGCGCATGATGTTTTCTTTGTCGGTAATTTCGACATTACCATCAAGATTGGCCATTGAAGTGCTGGCAATATAATTCAGCTTGTCGGCGATTGCGACGGTGCCTTGGGCTGTGATGACCTTTGTGTTTTCATAAGCATCAATGGTTTTCAAAGTGCCATCGGCGCCGATATAGGCGATTAGCTTGTCACCAAAGACATTGCGGCCATCGCTGTTTTTGTAATGGGCTTTGCCAATTGCGGTGACTTTGCGATTCTCGTTGTCGGTTGAATCATAGGTGATTGATTTGGTCGCTGTCATGGTGCCTTTGGGGCCGGTGACAGACGCGTTTTTACCGGTCAGAACATAGAGGTTGCTGGTCAGATCATAATCAAGCTCGTCGCCTTTGGCGGTATTCTCGCCCTCAATATAGGTTACCGATCCAGTTGCGATCACTTGGGTGATGTCGCGCGCTTCGCCTTCGGTTGCGTAATTGACGATGATATGGCTTGCGCTAATATTTGCTTGGTCTTGTTCGACATAGGCATCGCCCTTGGCGATATAGGTGCCGTCGGTTTGGTTCCATTCAAGCGAGTCATTCGCCTCGATTGTGATGGGAAGCGGCGTGGCTGCGCTGTTGCCGCTGGCAGTCTGTGCCAGTGCTGGGACGGGCAGGATTATACAACTGCCAATACCAAATGCGATATTGCGCAATATTTTGACGAAATAGCGATTGGATCGGTTCATGATGTGATCTGCTTTCTGTCCACCCGGCCGGTTAGGTTGCCCAAAATACCAGCATAGCTAAAATACCAGTCTATTAAAAATATCTAGCTTTTGGCCTTATTTGTTTTCGGTTTGACCATGGGCTTTGATGTGGGTGCGATGGCGTTGCTGTTTTTGATAATCATTTTTGCAGCCCCACCAAAGACAATCCGTGCGCCATTGTCATAGACTTGCATGCTATCGGCATTGATGCGCCTGTCAATATCCTGAACCTGAACCGGAACATCGCTATGCATCTCACCAGCTTTGAGATTGGCTTCAAGCGCTTCAGTATCAAGACGAAGATTGCGATCAGGCTGGGTCACAACAACCGCGCCTGACATTGAAACAATATCGGTCTGTTTGTTGAAGGTGCCTGAATTTGATTGCAGATTAACAAGCGAGCCATTCCGCATGGTCAAAACGGCGGTTGGTTGATCCATGTCAACACGTCCCGACCCGTCAGGGGCTTCATTGGCTTTGGCAGCCGTGATTTCATATGGTTTTCCGGCTGGTGTTAAGCCACGATAGCGCGCGCCGGTAAATTGAACTTCGCCACTCGCGGCGCGTTTCACCTCTTTGATTTCCAGCGATACATCCTTGCCATTGGCCAAAAGCCCAAGCCAGCTTGCAACAGCAAGCGTTAGAACAATGCCAACGCCAACAAGCAAAAGCGATAATGGATAGCGCCGCTCGGCGGTGGTCTGCGCGGTTTTGGCGCGTGGGGTAAAGCGGCTTTTCCTTGCTGGATCTAATTCGTTCATCGGTGATGTTATTCCCTAAATGATTGCAATCAGCGCCATTAGCCCGGTGCGCCATGATCTTGGCTGATTTTCGCTAGCAGGCTACAGCCTAGTGATGAAAAATATCCATCTCGGCAAACCCATCTAGGTCAAGCTTGGCACGGGTTAACAAAAAGGCAAAACAATGGGCGGCAATCTCACTTCGGCCTTCGCGTTCCAACATCATATCAAGGCGTTCACGAAGCTGGTGGAGATATAAAACATCACCGGCGGCATATTCGGCCTGTTCAGGCGTCAAGGTCGCTGCGCCCCAATCTGATGATTGCTGCTGTTTTGAAATATCGATTTGCAATAATTCGCGGCAAAGATCTTTTAGCCCATGCCGGTCGGTGTAGGTGCGGATAAGTTTGGATGCGATTTTGGTGCAATAAACAGGGCCAGCAAGCGGGCCAATGCCGTGGCTAAGGCTGGCAATATCAAAACGTGCAAAGTGAAACAGCTTGGTGACCCGCGGATTGGCAAGAAGCGACGCCAGATTAGGGCTTAGCGTTTGCGGCTTGGCGATTTTGACGAGATGGGCGTCGCCATCACCACCCGATAGCTGCACAAGGCATAGCCGGTCGCGATGCGGGTTAAGCCCCATTGTTTCGGTATCAATGGCAACCACATCACCAAGATCAATTTCGGCGGGAAGATCGCCCTGATGGATATGAATTGTCATCTATGCCTCATTTGTTTTGTCCTTGCAAAAGCCGGGTCTATTATATTCGCAAAGGATTGGCTATTTGCCAGGGGCGCGCTCTTTGGTGCGAAAAGCCAGTAACGGCCGTGGGGCAATCAAAATGGCAATGGTGCCCAGGAGAAGACTCGAACTTCCACGACCTAATGGTCACTGGCACCTGAAGCCAGCGCGTCTACCAATTCCGCCACCTGGGCTTGCCATTAACCTTGCGGAAAACCGCGTCCTGTCTGACGGCGTGAGAATAGCCACAAACGATGGCGTGTCAAACCTTTTCAATGACCTAATGGCGAGAAAATGCGGCTTTCCTTGGCGGTGCCAAATGCTGGTAAAAATCTATTTTATAGGAAATTGGCATTGGTGGGATTGTAAAGCGGGGAGGCATGACCTAATTTGCAGTAATGGAATGCTTGGTGGCGCGCTGAAACGTGACTGTGCCGCCAGCAAATTGGATCATCGCACCGGGCCCTTTGGCCGGTCAAGCAAGGGTAGATCAATGATCAACACAGTTGCAGTAATTGGTGGATCGGGGTTTGTTGGGCGGGCAACCGTGGAGCGGCTAGCACGTGCTGGTAAACAGGTCATTGTTCTATGCCGCAACAGTGAGCGGGCAAAATATCTGAAACCGCTGGGTAATGTTGGGCAGATCACGCTTGTGGCTGGCAATGCGCTGGATGAGGCAGTTTTGGAATCGGTCATTCGGCCTGCCGATGCGGTGGTCAATCTTGTTGGTATTCTTGCCGAAGGTGGCGGGCAGCGTTTTGACGCACTGCAGGCGGAACTGCCAGCGCGTATCGGTGCGCTTGCTGCCAAGCATGATGTTCAATCACTTGTTCATGTATCGGCCATTGGTGCTGATCGTGAGTCGCCAAGCCATTATGCAAAAAGCAAAGCCGCTGGCGAAGCCGGATTGCGCAAAGCCTATGCATCGGCGGTGATCCTGCGCCCATCGATTGTGTTTGGCCCGCGTGATGATTTCTTTAACCGCTTTGCCGCAATGGCCATGATTGCGCCAGCCTTGCCATTGCCTGGCGGCGGCAAAATGCGCATGCAGCCCGTTTATGTTGAAGATGTTGTTGGGGCGATTATGGCCGGTCTTGGCCTTGCTAGTGGCAAGCTTGCCAAATCACCTGAGGGCAAGATTTTCGAGCTTGGCGGCCCGGATATGTTTAGCTTTCGGCAATTGATGGAAATCACCTTGCTTCACATCCAGCGTCGCTGCCTATTATTGCCGGTGCCATTTTTCGCATTATCATGCGGCGCTGCCTTTGCCGGATTGCTGCCCAATGCACCCATCACGCTTGATCAGGTGCGGTTGTTGAAAAATGACAATATCGTTGGCAAGAAAGCGTTGACGCTTGCTGATTTGGGCATTACGCCAACTTGTGTTGATGCGGTTTTACCAACCTATCTTGAGCGCTATCGCCCAGGCGGGCTGTTCCGGTCTTAGCTAATGCTTGGGGCAACCCAGCCTTGCGCCAATGCCAGCAATAGCAATCCACCAAGCGCCAAACGGTAATAAACAAAAATACCAAAGCCTGCGGTGGTAAACCAACGCATCATCCAGCGGATCGCAAGCCACGCAAGGCCAGCCGATAAAACCGCAACAACCACCGCATCTGCGCCAAGCGTGGCATCGCCGCTTTTGGCAAGATCAAGCGTTTTGAGCAAGCCAGCGCCAGCAATTGTTGGCAGGGAAAGCAATAATGAAAATCGGGCTGCGGTGACGCGGTCATAGCCAAGAAACCGCGCCGCGCTCATGGTCACGCCTGACCGCGAGGCACCGGGGATCAAAGCGCAAATTTGCACGGTGCCGATGATCAGCGCATGCGGCAGGCCAATTTGACCAAGGTCGCGCCGCGTGGCAGGCACCTTATCGGCAAACCATAAAATGACTGCAAATACCAGATTGGCAATGGCAAGGCTGTAAACCATGTCAAGCCAATGCCAATTGGCATAATTGACGATATAACCAGCGACAATCACTGGAATGGTTGCCAGAACAAGCGTGATGCCAAGCCGTGCATGTTCCAGATCATTGCTCCCAAAGCGCAGCATTGCCACTGCAATGGCAATGATTTCAGCACGCAAATAAAAGGCAACCGCAATCAAAGTGCCGACATGCGCTGCGACATCAATCACCCGACCCTGATAGGCGAAATCGGTGATAATCGGAATCAGCACCAAATGCCCCGATGATGATATTGGTAAAAATTCGGTCAAACCCTGAATGGCGGCAACAAGAATCAGCAGGCTTAGCGGCATTCGTACGGCTCCTTGCAAAGGCACATTATTATAATCGGCGCATCGTTAAAGGCGCATCATCAAACCGGCCAAATGGGTGGCATTGATTGGCGCTATCATAGGCGCAGAAAGTGATTATTGACCAGCATCAATCTAATTTTCCGTCACTTGCCTAATTAGTACCATTTCGGCCATAATAACGACAAGTTGTGACAGGTGTACCAGCATCATCTGAATCGCGCTTGCAATTATCATCAAAAAAAGGTAATGAATGTTGACTAATTAAAGATGTAAGCGGGTGAAGCGTTTAACTATTCGCCGATTGCATTCGGTGATTGCACCAAAATTTTTGGGTGATGCCAGTGTAGGCGAAAGGATGAAGATCGTTGGGTACGCTGGGATTGGGTGTTGTGGCGGCGATGGACAGGCCGGCTTTGCAGGCGGTAAGTCACTAGAGATGAACGAGGCGAAAAACCGCTTTGCCAGTTGATTACGGGCATGCGGGGTTTGAAACGCTAGCATGAGGGTTATGACGCCAATGCCGAATAAATAGGGAGTAGCAGATATGTCATCAAAGATGTTGAAGTTTGTGTCGACTGAAAAAGCCATGCCGGTAAAGCGCAAGGCTCAAAAGCGTGTCGCTGATTTTGATGAAATCTATGATGATTTCGATGCTGTTGAGGCTGAAACGCAATCATCGCGCTGTTCACAATGCGGCGTACCGTTCTGTCAGGTGAATTGCCCGCTTCATAACAATATCCCTGATTGGTTGATGCTGACTGCCGAAGGCCGGATGCAGGAAGCCTATGAACTGTCATCACAGACCAATAATTTTCCGGAAATTTGTGGCCGTATTTGCCCGCAAGACCGGCTTTGCGAAGGTAGCTGCGTGATCGAAAAGGGGTTCGAATCGGTCACGATTGGCGCGGTTGAAAAACATATCACCGAAACCGCTTTTGCTGAGGGCTGGGTCAAGCCAGCTGCGCCGCGTGTTGAACAGGCGGAATCGATTGGTATCATTGGCGGCGGGCCAGCCGGACTGGCCGCTGCCGAAATGCTTCGCCACCGCGGCTATCAGGTGCATATCTATGACCGCTATGACCGGATCGGCGGCTTGTTGATGTATGGCATTCCCGGGTTCAAGCTGGAAAAGTCAATTGTCGAGCGTCGTGGTCAATTGCTGATTGATGGCGGGGTTCATTTCCATCTTGGTGTTGATATTGGCGGCGAGACCAGCTTTGCCGACATCCGAGCCAAGCATGATGCAATTCTGGTGGCGACCGGTGTCTATAAGGCACGCGACATCGCCGCGCCGGGGAGCGGGCTTGATGGCATCGTTCCGGCGCTTGAATTTTTAACAGTGTCAAACCGCAAAAGCCTTGGTGATGATGTTGCAGCATTTGATTCGGGTATGCTGAATGCCGAAGGTAAAGATGTTGTTGTGATTGGCGGCGGCGACACAGCGATGGATTGCGTTCGCACGGCAATTCGGCAAAAGGCCAAATCGGTTAGCTGTCTTTACCGCCGCGATCGGGCGAATATGCCGGGGTCACAGCGCGAAGTTCAAAATGCCGAAGAAGAAGGTGTTGTTTTCAAATGGTTGTCTGCGCCACAGGCGTTTCTTGGTGATGACAAGGTGCGTGCGGTTCAGGCTCAGCGCATTCACCTTGGCCAGCCAGATGCAACCGGCCGTCAAGTGCCAGAAGTGATTGACGGATCAGCGCATGAATTGCCTGCCGATATGGTGATCAAGGCGCTTGGTTTTGATCCGGAAGATTTGCCGACAATGTTTGGCCAGGACGGGCTGGAAGTCACCCGCTGGGGAACGCTGAAAATTGATTGGCGGACAATGATGACAAATCTGGCTGGCGTGTTTGCGGCTGGCGATATTGTTCGTGGCGCGTCGCTTGTTGTTTGGGGTGTTCGTGACGGCCGTGACGCGGCCGAGGCGATTGATCAATGGATTATGGCTGCCGCTGATGCGCCGCGGGCCGCTGGTGCCGGTCGCTAGACCGCTGCACATACGGAGTGTGAAATGACAAAGAATTTTGATGAGGCCGCCTATCTTCAGCGCCGTGCTGCGAATGAAGCCAAATTAACCAAAGCTGGTGTTTATGGCCCGCAAATGGAACATGACGCTTGCGGTGTTGGTTTTGTAGCGGCACAAGATGGAAAGCCTAAACGCGCTGTTGTCGAATCCGCCATCGAGGCGTTGCAGGCAATCTGGCATCGTGGTGCGGTCGATGCTGACGGCATGACTGGCGATGGTGCTGGGATCCATATTGAAATTCCACGCGACTTTTTTATTGAACATATCGCGCGCACCGGCCATGATGACGATGGCGGCAGGTTGGCGGTTGGTATGGTGTTTTTGCCGCGTACCGATTTAGGCGCGCAGGAACGCTGCCGCTGTATTGTTGAGCAAGAAATTCTGGCTGTCGGACACAGCATCTATGGTTGGCGACAGGTACCGGTAGATATCAAGGCGCTTGGCACAAAGGCCATTGCGACGCGTCCAGAAATCGAGCAGATCATGTTTTCGATGCCGGTTGAAATGGATGCCGCCGAAGCTGAACGCCAGCTTTATCTGGTGCGTCGCCGGATCGAAAAGGCTGTTATCAAACATATGATCAATGATTTTTATCTTTGTTCACTATCTAGCCGATCGATCATTTATAAAGGCATGTTCCTTGCCGAGCAGGTAACGGCGTTTTTCCCAGATTTGCTTGATCAGCGCTTTGTGTCGTCTTTTGCAATTTATCATCAGCGCTATTCGACCAACACCATGCCAACTTGGAAATTGGCGCAGCCATTCCGCGTTTTGGCGCATAATGGTGAAATCAACACCATTCGTGGCAATCAAAATTGGATGAGCTGTCATGAGGATCGCATGGAATCGGCGTTATTTGGTGATGCGATTGGAGATTTAAAGCCGGTTGTTGCCAATGGCAGTTCGGATTCGGCAGCGCTTGACGCGGTGTTTGAATTGCTGCTTCACGGTGGGCGGCAATTGCCAATGGTGAAAACCATGATGATCCCCGAGGCCATTGATGTTGGCAGCGATCACCCGCGTGCCAAGCTTTATGCCTATTGCAATTCGGTTATGGAACCATGGGATGGCCCTGCGGCGATTGCGGCCTATGCTGGTGATTGGGTTGTTGCCGGCCTTGACCGTAACGGATTGCGCCCGCTTCGTTATGTGGTGACGCATGATGGGCTCGTCATTGCGGGTTCGGAAACCGGAATGGTTGTTGTCCCCGATACCAAAATTGCCGAACGTGGGCGGCTTGGGCCGGGTCAGATGATTGGCATTAATCTTGCCGAAGGCCGACTCTATAAAGATGGCGAGTTGAAGGACGCTTTGACCAAGAAATGCGACTGGAGCAAATGGATTGGCCGCGCCAAGCAGATGGATTCGCTATTGGCGAATTCAACCGGTAAAACCAGCCAGCTTCTCACCAAGACCGAAACCCGTCGCCGTCAGATGATGGCTGGCTGGACAATGGAAGATATGGAACTGGTTTTGCAGCCAATGGCGCAAACCGGCAAAGAAGCCATTGGATCAATGGGTGATGATACGCCGCTTGCCGTTTTGTCAAACCGCTATCGTGGCCTGCATCATTTCTTCCGGCAGAATTTCTCGCAAGTGACCAACCCGCCAATCGACTCGCTTCGTGAACGTCACGTGATGACGCTGCGGACACGGCTTGGCAATCTTGGCAATATTCTGGATGAAGCGCCCGAGCAATGCGATCATCTGGTATTGAATTCACCTGTTTTGACGGTGCCAGAATGGGATGCGCTATGCCGCTATGTTGGCAAAAAGGCGGCCGAAATTGATTGTAGTTTTGACAATGACGGGTCTGAGACTGCCTTTACCGATGCGCTTGAGCGCATTCAGGCCGAGGCCGAAGAAGCCGTTCGGTCAGGTTGTGAGCATGTGATGCTGACTGACCGAAATGTGTCGGAAAGCCGAGTCCCAATGCCAATGATTTTGGCAACAGGCGCGGTTCACTCGCACCTTGTCAGGCAGCAATTGCGCACATTTACATCGGTCAATGTGGCCAGCGGTGAATGTCTTGACGTCCATCATTTTGCTGTTTTGATCGGGGTTGGTGCAACCACGGTAAACGCCTATGTTGCCGAAGCGGCGATTGCCGAGCGGCATGAGCGCGGCTTGCTTGTTGGCATGGAACTTCGTGATGCGGTTGGTAATTTCGTCAAGGCAGTCGAAGAAGGCTTGCTGAAAATCATGTCGAAAATGGGCATTTCAGTGATTGCCTCTTATCGTGGTGGTTATAATTTTGAGGCGCTTGGCCTGTCACGGTCATTGGTTGCTGATTATTTTCCACCAATGTCGTCGCGTATTTCGGGTCTTGGTCTGAAAGGCATCGCAACGCGGGTTATTGAGATGCACGACAAGGCCTTTGCCAATGATGATGTGCATTTGCCGGTTGGTGGATTTTTCCGCTATCGCAAATCTGGCGAACGTCATGCCTTTGACGGGCAATTGATCCATGCAATGCAGCATGCTTGCGATACCGGATCTTTTGAAAGCTGGAAAAAATATTCATCGCTGGTCAATGATCAGGGGCCAATCAATCTTCGTGATTTGATGGCGTTCAAGGCGGTTGGTGAGCCAGTTGAGATCGACCGTGTCGAATCAATTACCAACATCCGCAAACGGCTAGTCTCACCGGGCATTTCGCTGGGCGCGCTAAGCCCCGAGGCGCATGAAACCCTGTCGATTGCGATGAATCGTATCGGAGCCAAATCGGATTCGGGCGAGGGTGGCGAAGATCCGGCGCGTTTTAAGCTCCGCGAAAATGGCGATAATCCGTCAAGCGCAATCAAGCAAATTGCATCGGGTCGGTTTGGTGTGACTGCCGAGTATCTGAATAATTGTGAAGAAATCGAAATCAAGGTCGCGCAAGGCGCCAAGCCTGGCGAGGGCGGCCAATTGCCTGGAATCAAGGTTGATAGCCTGATCGCAAGATTGCGCCATTCAACCCCGGGGGTGACATTGATTTCACCGCCACCGCATCACGATATCTATTCAATCGAGGATTTGGCGCAGCTGATCTATGATCTAAAACAGATCAACCCAGACGCAAAGGTGTGCGTCAAGCTGGTGGCTTCGACCGGTATCGGCACAATTGCCGCCGGTGTTGCCAAGGCCAAGGCGGATTCGATTTTAGTTTCAGGCCATGGTGGCGGCACTGGTGCCAGCCCGCAATCATCAATCAAATATGCCGGTTTGCCATGGGAAATGGGTCTATCCGAAGTGCATCAAGTGCTGTCGATGAATGACCTTCGCAACAAGGTTGTGCTGCGAACCGATGGTGGATTGAAAACAGGCCGCGATGTAGTGATGGCAGCGATGCTTGGCGCTGATGAATATGGCATTGGCACATCATCATTGATTGCAATGGGCTGTATTATGGTTCGGCAATGTCATTCCAACACCTGTCCGGTCGGCGTTTGCACGCAGCGAGATGATCTGCGGGCGAAATTTGAAGGCACGCCGGAAAAGGTGGTCCAGCTATTTACCCATCTTGCCGAAGAAGTTCGCGAAATTTTAGCGAGTCTTGGCTTTACCACATTGCAGCAAGTGATCGGCCGTACCGATTTGCTGACGCAGGTAAGCCGTGGTGATGCCGCGCTTGATGACCTTGATCTTAACCCCATTCTGGTTCGGGCTGACAGCGAAGATGAATTGGTCAGCAGCCGTGGCGGTGCCCGTACCGAAGTGCCGGACACGCTAGATGCGCAAATGGTTGTTGATGCCAAGCTTGCGCTCGAAAACGGATCCAAGATGCAATTGTCGTACAATGTTGAAAACACTCAGCGGGCCATTGGTACAAGGCTGTCGTCGCATATTGTGCGGCGGTTTGGCATGACCGGTCTTCGTGAAGGGCATATTCTTGTCCGGCTTCGCGGCTCGGCAGGCCAGTCTTTGGGTGCTTTTGCAACGCAAGGTCTTCGCCTTGATGTGATTGGTGATGCCAATGACTATGTTGGCAAAGGCTTATCCGGTGGCATGATTGTCGTTCGGCCATCAGCGGCAGTTGGGTTTGTTGCTAGTGCCAACACCATCATCGGCAATACGGTTCTTTATGGCGCGACTTCGGGCAAAATGTTTGCGGCGGGTCAGGCTGGCGAGCGCTTATGTGTTCGTAATTCGGGCGCAACGGCAGTTGTCGAAGGAAGCGGGTCGAACGCTTGTGAATATATGACTGGTGGCAATGTTGTGATCCTTGGCGAGATTGGTAACAATTTCGGCGCTGGCATGACTGGTGGCATCGCCTTTATCTATGACGAGGCTGGTAATTTTGAATCACGGGTCAATCGGGAAAGCCTGCAGCTTTTCCGGATTGCGCATCCGCATTGGGAAAACAAGCTTCGCGATCTTGTTGCCGAACATGCACGCGAAACCGAAAGTGCCCTTGCCGCACGCATCTTGAACCAGTGGGAAAAGGCTTTGCAGAATTTCTGGCAAGTCGTTCCAACCGAAATCATTCCAGTTTTGGATGTGCCGCTTACGCTTGAGGATGATCTGTCTAAAACGGCGTAATCATTGATTTCAATGGCCATGCAAAAGCCGATTGTGTCTGTTGCTACTTTTCTATAAAGCATAATGATGTTCAAGATTACGCAGCAAACACAGGCAGATAGTCAGGTCATTGAAGCATTGATGACCGAGGCGTTTGGGCCAAATCGGTATGATCGGTCGGTCTGGGCGTTGCGCCCGGGGGCGCCGGTTGCCGCATTATGTCTTGTTGGCTATGATGATGATCAAGCCGTTGGATCCTTGCGGTTCTGGGAAGTCATGCTGAATGATGAATCCATTTTGCTGCTTGGCCCGCTTGCGGTGCAGCCTTATGTTCGCGGCAAAGGCTTTGGCCGACAATTGGTTCAAGAGGGAATGCGGCTTGCACGGCTAGGGCAATGGCGGATTGTTCTAGTGTCAGGCGAGCCTGATTATTATCCGAAATTTGGATTTGTGCCTGCGGCTGGCTATGGTCTTGACTGGCCTGGCTTTGTCGAGCCGGAACGGTTGCAATTTTGCGAGCTGGTGCCGGGTGCGTTGGCAAGGTTGCCGTCAAGCGGGCTTGTTGTTCGGGGTATTACGCCGCCAGCATAATATGTTACTAGTATAACATGCTATGTGAATGACGGCCGATCTTGGCCGCAATTGATGGTAAGGGGTTTTCGGGTTCATGCGGGTTTTGCATCACTATCAATTGTCAGCATCGTCGCGTTTTATCCGGCTTGTGCTTGCCGAACGCGGCCTGATGGTTTTGCCAAAGCTGGAAATTCCGTGGCAGCGTAGCGAAGATTTCCTGACGCTTAATCCGGCGGGTGATGTACCAGTTTTGGTCACTGAAGATGGGCTTGCCATCAGTGGCGGAATGGTGATCGCTGAATTTATCGAAGAAACCGAAAATTCGAGCCAGTATAATTTGTTATGGGGTGAAGCACCAGCGCGTGCCGAAATTCGCCGTCTTGTGCATTGGTTTGAATATAAATTTAGCCGCGAAGTTGGAACACCGCTATTGTCTGAGCGCGTTATCAAACGGTTTTCTGGTGAAGGCACAACATCATCGGTGGTGATGCGGGCGGCGATGAGCAATCTGCAAATTCATCTTGATTATATTGACTGGCTAGCCGAACAGGGGAACTGGCTAACTGGCAGGCAAATATCGCTTGCCGATCTGGCCGCCGCTGCGCATTTGTCGGTTCTCGATTTTCTCGGTGATATTGATTGGAGCCGCCACCCCGAAGCCAAAAGCTGGTACGCCAAAATGAAATCACGCCCATCATTCCGCGATCTTCTTGCCGATCAGGTTGTTGGTTTGACCCCGCCAGACTATTATTGCGACCTCGATTTTTAGAGATTTAGCGCGGCTATTTCGGGTCAAGCTGATCAAGCAGCGTCACCAAAACCGTTTCGAGAAGGCGTAATTGTGCTGGTTCGGAAAACCGGTGCGTTGCGGTTTTGTCGAAATGCAGAACAACATCATCAGATTGCAAGCAATCGGCAAGCCCTGTTGCGGTTTGCCATGGCACTTCGGCATCATTCATGCCCTGCAAAAGGCGAACCGGTGCTCTGATCGCCAAAGGCGCGCGAAGCCGCAAATGCTGGCGGCCATCTTCGATCAAATGATAGGGATAGATGACTGGATCACCGGCATAGGGATTTTCCATCGCGATCTGACCATCATTTTTCATCTTGTTGCGTTGATCATCATCAAGCGGTTGCCAGATCAAATCTTCGGTAAAATCGGGGGCGGCTGCAATGCCGATCAGCCCCGCAATCCGGTCGGGCCGTGCCAGCGCGACATTCAGCATGATCCAGCCCCCAAGTGAAGAGCCAACAAGGATTTGAGGGCCTGTGGTTAGATCATCAAGAACGGCAATCGCATCACGCGTCCAATCGGAAATATTGGTTTCCAGAAAGGCACCATCTGACTGGCCATGCCCGCTATAGTCAAACCGCAAAAAGGCACGTCCCTGCTGTTGTGCCCAGCTTTGAAGGAACAATGCCTTGCTGCCGTCCATGTCCGAGCCATGTCCGCACAAAAAGATGATCCCGGGCGTTTTGCCGGCAAGTCTGTTATAGGCGATTTTGCCTGATTGGTTTATGCTGTGCCACGCAAGAGATTGCATTTTTTTCACTTTCATGATCTGGCATTCGCCGGTTTTCGTCTCATTAAATCTGGACCAAACTAGCAAACGATAGCCATTTATAAGGCCAATGATAGTAGCATCAAAATCGAAATTGTTGAAACAACGCCACGGCAACACGCCAACGATTGTGCAAATTCTGCCAGCGCTGGTTCGTGGCGGTGTTGAACGCGGCACGGTTGAAATGGCCGATGCAATTCAAAAACATGGTGGCCGCGCGATTGTTATTTCGCGTGGTGGGCCGATGGTACGGCATCTCGATCGCCTTGGAGCAACGCATTATCATCTCGATGTTCATACCAAAAACCCGTTTCGTTGGCCGCAAATTCGTCGCCGGTTAAAAGCAATTCTGAGCCGTGAAAATGCTGACCTTGTGCATATTCGCTCGCGTGTGCCAGCGTGGATTGCGCTGCCAGCCGCAGCGGCGCTTGGTATTGCGACGGTAAGCACGGTTCATGGGCGGTTTATCGCCCTATCGGCATTAAAGCGGATTTATAATCGCAAATTGTTGAAAACCGATCATGTGATTGCGATTTCGAACTATGTGAAAGATTTGATCATCAGCCAATATGTCGATGTCAAAGAGCGTTTGACGGTGGTGCATCGCGGTGTCGATATTGATTTATTCAATCCCGATAATGTGAATCAAACCCGAATTGTTAATTTTGTTGAAGGCTTAGCCATCCCTGAAGATGTGCCGGTGATCATGCTTCCAGCGCGCGCCACGATGTGGAAAGGGCACCGGATCTTATTGCAGGCTCTAGCCAAGATCAAAGACCGACCTTTCATCTGTTTGATGATTGGCGCTGGTGATGGCAAGCCTGCTTTCGTGTCTGAATTGGTGCGATATGGCCAGCAATTGGGGCTTGAAGGTCGGTTTCGACTGACCCCGCTTGTTGATGATATGCCGGCAGCCTTGATGGTTGCCGATGTGGTTGCAATGCCGTCAATCACGCCAGAGCCGTTTGGCCGTGTTGCGCTCGAAGCACAGGCAATGGGTCGCCCCGTCGTGGCCTTTGATCATGGCGGGGCAACCGAATCCATTCGGCATGGTGAAACTGGCTGGCTGGCGGTTCCAGGTGATGCTGACAGCCTTGTGGTGGCATTGCAGGCCGCGCTTGATCTAGGCCCACGCAAACGCAAAACGCTTGCCACTGCAGCAAGGCAGCATATCAAAGCCAATTTTTCGACCGAGACCATGTGTCGGCAAACGATCAAAATCTATCGGCGGGTGCTGGATCGGGCGGCGGCGAACCGGAACACAAAATCATAAATTGATGATTTGGGAATGTTGATTTTTGCGGCAGTGATGTCGGTGATGCCATGCGCCTGCCTTGATGGCCAGAAAGGTGGCGTTCAATTTGGCTATAGATTTGCATGCTGAGCCACCAGTGTACTTGAGTTTCGGCAAGGGTGCGGCTATGGTCTGCCAAGTTTGTGGCGAAGCGGCTAACTAGCCGTTGGCCCCGTCGATAGTAAGAGGTTTTATACAATAATGCCAAATATCACGCTTCCAGATGGATCGCAGCGATCATATGACCAGCCGGTAACACCGGCAGCAATTGCTGCCGATATCGGGCCGGGTCTTGCCAAGGCTGCATTGCTTGCCGTTGTTGACGACGCTGAATGGGATTTGACCCGTCCAATCGAAAATGATGCGCGGCTGTCACTGGTCACGGCCAAAGACGAACAGGCGTTGGCTTTATTGCGCCATGATTGCGCGCATGTCATGGCCGAAGCGGTGTTGGAATTATTCCCCGAAACACAGGTCACGATCGGTCCGGCGATCGAAAATGGATTCTATTATGATTTCCATCGTGAAAAGGCCTTTAGCGAAGATGATCTTGCCAGCATTGAAAAGCGGATGCATGAGATTGTTGACCGTGACGAGCCAATTATCCGCAATGTCTGGACGCGCGATGAAGCGGTGGATTTTTATAAAAAGAATAACGAGCCTTTCAAAATAGAACTGGTCGAGGCGATTCCTGCCGATCAGACCGTCACTTTCTATCAGCAGGGTGATTTCATTGATCTTTGCCGCGGCCCACATTTGCCATCAACGGGCAAACTGGGTCATGCTTTCAAATTGATGAAAGTTGCTGGTGCCTATTGGCGCGGCGATTCAACCCGGCCGATGCTACAACGGATTTACGGCACGGCATGGGTCATTGAAAAAGATTTGGCAGCCTATCTTCATATGCTGGAAGAGGCCGAGAAACGCGACCATCGCAAATTGGGGCGTCAGCTTGGCTTGTTTCATTTGCAAGAAGAAGCGGCTGGTTCGGTTTTCTGGCACGCCAAGGGGTGGGTGCTGTATCGTGAAATTGAAGCTTATGTTCGCCGCCGTCTTGATGCGGCTGGCTATAGCGAAGTGAAAACCCCGCAGCTTGTTGATCGCAGCCTGTGGGAGGCCTCTGGCCATTGGGAAAAATTCGGTGAGAATATGTTCACCGCCCAATCTGAAGATGAACGCACTTTGGCGCTCAAACCGATGAATTGCCCGTGCCATGTGCAGATTTTCCAGCAGGGCATTAAATCATACCGTGACTTGCCATTGCGGATGGCCGAGTTTGGATCTTGCCATCGCAATGAGCCATCAGGTGCCTTGCATGGCATCATGCGGGTGCGCGCTTTTACGCAGGATGATGCGCATATCTTTTGTACCGAAGACCAGATTACGTCTGAATCGGTGAAATTCTGTTCGCTGTTGCAATCAATCTATGCTGATTTCGGGTTTCATGAGGTTCGGGTGAAATTTTCTGACCGGCCGGAAGTGCGCGCTGGTGATGATGCCACATGGGATCGTGCCGAAGCGGCGCTGACTGATGCGACAAAGGCGGCAAAGCTGGATACGATTTTAAATCCGGGTGAGGGTGCTTTTTACGGGCCAAAGCTTGAATTTGTGCTTCGTGATGCGATTGGTCGTGATTGGCAATGCGGTACCTTACAGGTTGATTTTGTGCTGCCTGACCGGTTGGACGCCGAATATGTTGGCGAAGATGGTAATCGGCATCGTCCGGTGATGTTGCATCGTGCGATTTTGGGATCAATGGAACGCTGGATTGGCATTTTGATTGAACAATATGCGGGTCGTATGCCAGCATGGTTAGCACCGGTGCAGATTGTGGTGGCGTCGATTACTGATCAGGCCAATGATTATGCCCGCGAAGTTGCCGCCGCCGCTGCCGATCTTGGCTTGCGTGTCGAAACCGATCTTCGCAATGAAAAGATCAGCTATAAGGTGCGTGAACATAGCGTGATGAAGGTGCCATTTATTTTGGCGGTTGGCGGCCGCGAAGCCGAAGCTGGAACGGTTGCATTGCGCCGCCTTGGATCAAATGAGCAGCAGGTTATCGATATGACCGAGGCTCTGGCAACATTGAAAAGCGAGGGTCTTGCCCCTGATATGATCGCAAAGCCTTAGATAGACGCTGAAAAAACGCATATCAGACGGTTGCCCATTGGATAAATCGAAAAAACTGGTATCAATCCGCTGTTTTTGGTAATAAACAAGCTGATCAAGCCTGGGTGATATTGGTTTGATCAAATTTGAATGTTTTTGACCGCTATAGGAGAGTTAAATAGCACGTCCACATATTAATACGCCGCCCGTTTTGGACGGCCCGCGCGTGAATGGCGCCATCCGTGCGCCAAAAGTACGCTGCATTGATCCAGAAGGTGCCCAGCTTGGGGTTCTAGATACATCAGAAGCAATACGTCAGGCCGAAGAATTCGGCCTTGATCTGGTTGAGGTGCAACCCAATGTTGACCCGCCAGTGTGCAAAATTCTTGATTACGGCAAATATAAATATGAAGCGCAGAAACGCGCCAATGAAGCGCGTAAGAAGCAAAAGATTATCGAGGTCAAAGAAATCAAGCTTCGTCCGAATATTGACGAGCATGATTATCAGGTCAAAATGCGCAGTGTGCAGAAATTCCTGAGAGGCGGCGATAAGGTGAAAGTAACGCTTCGTTTCCGTGGCCGTGAAATGGCACACCAAGATCTTGGTGCCATCGTTTTGACACGAGTTCGCAACGAAACTGATGAATTTGCTAAGGTCGAGGCGATGCCAAAAATGGAAGGTCGTCAGATGATTATGGTTTTGGCACCAAAATAGAGCCACGGCCAGAATATTATCCGCTGTTGAGAATTTGACGATCAATAGGATCAGGACTTGATTTCGCAAGTCTTTGCGTATACAAACCGACCACTTAGCGTTCAGTATCGCGTCCGGGCCTGAAAAATCAGGGCATGCCCGGCCGGTTTATCGCTTTTCCGCCGAAATCTTCGGATTGAACGTGGAACAAGCGTCCTTTTAAGAAGAAAGAGGTCAAAATGCCCAAGATGAAGACCAAAAGCGGTGCGAAAAAGAGATTTCGCCTGACCGCAACTGGCAAGGTTCGCGGCTCTGCTGCCTTCCTAAGCCATAACCTACGTCGCCGTTCCCAGAAAATGAAACGTCAAGCTCGTGGCACCATGATCTTGTGTGATGCGGATGCGCGCATCGTTAAACGTTTCCTTCCATACGCTTAACGGAGGCTGGCAAATGGCACGCGTTAAAAGAGGTACCACGACTCACGCCCGGCACGCCAAGGTAATCAAGGCGGCTAAAGGCTATTACGGACGTCGTAAAAACACATTTAGAACCGCTACCCAAGCCGTCGATAAGGCACGTCAATATGCCTATCGTGACCGGCGTGTGCGGAAGCGGGAGTTTCGCGCTTTATGGATCCAGCGGATCAATGCTGCTGCACGTCTATATGGTGTAACCTATTCACAGATGATGGGTGGCCTTATCAAAGCCGGAATCGAAGTCGATCGCAAAATGCTTGCTGATCTGGCGGTGAATGAGCCACGCGCATTTGAGGCCCTGGTAGAGCGGTCAAAAGCGGCAATCTAGGGATTATCCCAAAATACGAGATGACAGACGAGCCGTTGTGTTGACCGGTGCCAGAAAAAATGATTGGTTTTGACCATGATTGATCTGGCCACTGCGATCACGGCGGCTCGTTTTTTTCACGCCCACTTCTTTTTGAATCACATGACGACCGATGGTGAAATATAATGCAAAGCCTTGATGCAGTATCTTCAAAAATCATTGACGCCATTGGTGCCGCAGATAGCCTTGACGCGCTTGAGGCCATTCGCATTGACGCGCTTGGGAAAAAAGGCCGCGTTTCATTGATGATGCGCGATCTTGGCGGCATGGACGCAGAAGCGCGCAAACAGGCAGGTCAGGCGCTGAACAAGGTCAAGGACGAGATCGCCGCGGCAATTGACGCCAAACAGACGCTGCTGGCATCAGCGGCGCTCGATGCAAGATTATCTGCCGAACGGTTGGATGTAAGCTTGCCAAGCCGGCCTGATATTGATGCACGACTTCACCCATTGTCACGCACTATTGAAGAAGTGATTGCTATTTTTGCCGAAATGGGGTTTCAGGTTGCTGAAGGCCCAGATATCGAATCCGACTATTATAATTTTACCGCACTGAATATTCCGCCCGAACACCCCGCCCGTCAGGAGCATGACACCTTTTATTTGCCAGCCGATGCCGAGGGCAAACGCAAGGTGCTTCGCACGCATACCTCGCCAGTGCAGATCAGGACCATGGAGGCCAATGAGCCACCAATCCGCATCATTGTTCCCGGGCGCACCTATCGGTCTGACCATGACGCCACGCATTCACCGATGTTTCATCAATGTGAAGGGCTGGTCATTGGTGACGGCATTCATATGGGGCACCTCAAAGGCTGTCTGATTGATTTCTGCCGTGCCTTTTTTGGCGTTGATGATTTGCCAGTGCGGTTTCGGCCAAGCTATTTTCCCTTTACCGAGCCATCCGCCGAAGTTGATATTGGCTGCACCCGCGATAATGGTGCGCTGAAAATTGGTGCTAGTGATGATTGGTTGGAAATTCTCGGATCGGGCATGGTCAATCCACGCGTTCTGGAAAATTGCGGCTATGATCCGGAAAAATATCAAGGATTTGCTTTTGGTATGGGGATTGAACGGATTGCGATGCTGAAATATGGCATCCCCGATCTTCGCACCTTTTACGATAGCGATTTGCGCTGGATGCGCCATTACGGCTTTTTGCCATTTGACGCGCCGTCAATTCATGCCGGTCTTGCTGGGGGGGCTGTCTGATGAAATTCACCCGCGACTGGCTGTTCAGCCATCTTGAAACCGATCGGCCGTTGGCTGATATTCTTGACGTTCTGCCCATGCTTGGGTTGGAGGTCGAATCAGTTGTCGACCGCGCGGTTGCCTTGGCACCATTTGTGATTGCCGAACTGATCTCGGCTGAGCAACATCCCAATGCTGATAAATTGCGGGTCTGTATGGTCAATATTGGCGCTGGTGACCCGATTCAGGTGGTTTGTGGCGCGCCGAATGCACGCGCTGGCATGAAGGGTGTTTTTGCGCCGGTTGGTGCCTATGTTCCCGGGATTGATCTGAAGCTAAAAACCGGTGAGATTCGCGGCGAGCTGTCAAACGGCATGCTATGTTCGGAACGCGAAATGCAGCTATCGGATGAGCATGACGGCATTATTGATTTAGCGGCAGATGCCCCTGTTGGCGCATCATTTGCCGCCTATGCAGGTCTTGATGACCCGATTGTCGAAGTTGCGATCACGCCCAATCGTGCTGATTGTCTTGGCGTTCGCGGTGTTGCACGCGATCTGGCAGCGGCTGGCTATGGCCAGTTAAAGCTGATTGATACAAGCCCGCTTGAGGGCAGCTTTGACAGCCCGATATCATGGGATCTGAATCTAGCAGCTGATGAGGCGCATTTATGCCCGTTAGTATCAGGCCGTGCCTTTACCGGATTGAAAAATGGCAGCAGTCCTGCATGGATGGCAAACCGCCTAACTGCCATAGGCCAACGGCCAATCAGCGCATTGGTCGATATCACCAATTATGTGATGGTAGATCTTGGCCGCCCGCTTCATGCATATGACATTGACAAAATTGATGGCGGCAAATTGATCATTGGCCGGGCAAACCCCGGCCAAACCATGACCGCGCTAAATGAAAAAACCTATGATCTTGACGAAGATATGCTAGTCATTGGCGATGCGAATGGCCCTGATGATCTTGCTGGCATCATGGGTGGTGAGCGGTCTGGCGTGAGTGATGCCACCGATAAGATGTTTCTGGAAATTGCGATCTTTGACCAGATTGCTGTTGCTACAACGGGTCGTAAGCTCAATATCCATTCGGATGCCCGCTTTCGCTTTGAACGTGGCCTTGATGTAACATCTCCTGAATGGGCGTCGGGCTATGTGGCGCGGTTGGTAATGGATATTTGTGGCGGACAGGCAAGCCATATGGTGATCGCCGGTGACGGTGCCGACTGGACGCGCGAGATTTTTCTTGCAAGTGACAAGGTTGAACGGCTGACCGGCATGATTGTGCCAAAGGCGCGCCAGACCGAAATTCTAGAAAATCTTGGCTTTACTATTCGAGAAGATGCCGCTGGCTTGCAGGTTAGCCCGCCACCATGGCGCGGCGATATTGACGGCGCCGCCGATCTTGTTGAAGAAATCAGCCGGATCTATGGATTTAATCATTTGCCAATGGTGCATTTGCCACGTGAGCATGTTGTTGCCCAGCCGGCGGTGAATGCGGCACAGGCGCGTCCATTGCGGCTGCGCCGTGCTATGGCCGAACGAGGTCTGACCGAGGCGGTAACATTCTCTTTTCTTGCTGAAAAAGAAGCGGTGATGTTTGGTGGTGGTGATGCCAGTCTACGCTTGGTCAATCCAATTAGTGCTGACCTGTCGATTATGCGCCCATCGGCCTTGCCAAATCTTTTGTCGGCTGCTGCCCGCAATCAAGATCGTGGCGAAGCTGATATCTCGATGTTCGAGGTTGGGCCGGTCTTTCTTGGTGATGAGCCTGATCAGCAGCGAACCGCTGTTGCGGCAATCCGGCATGGTGCTATGGCACCACGCGAATGGCATGGTAGCCGGCGTCCGGTTGATGTCTTTGATGCCAAGGCTGATGCTGAAGCGGCACTTGCGGTTCTTGGCGTGCGGCGTGGCAGTTTGCAAATCGAATCAGGCGGGCCTGATTATTTTCATCCTGGTCGTTGCGGCCGGTTGCTGCAAGGCCGGTCATTGCTGGCGCAATTTGGCGAATTACATCCGCAGGTGGCGTCGCATTTTGGGTTACGAAATGCGCTTGTTGGCTTCGAATTGTTTTTGGAAGACTTGCCATTGGCAAAATCACGTGGGCCCGCGCGTTCCTATCTGAAAATGTCACCATTCCAGCCAGTCAGTCGTGACTTTGCATTTATTCTTGATGATGATGTACCGGCAAGCCAGCTTCTTCGTGCGGTAAAATCGGCAGCTGGGCAATTGGTAACTGATATTCAGCTATTTGACGTGTATCAGGGCAAAAATATTGGTGATGGCCAAAAATCGCTTGCAGTTACCATCACCCTGACGCCGCAAAAAGCGACATTGAGTGAAGCTGAAATCGAAGCAATTAGTGATGCGGTCATCGCCGCTGCTGGTAAAAATTGTGGTGCTGTCTTACGCGGTTAGAACCTGATAACTTAGCCCCTTGGAAAACAGACTGTACGATCTCCAAGCTTGGTTCTGGGCTGATATCGCTAGGCAATACTTGTTAGAGTTACGTCACTGATTTACGTTTTTTCATACGAAGTTTTTGGGTTGCTTCATCTGTGCCGTCATGATTGGTTCCCAACCAAACATCTAAAGGCATGTCCATGTTCCCATAGTTACAATCAAAGTATTTGTGGTGTAATTGATGATGAAAGTCAGCAGAGTCCAAGATTTTGGTCTCCTTGTTCATAATCTTTTCAAACCCTGAATGGGTAAATGCCGGGTTTAAGGTCACCAAAATAAGGTGAATGATCACAATGGCTGGATCAGTTGGGATGATGAAATGGATCAATGGTGATGATTGGTAAATTAAATTTTCAATCGGATGCATCGAAATTCCTGACCACGGTCCTGTATTGACATTTCTGTGGTGTGTAATGTGAACGTGTTTGTAGAGAAAAGGGTGATGCAGAAGACGATGAATAAAATAGAAATGGATTCCACGGATAAGTGGGAAGCATAGAATCCAAGCAAAGAACTGAATGGGATGTTCGGCAAATGGGGCAACGCTAATCCATTCATTTGCCAGGGAGTAGAGGTACAAAACCTCGTAACCAGTCCACACGGTTACTCCGCTTGCGATGCTCCAGAATATATTGTCATAGACTTGATCGTTAAATTTGAAGGCTTTGTTATTTGTTGCCATCTCGCGGTTTAGGAACTTGAACCTGTCACCCTGTGCTTTACGGACGTGTAAGTATAGGTGTAGGGATCCAGCCACTAAAAACAAAAGAGCGGTGTTGCGAAAGAAAATTAAAAGGACCCAGTCAAAAGTTACGTGCTGCATTGTTTGAACGCTGGGCGTCAGATATTGATGTATTACAAATCCCAAAATTATGAACATCAAGAAACGCGAAATGCTAATCCAGCGTCTTATCATCCAAGTAAAAACCTTCAACGGGTGAATAGGCCAATCGAAAAGTGGGTTATATCTGATTGGTTCGTCTGGACTGTAGTTCCATATTTTTCGACCAGCAGCGTTCTCAGCCATCTTCTCCTCCTGTCAGCTTTTCCATAAACTCTTGCACCTCATTGGCTGCGTGAACCAAGTTCTCTTTGGTTGGAAACAGCCCAGAATTTACGTCAGAAATATAGTGTTTGAATGCAGCAACTCGCTGAGTCTGGAGTTCATCACGAATTTTTTTGAAATCGGCATACTGTTTTGAATGCCGGGGGAAATGGTTCCCGTCTCCCAAAATATCTTTGGCAAACAGAAATTGAAAATCTGCTTTTCCGGAGCCGATAGATGTAACAACGAGTTTAGTATTTTGTGCCAAAATATCTGTGATATTGTGGGGAACAACCTCCACCTCAACAGCCCAAGCACCGACATTCTCCAGGGATCTGATTTGGCTATACAAATTTACTATCTGATCCTTTGTTTTTCCAACAGCCTTCAACCCGCCTGTCCATGTGCTTTTTCTTGGCACTAAGCCAATATGACCCTCAACAGGAATGCCAGCTTTTGCAGCCGCCTCGATGAAATCTAGTGACCAAGTCCCACACATGATTGAGTCTGCGCCGCATTCCATTGCATCAAAGCAAACCGATAGGGCTTCCGAAGTTGTGGTCGCAGCCTGCATTGGCATTGCAAAAGTCATGAATGTTTGGGGGGCGGCTTGCCTTATGCTGACAGCTAATTCTGGCCTTTCTGGATTATAACGGACATTGAGCGCGTCAATTCCTGCAGCTTCAGCCGCTAATGCCTCTTCAGATGTAAAGGGAAGGGTTTTTGAAAGCTGCTTTTTTCCCTTCAAATTCTGGAGGTCAAAAACTGTGTAGTTCCGGGTGCTGTATTCACCATTTATTGATACTACCGTTTTCAAATTTGTTTGTTTATCTCGCAGTCTAGTTTTGCTAAAAAATGTAATCGATTACATCAAAACTTTATAGGTGGGTTTTGTCAATAACAAACACCTATTCTGTTGTTTAGCCCTTTATGCGATTTCCTGTTCGTAACAGACAAAAAATGATAGAGTAAGACCATCGTGATATATAGGGGTCGTTCGCTAAATGACTGACGCTTTTATCTACCCTCTAGCTTTTGTAGCGGGGGACTAAATAGTTATATATGTGCAGTCAGACAAATATGACAAATCAAAACGTTTTGATAAATTGAAAGAGAGCAAAAAAATAGCAAGAAAGCGCCCAACAATAAATGACGTTGCGCAACTCGCTAATGTATCAACTGCAACTGTATCTAGGTGTCTTTCAAAGCCGGAACTTGTGCGGCTGGACGTCAGAACACGTGTTGAAGCATCTGTTGTTGAGTTGGGTTATGTTTTGGATGGCGCAGCAAAAACGCTAAAGACGCACCAATCCAAAACAATTGGCGTCATAGTTCCAACACTAGAAATAGGCGGCTATGCATCTGCCATACAAGCATTTGAAAAAACAGTTGCAGCTGAAAAATACACAGCCATTCTTGGGGTGTCTGACTTCGATGCTGACAAGGAGTTACAGCTTGCCCACAATCTTGCTGAAAAAGGTGTTGACGGAATAATGTTGATCGGTATGGACAGTGATGACAGGCTTACTAGCTTTCTTGAAAAGGTTCATATTCCTCACGTCAACTCGTGGCACTTCAGACGCGACTCAAAATATCACTGGGTTGGTTTTGATAATCGAGCAGCAATTCAAGCTATAACGAGTTATGTGTTTCAGCATGGGCACAGGGATGTTGTTTTTTTTGTCGGTGGCGCTGAGCATGCAAACGCAAGAACAGAATTGCGGCGACAGGGATTTATGGATGCGATTAGTGATTACAATTTGGAGTTCTCAGAGGGTTTGATTTTTGAGGTTCCGTATAATTCAAAAGCAAGCCAACTTGAGTTTCACAGGCTCTGGAGCCTAGGAAATAGACCGACTGCGGTGATATGCGCCAATGATATCCTTGCTATTGGCGTTTTACGTGCATGTAAGAAAATTGGTTTAAGGGTGCCAGATGACATTTCAGTAACCGGATTTGATGGCTTGGATATTATGGCAGACCTCTGGGCCCCGATTACAACAATGGCTGTGCCAGCAAAACAAATAGGTGAGGAATCAGGTAATTGCCTCCTCAACTTGTTGACGGATAAGAATCCAAAAACTTTGACGGAGCTGCATTGTACTCTGGTTGAAGGTGGGTCTGTGAAGTCGTTGATATGAAGCAATCAAACCGCTGCAAAGGGTGCTCTTACCTCCCTACGATAGATAGCAACCCTACCAGAATTAGCACTGCGTTTACCCTTTTGAGGCCGCATGACACCACCTAACTTCATTAGCTTGCTCATAGTTTTAGTTAATTGTGTTCTGGAACGACGCCGATATTTAGCTACTGTTACATGAGATCACGGGATTGTATTATTCCTAAGGGACCGCCGTTTAATCCGTCCCCCGCTCAACTAGTTGCCACTTGCAAGAATCATCTCTGCCGCTTTTTCTGCAATCATTAATGTTGGAGCATTTGTATTAGCAGAGGTTATTAGGGGCATAATAGAGGCGTCGACGACGCGGAGTCCTGCCACCCCGTGAACTAGCAAATCTGGTCCAACGACGGCAGCTGCGTCAATACCCATTTTACAAGTTCCAACCGGGTGATAGACGGTGCCGCCACCTTTGCGGATTGCGTCAATTATCTCAGCGTCGGTCTTTACTTGTGCGCCAGGTATAATTTCGGCATCCCACAAATCCCGAAATTTTGGTTGTTTATATATTTGTCGTAGGATCTTGATGCCCTCGACCATAGTTTTTTGATCCAGCTCATCAGCAAGATAATTAGGTTCAATCTTGGGGTCTGCGGTTGGGTCTGGATTAACAATTTCAATGGATCCACGTGATTGGGGGTGGCATTGCCAAATCGCGCTAGTGAAACCGGGGTAACGGTGTAGTGGCTCGCCTGGCTTATCAACTGAGAGTGGCATCACAAACAATTGTAAGTCTGGCTGGTCTGTTGGAGCAAAGTCAGTTCGCATCGCTCCACCAACTTGCCCAGCACCTACGGTCAGTGCCCCGCGTCCACGAAACGCCCAATCCAAACCCATCTTGAGCAGTGAAAATGGATTGCGAATTTGGTTGTTAAGAGAAGCGCGCGATCGCATCTGCACAATTGTGCGCATCTGGTAATGATCTTGAAGATTCTGGCCAACACCGAGCCTGTCAACAACTACGTCAATACCATGTTTTTTCAACAGTTTTCCAGGCCCGACCCCTGATAGTTGGAGGATCTGTGGCGATTGTATTGCCCCCGCAGACAAAATTACTTCAGTCTCAGCGTGAAGTACTTGCTTTCGTCCCTCTTGAACTATTTCAACGCCAACAGCTTTTTTGTTTTCAAAAAGGACACGGGTAACCAATGTTTTAGTGAGTATATCTAGGTTTTTTCGAGCTTTAGCTGGCGCCAGAAAAGCACGGGAAGAACTGGAACGCCAACGAGCCCCAATGGATAGATGGTATTCCCCAACCCCTTCTGTTGTATCAGCATTGAAATCATCATTTAGTGGAAGGCCATATTGATGAGCTGCGTCAAGCCATGCCGAACAATCGGGATGATGGTTGCGCAATTTTGATACCTGCAATTCACCGTGCCGACCATGGAATTGAGAGTCTTCGCCGTTGAAGTTTTCCAGTCTTCTAAAATATGGCAAGACCTCGGTATAGGACCAACCATGGTTACCAAGTGCCGCCCAGTCATCAAAATTTTGGTGCTGTCCGCGAATAAAGATTAGGCCATTTATGCTGCTGGACCCACCAATCACACACCCGCGTGGCCAGTTGATTGAACGACCACCAGAACCTTCGCTGGGCTCACAGGCAAAGTGCCGTGAGACTTTTTGATTGTTCATAGTTTTGTAATAACCGACTGGCAGTTTTAACCAAAAGCCATCATCCCAAGCACCGGCCTCAATCAAAAGTACAGAGTTTTGAGCACGCGATGTAAGTCGATTGGCCAATAGGCAGCCAGCGGAGCCGGCACCAACAATTATGTGTGTATAACGCTTTTGGTTTGTATTCATAATAGCTTATAGTTGACCGCTAGAAAGTTAAAATCCAGAAAATTCTTTGCGTGGGTCTAAATAAATGTGATTCTGTATTTAGCTAAAATTTAATCCTCACTAAACACTGAAGACACCACAGCCAAGATTCAAGATGGAGCCCGATGTATTTGCAAAATTACCAAAGGTTAGACCATTGCCTTCCACAAGAAGTGCTAACATTCCCAGATGAATTCATTTACGCTCACGAAGCAGTTGGAGGGTCTGTTTAGGCTTGCAGGAGGGTTTGTGTGATCAAAATAAAATCTATTGAGGTTCTGGTATATCGTTATCCTCTGGAAACCATTGTTCAAACGTCATTTGGCACAATGTACGACCGTCCAATGGTTTTAGTTAAATTGACTGACGAGGATGACTTGGCTGGAGTTGGTGAGGTTTGGTGTAACTTCCCAGCGGTTGGTGCAGAACATCGTGCGCGGCTAATTGAGAGTGTTTTCAAGCCTCTGCTAAATGGGAAACTATTTGACAACCCAGCCGAGGCATTTGAATTCTTGACAAGAAAAACATGGGTTCTCGGGTTGCAAACTGGAGAATTTGGACCGATGGCACAATGCATTGCCGGCATTGATATTGCTCTTCACGATTTAATGGCAAGGCGAGATAAAATACCCCTCTGGAAATATCTTGGTGGCGTAAGCGATAGCGTGAAAACTTACGCGAGCGGTATCAACCCGGCCAATGCTGAAAAGACTGCAGAAATGGCTCTGGAGGCGGGACATAATGCACTCAAGTTAAAGATTGGATTTGATTCGGCGCAAGATATCCAGAACATAAAATCATTACGTGCCTTACTCGGCGAAAATGGGGAGTTGATGGTTGATGCAAACCAGGCGTGGACTGTAAACGAGGCAAGGGAGATGATGCAAAAAATTGCTGCGTTTGACATCAAGTGGTTGGAAGAGCCAATTCATGCTGACCGACCCGATGATGAATGGCGTAGTTTGAAGGCCTCTGGCAACACTCCACTTGCTGGTGGTGAAAATATTATAGGAGGCCGTCATTTTGATCGTTTAATTGAG
>JAOEVD010000022.1 GCA_028383305.1 Candidatus Puniceispirillum sp.
CTGTACTGATTTAACGATGTTGTGATAGCCGGTGCAGCGACAGATATTTCCCTCCAATCCTTCGCGGATCTCACGCTCGGACAGGTTTTGGTTTTTTGCCACAAGTTCAATCGCGCTCATCACCATCCCTGGCGTGCAAAATCCGCATTGCAGACCATGATTTTCATGAAACGCTTGCTGCATTGGGTGCAACTCGTCTTCATTGGCGATACCCTCGATTGTCGTGACATCCGCACCATCAAGCTGAGCTGCCAAAATGCTGCACGACTTGATGGACTCACCATTCACATGGACAATACAGGCTCCGCATTGGCTGGTATCGCACCCAACATGTGTTCCGGTCAGCCCCAGCGTCTCGCGCAAAAATGAAACCAGCAAGGTATTGGCTGGAACATCATGGCTCACACCCGTCCCATTTACCTTCATTACTAAAGTTGGCATATAAGTTTCCTTCCAATTAACTGTCAAATTTTTACACTGTAACTCTATCTCTAACGCGTCTAAGAAACGCCGCTACCAGTCCAGCGCTTTACTGCTGGCAAATGGATATCGAGAAGATCAAGCGCACGACCAACCGTTTGGTCAATGATATCATCCAATGTTTTTGGCCGTGTATAGAACCCTGGAACTGGTGGCATAACAATGGCTCCAGCCTGGGTCGCCTGATCCATCAACTTGATATGACCCGCATGAAATGGGGTTTCACGAAGCATCAAAACCACGCGGCGCCGTTCTTTTAAACAAACATCAGCAGCGCGGGCGGTCAATTCCTCGTTAAAACAATTGGCAATCGCACTTAGAGTTTTGATTGAACAGGGCGCAACCAGCATACCATTGGTTTGAAACGAGCCAGATGAGATTGCTGCACCAATATCTTTGTGGTTATAAAGTTGATCGGCGAGCAGCTTGATTTGATCCGGCGTATAATCAACTTCGGCAAGAGCTGTGCGGTAGGCAGATGGGGTAATGATGGCATGCGATTCAACATCATCAATTTGTCGCAATAGCTCAAGTGCACGGATGCCGTAGATCACCCCTGATGCACCAGTTATTGCTATAATTACACGTCGCATTCATTTCCCTCTCATCATATTGGGTCACTCTATCTTGAGGCGATTTGTCGCCGCTTCAACGCTTCGGCCACAACCGCACTTTGAAAATTCTGAGTCGGCCCCAAAGCCTTTTTAGCCAGTTTTATTCTTTATCAATCATAATTTTCTCAAAATTATTAAAAAACGCTTTTGATAGTTTTTTTGCAGTGCTTTCAATCAATCGCGCACCCAATTGGGCAATTTTTCCTCCGGTTTCAGCCGTTGCGCTATATCGTAGCAGGGTCTCATTACCCTGATCCACCAGTTCAACATTAGCCCCGCCTTTAGCAAAGCCAGCAAGCCCACCTTCACCGGCACCAGAAAGCGTTAAATGATGTGGTGCGCGGGAAACATCCAAGCTCACAGTGCCAGAAAATTTAGCCTTGACTGGACCAATTTTCAAAACAACCTTTGCGGCAAAATCAGTGTCACTAGTCTTTTCCAGCTCTTCACAACCTGGAATGCAGCGCTTCAAAACCTCTGGATCAATTAGACTGACAAAGACAGTGTCAAGCTGACCCGATATGACAATTTCTTCGGCTAAATTCATAGTTATTCCTCAGATGCATAGCTGGTCTTTGAATGTAATTTTACATTTGGTTATTAATTGCGGGCTGCAAAAAACAAATTTGGACGGTTAGACAATATCCATTGATGCCAAAATCCGCGCAATCACATCTGGAACCTCAAGTGGGGTAAAATGGCGCGCCTGTGGAATCACCGTCAAATTTGAGCTGGGGATCACTCCATGCATTTTTTCAGCCATTACTATTGGTGTGGCATAGTCTTCCTCGCCAACAATAATTTCGCACGGAACCGTTATATTGCTGAGGGTGTCGCTTTGATTGCAACGACCCAGCATTCTGCAAGTTTCAAGATAAGCAGCAGGATCATTCGCCACAAAGACTTTGATCGCTTGTTCGACAACAACGTCGTTTTTGGCGCAAAAATCTTCTGAAAACCAACGCGTTTTTTGAAAGCCAGTCATGCTAGCCATGCCACCGGTGACAGCTTTTTGGCCGCGTTCTTCCCAATCAGCGATCGCGGTGTCACCATACCAGGCGGTTGTATCAATCAGCGCGAGACCAACAGTACTTTCCGGGTAAAGCGCAGCAAAGGTCAGTGCGACACAACCACCCATCGACGCCCCACCGACAATAGCCGCATCCCAGTCAGCATGATCAAGAACAGCGGCAAGGTCACTGGCAAATAGCTCAACACTGTAGGGGCCTTCGGGCTTTTCTGATGCTCCATGTCCGCGGCAATCGATAGCAAGTATATCAAAGTCAGCCCCAAGCTCGATTGCAGTGGCCTCCCAAAACTCGGCAACCATGGCAAGCGAGTGGACAAGTACCAGTTTCTTGGTAGGCGTTTTTTTGTTCTCAGAGCTACCTGACCAAATCACATAGCGAATTTTGGTGCTATCGTTTGCTATGGCAATATATTCGGTTTTCATTATGCTATTCATGATAGTTCCACCATTGCGTCGCCGACATATTCTTGGCGAACTCTAACGTCAAGGACAACCGTTGCCCCATTTTCAACGCGTTCAAGGCTATGCATTAACGCTGATTGAAGATCTGCTAAATCAACAATTGGGTCGGGCGCTTCTAGACCCATACCGCGTGCCAGGCCGGCAAGATCTGGCTCAGGCCCCTGAATTCTCTGACCAATTGACGCGCTTTCTTCAGCCCGGCCGCGATGTCGCGCAATCTTAATCTGGTGATCTTCATCATTGTAATAAGAATGGTTATTTGCGATCAAGAACAGGATTGGCAGCTTTAGGGTAGCTGCATTCCAGATTGCTGTTAATCCCATTGTAAAGTCACCATCACCAAGTATTGCCACGGCGCGGCGTTTTGAGCCTATTTCTCGAAGACCAAGCGCTGCCCCGACAGCAATTGACGTTCCGGCACCAAGGCCTCCGCCACCGGTGTGGCCCAAGAAGCCAAGTGGATGAGTTATTTCATTTGCATTAAGTGGCCAGCCAAGTGGCCGGCCGGTGATGCAAATCTCTCGATCTTTAGTAGCGTGAAAAAACGCCAACGCCAGGTTCATCAGACCAATTTCACCTTTGCCTTCAAGCTTTGGTAAATCCCAACCTTGCATAGGCATTGCAGGCACGGGTTTTTCAAGACCATCAAGCAGCGCAGCGACTGTAGTGCTCGTTACCGTTGGTATTGACACATCGACAGCTGGCAATCCGCCATAATCCATGTTCCACCCACGATGCATGTGAAAATCATTCGATACATTAATCACTGGCGGACGCGCCACGCCTGCGGGAAATGCCAATTTCAATGCATTGCCACCATCCAACCAATCAAGCATCAGGATCGCATCTGCAGACTGGATTGCCTCAAGTACAGCGCCTTTCAGACGCCACCCTGTCTCGCCGATAAATAATGGATGAGTTGTTGGAAATCCGGCTGGTAATTTCATATGTGTCGCCGTGCGGGCATTCAATCGCTCAGCGAGCTTAATCCGGTTATTCCATTCCGCCTCACTGCGGCCCCCGCGGCCACAGAAAATAAATGGGCTCTTGGCCCTGGAAAGGATCCCTAGCGCCTTTGAAAGTGCAGCTTTGGGTGGTTCTGCATTGTCCGGAGTTGGGAAATGCGAGATATCATCAAATGTTGGCCTAACGTCGATTTCCTGTTCTTGAATAGACACGTCAAGATTTACATAGACGGGCCCTGACGGCGCTGTATTCGTCAGTATTACACCTCGGCGAATAGACTCGACCGCAGCCACTGGAGATGCGGGCTGATCGTCCCATTTGGTAAAGCCCCGTACCATGCTACCTTGATCAATAGTTGTGTGGATCCATTCAATCCATGGTCTACGTTTTGCAGCATCCAGCGGTCCCGTCGCGCCCAGAATGAGCATCGGCACCCGGTCACACCATGCATTGAACACTCCCATCGACGCATGCATCAAGCCAACATTGGAATGAACGGCTACTGCCAGAGCCTTGTCAGTGATCTTCGCATAGCCTTGAGCAATACCAACGGCATGTTCTTCATGCATACAGGTTATAATCTCAGGCGTTTGGTTACCAAGATGATTTACCAAGCTATCATGCAACCCACGATAGCTTGCTCCGGGGTTAAGGCAAATATAGGGAAAACGCTGCTCACGCAGTGCCTCGGCAATCAGGTCACTCCCGTAGAGTTGGTGATCTGGCAGGTTTGAGCTTGCCGCTGGATTTTTCATTTCATCTCGCATCGCGTGGGAGGTTCCTAAACTTTTAGATCAAGCGTCCACTAAGCCGACGTAGCTCGAGAAATGAGTCGCCAAGCATCGATTGTGGCCATGGAACATGTAAAAGCTCGTGAAACAGGAACCAAACACCTCCCAAAAACGGAAGTAGAATCGCGACTGCCGTCAGTAGTTTCGTTTTACCCTCGATAATCATATAGAGAAAAATAAACAGTCCAATGGCTGGTAACATGCCGATTAACTTTACCCCAATTACCAGGGCAATTAGCCAGGCCACTTGAAGCGATACGGCGCGCATTGGTTCACTGGCTTCGGTGTTAAGTTTTGGGATTTTGCCAATGTAACTGAATACAGCAAAGCCCAAGGCAGTAACCAGCCCAGCGACGGCAATTGCTTGAGGAAGCATGCGTGCGGGGCCTTGCCAGCTTGACGAGGATACGAACACATAAATCATAAGAGCAACAACACCCGCCCAAAACAAAATGTCGGCCAGCATCTCGCCGCGTGTTGCATGGCCAGTTCTGACATGCTTTTGAGCATTACCATTTTTAGTATTGGAGAAATCCACGGCTTTCCAGTTAGGAAGAAACCGAACCACAAGTGGCCGTGCCAGCAGGAAGGAAATGAGGAGAAGCGTTATCAGTGGCAGTGGCATCAACATCCACTCGTAGCTATAACGAAGCTGCGAGATAAAGAGATAGTTTTCAACCAAACCGCCAAGGACAAAGGCAAGAATAAGCGGTGGCCGTGGCCAGTTCAACCGTTTCATACCCCATCCAAGAATACCAAAGGATAAAAGCACAATAAGGTCAGCGTAATCCTTTGCACCCTGATAGGCGCCGATGATCATTATACCGAAGACCAAAGGAACAAGTAGTCCTGAGCGCACTGTCGCCAACTTGGCAAAATGCCCGGCCATAGCAAAGCAAAGCCCGGCACCTAGGATATTGGCAATCGCCACAGTCCATATCAGAGTAAAGGTCACATCAAGTTGATCCCCCAGCATTTTTGGCCCAGGCGCAATGCCATGAATAAGAAATGCTCCAAGAAGAATAGCCATAGAGGCAGAGCCGGGTACACCAAAAGCGAGGGTTGGAACCAGAGCACCGCCTTCCTTGGCATTATTTGCGCTTTCCGATGCAATAACACCGCGCACATCGCCCTTGCCAAAACTGTCCCGGGCGCCTGGCAGCACACGCGCGGCGTAGCCATAGGAAATCCAGTCAATCACATTAGCTCCCAAACCTGGTATTGCTCCTAAGAGGGTTCCAATGCTGGAGCAGCGTATCACAAGCCACCAATTGTCAGCAACGTCACGCAATCCTTTGAGTTGATCCCAAGGCGACATCTTTTCTGACTTGCGGGAGATACTGCGCTTTGATGCGCCCAGATCAATCATTTCAGGTACGGCGAAAAGGCCAAGCGCCACCGGAACAAGGCTGAGTCCGTCCCAAAGGTAGAAATTATCAAAAGTCCAACGCATTTCACCAGTTTGAGGCTCGTCTCCAATGGTTGCAAAAAGCAATCCAAGGCAGGCGGCTATAAGACCTTTGAATAAGGCGCGGTGGCTAAGTGAAACTACCAAGGTTAACCCAAGCAAACAGATTGCTAAAAGTTCGGGTGTGCCGACGGCCATTATGAAAGGCCGTATAACGGGGATCGAAATTGCCAAAATAAATGCGCCAAAAAGACCACCACAAACCGATGCGGTAAAGGCGGCGCCGTAAGCACGGCCTGCCTCGCCCTTTTTTGCCATCGGGTAGCCATCCAGAACAGTTGCCGCCGAACCTGTTGTGCCCGGTACACCAAACATTACAGCTGGTATTGTGTCAGAGGTTGTGGTGACTGCCTGAACCCCAACAAGGAATGCTAGCGCCGTATAGGGGTCCATGGCAAAAGTGAATGGCAACAGGAGCGCCAGCCCAACTAGCCCACCAATTCCGGGAATGACACCAATTATCAACCCTAGAACCGTTCCCAATCCCACAAACATAAGACGTTCAGGGTCTGAAATAATCGAAAGTGCTGAGATAGCTGCCTCAAGCATGTAAAAGCTCCAATATTTTCGCTAGTTGATTTTTTTTTGTAATGACTCTCGTTAAGCGGCAAAAAAACACAATAGAAAATATTGTATGACAATAATACCTTTTATTTACAATCCATTTTTTTATCTGCTAAGATATCTGAAAATCGCTAACCCCTAAACCAAAAGAGTTGGCGTGTATGCACGCCGTTGTATTCATTAAACGGGGAACGTTTAGGGTCATTTTATACGGGAGGAACAAGTGAAGTTTATAAAAAAAATTCGTACCATTGTTACTGCAAGTGCTGTGATAGCAACAGCAACTATGGCGTCTCATGGCGTTTATGCAAAATCGTTAGAGGATGTCTATAAGGGTAAAACCATCACTATCATGCTGGGGCACCCTCCAGGCGGCTCTTATGACCTGTACTCCCAACTTGCAGCAGAGTTTATTGGAAAACATATCCCGGGTAATCCAGATATTATTGTCCAGCACAGACCAGGCGGTGGTGGTCGTAAAGGCGCATCATTCTTTATCAACAAGACAGAGCCTGATGGGCTAACGCTCGGTGTTTTCCCTGATAGCCTCGGTTTGATTCAGTTTTTGAGGCCAAAAGCAGCAAAATGGGATGCCAAGAAATTTCGCTATGTTGGTCGTTTTTCAACTGCCAATGTTGGTTTTGCCGTCCGTACAGATAAAGCCACAACTGCTGAAGCAATGCGTGGCCAAGAGCTAGTTGTCGCTTGCACAAGTAAGAGCGCACGTGCAGCCCAGCAAGCGTCAGCTTTGAAAAATCTAGCCGGGTTCAACTTTAAACTTGTTTGTGGCTATAAAGGCTCTCAAGCAACAGTTATGGCATCGCTTCGTGGGGAAGCTGATTTGTACTCACAGAATTATGCATCTTTCGTATCTGACCCGGCAGACCTTGGTGAAGGTGCAATGAAGATTCTTATTCAAACCGGCTTGGAGCGCGATGCTGGCATGCCAGACGTTCCACTGATGCAAGAATTAACCGATGACCCAAAGGGTAAGGCTATCTTGAGATTCCTGGGTTCTACAGCACCGATTGGCCGGTCAATGATGATCCATCCAGATACACCTGAATTTATTGTCAAAGGCATGCGTACCGCTTTCCAAAAAATGCTCAAAGATGAGGCTTTTCTTAACGAAGCAAAAAAGCGGAGCGCCATCATTACCCCAGGAACAGGAGAGGAGCTTGAGGCAATTATGAAAGAACAAATGAGCGCCAGCAATGATTTCATTGCGGATGTGCGCGCTGCGGTTGATGCTTCCGATGCCGGTTCTGTAAAGAAATAATAATCGGGTGCGCACCTGATTTTGGTGCGCACTGTTTACAATTTCTGATAAATCAAAAATCAGTTTTTCGCAATTAAATCGCATTATCCTGATATGGGTTTTTATTATGTCCGACAAAAGCACAACTAATGCCCCAATTGACCTTCAAGATCATCTGCAAAGACTGGAAAGTCGTGGGCTTTTGCAGCGTATAGAACGCGAGATCGATAAGGATAGTGAGTTACATCCCCTAGCGCGCTGGCAGTTTCAGGGAGGCATTCCCGCCGAAGACCGTAAGGCCTTTCTTTTCAATAATGTGACTGACGCTACTGGCAAGAACTACGAGATGCCAGTTGTTGTAGGCGCGCTGGCAGCAAATCCCGAAATCTATGCGGCTGGCCTTGGGGTGACGGTAGCAGAAATTGGAGATGTTTGGACGCGCGCTATGGATAACCCTATTCAACCAGAGAGGGTTACCGATGCACCTTGCCAGGAAGTGGTTATGACAGGTGATGAGCTTACCCGTCCAGGCGGTGGTCTAGCGTCTCTTCCGGTGCCAATTTCGACGCCAGGGTTTGATGCTGCCCCCTATTTAACGGCAACACTTGTTGTCACAAAAGATCCAGATAACGGGACGCGCAACATGGGCACATATAGGGCTCAGTTGAAGGCGCGTGATCGTTTGGGCGTTCGAATGGCCACCCGGCTTGGTGGTGCTGGTGGCTATCAGCATTGGTTAAAATACCAAAAGCGGGGCGAGGTTATGCCAGTCGCTATTGTACTTGGCTGTGCTCCAGCAATTCTGTTTACCGGACCACAAAAACTGCCAATTGATGAAGATGAAATGGCGGTAGCGGGTGGGCTTATTGGTTTGCCAGTGAAAACTGTCCGTTGCAAAACAGTTGATTTAGAAGTGCCGGCAGATGCCGAGATCGTGATTGAAGGTGAAATAGCGACAGACTATCTGGAGCCAGAGGGCCCGTTTGGTGAAAGTCATGGGCATGTGGCCTTGGAAGACTTCAATATGTCAATGACGGTGACCGCAATCACGACGCGCCACAAAGCAGTTTTCACATCTATTATCAGTCAGGTGACGCCAAGCGAGAGCTCAACTTTAAAAAAGGTGGCTTATGAACCATTGTTCTTTGGACATCTGAAAAAGACTTTCAATATTAAAGGGATTAAGCGGGTCGTTATGCATGAGCCGTTGACAAATATCCGCAAAGTTATCTTCCTTCAATTCGATCGGGGCGTTCCGCAAACTGAGGTTTGGCGGGGCTTACAGGCAGCTGCCTCTTTGCAAGCCCAATGCGGTAAGGTGGTGATTGCTGTTTCTGAGGATATTGAACCCAACAATGCAGATGCCATTTTCTGGTCAATCGCCTATCGTGCAAATATTTCCTCCGATGTCCATGTGGCACCCTACAGGTCGGGTGGCCACGGGCCAAAATCAGGTCGTAATGGAACGGATGCAACTTTGATGATTGATGCCACACTCAAAGCAGATATGCCACCACTGGCTCTGCCAAAAGAGAAATTTATGGTTCGTGCAAAGGAAATATGGGAAGAGCTTCAATTGCCACGCTTAACACCACAACCACCATGGCATGGTTATGAACTTGGAGACTGGTCCGAACAATGGTCTGACTACGCCGACCGGGCTGTGGCTGGTGAGTGGGAAGTAAATGGCATGATGACATCGGCTGGTCAAAAAGGTGGCATGAAACCGGAGACACCAGTTCGTGACTTTGAAAAACAAGCGCGATAAACCTGTCTTGCCAACTTTTCAAAAAACAACCAGAAGTTGGCTTGATGCACGCCTCACAAAAATAGGTTTGGCGCTTTTCGTGGGCACCATATCTGGATTTTTTTTTGATTGGTTGACGGTACCACTTCCGTGGATGCTTGGCCCGATGTTTGTCAATATTATTGCCGCCATGATAGGCATGCCGATCGTTGGCCCAGTGCGACTAAGGCCTGCTGTTGCTGTTGTCATCGGGGTCATGCTGGGTTCTAGTTTTACTCCAGCAATGTCTGATCAGATTGCCCTGTGGGCGCCATCGCTGGCTTTCATGGTCTTGTATCTTATTGTGGCAGCGATGGTTGTTGTGCCCTATTACCGTCTTATTGCAGGCTTTGACTTACCAACGGCTTTTTTTTGGCATGCCTGGCGGGTTAATGGAAATGATGATTGTTGGCAAGGAAATGGGTGCTGACAAACGTTTGATTATCCTTGCCCACACCTGCCGCATTGTTATTGTTGTCAGCCTAGTTGCTATTTGGTTTCGGTTGGTACAAGGCATAGACCTGTCTGACAGATCACAATTTGAAATACCTTTCTCTGATATACCACCGGTAGAGCTGGTTGTTTTGACCGTTGTTGGTATTGCCGGTTTTTACGCTGGCCGATTTTTACGTCTTCCCGCGCCCATGCTGCTGGGGCCTATCCTTGTGAGTGCCGCCGTGCACACATAAGGAATTGTGCAAAACCCACCACCTCGCGAGTTAGTAATCATTGCGCAAATTTTTCTTGGTACGATTGTTGGTTGCCGGTTTATCGCTTCTGGCCCCGCAGCCATCATCCAGGCCATGCGATTGGGTTTGGGCGCCACGCTCATAATGCTTGTCCTGACATTTGGCTTTGCCCTATCGCTGCATAATATATTCGGTCAAACAATTGAGCAATTAGTGCTTGCATACTCACCTGGGGGCCTTGCCGAAATGAGTCTTGTAGCACTTGCAATGAATGCAGATATTGCCGACGTCGCAAGCCATCATTTGGTTCGAATTTCATTTGTAATGATGATGGCGCCGTTTATATTTAGATCATTTTTGATAAAAGACCGTCACTCGCGAAAGTAAAGAGGTACTGTTAAAGTGAGAGTGGAAAAGCCAGACATTTATTGGAGTGCTTGGTTTTTACTTTATAACTGGTTAAGTTGAGGGTGGGTCGAATTTGGTAAGCGCTAAATACACAAAAGTGAAAAGTATGAATTCTAATAAAATTTTGGTGCCTATCCGCGTTGAGACAGCACCGCTTCGTTCAAAGATCATTGAGTCGATTCGCTATGCCATTGAACATGGCATTTTAAAGCCCGGCGACCGTCTCATTGAAAAGGATTTATGCGATCAGTTGGAAGTTAGCCGAACATCGCTACGCGAAGCTTTGCGGGAACTTGAGGCTGAGGAGATTGTGGCCAAGGTGTCAGCACGTGGGCTAACTGTTGTTAAAATATCGCTACACGATGCAGCCAATATCTATCGCATCCGTGCCCAGATCGAGGCACTGATTTTTAAACAGTTCACGGAAAACGTAACCGATGAGCAGTTGCTTGCCCTGGAGACAATTTTTGTCGATCTAATTGCGGCCTATAGTCAGGGAACATTTCTGGCGATTTCGCAGGCAAAGGAGCGTTGGCATACTCACATATGCGAAATTGCTCAAAACTCAATTGCAAGAAATTTGTTGTCACGTCTCACCCTGCGCACAGCCCAATTGCGTAATCGCTCTGTTGTACGCAAAGAACGGCAAAGCCAGAGCATCATCGAATTGCATGCTTTAATGGGCGCAATCAAAAATCGTGATGCCGCCGCCGCCGCTGATGCCGCCCAACGGCATGTTATGAGTGCGTCTGCGTCTGCTTTAATGCCGGTAACACCTGAATAAATATTTTGCTTTAGGGGCTCTGTAGATTTTTAACTTGCAAGGCCCTCCATACGGCCTGTGACGTCGCCGGCATATTAACCGGGTCAGCACCAACACTGGTCAGCGCATCGCAAACAGCGTTCATCACTGCGGCTAGTGCTCCCACTGTTCCAGCCTCGCCCGCGCCTTTGGCGCCAAGTGGGTTGCTGTTTGTTGGGACTGGCTGGCTAATCACTTCCACCGCTGGAAGTTCAGTCGCTCGCGGCATGGCGTAATCCATAAAGCTTGCTGAAACAAGTTGTCCATTGGTGGAGTCATAAACCACTTGTTCCATGAGCGCCTGACCTAGCCCTTGGGCAACGCCACCAGTAATTTGTCCTTTCAATAATTTTGGGTTAATCACAGTACCAACATCATCAACTACTAAATATGAAATGACGTCAACACTACCTGTAGTTGGGTCAATTTCTACCTCGCAAATATGACAGCCATTTGGAAAGGTTGCATTGTCAGCGCTACCATCAAATTCAGCGCAAATGGGCACAGCGCTCTGGCGGATAAGATCAATAAAGCTGATTGAAAGATTGCTCTTTTGAACTCGGTAGTAACCACCCTCAAAAGAAATCTCATCAATGGTGCTTTCCAATACCTGTGCCGCTGGTTCCTGCATAGTTTTTATCAGGATCTCAGCACATTTAACAATTGACGTTCCGGCCGCAGCAACGGTTCTAGAGCCAAAAGTGCCCGTACCATTGGGGGCCTCTCGAGTGTCTCCTGCGATCAGTGAAACAGCGGTGGGATCAACGCCAAGCTTGGAAGATAGAATTTGCGCAAAGACGGTGGCATGGCCTTGCCCAGAGTCTGATGACCCACTCACCAATACAACGCTGCCGTCGGGCGACACGGTCACACGGGCAAATTCAGAATGTGGTTTTCGTTCCGGCCCACCAGCAATTTCAATCGGGCTAGCAATGCCAAATCCGCGTATTCTGCCACGCAATTTACTAGCCATTCGGCGGTCATAAAATCCAGCCCAGTTGGCTGCAATCAAGGCAGTGTCAAGAAGACCTGGAAAATCCCCACCGTCATAGGTGAAAACAAGCCCCGTTTTAAACGGCATCTGTTCTGGGCGAATCATATTCCGGCGACGCAATTCGACTTTGTCAAAGCCCAGTTTTTCAGCAGCAATATCGATCATTCGTTCGATGATATACGTTGCCTCTGGGCGCCCGGCGCCTCGATATGGTGATACGTTTTGCGTGTTACTAAACACGCCTTCAACTAGTACATGGCTGGCTGGAACATCATAAACGCCGGTTATGCCGCCAATATTGCTGACCACGGGATGAATGGTCGATGGTCCAATATGGGCGCCAAGATTTGCCGTAATCTTGACATCAAGGCTGAGAAACTTCCCACTTTCATCAAGCCCAAGCGCAACATCCGCTATTTGCTCACGCGCATGGGTATCGCTAAGAAACGACTCCAACCGCGATGCCCGCCAACACACTGAAATACCGTAATGCTCCGCCGCCCATAGGCCAACCGCATATTCAGGGAAAGCTGTGTTTTTCATCCCGAAAGAGCCGCCACAATCTTGGGCAATAATTTCGATAGCATCAGGCTCTATCCCCAATGCTGTGGCAAGATCAGGGCGGATACGATTTGGCGTTTGGGTGCCAACCTCTAGCCGATATTTACCTGATGCACTATTAAAGCTTGCACGGATCGCCCGTGGTTCCAATGCGGCAGCAGTCACCCGAGAAATAGTTAATTGATGTTTGACAACATACGCTGCTTTTCCATTTTCTTGCTGGACTTTTTTAGCATCACCTTTTTCAAAATGAAAGCACCGGTTATCTGGATAAATATCCCAGACACATTCCGCACCATCAGAAAGGGCATTTGCAATATCGATCACGGACGAACTCGTCTCAAAGAGAATATCAACGGCCTCAAGCGCCAACTCTGCGCTGGCTTTATCTTTAGCGATAATGCCTAAAACCGGTTCCCCACAATATCGAACGTAACCATCTGCCAAGGGGGTGAAGGGTGGAATCCTCATTGCCCCATTATCAGGGCCGGGAAACTGTGCGCGAGGTTTGAAACTGCCAGCTTTGTTGGCGTACATTTCGTCCCAGCCAAAAATGGCTATTACACCCTTGATAGCTTTGGCCCGATCAAGATCTACTTTAACAATCCGGGCGGCAGCGTGGGGTGATCGAACAAACATCAAGGTTGCGTCATCAGATTGCTTGATGTCATCCGTATATTGACCCTGGCCTCTTAAAAAACGGTCATCCTCAAATCTAAGCTGGGATCGGCCAATTTTTGTCATCACATAATCTCTTGAAAACTGTTTACAAAACGTTTTGCTAATTCCTTTGATTTTGACTTCTCAGTATAGACAAAACAAAAGCATTGTCATACATTAATACAATAAATATCTTAACGCTTAATTTTGTACCGTTCGCAAAAATCATAGGCGCAAAAGGTGACGCCTAAACACATACAAATTTCGCCTGATTAAGTGGTGCAAGACCAAAACGTAGTTTGAACAGGCTAAAGTATGAAAAACAAGTTAGGGAAAGATGGCTTTGCATGAGTGAATTTGTTTTTCCACCGCCAGAACAGACTGCCGTCGTGAAAAGTTTTGGCGAGACTATTATTAAAAACATCGGTCAACCCATCAGGCGAAAGGAGGATAAACGGCTTCTAACTGGTGTGGGACAATTCACCGATGATTTCACCTTACCCAATCAAGGCTTTGCCGCGATGGCTCGCTCGCCCTATCCGCACGCTTTGATAAACGGCATTGACAGCGCAAAAGCACTCGCAATGCCAGGAGTATTAGCGGTAATAACAGGTGCGGATATCCAAAAAGCTGGCCTTGGGCCAATACCGCATAACCCTATTCCTAGTACAAAATACGATCTAAAACTGCGCGCCCCGGACGGCACGCATGCGACTATTGACGCGCATTATCTTTTGCCGGAAGACCGTGTCCGCTATGTTGGCGAGGCGGTTGCGATGGTTGTTGCTGATAGTTTGCAGCAAGCGCTTGACGCGGTTGAAGAAATTTTTATTGATTATTCTGTTTTGCCACACATTAGCGAGTCAAAAGATGCCATCTTGCCAGGTGCGCCTCAATTATATGAGCATATCGAAAATAATGTTCTGATTGATACGAAGTTTGGCGATCAGGCTTTAACAGATCAGGCTTTTGCAAAAGCATCACATGTTGTCGAGCATGAGTTTCATATTCAGCGGGTAACTGGCGTAACCATGGAGCCCCGTAGCGCGCTTGGCAGTTATGATGCTGATGCCGGTAAATTTACGTTGATTGCGGGAAGCGGTGGTGCGGTGCGGCAACAAAGTGAAATTGCAGCTGTACTTGGCATTGACACGTCTGAAATTCGTGTAATCTCGCCCGATGTGGGTGGAAATTTTGGCACACGGAACCGTGTTTATATTGAATTTGGCCTAGTGCTGTTTGCGGCGAAGAAAATTAACCGGCCAGTTAAATTTACAGCGACACGTAGTGAGTCATTTCTTACAGACTATCAAGGGAGAGATTTGGTCACAAATATAGCTTTAGCGCTAGATGAAAACGGCAAATTCCTGGGTTTAAAATGTGATAATATTTCAAATGTTGGAGCGCATTGTGTATCATTATCACCGCTCGGCAAAGGGTCTGGGCTTATCACCGGCTCCTATCACATTCCAGCCGCTGTATTGCGAGCACGCGCCGTCTTTACCAACACCATGTCAACTCAGGCATATCGTAGCTCTGGCCGACCTGAAGTCACCTATGCCATTGAACGTGTTATTGAAATTGCGGCACGACGGCTTGGCGTTGACGCGCTAGAATTACGACGCAAAAACCTGATTCCACCGTCAGCAATGCCATATGTTAACGCGGTTGGTTCACGCTATGACAGTGGTGAATATGAGATCAATATGGATCGGGCTTTAAGACTTGCCGATTGGAATGGATTTGATCTGCGCAAAAAAGTAGCAGCCAAAAACGGCCTACTGCTAGGCCGGGGGTTGGCCAATTATGTGGAATCCTCAATTGGATCTCCAGGTGAACAGGCTGAGATCACTGTGAAAACGGATGGATTTGTTGATCTAGTAATTGGCACGCAACCAAGTGGTCAGGGCCATGAGACAAGCTTTGCTCAGGTCACTGCTGATCTCACCGGACTTCCAGTGGAAAATATTAACATCATTCTAGGTGACACTAAAATTGTCACTGTTGGTGGCGGCACACATTCTGGGCGGTCAATGCGCCATGCTGCAACGGTCATAGGGCTTGCTTGTGACGATTTAATTGCTGAATGCCAGGGACGGCTTGTCGAAATACTTGATTGTGCAGGTGATGAGATTGAGTTCTTGGATGGTGTGTTCGTAGTGCGCGCAACCAATCATCAATTCACATTTAATGATATTGCGATCCAAACCATTGATAGTCACGGCGTCCTTAAAATTGTCCGCAAGAACGAGATGCACACGCCAGTATATCCAAATGGGACGGCGATTTGTGAAATCGAAATAGACCCTCAATCAGGGTCCAGCACGGTGACAAGGTACAGCACGATTGATGATGTTGGGCGTTGTATCAACCCGCTAATTGTGCATGGCCAAACGCATGGCGGTATTGTGCAGGGCGCAGGGCAAGCATTGTTTGAACATTGCTTTGTTGATCATAAGTCTGGCCAGCCACTGGCAGGTTCATTGATGGATTATGGGATTTCACGAGCCGCTGATTTTCCTAGCTTTAAGACTGAAATTGCCGAAGTGTTATCGCCAACAAACCCTCTTGGGATCAAGGCCGGGGGAGAAGGCGGAACAACACCGGCGTTGGCTGCCATTGTGAATGCTGTGGTCGATGCATTAGCTGATTTCGGAGTTGAGGATATCGCCATGCCAGTATCGCCGCAACGCATCTGGACAACACTAAAAGCTGCAAGTTTGCCGTCTAATCAAAAGCCTCAGGTATAACCCAAAAACCGAACAAAACTGCCAATTCATCAAATTTCACGAACGCTTTAAGAAGAGTAATCAACCCATGTCAAACAGCCCACTCCGAGTTATTGCCTTTCCCGGCGCGCCAAACCTACCAACATTTGCTGCGATTGAACATGGACGGTTTCAAGCACGCGGTTTTGATGTTGAGCTTGAGTTAACGCCGAGCTCAATATATCAGGCGGAAAAAACTGCAGCTGGTGAGTTTGATATTATTTGCACCGCGTTTGATAATGTCGCTGCTTATGGTTCTGGCCAGGGCGCTACTAAGGCGGGCATCAACCCTGATTATGTTGTCATAATGGGAGCAACCCAGCTTGAGCTTAGTTTGGTGACCCTACCCTCTATCAAAACGCTTGCCGATCTGGCAGGAAAAACCATTGCACTTGACGCCCTTACTACCGGCTTCGCATTCGTGCTCTTTGATATGCTGGAAAAAGCTGGTGTTTCTCGAAGTGACGTGGAGTTTGTTGCTGTTGGCGCAACGCCCCAGCGCTGGCAATCGGTAAAAGACGGAACCCACGCGGGCACATTAACAATTGAACCTTTTACCAGCCTTGCCCAATTCGATGGATTTAATGTCATTGCAAAATCAACCGATCTTTACTCTGAATATCAGGGCGGCGTTATTGCAACAACGCGATCAACGCTGGCCAGCCAACCGGAAAAAATATACGCTTTTGTAAAATCCTATCTTGACGGGCTCGCATGGGTTCTTGACCCCATGAATGAAGCAGAGGCAAAGACGATCCTTGGGTCGCGTATGCCACAAGTCAAACCAAAGGCAATGACAGCAGTAATGAACAGTCTTACCTCGCCTGCATCGGGCCTTACCCCAGCGGCTGCACTGCTTGACGCAGGCATGGATCAGGTCATCGCATTACGATCAAAGTATGGTAATGGCACAGCGCCAATTAGCTCAGCCGAACATTTCGTTGATTTGGGTATTTACCAGAAGGCCTTGCAAGCCTGACCCTGGGAATGAAAGCAAAGTTTTATGCCAATTGTTGCTGACATTGACGATCTATCAATGCTTGAATTTGATTTTGTCGTTATTGGCGGCGGATCCGCTGGTTGCGTGCTTGCCTCCCGTCTTTCAGAAGACAGTACTTGCTCAGTTCTGCTGATCGAAGCTGGCCAACTTATCCGGCATCCGTTAATTCGAGTGCCAATCGGTGTCGGCAAAATATGGAGCCGCCGACTTTTTGATTGGCACTTAAACAGCAGCAAAACCCCTAGCCTTCGTAATCGCAAAATTGAACTTATGCGCGGAAAGCTTCTCGGCGGTTCATCATCAATCAATGCGATGTCTTATGTGCGAGGTGCGCCAGCTGATTATGATGGCTGGCGGGATGCTGGCTGTGACGGGTGGTCTTTTGACGAGGTGGAGCCATTCTTTCGAAAGGTTGAAAACTGGACAGGGCCGCGGACCAGCCGCCGTGGCATCGACGGGCCGGTAACAGTTTCGCCGGCGAAATCCACAGACATTTTATATGATGCTTGGTTCAAAGCGGCCACGTCATGCGGTTATGAGGTCATTGACGATTATAATGCTTTACCAGATTGGGCACCGCTTGAGGGATTTGCGCGCAGTCAGCAGACCATAGGCAACGGCTATCGGGTTACCGCATGGAGCGCTTACCTTGCCAATCATCTGAAGCGCTCCAACCTTCATATTCTGACTGACACCCATGTAGCGCGGATAAAATTAAAGAACAATCAGGCCGACCAGCTTGATCTGGTGACAGGGCGCAACCAGCATCGATCAATCGAACTTGGTGGTACGCTGATTCTTTCCGCGGGAGCGTTTCATACGCCGCATATCCTGATGCAATCAGGTATAGGCCCTGAGGCAGTGTTAAAACGAGCTAATATTCCGATGTTGATCAAATCCGAAGACGTAGGGCGTCATTATCGCGATCACATGGCGGTGCAAATTAACTTTCGCCGCAAGGACAAGGGTGAGTTTCACCATAATATGCGGCTTGACCGCATCAGTTTTAATTTTCCTAGGGCAGCACTTTTTGGCAAGGGGCCGGCAACGGAATTACCCGGCGCCATGCATGGGTTCGCACGGCTTAGCCCCAAAGCGTTAGTTCCCGACATCCAATTCCTATTCCGCGGCGCACCAAAGCATGCTGCCCCTTGGTGGCCGCTGATTTCTTCTGGCTATGAAGACGGCTTTGGTATTCGGCCGGTCTTGCTGCACCCTACCAGTCATGGAACTGTTGAAGCACTTAGTGATGATCCATTAAAGCCCCCAAAAATTGATGGCCGCTATCTTAATGAGCCGGAAGATGTTGAGCGGATGCTGGAAGGTGTTGAAATCGCAATGACCCTAGCGAATGATCCAGCGATGCAAGAATTCATAGCCGACAAGCAAAGCCCCATACCCTCTGATCGTAAAAGCCGAATTGAGTGGGTACGACAAACAGCAATCACCGCCCATCATCCTTGTGGAACTTGCCGGATGGGACCCGAAAACAGCGCGCCTCTCGACATTGATTTAAGGTTTCGCGGTGTTGACAACATGCTGGTTGTCGACGCATCCGTATTTCCAAAGACAATCTCCGGCAACATCAATGCTTGTGTCTACATGCTGGCCGAAAAAACCGCAGCGATGCTGACATCGCCTGCGAGGTAATAGAACGGTTTACTAGCGACGTGATACCAATTCGTCAGTTGGGCGATATCGAAGCTCTCAGGCTTGCTGTGATCCGCCGGCATCCCATTGCATCAAGAGACAAATGGCCTGTCCTCGTTAATATATTGATAACATGAAGTAAAATGGTGCACTCGACATGTGGTCATTGCCTTAGCTATGCACCTCTTTAAGACTTTCAATGGATAGCCATTTCCATATCCATGACCAACTCCATTGGTCTTCCAGCCTCCAATAGCATCTACAATATCTGATGGACATTCTACTGCCCTTAACCTGTCACGAAGGCTATGTCTGAAGCTATGAATGACGCAGTTCTCTGGGACATACTGATGTAGCCATTTATTCAGACCACCACTGGCTGAATTAGCCTTACAGCTTCTTCCACTGCAATAGCGTGGAAAGGCAAATATACTATCATTATTAGCCTGTATAAGCCTCCTAGAAGCCCATAGAGCCTCATTGGTCAGAGGAATGAGTCGTTGACTTACTTTGGTCTTTAAGCCCCTCCACGGATGTGGTTTGAGGTCTATATGAGGAATAGGTTCATTCACCTTTATATCCTCTTTCAACAGACCTGCAGCTTCACCAAGCCTCATCCCAGTGTCACTGATTAGAGCAATGAGCCAGCGCATCTCATCGTCATTATCTCTGCACAGAGATTGCACTCTTCTGATGTCTTCCATTGAGATAGGTTGTCTTGAGTCAGACCTGTCATCGTCAGGAAAATACGTCTTTGCAAAGGCATTAGAACAATCAAATCCTTCTTCTGAGATAGCTAGATTTATGATGGCTCTAACAGAGGCAAAGACACGCTTGACTGTTTTTATGCCCATTCCTCTATCAATACACCAATCACGGAACTGAGCAGCTTCACTGGATGAGTAAGAAGATATGGGTCTGTCACCCAGTAGCTTAATAACATAGCCAGTATTGCGATTAGCTGTCCTTATAAACACCTTATCTTTACCAGCACCTTTAAGCCGGAGGTATAACTCACAGGCTTTAGATAACTTGATAGTGTTGTCTTGAAGGTTGTCGTTGCTTCTGACCACTTGGATAGCAGGTATATCCATATTCTGCAGTCTTAAACCAAGCCAATAATCTTCAAGCCGCTGAGTTACAGACTTTGAGGTTTGGATTGCAGCTTTAAGTGACTTAGTCTTCAGGCTAAAGCACAGCCTTGTTACTGAATAAATTGGGGCTAAATCATAAGGAATATGAAGAACATAATAGTAAACACCATCACGAATCATCACGTGTTCGGGAGCATATTTCTTTCTCATTCTATTTCACACGCCTAATCTGTTGCACATAATGTGCTGACATATCAGGTGTTTAGATGAGAAGATGGTGCACTCGACAGGATTCGAACCTGTGACCTCTGCCTTCGGAGTACACAGATCGTAAATTAAATCATAATAAAATCAGTATATTATTTGGTTGAAGTAAAGAAAAAAGCTATTTGTAGTAAACTAATCTTACTTTTTTTCACCCTGAATGCTGCCTCCTTCACTCACGCAGTGTCCATTCATTTCATTGCGCAAAGGAAGCACTTTCTTTCTATTATTTCTGACTTGCTGTGAATGCCTCAAGTTTTGTTCCAGCCATGCACTGTGCTGCGATTCTCTATCAAGTTGCCCACCATTTGCCAATCGTCACTTATCACTTGAGCCGCATCTTATATGCTGAGATCACACCGTTATAGCTTGCTGGCCGCTTTCGCGTTTTTGCCGATGCTATCCCAATCAGCTTGATTGATCAGCTTTGCAGGTGCAATCCATGACCCGCCAAGGCATGGCACGTTGGTCAAGGACAGCCATTGGTGTGCCGTGGCTTCAGTGATGCCGCCAGTCGGGCAGAAGCCAAGGTGTGGCAAAGGGCTTGCCAGCGATTTGATAAAGTTTGGCCCGCCTGCCGCCATCGCTGGGAAAAACTTGATAAAATGAAATCCGGCCTCGGCCAAGAGCATCATTTCAGAAACCGTAGATGCACCGGGCAAAAGCGGCAGCTTGGCATCATGACAGCCTTTGATCACAGCATCGGTTGTTCCCGGGCTGACGATAAAGCTTGCGCCGGCAGATGCCGCTTTTTGCGCCAGATCGGCAGATAGAATTGTTCCCGCACCCACCAGCATTTCAGGGCAATGGCTGGCAATCGTCTCAATCGCATCAAGAGCCGCCGCGGTGCGAAGGGTAATCTCGATTGTTTTAATATCGTTCGCCAACAAGGTTTCAGCCAAAGGCACTGCATGCGCGGCATCATCAATCACGATCACCGGCATTACCTTGCCAAGCGCCAAAACGTCTTTAATCGTCATTATCTTATCGGTCATTGTGATCCTATTAGCGGGTTCACGCCGCCTCCCTGTTCTGCCGTTGCCGCATTGCCGCGTAAGCTGGCAAATAAGGGTCGGCCAAATGCATTAACTTGTGGACGATTTGATATGGCAGGCAAAATGCGCGCGTCAAGATCGGCATCGACATGAAGCTGTCCAGTAACCGCATCAAGCGTGATCATATCACCGTCTTGAATTTTGGCGATCGCACCGCCCATCACCGCCTCGGGGCAAACATGAATGGCCGACGGCACTTTGCCCGATGCCCCCGACATTCGGCCATCGGTAACTAATGCAACCCTATGCCCCTGTTCTTGAAGAATTGAGATAAGCGGGGTAAGGCTGTGCAATTCCGGCATGCCATTCGCTTGCGGCCCCTGCATGCGGACAACCAAAACTACATCTTTGTTGAGTTGATCATTGGCAAAGGCCGCCTTTACCTCGGCCTCGCTATTAAACACTCTAGCTGGCGCGGTGATAATATGTCGGCTTGGGTCAACTGCCGATATTTTGATCACTGATTTACCAAGCGATCCCGTTAGCATTTTTAGGCCACCGGTTGCGCTATGCGGATTTGAAACAGGCCGCAGAATATCATTGTCTAGGCTTTGTTTGGCGGCAGGTTTCCAGATCACATCATTTTCATCACCAAAGCCCGGCTCGACGGCATAATCACCAAGGTTGTTGCCCCAGACTGTTCGGGCATCAGCATGGACAAGCCCTGCATCAAGAAGTTCACGAATGACATATCCTATCCCGCCAGCAGCGTGAAAATGATTAACATCGGCATGTCCATTTGGATAGATCCGCGCAAGCAATGGCACAATCTCGGATAGGTCGGCAAAATCTTCCCATTTCAACAAAATGCCAGCCGTGGCCGCCATCGCGGGTAAATGCAGGGTATGATTTGTTGAACCGCCAGTTGCGTGAAGACCGACAATGGCATTCACAAAGGCACGCTCATCAAGAATTTCACCAATTGGGCGAATGTCCTTGGACTGGCGTGAAATCGCAACAGCTTGATGTGTTGCGGCAACGGTCAGCGCGTGACGTAAATCATCATGTGGGTGAATAAAGGCGGCACCTGGCAAATGCAACCCCATAATTTCCATCAGCATCTGGTTACTATTGGCCGTGCCATAAAATGTACAGGTTCCGACACCATGATAGGCAGATACTTCAGATTTCAATAGCGCGGCACGACTGGCCTCGCCCTTGGCATAGGCCTTTCTTACTGCGGCCTTTTCATCATTGGATAATCCGGTGGACATTGGTCCAGCAGGCACGAAAATGGTTGGAAGATGACCAAAGGACAATGCCCCCATCACCAAGCCTGGAACAATTTTATCGCAGACACCAAGACAAAGCGCCGCATCATAGACACCATGCGACAGGCCAACGCCAGTGGACATGGCAATCACATCACGGCTGAGCAGTGATAACTCCATTCCCGGGCGGCCTTGGGTAACGCCATCACACATTGCCGGAACACCGCCGGCAACTTGCGCTGTTGCCCCAACGTTGCGCGCGGCAGCCTTGATGATTTGCGGAAATTTTTCAAAAGGCCGATGCGCTGAAAGCATATCATTATACGCGGTGATAATCCCAATATTGGGTTTGATCACGCTGCTTGTTGCCAGCACGTCATCCTGATCACTACCAGCCGCTGCCGCTGCATGCGCCATGTTCGAGCACGATACCGAACGCCGGTCACTATCGGGGTCAACCTGCATCGAGGCAATGCCGGCAAGATAGACCTCGCGGCTGTCGCGGCTTCGTTTCCGAATGCGGTCGGTAACGGCATCAATAACAGCATGTAAGTTCATGATGGTGAATCCATTATAATTTCAATATTGGTTATTTTCTGCTGCAAAAGCGCGGCAATAGGCAAATCGTGATTATGTTGCGCGTCTGCGAACACCTCCATTTTGGCCCCGCCGTTGACCAGCAGGTAAATATGGCTTGATTGTAAAATCATTGCCAGATCCATGGTAACTCTGGGATGTGCTGGGGATCCTTTTATGCCAGTTCGCAAAATTGTTGGAGCGGCACCAAGGCCAAATGCTGCCTCATCGGATATCATGTCGGGGAATAGAGATGCAAAATGCCCATCAGTCCCCATTCCCAACAGCATAACATCAAACGGGCGCGCAATCATGACAACCTTATCGGGGTCTCTTGCCAGTGAGATGAAATTTGTGCTGGCAATTTCGCCTTTTAACAGATGCGTTTGCAACAGCAATTCGTTTGAGTCCTTATGATCGGCCGGTACATCACGGTCATCAACCAGACTGATTGTGACCTTCGCCCAGTCAATTTTCATTGCTGTAAGCGCCTTGAAAATTGCCATTGGGCTCGATCCACCCGACACGATCAAACTGGCCGCGCCCCTTTCACTATAGCACTCTGGTGATTGAGGATCTATAGCAACTTAATGCCTTTGGTTATATCAATTGCATCGACTATAGCACTCTGGTGATTGAGGACTTATAGCAACGAGCTAAGAATATCCCCAAGGTATGCTAATCCTCACCAATCTATGGGTTGGAGTTCTTCAGTCACCATCTCGTATATTCCGACGAACTCTGCGTCCTGTATCTGGTCTGGTTGGTAATCCAACTTCTCCAGACGCTTTGTCAGCATCACGTTACACATTTCTACTTGAGTATTGCTAAGAGCCTGCAGTTTTGGCAGCCCTACGGCTGCGGTCACCCTCTTTGCTAAATCTTCTAATTGCTTTTGGTCCAGCACTTCTATCTCCATCGTTTTCATGAGGAAGAACTGCCACGACAATGAATGCAATGGCAGCCCCTGGTGTTGACTTAGCCCCAGACCTCACGGGCTATCGCCTGAACATCCTCGACACTCAGGCAGCCGGTATTGTTAATCCAGTGATAGTGATCAAGGCACTCATGTTCCGCCTCGTCTTTCCAGGACGCCATCAGCATATGGGCAGCTATAGTCCGCTCATCGGCTTCGGTCTTTCCTGAGTAAGCCATGAAGTTCCACCACCAGGTCCATGGCACATCATGATCATTGACAAAGTTGTCCCAGAATGCCCAGCCCCATGGCTTGGGGTTGATGTAGTAATTGGCGATCCTGTTATTCATGGGTGACCATGCCCATTCGACACTGCAGACAAAGGTCAGCTTTCTGGGCGTGCCTTTGGGATAATGCTTAGATTTGATGGGGTCTTTCCATTCGATCAGGACATTGAGGTCATCAGGCTTATCAGGAAGCCCAACAACCTCATTCAGCCTTTGCTTGGGCCGAACATCTGGTGTCATGGGAATGAAGGATGTGTGTTTGGTATGTTTCATTATACTCTCCGCTTTAGTGCTTTAGCCGGGATGGCAAGGCGCACAAGTTGGTGATTAAGTGCCTTTGGTTCGATCTAATTAGTCTTTGAGGTCTCCTCAGCCTTCGCGTCTTTCTTCACGGAAGGTTCTGCGCGAACTTGAGGGATGATAATAGAATAGCCCATGTTTCTTGCTCGCATCTTTTCCGGGCTATCTATGATCGTAACTTTCGTAACGCCCATTTAATCCTCCTGCTTTGGGAGTGAGCCCAAGACAAGTGGTGAGCTAGTGTAGCTGTCAAGATGATCACGGTTGCTAAAGGACCTCTCCAGCTTTGTGATCTTGAGGCCAGAAGCTGTCTGCTCATAGGTAATCAGCTCCTGCTTCAGCACTGTGCCTTCAGGTTGATTAGTCTTGGTGTGATATAGGGAAACGTGGTGCGTAGTCATAACGCTGTCCTCCGCTTTAGTGCTTTAGCCGGGATGGCAAGGCGCACAAGTTGGTAGTTAAATGCCTAATTTGAAGATAGCTGATGATACCGACGCAGTCAATGCTTCCAGTTCTTATCCAGCTTCCGGAACATGCGTACGACACTGAGGTTAATCACGTTCTCTGGCGGTCTAATGTCTTCCATAACGACCTTTGCGCCACAGTCATCACAGTAGGTTCCCCCATGATCATTAGGTCTTGAGCCATCAAAGCACCAGTTGATTCTCTTGTGGATTATAATGATGTTCTCGGACCCGCATTTGTTACATTTGGTCATGTTATGAAGAGCCCCAGCCTGCCTAAAGAAACGACCGCCAGCCTAAAGGCACGACAAAAACAGACCAAATGATACTGCTGGTGGAGCTATGGCCTTTGGTGATCTTCGATAGTGTAGGGCGTGTAGGGTAAAACCCTTATTATTCTAGAGTAATGTTCTAGATAAGTTAGGTCTTAGCCCTACACTGCCTACACTCTTTTGCTGCCTTTAGAGGTCAAAAAAGGTTGTTTTTTACAGTAACAACATCCTTGTAAAACACACCTGCATTAGACCTTGTCTTCAGCAACCCTCGCTCTTGCATACGTTTACTAAAGATTTGCTGACTGATTGTGTCGTTATCTCCATTGAGCTGACACCAGCCACAATAGTGGTCATAGAGTTCCCTTGCAGACACCTTGGAGCCCTTTTGTTCTCTTGTGCATTCATCAAGAAAGCGTGTCGGTAGATCATTGTCGTATCTGTATTGATCAACCTGCTCATCTATGGCCTTGCAAGGGCCAAGACCAGTTGAGCCGCTGGCAGCAAGAGCTCTGTGATAGGCTACCGCTCCTTCTACTAACCACACAAGGATACCACCGCGCTCCTGCCAGAGCTTGTCTGGCAAGTTGCTGTCGCGCTCATCATTGGCAAAGCGTTGGTTAAAGGGGATAACCTTGATCCGTCGCCAGAACCCGAATGACCCATCCCCTACAAAAGGCAGCTGGTTTACAAGGAACCAGAGCTTGAACTGGGGCTGGAAACTGAAGCTTTCCCCATGCAGCTTTGCGCCTTGCAGTACAGCATCTCCGGTTAGTTGTTTGATGAGGTCTTCTCTGAACTTGCGGGTACTGTCAGCCTCTGATGCCAGCGCAAGGCGCATGCCCTTAAGCTTGCCGACAGCCTCCATGGAGCGGACGTCGGATGCTTTGCCGTAAAGGAATGTATTGAAGCTGGCTGTCGTGCTGTAATCATTCATGATCCTCGAGACGACCTCGATTAGCGTTGATTTCCCGTTTGCTCCGGTGCCGAGAGCCGCAAAGAGAACCTGCTCGCTTGTCGAGCCGGTAAGGCTGTAGCCAAGAGCCCGCTGCACCCAGTCAATCAGCTCTTTGTCGTGACCGAAGATTTGCCCGACAAACGTCTTGAAGAGGGGTGCCTTCGCATGGGGGTCGTAATCAACATTGATAATCTTGCTGACATAGTCTTTTGAGGTGCGCCCCAATAACTGACCGCTGGTCAGATCGATGATGCCATTGAGGCAGTTTATCTGGGTTTTGTTCTTGTCGAAATCACTAAGCCTAACCTGAATATCTTCATGTTTGCATGCCATATTGATCATCGACCTGATCTTTGCCTCGCTCTGGGAGGTAAGTGACCACTTTCTGAGGTCGTTAGCCTCTGCTTCAGCTGCGGCATGTCTTGCTTCGCTCTGGATCTTGAGAACCGTCTTGCGGGCAAGGTTGAAGATGTCTGCGCGGGAAACGGGTTTCCAGCGGTTATCTGTCCATTTGAACACTGCTCCGGATGAGGTGGACCTTATGTAATCTTTATGCTGGTCGATAAACCTCTCCATATTGCCGAGATCGGTACATGGGAAGGTTTGAGGGGTGTTTTGGTTTGATGTTTGATTTGTCATTATTGTCTCCTTTCCTCCACAGCCATCGTGGCGGTGGCGCACACACTGTGTGTGTTCTAGGTGGACACAAAACTTAGCGTTGATTTCATTGGATAAAATGGTACCGAAAGATGCGCAAGTATCTTTCAAAGAAAGACCCCTACACGCAATAATATTCTGATTTGGATGTGGATTTGTCACACGATTTGTCACAGTTCGCCCAGATAGAACTGGCAAAACCTCAAGGAATCCGCTAGTTTTGGATTCTTAGGTGACAAGGGACAGATAAATGGCCTGTCCTTGTTAATCTATTGATAACATGAAGTAAAATGGTGCACTCGACAGGATTCGAACCTGTGACCTCTGCCTTCGGAGGGCAGCGCTCTATCCAGCTGAGCTACGAGTGCATCTTTGGTACGGCACTGGTTCATGGGCGGGGCAATTCATCCCGCTATCAAGCCAAAATCAGAATGGTTTTCTTCTATACTGACTTTGCACCCGTGCCAAGGGGGTAATGATGTATCTTTGCTGGCATCATGGTTTTGCCTCTGGCGGTTACGCCGATGTCATATGCCGATCATATGCCAGTCACATGCCCCCAAACATGGCTTATATCAGCCTATTTTGTCAGGCTCAGAAACACATCCTCAAGGTCGGGTTCGGCGGTGCTGATATCGCTCACCTCAAATCCGGCAAGCCGTACTTTATGCAAAATATCAACCGCATTGCTTGTCGCCGGGTCAAAGCTGATCGACAGCCGGCCATCACGCCATTGCGCGCCAAGCGTGCCAAGCGAGTCGGGCAGTGGCAGCGGCGGCGCTGTTTTCAGGCTGAGATGAAGTGTTTTCTGGCCAGCCGAGGCCAATAGATCGGCCTTGGTTTTTGCCGCAATAATTTCGCCCTTGTTAATGATGGCGATGCGGTCGCATAAGGCTTCAGCTTCTTCAAGATAATGCGTTGTCAGCACCACCGTTACGCCGGCTTGGTTCAGGCTTTTGATACTGTCCCATAACCGTTGACGAAGCGCGACATCAACACCGGCGGTTGGTTCGTCCAAAACCAGAATTGGCGGGCGATGCACCATTGCCTTGCCAACCAAAAGCCGTCGGCGCATGCCGCCTGAAAGCCGCCGCGAATAGAAATCAGCCTGTTCGGTTAGGCCCACCATTTCCAAAATCTCATCCGTATGGCGTTCGGCCTTTGGCACGCCAAATAGCCCTGCCATCATATCTAAAGTTTCGCGCGGGGTGAAAAAGGCATCAATATTTAATTCTTGCGGTACAATGCCGATATTGGCGCGCGATTGTCGCGGATTGGCATCAATATCCGTTTCCCATATCGAAATGCTGCCGCTGGTTTTCACCACCGTTCCCGCCATGATATTGATAAAGGTCGATTTGCCAGCGCCATTCGGCCCCAAAAGCCCGAAAATACAGCCAATTGGCACTTCGACATCAATTGATTTCAAGGCATGATGCGCGCGTCCACCAGCATCATAAATCTTGTTCACATTGCGGGCTTCGATCGCCAGCCCAGAATCGGGGCTGTAAGTAAAGCCGGCAGTCGGAATGACGGTATTTTGCGATGTCATGTAGGCTGCCTTTTTGATGTGAAAGCCCAAAGGGAGCCCGCTCGGAAGATATAGGCTGTTATGATGCGGGCGGCAAGGGGGGCAAAGAATCTTCGCTGGCCAATGCCGGTTACAATTGCATCAATCGGAAAGCCGCTATAGGTTAGCAAATACGGATCGCGCTATCTGATTGAGGCGCACCGCAAACAGATTTTGGCCGTAACTCCATATGATGCGAATGAGGATATCATGACCCCGAACAAGGCTGGCACGAAGGCTGATCAGTCAGCCGCTTCATCATCAAATGTAATTGTTACAAACCAGTCGCGGGTGGCCTGTAATGGTGGTGGTGGCCCGCTTGGCCATCCACAGGTATGGTTGACGCTTGGCACCGATGGCAAGGTGACTTGCCCTTATTGTTCTTGCGCATTTGTTGCGGTGGCCGAATAGCGATTTTGGCCAGATAACTGTTTCGGCCAAACAAGTGTTGTTGGCTAAATAACAGTTTTGATACGGGCGCTAGGGCGATTGAAATGCCATTTGTGGCGATGAAGGCGACCAATATCTTGGCCAGCTTTTGAATTGTAGGGCGATATGAGTGAAAAAGGCAGATTGGTACTGGTTGACGGGTCGGGATATATTTTCCGTGCCTTTCACGCCCTGCCACCCATGACACGCCGCGATGGCACGCCGGTCAATGCGGTTTATGGCTTTACCGCCATGCTAATGAAGCTGATCGATGATCTGCAGCCTGATCATGTTGCCGTGGTGTTTGATGTTGCGCGCAAAACTTTTCGCTCGGATATCTATCCCGAATATAAGGCCAATCGGTCAGACCCGCCCGAAGATCTTGTGCCGCAATTTGCGCTGGTGCGTGCCGCAACCAAGGCGCTAAGCCTGCCCCTTCTCGAAGCGCCCGGATTTGAAGCGGATGATTTGATCGCAACCTATGCACGGCTTGGCGAGGATGCCGGACTTGCGACGCTTATTGTGTCGTCAGACAAGGATTTGATGCAGCTGGTGCGCGGTGATGTCACCATGCTTGACCCGATGAAACAGCGCCGTATTGGGGCTGATGAAGTGTTCGAGCGGTTTGGTGTTGCGCCGGAAAAAGTAATTGATGTGCAGGCCTTGGCTGGTGATTCAACCGATAATGTGCCGGGGGTGCCGGGCATTGGTATCAAAACCGCGGCTGAATTGATTCAAACTTTTGGTGATCTTGATAATTTATTGGCAAATGCGGCAACGATCAAACAGCCAAAACGCCGGGAAAATCTGATTAATTTTGCTGGGCAGGCGCGGATATCACGCCAGCTTGTGATGCTTCGTGATGATGCGCCAATGCCGCTTGAGCTATCCGCATTATCGACACCGCAGCGCGACATGGATCTATTGACGGCTTTCCTGAAAGACCAGGAATTCAACCGCTTGCTTGTTCGCATTGGTGCCGATGCTGGAAATGCCAATGGGAATGCCAATAGGAATGGAAAAAAATTGGGCGGTGCGGTGCGGTCGATGGCATCCAACCCGTCACCATCAGATAAAACCAATCCTACGCCATCAACTGGTCATGCTGCCGCACCTGACGCTGTGACGGGGGCGAGCCAACCTGTTGATGTTGATTACCAGCTTATTACCGATGTTGACGGGCTTGCTGCCTTTCTGGCGGCGGCAAAAGCTCAGGGTTTTCTGGCGGTCGATACGGAAACAACTGGCCTGAATGCGGCAGCGGCCGATTTGGTTGGCGTGTCGATGGCCTTGGCGCCTGGCAAGGCTTGCTATGTGCCGCTTCGTCATGGCATGGTTACAAAGGAAATTGGTGACGCGCAGGGCGGGCTTGATTTTTTAGCCGAGGCACCGGTTGCCTATGAACAAATCGGCTTTGAAACGGCGATGTCGTTGTTGCGGCCAATATTCGAAGATCCGGCCATTTTGAAAATTGGCCATAATCTGAAATATGATTCGCATATTCTGCTTTGGCCGCGTAATGGCGGGATAAAGCTTTCGCCAGTTGATGACACAATGTGTCTTTCCTATGTTCTGGATGGCGGGCGTGTTGGCGGCCATTCAATGGATCATCTGGCAAAACATTGGCTGGATTATAACACGATTAAATTTTCCGATGTGTGCGGCAAGGGGGCAAAGCAGGTTCCCTTTGGCACGCTTAAGCCCGAGGCGGCCTTGGGTTACGCCGCTGAAGATGCTGATATCACGCTTCGTCTTTGGCAGTTATTCAAGCCGCGCCTTGGGGCTGAACAGGTTGCGTCGGTTTATGAAAGGCTGGAACGTCCGCTTATTCCGATCCTTGCCGAAATGGAAGCAAGCGGCGTCACCGTTGACCGGACTATTCTGGCACGCATGTCGAATGATTTTGCCAAACGCATGGCCGTGTTTCAAACTGAGATTCACCAGCTTGCCGGTGAAGAATTCAATATTGCCTCACCAAAGCAGCTTGGCGAAATCCTATTTGAAAAAATGGGGTTTGAGGGCGGTAAAAAAGCCAAAACAGGTGCTTTTTCCACCTCGGCAGATGTTTTGGAAGATCTTGCCACTTCGGGTGTTGAAATTGCCGCCAAGGTTCTTGAATGGCGGCATTGGGCAAAATTGAAATCGACCTATGCTGATGCGCTTGTCGAGTCAATCCTTGCCACAACAGGGCGGGTTCATACCTCATTTTCGATGGTTGGTGCCAACACTGGCCGCCTGTCATCATCTGATCCGAATGTGCAAAATATTCCAATCCGAACCGCCGAAGGCCGACAAATCCGCACCGCCTTTATCGCGGCAGATGGCCATAAACTGATCTCGGCTGACTATTCGCAAATCGAATTGCGGCTTGTCGCGCATGTGGCGCAGGAAACCACCATGATCGAGGCGTTTCGCGCTGGCATTGATATTCATGCGCGAACCGCATCCGAGGTATTTGGCGTGCCGCTTGACCAGATGGATAGCGAAACCAGACGCCGCGCAAAGGCCATTAATTTTGGCATTATTTACGGTATTTCGGCCTTTGGACTGGCGCGCCAGCTGGGCATTTCACGCGGCGAGGCGAGTGATTATATCACGGCCTATTTCAAAAATTTTCCGGGCATCAGGGATTATATGGAACGGATCAAGGTTTCGGCGCGCGAAGATGGGTTTGTCGAAACACTATTCGGGCGGCGCATTCACATTTCGGGCTTTTCGGGTGGTAATCAGGCGATGCGCGGCTTTGCTGAACGCCAAGCGATCAATGCGCCGATTCAAGGCAGTGCTGCCGATATTATCAAACGGGCAATGATTCGCATTCCCGCAGCGTTAAAAGCGGCTGGGTTAAGCGCAACAATGCTTCTTCAAGTGCATGATGAATTGATCTTTGAGGCTCCCGAAGCCGAGGCTGAGGCCACCAAGGCGTTGATTACATCGGTTATGGAAAATGCGGCTGACCCTGTTTTGACATTGGCGGTGCCAATTGTGGCTGAGGCGGGGATCGCCGATAGCTGGGCCGACGCCCATTAAGGTCATTCTGGCCTTATCATGCCGATTTTCTGCCCTATATTGGCCTTGATTTGCCCGCAGGGTCAAACTCAATTGTGTTGATCCGCTGGCGATGGGCATGACTGGCCATGAACATGATGGGCCAATTCAGGCTTTTGCCAGTTTAGACTTTTGGCCGTTCAGATTTTGCCAGATCAGATTTTGTGGGAATGGGAGACCAAAATGGCAGACCGTATTGCACTTGTTGATGATGATCAAAATATCCTGACATCAGTGTCCTTGACGCTCGAATCCGAAGGGTTTGAGGTCGATTGTTACCATGATGGTGAGGCGGCTTTGGTCGGGCTTGCCCGCAGGCCTGCCAATCTCGGTGTCTTTGACATCAAGATGCCGCGCATGGACGGCATGGAGCTTTTGCAAAAGGTGCGGAGCCAGTCACAAATGCCGGTGATTTTCTTGACCAGCAAAGATGATGAGCTTGACGAGGCGCTTGGGCTTGGCATGGGAGCCGATGATTACATCACCAAGCCATTTTCCCAGCGTTTGCTGCTTGCGCGTATTCGTGCCGTGTTGCGGCGTGCCAGTGACGGGGTGATGAAAACATCTGGCCCGAATATCATCCGTCTTGGCGAATTATTGATGGATCCAGACCGGCATTTATGTAGCTGGCGCGGTACTGAAGTTAAATTAACCGTCACCGAATTTCTGATTTTGCAGGCGTTGGCGTCGCGCCCGGGCATGGTGAAAAACCGTGACCAGCTTATGGACGCCGCATATGGCGAGAGTATTTTTCTGGATGACCGCACAATTGACAGCCATATCAAACGGCTGCGCCGCAAATTACGCGCCCATGATTCCGACTTTGACCAGATCGAAACGCTTTATGGAATTGGCTATAAATATAAAACATCTTCATCATAAGGGTCGCGCCATACCGATGAAGGCTGCATAATGGCCGCATGATCGTTATGGTGCCTGATGATATTTATGTTGATGGTGGGTTATAGTCAGGGAGCGGAATTATAGATACTTCGCGATGGCGTCGATTACTGGACTGGATTCGTGGCAAGGGTAGATGGCTTGTGACGCCATTCCGCATGAGCCGCCTTACCGCGCGCATCATGGCAATTATGTTGTTTCCGCTGGCGATTTTTCTTGTTGGCCTATTGTCGCTTGATCAATATCGAACAACCTTGATCCAGTCAGAATTTGTCGCGCTTGAACGTCAGGGCTTTACCTTGGCGCGATCGCTCGCGCTTGCCGAGGCTGAACGTGACCGGCGCGTTGCCCGCCGCCAGCTATCGCCAGAAACCATGACGCATCTAATTCCGCTTGTTGGGCTTGGCAGCTCGTTACGCGCGCGGGTGTTTCAGCCAAATGGATCGCTTCTTGCCGATACGGCGCGGCGAAGCGGCTTTCAGCCAAATGTCGATATTCGGCGGCATCGTGACAAAAGCTGGCGGCGGAAAATCCGCAATAATTTAAATGATATGGTGGCGGCAGCATCGGGCTGGTTCAGCCCTTTTGACGAATTGCCAGCATATGTCGAACGCCGGCGCCAGCGTGCCAGCCAATATGCAGAAGTCATTGCCGCCTTATCGGGCGAACCGCGCCGCGCCTTGCGAATTGATCGTGATGGTAATTTGATATTGTCGGTGGCGGTGCCGGTACAAGATTTGCGCCTTGTTCGCGGCGCGTTGATGGTTTCGATTGGTGGCGGCAAAATCGAACAGGAATTGGCCAATGTGAATATCGTGTTCTTGCAGCTATTTGTCGGGGTGTTATTGGTAACGCTTGGGCTTAGCCTTTATCTGGCGCGGTCAATCACCACGCCAATCTCGCGTTTGGCGACAGCCGCCGATAAGTTGCGGCAAAGCGCCGACATGTCCAGCCGTTTGCAGCGATTGCCGCATCGCAATGATGAAATTGGTCAATTATCAGATTCATTGATTGATCTGACCGATGAATTGCAAAAACGGATTCAGGCAACGGCGGCCTTTGCCGCCGATGTGGCGCATGAAATCAAAAATCCACTTTCATCGTTGCGGAGCGCCACCGAAACCTTTAGTCGGGCAAAAACAGCGGCGCAAAAAAAGCAGTTGCTGAATGTCATCTTGCAGGATGTGCAGCGGCTTGATCGTTTGATTACCGATATTTCACAAGCAAGCCGTGTCGATACTGAAATTATCGGCCAAGATCGTGATCCGCTTGATTTTGCCAGTTTGATCGATAATTTTATCCAGATGCGATCGCAAACCCATAGCCAATATCAGTTGCGATACGAGCATCCGCCATTGCCAGTGTTGGTGCGGATGAATGAAAGCCGCATGGTGCAGGTGATTGATAATGTGCTGAGCAACGCCATTTCCTTTAGCCCGAAGGGTGGCATGGTACAGTTTATTCTGGCCGCTGATCCAATCCGCAAAAATGCGGTTTTGGAAATTCTTGATGATGGGCCAGGAATCCCTGATACTAAACTGGAAACGGTGTTTGACCGGTTTTATACCGAGCGGCCTAGCGGCGAGGGATTCGGCGAACATTCGGGTCTTGGCCTGTCGATCGCGCGGCAGATTGTCGATGCGCATAACGGGCGATTAACCGCCGAAAACCGGCCTGAAGGCGGGGCGTGTTTCCGACTTGTTTTGCCACTGGAAAGCTAAGGCTGTTTTTTCTTTTCTGCTATTGTAGACTGTTGTGATGTTGAACCCAATTTCGTCAAAAAAGCTTGTTCTTGTGACTGGTGTGTCTGGTGCTGGACATTCAACGGCACTGAAAATTCTGGAAGATTACGGTTTTACCGCGGTTGATAATTTGCCTTTGGCGCTGGTTGACCCGCTGATCGCGCTTGAGGTTGAAACGGGTGGCCGGTCAATTGCCATTGGGCTCGATGCGCGTACCAGCGGTTTTGGGGCTGATGCGGTGGCGCGGCTTATAAAAAATCTGGCAAAGCGCCTTGGCGATGGCTTCAAGATGGTTTTCATCAGTGCTGGCCATGCCGATTTGATGCGCCGCTATAATGCGACAAGACGCCAGCACCCGCTTGGCCATGATTATGATCTTGACGCTGCGGTGCGCGCCGATATGGCGCGCATGGCCGATGTCGAAGCGTTGGCCGATATTGTGATTGACAGTAGTGGTCTGGCACCAGCTGATTTGCGCGGCGCGTTGCTTGACACTTTGGGTCTTGATAAATCGCCGCCAATTCCAGTGCATATCGTGTCATTTTCCTACCGGTATGGCCTTCCTGAAACCGCCGATCAAGTTATTGATATGCGCTTTGCCAAAAACCCGCATTGGGATGATGATTTGCGTGATAAAACCGGCCTGGATTCCAAAGTGGCGGAATTTCTGGCCAAAGATGAAATGGCAATTGCGGTTCTTGATCAGGTGAAATCGATGTTGGTGTTAATGTTAAGCCGGATGAACAATGATGGTCGAGCGCATTTAACACTGGCCTTTGGCTGTACGGGCGGCAAGCATCGTTCGGTATGGGCCGCAGCGCAGATCGCTAGCTGGATTGAGGCTGAAGGTCATCCGGTGCGCCTTGGACATCGTGAATTGGCCAAAACATCGGGCTAACCAAACATCACTCTCATCGCAATCTAAATGTGTTTTTTGACGCGATCAGATCTATCGCTTTAAAAGAGCGTGTTAATTTGCTATGACGTGGCGAGATTTTCACCGACATATAGATAGGATTGAACTATGGCGCAGGATTATGTGATTGCCGATATCGGACTTGCTGACTGGGGTCGCAAGGAATTATCGATTGCCGAAACCGAAATGCCTGGCCTGATGGCGCTTCGTGAAGAGTTCGGCTCGGACAAGCCGCTAGCTGGCGCGCGCATTGCTGGCTGTCTTCATATGACGGTTCAAACTGCGGTTTTGATTGAAACGCTTGTCGCGCTTGGTGCCGATGTGCGTTGGTCGAGCTGCAATATCTTTTCAACACAAGATCATGCCGCCGCGGCAATTGCCAAATCAGGCGTTCCCGTCTTTGCCATCAAAGGCGAGACATTGGCTGAATATTGGGAATATGTTGACCGTACTTTTGATTGGCCGAATGAACAGACTGCCAATCTTATTCTTGATGATGGTGGTGATGCCACCATGTATATTCTCCTTGGTGCGCGTGCCGAAGCTGGCGAAGATGTGCTGGCAAAGCCTGAAACCGAAGAAGAAGAATATCTAAAAGCACAATTGCACCGCCGTCTTGCCAGCAGCCCGGACTGGTTCACCCGCCAACGTGATGCGCTCAAAGGGGTTTCCGAAGAAACCACCACTGGCGTTTTGCGGCTTTATCAACTTGCTGAAATAGGCGGATTGCCTTTCCCAGCGATCAATGTGAATGATTCGGTTACCAAATCAAAATTTGACAATCTTTATGGCTGTCGCGAGTCATTGGTTGATGGCATTCGCCGCGCCACTGACGTGATGTTTGCTGGCAAGGTTGCGGTTGTTGCTGGCTATGGTGATGTTGGCAAAGGCTCGGCAGCGTCGCTTCGGCAAGGCGGTGCGCGGGTCATGGTAACCGAGGTCGATCCGATCTGTGCGTTGCAGGCCGCGATGGAAGGCTATGAAGTCGTCACAATGGAACAGGCAGCGCCTAAGGCTGATATCTTTGTGACCGCAACCGGTAATCGTCATGTTATCACCATCGACCATATGCGTGAAATGAAAGACCGTGCGATCGTCTGTAACATTGGCCATTTTGATAATGAAATCGATGTTGCATCGCTGAACAATTACACTTGGTCCGAAGTAAAGCCGCAGGTTGATGAAATTGAATTTCCAAATGGCAAGCGGATGATCCTTCTTGCCAAGGGACGTTTGGTTAATCTTGGATGCGGGACAGGACACCCGTCTTTCGTCATGTCGGCGTCATTTACCAATCAGGTGTTGGCGCAGATCGAGCTTTGGTCGCGCGGTGATCAATATGAAAACAAGGTCTATACCTTGCCGCGTCATCTAGATGAAAAAGTGGCAGCACTCCATCTTGCCAAGGTTGGCGCAAGCTTAAGCACGCTTCGCCCTGATCAGGCTGATTATATTGGCGTTGAACAGCAAGGGCCGTTCAAGAGCGAACAATATCGCTATTAATCACCAATGCCAGTTCTGCAATTAGAATTACCCGATCTGTCAGCAACCGAAACGCTTGGTTCGTTGCTGGCTGACGGGCTGGCGGCCGGTGATGTGATTTCATTAAGTGGGCCTCTTGGTGCAGGCAAATCGGCATTGGCGCGGGCGATTATTCAGGCGGCAAATCCAGCTGAAACCGATGTGCCAAGCCCTACCTTTACGCTTGTTCAAACCTACGAGCTTGGGGATGGAACGCGGCTTTGGCATCTTGATCTTTACCGGATTGAAAGCCCCGAAGATGCGATGCAGCTTGGGCTGGATGATGCGTTTATCGATGCGGTTTGTTTGATCGAATGGCCGGACCGACTAAAAAAGCTGCTGCCAAAGACCAATCTTTCAATCCATCTTTACATGGCCGATGCTGATGATAGCGGTGGTTCATCT
>JAOEVD010000023.1 GCA_028383305.1 Candidatus Puniceispirillum sp.
AGGCACCGGCTGCGATTCAAGGCCCTGAAGATGGCGATGCTGCCGTTCCGGGGGTGCTTGATATCATTACCAATGGCAATTTTGATGCCTATGTGATTGCCTGTTTTGATGATACCGGATTGGCTGAGGCGCGAACAATTACCCAAAAGCCCGTTATTGGAATCGGTCAGGCATCATTTCATTTGGCAGCATTATCATCGGGGCGGTTTTCAGTGCTGACCACGTTGGCAGTGTCAGTTCCGGTGATTGCTGGAAATATCGAGGCACAGGGATTTGGCCAAATCTGTGATGGCGTTTATGCCAGCGGCGTTCCAGTTCTTGACCTTGAGACTGCGCCTGACAAATCACGTGAAATTATCTCATCACATTTGCAAAAAATGACCGTAAAAAATCCCAGCAATGCGGTGGTTCTTGGTTGTGCTGGCATGACCAATATCTGGAACAAGCTACAACCAGATCATCAGATTACCTTGATTGACCCAGTGGCCGCTGCGGCAAAATTAATCCCCGTACTTGTTTAACTTGCCATTCCTTAGATCTTTCAACTGCGCTCAGACAAAATTGCTGGCTAGCGGGCAAAGGCTTTGCGCTGCAGAATTGCTGGAATGGTGCGCCCCTCCACCAGCACACTATAATCGCCCTTTTCCAGCGCCTCAACACCAGATTTTTCGGTTGGCGGCGCGATCAAACAAAGCCCAACAGCGCTGCCTTGCGCGGCCGAGAATGCCCCGCTCGTAACAAAGCCAACAATCGTCCCATCGCGCAATACAGGCTCATTGTGATGCAGCATCGCATCGGGCTGATGTAATTTAATTGAGCATAGAAAGGGGCCTTTTGCTTGGGCTTTGCGGGCAAGATAGGCCGACTTACCGGTGAACGCGATACCCTTGTCAATGTGGCACACAAAATCCAAACCAATTTGATGGGGCGACTCGGTATAGGCCATGTCAGAACCCCAATGAACAAAGCCTTTTTCAATGCGCAAAGCATTCAAGGCCTCGCCGCCAGCAAGCCGTAAATCATATGCTTGTCCCGCTTGGTAAAGCTGCTCGAATACATATTCGGCAAAGTCAGGGGTGATAAAGATTTCCCAGCCCATTTCACCGGTAAAGGAAAGACGCTGGGCAAAAACAGGTGCGTGACCAATATAGAATTGTTGTAAGCTGTATGGTGGAAAATCTGCGTTGGATAGTGGAATATCGACAAGTGTTTCCAGCACCGCACGCGACAATGGTCCAGAAAGCGCCAGAACGGCATAGGCGCTGGTCACATCACGGATGATAACATCTTCACTGGTCAAAATCGCGTGTTGCAAATGGTCTCGGTTGCGTCGGGTATGGGAAATTGCACTCATGACCATAAAGCGTGTTTTGCCATGCCGCGCAATCGTGACATCTCCCTCGATACCGCCGCGTTCGTTCAGCATAAGACTGTAGATAACGCGCCCATCTTCGATCGAAACATCATTGGTGGAAACACGTTGCAGAAACGTCTCGGCATCTTTTCCTTCAACCATATGTTTGCCAAGCATTGAATAATCAATCATCACGACGCCTTCACGCGCCGATTTCTGTTCGGTCTGCGCATGGTCAAACCAGCTTGGTCGGCCAAAGGCATAATCGTGAACCGGTGCAACCCCTTCCGGGGCAAACCAGCTTGGACGCTCCCAGCCTTGCATTTCTGTATAAACCGCACCTTTGGCCTTTAGCGCATGGTAAAATGGTGTTCGCCGCAAGCCGCGTGCGGTTTCGCGCTGGCGTCCGGGCCAATGCATTGCATAGGTCAGGACAAGGGTTTCTGGACAGCGCTCTTGAAGATAGCGATCCTGCGCCTGAAATGCCTCAATCCGTGCCGGATCCATTTCCGACAGATCCATTGTCGGATGGCCTGCCATAATCCAGTCAGCAACGGCCTTTCCAGCACCCGAACCAGATTGAATTCCCGTTGAATTAACCCCGGCAAGAACAAAGTAATTTTTTACATCAGGCGCTTCACCCAAGGTAAACCGCCCGTCATGTGAATAGCTTTCAGGGCCATTGAAAAAAGTGCGGATACCAATTTCGGTTAAGCATGGCACCCGCGCCATTGCCAGTTCCAGCACCTCCATCACATCATCTTCGATGAAAGGCAAACTATCAAATTCGAAACTATCTGGAATGCCGTCTTTTGACCATGCCTTTGCATGGAAATGGGCAAAGCCAAATAACAGCTTGCCAGCATCCTCTTTCCAATAAGTGCCATCACAATATGACCGAAGAACCGGCAAATCCGATGGCAGACCAGCAATCGGTTCGGTAACAAGGTAATAATGTTCGCAAGCATGAAGCGGAACGCCAACGCCATTTTTTCGGCCAAGATCGCGCGCCCACATGCCAGCGCAGTTAACAACAAACTCGGCAGAGATGATGCCAGCATCAGTCTCAACACCAGTTACTTTTCCGCCTGAAGTCAATACGGTCTCAACCTTGATATTCTCAAAAATCTGAGCGCCATTCATCCGCGCCCCACGCGCCAACGCTTGTGTCAAATCTGTTGGATTTGCCGATCCGTCACTTGGCATATAGATTCCGCCAAGCACACCCTCGGCATTCATTAAGGGCCATCGTTCGGCAATTGCATCTGTTGCGATAAAGGACGCTTCGACGCCAAACAGCCCAGCAAAATCGGCTTTGCGCTTCAATTCTGAGAGGCGGCTCTGATTCACCGCGATCGAGATTGAGCCATTTTGCCGAAAGCCCGGACTAAGCCCTGTTTCGGCTTCAATCTCCTGTAAAAGCTCAACACTATAGCTGGCAAAGGCGGTCGTGGCATGGGTGCCTTGAAGCTGACCTACCAGACCGGCAGCATGCCATGTGGTGCCACTTGTAAGTTTTTTCCGTTCAACAAGCACCACATCCTTCCAGCCATTCTTGGCAAGATGATAGGCAACCGAACAGCCATGGACTCCGCCTCCGATGACAACAACTTGCGCATGTTTTGGAAAGGATGCTGACATGGAAGAAAACCTTAAGATATTGTGTTACATACGAAAAATAGCGTTAGCAGATATGCCGTTCTTTATTCCAATGTGAAAAGCCGTCCAAAACCGTCGGGCTGGTGATTTATGCCGGACAACCGCATCATATGCCAAGCAAGTGCCTGATTGGATGACACCACAGGCTTGCCAAGCATGGCTTCTGCATGGCTAAGAATATCCAGAGTGCGCAAACTGGTGCAAGATACAAACACGCCATCACACAAATCAGAGTTACCAGCTTTAAGGACCGCGTCAAGAACACTTTGCTGGCTAATCCGGGCAACGGTAAAATCATCGGATTGATTGAAGGAGGCAACAATTGTTGCGTCAAAACCCATTTTTTTCAAATTGTCACGCATCGCCAAAGTGACCTCAGGCGGGTAGGGCGTAACCAGCGCAAGCTGACGCACGCCCAATGCGGCGAGCCCCGCCTTACAGGCTGATAGTGGGTTGGATATTTTCGCCTGCGGATGCAACTCTTGAATGATGCCAGCTATCGTATCCTCGCCAATCATGGTTGCGCCAGAGGTGCAAGCATAGCCAATTGTATCAAAGCTGAATGATGGCGGCAGCAACTTTGCCGTTGCCGGTAAATCGGCTTTCATCTGACCAAGCGTGTCTGGCGATACCTCCATCGCATTCGGAATTCGCGCATGATAAAGCGCAATGTCCTTGCCGGCGAATAATCGGGCAAATTCATGCTCGATTGTCTGATCAGTTTGCAGAACAATCAAGCCAAGCCGCGCCGCGGAACCAAGCCCGTGATCAGTCTCAAAAGCCAGCTTGTCGATCATGGTGGTCTGATTTTTTGGTTTCATCGGATACCCCAGATTTAAATATCGGCGCCTTCTTGTTGGGCAAAAAACGATGTTCCTTTCGGCACGGCTGGTAATTGCATCGCATATTTAGAACAACGCACCCTGCCTGTCGCTTCGCCCCGAACCAATGCATGGGTGAACCGGCTGGGCAAATGATTTGGGCTCAATTCGATTGCATCTTCAGCATAATAGGTGGTGATATAAAGAGTCCGCGGCCCATCAGATAAGTTAGGTGCTGACCCGTGAAGCAGATTGACATGCATCAAGCAGACCGCACCGGCGCTGCCCGTGCATTTAACAATCTTGTCACGCTTCGGTTCGATAATGCACTCATCAATGGCGCCAGTGAATATGCCATTATGCCAATGCGGATAAAGTGGCCCCTTATGGCTTGTGGGGATGACCTCAAGCGGACCATTTTCCAGCGTTACATCATCGAGAAAAAGCAGGCAGGTGATCATGTCGTCATTGGTCATTGGCTGGAACAGAAAGTCCTGATGCCATTTCACCGCGGTCGCCGAGCCGGGGAGTTTTGAATTTACCTTGCCGTGATGAAAGCGGATATTTGAGCCAAGCAATTCAGCACAATAATCAACCGTGCGGGCATTGCGCATCACATCTTCATAGATTGGCGAGACCTCTTCCGGCGATTGCACACGCCGAAGCCCCGGTGTTGTTGGGCTATGGCCGGGCTGTAGGTCAAACCTTGCACGCCCATCCAGAGTCTCGCCATAGTCACAAATATGGTTTTGGCTTTCTTCGACCCAATTTTGGAATTCGGCACGAAGGGCGGCAAGTTGGCGAACCGAGACCGCATCTTCAACCACCAAAACACCATCATGCCAGAATTTATCTTTTTGAACTTGTGTTAGCAACCCCATCTTTTGCCCCCCTTGTACTTGGCATAAAACCAGTATTCACGACAAATCATTCACGGCAAAACTTTTCAATCAAAACCGAAATGCGTCAAGCCCTATTGCGTGAACAGGCTTTGCCCTTCGTCGTTGATCCCTATGACAGGTGCGTATGCGCTCGCAATCATTTGGGCTCTCTTTTAGAACGCAGAAATGCCCTGTGGATTGGTTCTTAAGACGAAACTGACCATAGGCGCAAGCTATGCACGGCCGGTAGGGGCTGCGCATAACATCATTATGAATAACGATAGCGCGTACAGTTTCATTGAGATTAACCTCAAATAAGATCAGCGCTTGGCGATTGTTTAGATTTAGTTCTGAGGCTCAAAAAAATGCAGTCCGGCTGGAAATGGGTTTAAAGGTCGGCGGGTTATTCGCCAAATGAAGTGGAAAACACCATCGCAATTCTGGATGTAAGAAAAAAGTGGTGCCCGTGGGCGGCACCAGCTTGGCGTCCTAAACAATCTTATGCCATTTCAATTACTTCATTTTTATGTTATATTACAATATGTTGATTTCTCATAGAGTATTATGAGATCTCATAACCAATCAGAACATCTCTCCGCAAACGGTGGACAGAAAGGTGGAATGAAAGGCATATGTAATATGAGAGCTTTAAACAGACTCCCAGCAACGGCGATCAAGTCACTTCCGTTAGGAAAGCATTGCGATGGCGGCGGCCTATGGCTGAATAAACGCAATGAAGGAAGCAGCTGGTTTTTCAGATATACAATCGCAGGTCACCGAAGAGAGATGGGGCTTGGGAGCTTGCAGAATGTTGGCCTTAAGCAAGCTCGTGACCTTGCTGAAAAATGCCGGACAAGACTTGGCGACGGTTTAGACCCAATCAAGCAAAAGGACAAACAACTTCGCGAGCAATCCAAATTAGACACAACGCTGAAGACCATAGCCTTGCAGGCATTCGAGTCCAAAAAAGCTTAGCTACGCGGCGATGGAGCTAATGGGCGCTGGTTTACTCCCATTGGCCTGCATGTGATCCCAAAGCTTGGTAATTACCCCGTCGAGGAGATCACTCAACGTGATTTGGAAAGAGTAATAAAACCTCTCTGGAATACGAAGCACGAGACAGCGCGCAAGGCTCTTAACCGCTTAAATGTCATAATCAAATATGCTGCCGCCTTAGGCTTGAACGTTGATATTGGTGTTGTTGACAAAGCAAGACAGCTGCCAGGGCTAACACGGCATCAGCCAGAGAAGATGCCAGCCCTCAGTGCTATAGATACTTCCGAATTTTATCAGTCATTGAGTGATTTAAGTCCAACTCATCTGTGCATGAAACTTTTGATACTAACCGGACTGCGATCTCGGCCAGTACGTCATGCAAGGATAGATCAATTTGATGGAGATATCTGGACGATCCCGGGAGAGATGATGAAGGGTAAACGGGGTAGAACGCCAGACTTCCGTGTTCCATTGAGTGAGGAAGCACAGAGTGTCGTCGCCAATGCCATGCGCATATCCAGAGATGGCTTTCTTTTCCCAAGCATTCGAAAAGGTGTCATCAGCGATAGCACACTATCAAAACATATGAGAGACAGAGAGTTGCCCGGTGTGCCTCATGGATTCAGGTCAACTTTGCGAACATGGCTTACAGATAATACTGACATTCCGTTTGAAGTTGCGGAAATGATCATTGCTCACAAAACTGGTTCAAAGGTTGCGCGTGCATATAACCGAACTGATTGTCTTGAGCGAAGGCGTCACTACATGGAAATGTGGGCGGATTTTTTAGTTTTAAAACAGGACCGCGCTAGCTCTGCAACGCGGTGTTCATTCTTTGGACGGCCGCCGGGGTTACCTGATTGGCCGGGTGCGAATTGGCCGGATCCAAGCCGCGCTTTTTGGATGGTTTGCATAAGTTGATTGTAGCATTAGAAAGTGGAGGAAGTAAGGCCACCTAATGAGCCTCACAATGACCCCATACCAGCCATAAACCCGTCAAAATACAGGTGCAGCGTCAAACCTGAACTTAACGCATTTCCTCCTTAAAATCGGCCAGCCTTTGCGCTGGCCTTATTTTTGTGGCAAGATTTTTAAAAGACAAATTTCCTTTAACCTTATCGAGGTTCGGCGGAGCGAGGCAAGGCCTCACGGCCTCCAAACATCTCTAAAGACTTGGATGTCAGAAACACAGCAAGTAAGCAGAGAAGTCTCAGAGATGGTTATAGCTCACCAGACAGGGTCTCGTGTTGAGAGAGCTTATAACCGAACTGATTATTTTTCCGAACGCCAATCATTGATGAATAGCTGGCGCAAATTTCTAATTTTGAAGCAAGCTTTAAATGATAAAACACCCGCCATCAGCATTTAAATCTCCAAAACTATGTTCCCAATAGTTTTCTGCGCTTCAACATCATCATGGGCTTGAGATATTTGATCTAAAGGATAAACTTTCCCAATTGGAACAACCAGACCATTCTCAGTACAAAGTTGATCAATCGCATTGATTGCTTTTCGTCTTATGCAATCTGAAAATCCAAAGCTTTGAATTATCCTTATTGTTCCTCCTTTAGCTGCTATTTTATAGTAAGGAAAAACTGGCGCTGGAACCTGGGTGGAGGAATATGCCGCAATAACGCCGCCTGCCCTAAGAACTGACATATCAGTAACGAGGTTGCCACCAAACTCTAATTCAATAACACGGTCAACTCCTTTGCCATTGGTCGCATCTAAGATTAATGCGGATAGGTTTGGATCATAGCGGTCAAAAACGGTATTTGCGCCGGCTCCTAAAGCGTGGCTTAACCTTTGTTCTGAACCCGCTGTGGCGAGAACCCTTGCTCCACTTGAAGAAGCAAACTGTATCGCAAAATGGGCAACCACTCCCCCGCCACCCTGAACAAGCACAGTCTGGCCTTCAATTGCCCCGTCTGCAAAAACAGCATGGTGTGCTGTCATAGCTGGCACCCCAAGACAGGCCCCTTCCAAAAAATTTAATTTTTCATGCAATATCGCGGTTTGCATGCGGTCTATGGCTATGAATTCAGCAGCTGTTCCAAAAGCACGGCCTGGTCCATCATATCCCCCTTGCGCATTCCAGACCCAAACTCGATCACCAACCTTCCGATCTTTTACATCTTTTCCGACAGCAACCACCTCACCCGCGCCATCACAATGCGGAATAATTTTTGGGTGCGGCATTTCAGAGTTGCGCCAACCAGCCCTTCTTTTTACATCAGCAGGGTTTATGCCAGAGGCTCGCAAAGCAATAAGAACCTCATTTTTCTGGGGTATTGGCTTCGGCTCATCCTTTATCTTTAGCACCTCTCTTGCTAGACCAGTGCTATTGTAAACTGCTGCTTTCATACCTCGGCCTCCATTATTCTTTCTCTCTACTACTATCGAATATCGATTTAAGCAGAAAGAAAGCACTTAAAATTACTAAACACCCCATAAGAGCAAAAGCATGATAATAACTGAAATAAAAGCTCACGAATCCAAACACCAACGGCGCAGCCATATAACTCAAGAACGTAAAAAATGTAGATGCTGCCGTGCTTTCACCGACATCTCCAGAACCGGCAACGCGCGTGACTTCAGCAAGGAATAAACCATTCCAGCTAGCAATCATTGAACCAATTAATGAGCATTTAACAAATAAAACCATAAGGCTATCATCGACATGTAAGGAACACAAAATCACAAGCCCAACCGGCGAGCAACCCCCGAGAGCAACGAGTAAAACTCGAGTTGATCCAATAAAATCAGCGGCAAACCCCACAATTATACGCCCAAAAAAGCTTGATAATTGGACAGCTGCATACAACGATCCCGCCAAACCAAGACTAAAGCCAAGTGCATCCGTCAAATAAGTTGTGAAAAATGTGAAAAGCGAACCCTGAACAGCTGCAAAGCCAATACTAACAAACGTAATTGTTGCCAAATTTGGTATACGTTTTAGAACCTGAAACGGGGTAAAAAATAATTTTAGGTTGAAAATTGAAAATATAGAAAATTTGACGCTTGGATTAGGCACATAGATTTCATCTGCAATTGATCTCAAAAAAATCAGGCTCAAACAGCTTGGCAAAACAAGTGCCACTAGCGAAATGCGCCAATCATGTTGAGCAACGATAGTGGCCACTACCAGACCAGCAAAAGCGCCTCCAGCAGGCACTCCAGCCATACGCAGTGAAAAAAGTGTTCCCCAGAATTTTTTTGGAGTGTTTGCTGCTAGAATAATACTTCCAGCTGGTGCAGAAATCGCGTATCCGAAGCCCACTAATATTGCTGCCAAGAACCCAAGCCATCCTAATTGCAAGGCAAAGCTGGCTGCCGCACAAGACGCGAGCAAACACCCCAGAAAGAGTGAATTCAATGAGCCTAGACTGGGCAAAATTGTACTATTTGCAGCAAAAAACCACACGGCTCCAAAACCACCAAGTCCACCAATCAAGCCCACAGCTTCAGGGGGTAAGCCAGTTGAAGCGATTATCACAGGTGCCAGAACCATAACACCATGGTTTATCGCAGCTAGAGATAGTTGGGGTAAAAAGACCGCCAAAAAAGCAAAAATGATTGACCGCAATGTTATAATTCTTTCAACTTCAATAATGTTATTGGATTATTTTTTGAGGGACACAAAAGATGGCAAAAAAAACAGGACATTCTATTCCTGACCAACCTGAAAGCTGGCGCTGGCCAGAGAAACAATGGCGTGAAATTGTAAATAAGATCAGAGCTGGTAAATCCCTCAATCCGGATAACTGGCCAAATGGGGCCAGAGTTGCTGTTGCACTCTCTTTTGATTCTGATCATGAAACTCAAACTCTCCGTTGGGGGCACCATTCGCCTGGCAAGCTTAGTCAAGGCGAATACGGCTCCAGAGTTGGCGTGCCAAGAATCCTTGATTTGCTCTCCCACTACAGCGCACCCTCCACTTTCTTTGTGCCTGCGGTAATAGCGATGCTTCATCCAGATGAACAAAGACGTGTCATTGCGGAAGGACACGAGATAGGTATTCATTCTTGGATACATGAATTAAATAGCGCCCTTGAACCGGAGGATGAGAGAGACCTTCAAATGCGAGCTGCTGATAAGCTTGAGGAAGTTTGCGGGGTAAGACCGGTAGGAATACGCACGCCATCTTGGGATTTCAGCCCACATACAATGAGCATCATTCGTGAAATGGGGCTTATTTATGATAGCTCTTTGATGGCTGATGACGACCCTTATGAAATTCTTGAGGACGGCAAAGCAACAGGGGTTGTTGAGTTGCCAGTGGAGTGGATCCGCGATGATGCACCATATTGGGCAATGGATCGCTTTTCTGGTCTCAGGCCATACACGCCACCGTCTGGCGTGGCTGAAATATTCATACGTGAGTTTGACGGCGCTTATAAAGACGGTGGACTGTTTTTGCTTACGATGCACCCTCATTTCATTGGCCATCGTTCTCGCATCCAGGTATTGGAAGAACTCCTAGCGCACATCAAATCCCACCCTGATGTTTGGATAGCAACACACGCTGATATTGCACGATATTGCCGAGATAAGGCTGGGATCGGATAGTTGATCAAAAAACATTTGTCTCCCATAAATTTCAAACCAGATTTTTCTGAGAGTGCACACAAGCATCCCAACGGTAACCAACATTATTGACCAGTCCCGGGACCTCTAATTCACACGCTCTGTCCTGAAATGGACATCTTGTTCTAAAACTGCACCCTGAAGGCAACCTTGATGGGTCAGGTGGCTCACCCTCAAGCCAAAAATGCTCAGTCACCCTTTTTCCTCCAATTTGGGGTATCGCTGACAACAAAGATTGTGTGTAGGGATGCCGGGGAGAATTGAAAACCTCTTCAGTAGGGCCAAACTCTACTATCCTGCCCAAATACATCACTGCAAGACGATCACACATCATTCGTACTACAGATAAATCGTGGCTGATGAATACGTATGTCAAATCGAATTTTTTCTTCAAATCTAGAAATAGTTTTAAAATTGTTGCTTGCACAGAAACATCTAATCCAGACGTTGGCTCATCAAGTATAACCAAGCTGGGGTGAAGGGTAAGAATTCTTGCAAGTCCAACGCGTCTCTGCTGCCCACCAGAAATTTCATGTGGGTAAAGTTGCAGATGCGACTCTGGCAAATTAACCGCCTCAAGAATTTCACGCACTCTGGTGTGACGCTCCTCCCTTGGCAAGCTGGTATGGATTTTAAGTGGTTCATCAAGAGATCGACCTATTTTCCAGCGAGGATCCAACGAGGAACCTGGGTCTTGGTAGGTGTATTGAAGTCGCTTTCTTAGCTGGCGTGATTGAAATGGGCTCAAACCGGCCACTTCTCTTCCCTCAAAATTTATAGATCCAGACGTTGGGTGATGGATACCCATGATGGTTTTTCCTAAGGTGGATTTTCCACAACCAGACTCGCCAACCACACCAATAATCTCACCCTTTTTAACAGTTAATGAAACCCCATCAATCGCTTTCAGATTGCCAACTTTACGGTTCCATGCGTTTGTTATCGGAAACCATTTGGAAAGTTTTTCTATTGCAAGAATTGATTCATACCCATCCATTTTTTTGCTTAACATCGTTTCAACACGTCCAATCAATCATAAGTTCTTGGGTAATAACAGCGAATCATGTGGTCCGCACTTGGCCAGTGAACCTGGGGGCGCTCTTCCGCACAATTTGTGCTTGCAGCCTCACATCTGGGATGGAAACGGCAACCACTTGGAGGATTGATCAAGGCAGGGATTTGCCCCGGTATACCCTCTAGTTTGCCGGATTTACTTGGCAAACTCCCCAACAAACTTTTTGTGTAGGGGTGACGCGGCTTCCCAAAAAAGGCATCCACAGTCGCACTTTCTACTTCCTGCCCTGCGTACATGACCGTTACTCGGTCACAAATTTCGTACGCAGCGCCAAGGTCATGTGTTGTAAAAAGCACCGCAACGTTTCGCTCTCTAGCAAGTTGCCGCAGCAGCTTCAAAATCTGTGCTTGAATTGTAACATCTAGCGCTGTCGTAGGCTCATCTGCTATGATTAATCTGGGCTCGGATAAAAGCGCCATCGCAATCATAAGGCGCTGACGCTGCCCCCCAGATACTTCATGAGGGTATTTACGAAGGATGCCCTCAACATCAGGCAATTGGACTGTTTGCAAAAGCTTTAAAACCTTTTGATAATGTTTATCACGCTCTGACTTTCTAGCTCTTCCAAAAAACCCATGGCTTTCTTTTTCACTAGACTTCCATTTCATTAAATCCATTATTTGGGTACCAATGGTGAAAACCGGATTGAATGATGAAAAAGGATCCTGCGGTACAAAGGTGATCAGCCGACCACGGATATTTCTCGCAATATCATGCTCTTGCATTTTCAAGATGTTTTGATGATTAAAAATGATCGATCCATCAGTAATTTGAGCTGAATTTTTTGGCAAAATGCCAAGAATTGATCTCGCTAGCGTTGTCTTTCCACAACCTGATTCTCCAACCAGCCCTACTATTTCTCCCGGTTTGATGGAAAAATTCACACCATCCAGCACCTCAGCAACGCCATTTTCTGTTGAAAAAGAAACGTGAAGATTTTCTATCGACAACAGCTCTTCAGCCATCATTACTTCTCCGAGTACGAGGATCCAATATATCCCTCAAACCATCACCAAAAAGATTAAAGCCCATCACAACCAAAAAAATCGCTACCCCGGGCGCAGTTGCATACCACCAAGCCTCAGGCAAGAACTCGCGACTTTCAGCTATAGTTCTGCCCCATTCTGGGCTTGGCGCCGGCGGGCCCAGCCCCAAAAACCCAAGAGCGGCAGCGGTTAAAATGGTACCGCCCATACCTATAGTAGTTCGAACAATTATTGATGATGAAATGTTTGGTAATACATGGAAAACCATCACCCTAAAAGGCGATGCACCAAGTGCGATCGATGCTTCAACATAAGTTTCCGTCAGAGCAGAGCGCGTTTCTGCATATACCAATCGAGCCCAAAAGGGCCAATACGTTGCAGAAAGCGCCAGGATAACGTTCTCAATTGATGGGCCCAACGTTTGTGCAATGGCGATGGCAAGGATGATCTGGGGCACTGCAAGAAAAATATCAGAAATGCGCATCAGGCCATCAGAAATCCAACTTCTATTGTAACCCGCTATCAATCCAATTGGCACTCCAACCAAAACTGACACACCGACTGCAATGACCGCAATCGCTATTGTTATCCTTGCTCCAAATAACATTCGCGAGAAAATATCTGACCCCATCCTATCGGTGCCAAAAAAATGCAACATGCTTGGGCCAAACAATCTTTCGGGAGGATGAAACTCAGTTACATCCTCAGGGTACGGGGCAAGTACAGGCGCAAAAATAGCTATTAACACGAGAGCTATTAAAAGAAACGCGCCCACCAATGACGTGCGGTCACGTGAAAGTTTTGAAATAATAAATTTGGTGCTTTCAAGCATAATTAATCCTGGGTTCGGGGGTCAATTATCCCATGAAGAATATCAACAATTAGATTAACAATTATGAAAAATGCACCCGTCACCAAAGTGAAGCCCATAATAGCGTTGTAGTCCGAGTTCATGATTGCTTCGACGGCATATAACCCGAGGCCAGGCCAATCAAACACAGCTTCAACCACTACCGCTCCAGCGATCAATATTCCAAAAATAAGGCCTATCTGTGTGACGGTGCCAATTAGTGCATTTCTAAGAACATATTTCCAGATTATTACTTTGCTTGGCAAACCCATCGCCTGCTCATAAAGGACATAATTAGAGTTTATCGCATCCAAAACCCCAGCTCTTGTAAACCTTACAATCGTTGCCATAGCAGGAAAAGCTAATGTTAATGTTGGCAGTATCAAATGCGAAAACGCGCTTTGGAGACTCTCCCAATCTGCAACTAAAAGACTGTCCAAAATAAAAAAGCCAGTAATTTTTTCTGGTCCCCAACCATCAATTCTTCCTTGAAGAGGGGTGATCTGCAACTCCATCGCGAACAATAATTGAAAAAGAATGGCTAACCAGAAACTGGCAATTGCAAGTCCAGAAACTGTCAAAATCCGCAGAAAATGGTCTAAGAAAGAGTTTCTGTATATGGCAGCAAACACGCCAAGGGGAATTCCAACAAGCGTCGAAAAAAAGACCGCCATGAAGGTTAATTCCATAGTGGCCGGTAATCTTGACAATAAATCTTCCGAAATGGGGCGCTGCGTGTAAATGCTTATGCCCAAATCGCCATTGGTCACGCCAATAAGGTAATTCATCAATTGAATATAGAGAGGTTTGTCAAAACCATAGCGAACACGTAAAGCTTCAATTTGTTCAGGTGTAGCGTTTTCACCTGCAAAAAACGCAATAGGATCAGCGGGAATAATATGACTGATCGTAAAGGTAATGACCATAAGACCGACTAGAGTAGGCACAAGCCATAACATCCGATTTATGATTAATGCCAAAACCCGCATTTTAGTGCCTCTCACTAGAAAAGCGTGCCCTTGTTAAGGGCACGCTCCTATGCATCTATTATTCCATGTGGACCCAACGCATTTCTTGCGCATTTCCAATTGGAGAGAACCGGACACCCTTCACTTTTTTGTTATAGGGCCCAAACCACTTGGTGTTGTATACAAAAATACCACCAGCGTCATCCGTGACCATCTTCGCTGCTTTCTCATAGTTGGCTGCGCGCTTTGCCTGATCTGGTTCAACGCGAGCTTCCATAAGAAGCTTGTCAACCTCAGGATCACAGTACCACGAGTTATTGCGCGCACCAACCTGGTCACAAGCGTACATTTCACCAACCCAGTTATTTGGATCTGCGTAATAGGTAGAACGCCACAACCACAACATGTCGTACATTTGCTGCTCGTCTCTCATCTTTTTTGACGCAACGGACCATGGCTCTGACACGATTTTACTTTTTACACCGATTTTACTGAGTCCATTCTGAAGCAAAGCTGCCGCCTGCTCAGTTTGTCCATACCCTGTTAATGCTCCAATAGTTATTTCGGGGATAGGCCCCTTCACCTTGGCAAGATATGCTTTGGCTTTTTCTAAATCGAAAGTATACCCTTTTTCCCCTTTAGGGTTGCCCCAGATATTATTTGGAACCGGAACTGGGTTACGAGCAACAGAACCAGATAAGATATTGTCTATGAATGAGTCATAGTCAAATGCATGTGACAGCGCTTTCCTCAAATTCACATCATCAAAAGGTTTTCTCCCATTGTGAATGATTGAATAGAAAATACGCATAGACTCTTCTTCTAGAACATACATATTACCATCAGCTTTCAACCGCTTGACTTGATCCTGTGGGAGGTAGCCATCTGTTCCATGAAAATCACCATTCATAAGGCCAAGAACCCGTGAATTAATTTCTTTTACGGTGCGAAACTCAATCTCATCCAGATATTTGTCGCCCCATCCCATGAAATGATCTGCATAACGTTTTGCTTGAAACCCAATCGCTGGATCATACCGGGTCAATTCAAATGAGCCAGACCCTGCCTCATTTTTTGAGAGCCAAACCCCTCCCCAATCACCATTGACCTCTTTGGACTTCAACAAGTCAGAATTGACAACATGGATTGCTGGAACCGTGGCAAGGAAAATTGAAGAGGCAGTCTTTAGGTTAAAAACGACAGTGTGACTGTCTGGCGCTTTTGTCGAACCAGGCTCGATTGATTTTGAGAAAAGCGAAAAAGCGCCTTTCTTTAAAGCCAAGATCCTCTCGATTGAATACACCACATCTTTTGCTTCGACAGGCGATCCATCATGAAAAGTGGCACCTTTTCTTAGTTTGAATGTGTATGTTTTACCGTCGGCAGATATATTATAGCTCTCTGCAAGCCAAGGGGTAAGCTTAGGCGGGTTATCCAACCACCGCATTAACCCGTCATACATGTTGAGGCGTGAGGCAACACGACCAACATCGTAGATCACATGCGGGTCAAGAGTGTCGTATGGTGACGAATTGGCAAACACAAATTTACTCTTTGCCATCCCATCCGTCGGTATTCCAACCAAACTCATTGCTGTCAAGGCAACAGACAGCATTAAAGCTTTGAAAGTTTTAAAATGCTTCATTTCATTCTCCTTTTTTGTTTTGCCTATGTCTTTGTTTTAAAATAAAACTCATCTGTTCCACTGAAAACCGTCAATGATGAAATCTTGCCCTGTTATAAAACAAGGCTCAGAGAGGCAAAGAAAACCAACCAATTCAGCAACGTCTTTGGGCGTGCCGACACGCTTAGCCGCAATCCCTTTGATGAGCTCTGCCTCCCGGTTCACAATCACAGGATTTTTTGCTACCTCAGTTTTAATCAAACCCGGACAAATTGCATTGATAAGAATCTGTGGCCCCAATTCTTTTGCCAAAGCTCTCGTCATGCCGATGATGCCCGCTTTTGCAGCAGCATATGCAAATTTTGAAACAGCTGCCGTTACCCCACCACTGTGGGCATTGAGGGATGACATTGACACTATCCGTCCACCACCACCGCTTAGCATAAATTCAGCAGACGGCTGAATCCAATTGAAACAGCTTTTCAAGTTTATGTTGATTGTCTGATCCCACTGATCTTCTGTAATCTCTCTTATGCCAACCGGCATTGACTTCCCAGCATTATTGACCAGCACGTCCAGTCGCCCAAAATGGGTATGAACGTCTCGAACGACATCTGCTGCAACTTGATGATCTGCAACATCTGCAGAAAACGTAATACATTGGGATCCTAATTTACGTATCTCATCTGACGTGGATTTCATCTCTGGCTCGAGAAGATCAATTAGGACAATGTTGCAGCCGCTTTGCGCCAAACGGAGTGCGCAACCCCGTCCAATACCCCTGGCGCCACCGGTGACAATTGCTACTTTTTGATGATCTCTCACCCTGACTTAGCTCCCTAAATTAAATAACTACACAAAAATATTGACAGCCGACTAATTTACAAGTCAATACAATATTCACATATATAATTAACGGTTCACATATGTGAATATATTACTTGTAAAATTTAGGAAAAATCAAATTGACCACTGCCGTAAAATCAGCCGTAAGAACGCTCAGAATACTTGAGCTTTTCTCTAACATTAACAAAGAGCTAACATTAAGAGATGTCTCAAAGGCTTTGGCACTACCGAAGAGTTCTGCATACATGCTGCTCTGCACACTCGTCGAAGAGCAATACTTAGAGGAGACCACCAACGGCGCTTATAAAATCTCAGATTTTGCGTCAATTAGTCAAAGCTGGATTGGCGGTTGGGCCGGCATGATTCGCCGTATAGCAGCTCCTGAAATGGATCGATTGTTAGAACAATTTGGTCATAGTGTTGTTCTGGGCCGCCTCACCAAATCTTTTGATGTTCAAATTATAGACGCACGTCAATCAGTTTCAGAAATGTCATACAGAGTTGGTGAGAAGCCAACAATCCCATCTTGGTGCTCATGTATGGGGCACGCAATGCTCTCAAAAATGCCAGAGCAGGAAATAAAAATTTACTTGAGAACATTGAATCGCAAAAAGTTCACTCCGAAAACTACTACATCAACCAAAGACATAATGCTGAAACTAAAACAATGGCACCTCTGCGGCTACGCTCTCAACATAGATGAGCGGATTGACGGTGCAAGTGGTATCGCTGTTCCAATCCTTAATCTGAACCTTAAGCCAGTAGCAGCAATCAATATAGTCATGCTTACCCCGCGGTTTCACGCCCAAAAAAGTAAAATAATCAAGGCGCTAAAATCGGCGGCGGAAAACATAGAGAAATCTATCTTTTTACCCTCGGTCAACACCAAACCAGAGATGAAATCATGGCTTATCGGATAGCAGTAGATATCGGCGGCACATTTACAGATTTTTGTGTTTTTGATGACACAACAAAGCAGCTCACAACATTAAAAGTCTTATCGCAACCGACAAAGCCAGGCTCAGAAATCTCAAATGGCTTAACAGAACTCTCTAAAACGTTTGATTTTAGCCCTGAAGATGTGACTTGGTTCAGCCACGGAACCACCGTTGGGGTAAACACCGTTATCCAACGCACCGGAGCAGTATTAAGTTTACTTGTCACTGAAGGTTTTGAAGATGTTTTAGAACTCGCTAGGCTTAAAGTCCCTGACCCTTACAATATTTTTTCTCAACGACCTGCGCCCCTTGTTCGAAGGGACCGTGTTTATGGGATTGGGGAGCGCACATTAAAAGACGGCACAATATTAAAATCAATCGACGATCAGTCTGTGAAAAATGCTGTTTTACGCGCCAAAAAAGATGGCGCTGACACCATTGTAGTTGCCCTTTTACACAGTTACGCAAACCCTGAGAATGAAAAAAGGGTTCGAGACATAGTAATGTCAGAGGCGCCAGATATAGAGATTACTCTCTCCTCTGATGTATGGCCGGTAATTAGGGAGTATGAAAGAACTGTAACCGCAACTGTTGCTGGATACATCCAAAGGCGCGTAGCGAATTATCTTACTGCTTTTCAAACTGCTCTCAAAACCGCAAATGTTCCTGCATTGCCTCTCATTGGAAAATCTAATGGCGGTGTTATGTCGGCGGAACTTGGCAAACGCGATCCAATTTCGATGTTGTTGTCAGGTACCGCTGCAGGAGTAATAGGGGCTTCAAATGTAGCAAGTGGGGTGAATTGTTCACACGTGCTCAGCTTTGATGTTGGCGGAACAAGTGCAGACGTTGCGGTAATTTTGGACGGTGCTCCTGCCTATAGCAGTGGAGAAATGGTAGGAGAGTTTCCAATTTATGTTCCCACAGTGTCGGTTACTTCAATAGGTGAAGGCGGTGGTTCAATTGCATGGATTGATGACTTTGGAGTATTGAAGGTTGGTCCAGAAAGTGCTGGCTCAAACCCCGGTCCCGCATGCTTTTGTTTGGGCGGCACAAGTCCAACGATTACAGATGCGTTCGCTGTCTCGGGATTCCTAGTCTCTGAAAATTTGGGATACGGTTCAGTGAGTGTGGATATTAAAAAAGCCCAACAAGCGATTTCGGTAATCTCACAGAGACTGGGAAAGGGGAACTCCGAGGTAGCGGAGAGCATTATAAATATCGCTGTATCAGGAATGTTTTTAGAAACATCAAAACTTCTCTCGAGAAGGGGTGTGGACCCTCGGCACTTTTCATTGGTTGCATTTGGCGGTGCCGGGCCAATGCTTGCTTGTCACCTAACACGTGATTTGGGGTTGGCTGAGGTTATTGTTCCACTGACACCTGGAGTTTTGTCTGCGTATGGCGGCCTAATTGCAAATGTAAAAAATGATTTCATCAGAACAGTCTTTGTGAATGTTGATGCTGATGGACTGAGTGTAATTATTGAAGTCGCTGAAACGCTTGAACATGAAGCTTTAAATTGGCTTCATAAGGAACAGGGCTTTGATGGTGAAACACAATTAAGCTGGTCGGCTGACATACGGTACCAAGGGCAGTCTTATGAAATTGAAACGACCTTAACCAGAGCCTCTATTTTCTCGGCTGATGCTAGCAATATTCTTAGCGCCTTCCATCGCGAACATCATAAAGTTTATGGCCACTCTGATGAGATGGCAGAGGTTCAGATTGTGAACCTCAGGCTTGTTGTTACCGGCTTAGTCCCAAAACCACGCATACCAAAAATCAAAGAGCGCAAAGCTGAAGCAGAGCCAGAAAAATACACCAAAGTCTTTGTCGATGGTGCGCTTCAAAATACTGCTGTTTTCAATCGAACGAAATTGCGGCCAGGGCACCATTTTTTGGGCCCAGCAGTTGTTATCCAAGATGATACTACAACAGTAGTTTTGCCGGGTTTTAAAGGTCACATCGACGGCTCACAGAATATCATTCTAACTCCATGTGAGGCTAAAAATGACAATTGATAAAGTAACGCTCGAAATTCTGAAGAACCACACACGTGCTGCAGCCGAAAGCATGGCCTACACGCTCTACAGGACTGCTCATTCCACTTTTGTTAAAGAAACAGAGGATTTTACAACAGGCCTAACAACTGCTGATGGTGAAACTTTTGCTACGCCTACTGAACTGGGCGCAACATGGTTTGTTGGGCTTAACTATGGCCGCGCAATTAAGATGATCGATGATTATCGTCCCGGCGATATATGCATTACAAATGACCCATACTCAGGATTTGTATGCACTCACCCACCAGATATGCATATCTGGAAACCAATCTTTTATCAAAGTGAAGTTGTTGCTTTCTCGGTGGGACATATCCACAATACAGATGTTGGAGGGGCGGTTCCGGCGTCACTATCAAGATCATTGTCTGAAGTTCACCAAGAAGGCATAAGGATACCTCCGACAAAAATCCTTTCAGAGGAAGGGATGAATCAGAAAATCCTTGATATTTTCCTTAAAAATGTCCGGGCACCAGAACAGAACTGGGGAGACCTCAAAGCTCAAATTGCAGCTTGCAACACTGGTGAACGCAAGGTTCAAGAAATGATCAAAAGGTTTGGAATTGAGACCTTTCGGAAGGGCATTCCGGAACTGCTAAATTATGCAGAGAACCAGGCCCGCGCGATTGTAAGAAACCTGCCCAATGGTAAATATGAATTTTGGGACTATATCGACGAGGATGCCGTAAATGGTTGGCCGTGCAGAATCAAACTTACTCTAGTCATAGAGGATGAAACACTTATTCTAGATTTTACAGGTTCTGATCCCCAACTTGAAAGCTCAATGAATATTCCAACAGGCGGCGACCCACGCCATGTCCTTGTTCTTGTTGGGGTTGTTTATGTGCTTTATTCTCTCGACCCAAAACTTTATTTGAATTCTGGCATCACGCGTATTTGCAAATGTATCCTACCATCTGGTACCATGGTTAATCCAGAATTCCCAGCTGCTGTTGGAATGCGTACGTTGTCATGTAACAGGCTTCACGGATTAACATTTGGTGCTTTTGCTCAAGCTGCCCCTGAAAGGTTAATGGGGGCCCCCGCAAGCGGCGGCCCGATAATGAATGTGAACACTACGGACATCAAAACTGGAAGAAGAATAATGGCTGCAATTAACCCAATGACTGGTGGCTCTGGAGGTTGCGCTGATGGGGATGGCAATGATGGATCAGGCGCAAATCAAGGGTTTTTAAAGAACACGCCGACCGAAGTGAACGAAGTAGAAGCTGGAATTCTAGTCCACCGTTATGGGTTAATGAAAAACTCTGCTGGGCCAGGAAAACACCGCGGAGGGCTTGGCACGGAAATGGTCTTTGAAGCATTAGCACCAAATACTAAAATAACGGCAAGAAACAGAGACCGCACAAGGTTCGCCGGCTGGGGTATTGTTGGAGGAAAAGCTGGCGCTGCATCTGCTTTTGTCCGAAACCCTGGAAAAACTAATCAAATAAACCTTGGTAACACAGACATAGTCACTGTTGATCCCGGGGACATAATATATGTGAGCTGTGGCGGCGCTGGCGGCTGGGGGCTCCCAACTGAGCGTGATCCCAAAGCAGTATTGCACGATTTTAAGTGCGGCTGGATTACAAAGCAGCATGCCAAGGAAATATACGGGGTGGTCATTAGCGAGGGCAGTGTCGATAAAAAAGCAACAACAGCCTGCCGTGAAATCAAGAAGTCTGAAAGTAGTCACAATCCTTCGAATGGCTTTTACAATGTTTCCGTTTCACAACAAGACTTTGAAAAAGTATGGACCAAACAAAATTACGACATACTTACTGAAGGTTTGGCTAAACTGCCCATCAGTTGGCGCTTTTTTGCAAAACACCAAATTTTCTCTGCAATAGCAAAAATGCCTGATAATGACCCTGACAAGTTAGATGGAACCGCTGTTCAAACGGAATTTAATATTTTACTGAAACGATTCCCAGATCTCAGAAACCGCATAGAGGCTTGATGCAAAACTAACTAAGGTATGATGCGAATGAATATACAGTTCGAAGGACAAACCATTTTAGTGACTGGTGCAGTTAGGGGAATTGGAAAAACAATTTGCCACCGCTTTGCCGAACTTGGGGGAAACGTCTGGGCGGCTGATATTGAAGAAGACCTGCTATCTACCGTTGTTGAGGGCGTTAGTGAGATAATTGCTTCTCGAATTAAGACCGTCTCGGTTGATGTTACGAAACCAAAAATAGTTCAAGGACTTGTCGAGGATATACAAAATAAGTCTCTTACCGGAGCGGTTGATATAATAGTCCACTCTGCTGGTGGCATTAGATCAAGGTCAAAAACAGCTATTGAGAAAGTTTCAGACTCTGATTGGCGGGCAATCCAAGCCGTTAATGTTGACGGTGCTTTTAACCTAGCACGGGCTGTTGTGCCAAAGATGAAGAACGTAAAACATGGTCGGATTATAATAATATCTAGCCGTGCAGGTATTGGCGTTTCACTTACAGGCATCCAAAGTTATGGGACCGCAAAAGCTGCACAAATAGGACTGGTGAAACAACTTTCAGCTGAGTTAGGTCAATTTGGTATCACAGTAAATTCTGTAGCCCCTGGTTTCATGCCAACAAGCCCAGATTATGTCAAACAGTGGGACTCATATGGAGATGCGAAGCAAAAAGCGATGGTTGAAAATATTGCTATGCGACGCATTGGAGAGCCAAACGACATCGCCAATGCAGTTATTTTCTTTGCTTCAGACTTTGCAGGGTGGATAACAGGCCAGACACTGGCAGTAACGGGTGGGCCATAAAATGCCAAACAAGTCAAAAAGGATTTCAATAGCTGTCGATATCGGGGGAACTTTTACAGACATTGTTTTAGCCGATCAATCAACAAATTCTTTCTTTATTACAAAAACAAGCTCAACCCCTAACAACCCAGCTGTGGGGTTTTTTGAAGCGGTAGACTCTGTCCTTAAACTCAGCAATGTCCGCAAAGAAGACATTGAAATAGTTTTCCACGGTTCAACCGTTGCAACGAACGCAATTCTCGAAAACAAAGGAGCTAAAACAGCCCTAATCACAAGCAGGGGGTTTCGGTATGTTCTGGAAATTGGTCGTGCCGAGATACCTCGAGAAGCAAATCTCTACGGATGGATAAAACCAAAAAGGCCTGTGCTTCCAAGGGATATTTTTGAAATTGATGAGAGAATTCGTAGTGATGGCTCTGTGGCAAAGCATTTGGATCAGATGGATCTTGAGGCAATCGGCACAAAAATCTCAAAAGGGGGTTATGAAGCGGTAGCCATCTGTTTAATGCATAGCTACCTTAATGACGCACATGAACAAATAGTGAACAAATTTTTAACGAAAAAGTTTTCTGGCTTAGAGGTTTCAAGGTCAAGTGTTGTCTTACCTGTGTTCCGGGAATATGAGCGCACCATGACAACAGTAATGAATGCGATGGTCCAGCCACTTGTTGGCAAATATATTGGCCAACTCGAAGCGGGATTGAAAGAACGCAACATTCAAGCACCCATGCTGATAATGAAATCAAACGGTGGAGTTTTTCCACCAACAGAAGCAGCGCACTCTGGTGCTCATATGGCTTTGTCAGGCCCAGCAGCTGGAACTATAGGCGCTGCATATCTCGGTAGTTTATGCAAAATTAAAGATATGATAACAATCGATATCGGGGGAACCAGCGCTGATATATCACTAATTCGAAATGGTCAAGCGGCTGTAACTACCACTTCCAAAATCAATGAATTACCACTCTCTCTACCGGTTGTTGATATTCATACAATTGGAGCTGGAGGAGGATCTATTGCCAGCATTTCAGAAAGCGGTGCAATTCTTGTTGGACCCAAAAGTGCCGGCGCATATCCTGGGCCAGCGGCCTACGGAAAAGGAGGGCTGCAACCAACCGTAACTGATGCAAATTTAGTTCTTGGACGGCTGCCCCAAAAACTTTTAGACGGTCAAGTGGAACTGAGCACAGATGCTGCACAGCATGCAATACAAGAACATATAGCTAATCCACTTGGAATTTCAGTTCAGGCAGCAGCTATCGGCATTTTGGCTATAGTCAATGAAACTATGAACAATGCGTTAAAACTTATGACAGTCGAACGCGGGCTGAATCCAAAAGATTTTACGCTTGTAGCATTTGGTGGAGCCGGACCTGTTCACGGCGGTGAGCTAATGCGTCTTTTGGGGTGTCAAAAACTTTTGCTACCACGTTATCCTGGGATATTATGCGCAACCGGCCTTTTATCAACGGACCTCAAGTACGACTTTGCTACAACTCGTGTCCAAAGATCAGGACAATACAATGAAAAAGAAGTCCTAGAAATATTCGATAAGCTTTCTAATCAGGCACGAAGCAAACTGTTGCAAGATAAATTAAAAGAAGACGCCTACGAATTAAAACGAAGTGTTGATCTTCGTTACGCAGGTCAAGGAACAGAACTTACCGTTCCCTTTTCTGACAAAACACCAATAAAAGTTTCAATTGAATCAGCAATAAATGAATTTCATAGATTCCACAGAGAGTTATATAATTTTGCAGATAAAAATGCTGGTGTGGAACTGATCAATTTTCGTATCACGGCGACAAGTCCTATTCAACATGTTCCGCCTCCAAAAACACCTAAAGCTAAACTGCCACAACCGCCACAAAGTACTTTTAGGTATGTTACCCTAAACGCAAATGGCCCACAAAAAGTTCCCGTGTGGAAAAGGGAAACGCTCCTTTGCGGTCATAGTATTGATGGCCCAGCAGTTATCGATCAACTAGACACTACTTCAATAATTTTGGCTGGTCAAAAAGCTGAGGTCGACAAGTGGGGGAATATAATGATTTCTGAGGTGTTGAGATGAGTATGGCATTCGAGAACGCCAATCAGCGTTTCACTGTTGAATTGATCAAGGGTGCGATGAATGCCACACGTCGTGAAATGGAGGCATTGATAACACGAACAGCAATGTCCCCATTTATTAGAGAGAAAAAAGATTTTTTCACAGCAATCTTAAACGCCAAAGGTGAACTTGTCGTATCAACCAGCCTTACGCTTGCAGGAAATCTTGTTGATGAAATACTTGAGATATATCCGATCACAAGTATGCAAAATGGTGACCTATATTGGTACAATGACCCGTATGCCACGAAGGGTGCAGTCAGTCATTTGCCTGACATGGTGTTTATTATGCCCGTTTTTTCGCAATCTGAAATTGTTGCATTTGTTGAGTGCTGGGGACATCTCTGGGATATCGGCGGCGCAGTTCCAGGGTCAATAAGTCCTAAAGCAAAATCAATCTTCGAAGAGGGTATTATGATCCCCCCTGTAAGAGTTATTCAGGCTGGCAAACGAAATGAGGAAGTTTTTAGAATTTTCACTAATAATTCACGATTTCCCGATATGTTGGAAGGGGATCTAAATAGTCTTATGGCTGCATGCCAACTTGGAAAAAAACGTGTGGAAGAGTGCATTAAAGTTCACGGGACCGACGCACTGCTCCTGGCCTTTGAGACAACAATTTCACAAACCCAATACGCACTCGAAAGCCAAATTAAAAAATTAATCCCTGAGGGTAAATGGGCCTTTCGTGATCGAATAGACAGCGACGCTGTTTCTGAGAGAGGCTATTTTGTTGATGCCGTCCTTCAACATAAAAACTCAGAGTTAACAATAGACTTCACACAAACTGACCAACAAGCCGATGGACCTATAAATTTCATTATGGATGAGTCAGTTCCAAAATTCATGCTTGGCTTGTATTTAACGCGTGACATGCCCGGCATTATAATGAATGCCGGGTTTGTCCGTGCTCTTGGCGAAATAAAAACAGCTCCCGGGACTTTGTTATCGCCACTCCCGCCAGCACCTCTGGGCTTAAGGTCTCATTCTATGTTCCGTGTCAATAGCGCCATTTTTGGTTGCTTGGTGCAAGCTATGAATGGTCAAGGGTCAGCAGCTTCGTGCGTTTATGTGCTCTATTATTTAAGGGGTAAAAAGCCCAGTGGCGGAGATGAACTGTGCATTGAGGGTTTGTCCGTGGGTTATGGCGCAAGAAATTTTGCTGATGGGCTTGATGCTGTTTACTATGTTGCTCAAGAAAATTATCCAATAGAATTCGCCGAAATGGAATTCGGTTTAGAAATTGAACAATTTGGTGTTCATTGTGACTCCGGCGGTGCCGGCAGGTACAGAGGGGGGTGCGGCATAATCCGCGATGTAAGGGTGCTTCTTGATCAGATGACCCTTGGAGTAAGGATTGACAATTGTCGTTATCCAGCATTCGGTGCAAACGGGGGACTATCCGGAATGCCCGGCAAAGTAATAATAAATCCAGGCTGCGGCAATGAAACAGAGATCAAGCCTCTAAGCGACGGAACAATCGTTCACAAGGGTGACCTTATTCGAATAATAACTCCAGGTGGAGGAGGTTGGGGCTGTCCATTGGACAGGTCTCCCAATGACGTTTTGGATGACTTCCTTGACGGCTACATATCTGCAAAGAATGCCGAGCAACAATATGGCGTCGTATTTACGGCTGACCAAACAAAAGTAAACTGGGACGAAACTGAAAAACTGAGAGCTAGTCAAACTCGGCCAGCGGAAATGTTTCATCGCGGGCGTTATTACAATGCTGAGGCTGACCGTATAGCTGACTTAAACTGAACAAAAATTTATAACTTCCCCGGCCATTCATCACCCTGAAGCTCGGTGTCATCATATTCCAACAAGCTGTTGAAATGAGTGTCAGCATCCTCAACAAAAAGAGCTGACACCACAGATCTCGCCAGACGCTCTGCTCCAAAGCTCGCGTGGGGAATATCGTTGGCCAAATTTCCCAGTGATAATTGGGCCGCATGATTGAAGCACCTTATCCGGCTAATTGCCGCTGCCCTCTCTTCATTCTTGGCTTTAAAACCAAAGCCTTCAGACAAATACGGGAACGCGCGCCACTCTTCTTTTTTATCGTGCCAAACAGAAGGTGGCATAACATCCTTCCACAACAATATTTCGTCAGAAAAACCTGAGAGAGCATCATTTGAACCAACATCAATACCAAACCCTGTAGCGAGGATTACTTTGTCAAAATTTTGCGAAAATCCATTTGCTAATAACTTTAACTGGGCCCCATTTTCTTCAATTTTATCGATGTCAATTCCAGTAACCAGCTCTATTCCCAGACCTGCAACACGTTCCACAGTATGCTTTGGGGGTGATATTCGGGTTTCGGTTATGTGTCTAAGCCACTCAAGCTTTTGCCTGTCAGACAAACTTGGGAAACCCTCAGCAAACCCTGGCGTTACTGTATATTTCATTTTGTTAAGCCTTGGAACTTTGGGCGCTCTGCCCAATAATGTGACTTTGGCACCTGCCTCTGCCAGAGTTGCAGCATTATCAAATGCAGATGCGGCCAAGCCAACAACGGCTATCTCTTTGCCAGCCATAGAGGAGAAATCACACACTTGAGACGAATGTACAACCCGCCTGTCGCCGATAAAGCTACGGAATGCGGTTGGATACCTTCGCCTTGCCAAACCCTCTCTGCCGTTAGCAAGAATAACCTGCCGAACAAAAATTTTATGTTGATCTCCGCTAGCGCCAACAATTTTCACAGTAGCATAATCATCGTGGGGATTGATTTCAGTGACTTTTGTTCCAAACTCAACGTGGGCATGGGTTACACTTGCGTACCAATCAAGATACTCAGCCCACTCTTCCCGGCTCAAATACTCAACATCTTCCCAACTACGGTGGGGAAACCTCGCATGCCACCAAGCTTGTGGTGTCAATAAGCTGTGGCCAAGCGCTGGACCAGTAAGTTTTTTTCCAGACCTTAATAATTCCATTCGAGCATAAGTGCGCCAAGGCCCCGTATAGCCTTCCTGACTCTGATCAATTTGGCGTATATTAAAAACGCCAAGACGCCGTAGAGCAAAACCAGCCGCCAAACCATTCATTCCAGCACCCACCACAAGCACATCGGTCAGCGCCTCTCCATTTGGCCCATTGCGCACAGGAACAACAGATTTTTTGGGAAGATCAAGAAGAGTGAAGCTCTCAGCGATAGATTTTTCGAGGATGTCTAATGATTCTATCACTAACCAACCTGCTCCTCTCCGAGGTCCCAGTATAATGCTGTCATTATTTGCAGCGCTTCCCTGCAAACTGGCATAAGGATGTGCTCGTTCGGAGCGTGTTGACTACAACCAGAATATGAATGCGGTATCCAAATTGCAGGCAACCCGAGCAAATCAGTGAAAAGGTCATTACAAATTGAGCCACCCATTTGTGGTACGATTACTGGTTTCTGGCCAGTTGTTTTACCCATAGAGGTGGCAATTCGCGTTACCCAACCATTGTCGGGCTCTGTCCTGCTAGCTAAATAACCTCCCCTGTTTTCATCAGGTGGATCTTCAATTGTAACATTCTTAAAGCCCCTATCATCTAGGTGCTGACGCAGAGCTGTTAATGCGTTGATATAATTTGTACCGGCAATATACCGAAGTTGGCAGTTAGCACGCGCCGAAGGAGAAACAGCATTTACCGGCCGTGCAGGATTGCCAGATGTCATCGCGAGAACACAGAAATTATTCCACGCATATACATTTTCAGCTGCTGTCAGCCCGGGTTCACCCCACAAGTCATCTGGAACTGGGCCTAAGGGTCCGGAGTCGATCACCACATCTTTTAGCAGCGTACGCGTCTCATTTTTTATTGCTGGTGGGCGCCAATCCTCAACTTCAATTCTACCACGGGAATTAGATATGCAGGCTATGGCGTTGGCTAATATTATGGCGGGGTCACTTAAAGCGCCACCCCAGTTTCCAGAATGATGACCACCGTCTCGTAATTCACACACTAAGTCAAAATTGATTGCTCCACGTGATCCCAATGCAAGGGTCGGGCGGTCTCGATGGATACGCGGACCATCAGAGGCTATAAACACATCAGCCCCAAAATCCTCCAGATTTTCTGAAATCACCTCTCTTAGCCCAAGTGAACCGTTTTCCTCCCCCGTCTCAATTAAAAATTTACAATTGAACCCAAGCTCACCTCTGATCTCTAACACGTGTTTCAAGGCAATAATATTTATCCAATGCTGGCTTTTGTTGTCTGCCGTTCCACGGCCATAAAGTCTTTCGCCACTAATCTCTGCGCACCACGGGCTTCTTCCTTCAACCCATTGGTTTTCCATTCCTAAAATTACATCACCATGGCCATAACCCAAAATAGTTGGCAAACCGTCATCTTCTATCCGTGTTGCGAGCAAAACCGGTCCAAAGCCATCAACTGGATTTTCATACAATTTAGTTTCAAAGCCCATTTGAATAAAAATAGGCTTCATCCTCTCATGAAGATATTTCTCGCAATGTTTTATGCCTGCTCTAGTTTGACTTTCAGTTGGAATTTTTACTAGCGCAGTCATGTCATCTAAAAAATCTCCATCATCGAAGTAATTTGTTGATCTCAAAATTGCATCTTGTCTTGACATGTTTTTTCTACCCTGCCTGTCAGAATAAATATCGTTTTCGGGAGTTAAGCCCTAAATCAGTGCGTTCCACCGTCTACTGATAGAACTTGTCCAGTGATCCAGCCGGCTGCATCGCTTACTAAAAAACATGCGGCTGCCGCGATGTCCTCAGGCTGACCAAGTCTGCGTGTGTGAATACGATCCAATAATCTTTTCTGTCCTTCTTCAGCATAACTCTGCCATTGTTGAATGGTTGAAAGGTTTGAGAGCACAAAGCCCGGCGCTACTGAGTTAACCGTAATTCCTCTTGGTGCAAACTCTACACTAAGTTGTTTTGTGAGGCCAATTAACCCATGCTTCGCAGCAGTATAAGCCTGAATACCGGTCAAGCTTGGCTTTAACCCAGCCCCAGAACTTATTGTTACAATTCTGCCCCAACCTTTGGCAAACATCATGGGAGCAAAATGCTTTGCAAGGAAAAATGCCGAGTCCAAGTTTGCTGATAAAACTTTGCGCCAATCCACCTCAGAAACATCAAATATTGACTGCCCAGTTTGTCCACAAACACCACCTGCAGCTGTAACCAGAATGTCAACGTCTCCAAAATTTTGACGAATATTTTGTTTCAGGGTCTCAACAGATCTCTCATTTCCTAAATCAGCAGCGAAAGAATTGAAGCCAAATTCAGAAACAACGTTATCAAAATGATCTCCCGGTAAATCAGTAACTACAACCTCGGCACCGCTGGCCAAAATAGAGGTTGCAATTGATTGTCCAATTCCACCACATATACCTGTGACAAGCGCAAGCCGTTTTTTATTAGTCATCTACCCATCCAATAAAAAAAACACATCAGCAGACATTTTGCGCCGACCATTTTCAATGTCATGAATCAATTCAACAAGCCTATTTAATTTAGGTGTTGGAATACCGTGACGATGAGCTATTTGGGCCACCAAGCCAGGCTGATGGTCTACTTCTGTGGTTCTCTCTCTCACAGCCAGATCCCTGTGAATTCCTGAGTGAGTTTTGGCAGACCTAGAATTAAATTCAGCAAGCTGCAGCATACATTTTTCCATTTCAGCGCGGGGGGCCGTTGGAGAAAAAGCTAATGGCTGAAAACCATTAAAACCCTCAGGCCGAACGCCCTCTGCAAATGCAGTGGCAATAACCTCTTTTCCGATCTCCGCCAGAATTGATGCTCTTTTAGGATCTCCGAAGTTCTTCACCATACTATCCCCAGTGAGTGCCGTCGCAAACAGCATGGAGCCGTAGCACATTTTGCCCCAGAGATACCCCATGATGTTGCTGCTCATGATTGCATCGGGCTCAAAATGTTTAATCAGCCCATACATCCGTCTGGTTCGATCTCTGACAGATCCATCTATTTCGCCTAACACCACTGCACCACGGTTACCATAAAGGACCTGCCCTGGGTTAATCCAATCAGCACCATAGTTAACAAAACAACCCATAACCCTCTCGACACCAAGGATCTTCTGCAAAACGTTCTCGTTTAAGCCATTCTGAGCGGATAAAACAAATCCATCACTGGACAAGTGTGGCATTAGGCGCTCGGCAGCTTCGGCGGTGTCCTGAGCTTTCACAGCTAATATGACCGTGTTATATTGCCCGCTTAACATATTTGGCATCACACAAGGTACGCGCTGGATATAGTTTTCTACTGGACCACTTATTTGAAGACCAACATCTGAGCAAACACGGCAATGCTCCTCATGTATATCAACCATCTGGACTTTGATACCCAACCGACTTAGCGCCGCACCAATGGTGCCGCCAATCGCACCAGCACCCCATACCAAGACAGGTTCTGAGTTTAACCCTCCAAACTGGCTCACCATGGCTCTCTCAGCACGTCTCGAGTTTCTTCAACACCAGCCAACCAAATTTCATTCATTATTTTATCTGGTTTTTGCCATTCCCCCCCATATGATCCATCAATCAAAAGATGTTTAATCTCGTCCGCATCTAATTCTGGCATTTTGGTGCGGTCAATCATTGGTTTGCTGCCATTAGGAGACTCAGCGTGGGACAGCCGCGTCCAAGGAAAGTTTTCAAACCAATTTCCATGTGAAGCAGTGGCATCAATGGCCATCACTTTAGCAAGCAATTTGGGCCCCTTGAACCACTCATGGAATTTTAATTTTATTTCCGGATCTTTGGTCATTAAATCGTTTAGAAGGTCACCTATTGGTGCATTACCCCCGTGCCCACTAACCACGCATATTTTTGAAAACCCGGAGAACTTCAACGAGGTCACAATGTCACGTACTACTTCTAAGAGAGTTGTCACTCGAAGGTTGATTGTACCAGGATATTTAATAAAATTTGGGGTTATTCCAAACGGCATAACAGGGAACACCGGAATGTTGAGTGGTGCAGCAGCCTCAACCGCGATCCGTTCAGCCAAAATTAAATCGGTACAAACTGATAGATAGGAATGCTGCTCTACTGAACCAATCGGAATGCAGCACCTTGGATCAGTTTTAGCCGCAGCCTCAATGTCTTTCCAGTTCATGTTCGCAACACGCATCGACTTTCAAAACCTTAAAACCTCACACAAAAAAACACTACATCATCATCGGGTAATACACGCAATCAAATATGCATTCAATTCATCCCAATTTTTTGATCTGAAATTTTGAGTGAATAGCACGATGATCTTGGAAGATGGAACTGCACAATGTGAGCGGGGAACTTATTTAGCGACACTCAGCCTTCAGAAGAAAAAACGTTCAGAAGGAAATACATGGAGACCGAAATTGACGGGCCAATTCCAAAAGCAAAAAGTAACGTACCAATCCCTGCCCCACCACCAAGAATCAAACCAACGCTTACAACAGAGACTTCTATCCCACTTCGAACTACCGCCAATGGTAAATTAGAGAGTTTTTGCAGGCCAGTCATCAAACCATCTCTTGGTCCTGGCCCCAAATTTGCAATGAGATATATCCCACCACCTAACCCTGCAATCAAGACACCAGCGCAAGCTTCCAGAATTTGCAAAGGCATATAGTCAAAACTTGGAAGTCGCAGGTGAAAAAACTCAATAACTGCCGCTACTACCAGCACGTTAAGAATGGTTCCAATACCTGGCAACTGGCGCAAAGGCAGCCACAGTAGCAAAACACACGAACTAACAACAAACGTCGCACCACCAATGGTCCAACCTGTTGCTGCCGCGACTCCATCGGCCAGAACTGTCCAAGGGCTCATTCCCATTCCAGAAACCACCAACAAAGCCTCACCAAAACCAAATAAAAATAAACCAATTAGCAGCATGAAAAGTGGTAAGGGCTCGGGGATTAACGTGAAGGTCTTTTCAGAACTCCAAAACAATCTTGGAATTTTCTTAACCTTAAATGCCTCAAACATAACCATCGTCTTTGACTCTCGTTTTCAAAGAATTATAAAAAACATAGATACGTTGGGCCAGCTTGTGACTTTGGGCGAGCTTTTTATTCACCTAAACTTACACTATCAGGCGCAAAATGTGGCTCAATATTCTGCGCTTTAAGCAGTAGTTAGTGTAAAGTTTTGATGAATTTTAAACATCAGAGGTGACTTTAAATGACCATACCCAGCTTGATTCAACCATTAAAGTTAAGAGATGTCGAATTACCAAACAGAATAGTTCTATCACCAATGCAAATGTATGCAGCGCAAGCAGACGGGAAAATGACAGACTGGCATATGGTTCACTACGGAAAATATGCTTATGCAAAGTTTGGCACCATTTTTACCGAGGTTCTTTGTGTCGAAAAGCGAGGCAGAAGCACTTACGCAGATGCAGGTATTTGGAACGACAATCATATTAAAAAATTGCAAAGAATTGCGTCTTTCATTCGCTCGCAAGGAAGCATTCCGGCGGCTCAGATTGGCCATTGTGGCCCAAAATCCGCTAGACAAAGACCATATGATGGCCTGCAGCCTCTCAAGAATCTTAATAATGATATTGAGCCAGCTTGGGAAATCATATCATGTAGCGGAGTTGCCGCCGCACCAGGCTATGACACTCCGACCCCACTTACGAATGCTAACGTTAAGTTGTTGATCAAAAAATTTGGTAATGCAGCTAGGCGGTGTCATTTAGCGGGATTTGATGTCCTCGACGTTCACGCCGCTCACGGTTACCTAATTCATTCTTTCTTATCGCCACTGAGCAACTTTCGGGAAGATGAGTACGGTGGAACACAATTGAACAGGAACCGATTTGTAATAGAAATTGCTCAGGAAATTCGTAAATATTGGCCTGAAAACAAACCTCTATTCTTCAGACTTTCATGCATTGATCGCTTTCCAGGAGGCCTAGAGCTAGAAGATACCATCGAACTAGCCAAGGATCTTAAAAAAGCTGGGGTAGATTTGATAGACTGTTCATCTGGAGGCATAAAAGGTCCTAATTCGTTGTTTAGCCTGGCTTCTCAAAAGCCACCAACACCGGGTTTCCAAGTGCCGTTTGCTGAACAAATAAAACAAAAAGCCAATATTGCCACGATGGCTGTTGGAATGATTTCCGAACCCCAGCATGCAAATAGAGTAATTGAGAGTGACCAAGCAGATCTGGTTGCGTTAGGGCGTGAAGCCCTAATGAATCCCAATTGGCCACTGCACGCTATGCGTGAGTTAACTGAGAATAAAAATTTCGATGGCTGGCCACCAAATTCAGGCTGGTGGCTGGAGGTCCGACAGAGAATGCTAAACTCTTCTGACCCAAATGACTGGAAAGTTGGCCTCGCAGCCAAAAACACACCCGGTGCAAATTAAATCATTCTGAAATGGGGGAGCACTTCAACAACTCTGGCGGAACGGCAAAAGCAGGTATTGCTAACACTAGGCTATTGGAACACGACCAACGGACTTGAAACTAGTCCTTCAGCAAAAATAAAGTCTAGCTGTCATTGTTGGCTTTTAGAAGCGGACGATATGTATCAGAAGTATTGGGTAATAGACCCATTACCTCATACTCATCATCTGACGCTGCTGCCTTTGGTGATTACCTGTTTGATAAAGGACTTGCTCTTGGAAGTGTTAAACGCATCTTTGGGTCAGTCAGGTCTATCATCAATCTTGTGATGCAAGAGCATGGCATTGAAGGTGCTAATGGGTTTGCCAAGACCTATATGCCAGAGAAAGATGACAGCCAAGATAGACAGCCAGTACCTCCAGGCAAGCTAATCAAATTGCAGCAAGCTTGTGCTAAAGTAGATGATGAGATGCGCTAGTTGCTTGCCATTATTAGTGACACTGGGATGCGTTTATCAGAGGCTGCAGGATTGCATAAAGACGATATCATCCTTGATGCTCCTATTCCTTGTATAAATCTCCAACCTCATTCATGGAGGCGCTTGAAGACTAAAGGCAGTGCAAGGCATATACCTTTGATTGGAGCATCCCTCTGGGCAGCTAAACGCATCCAAAAGCATAATAGTAGCTATGCTTTTCCACGCTATTGTGATGGCAAGATATGCAATGCTAACTCAGCTAGTGCTGCTTTGAATAAATGGATGAAAAAAGTAATCGGTGATGACTTTATTGTGCATGGGTTACGGCACAGCCCTAGAGACAGATTAAAAGCCGTAGAATGTCCATCAGACATCATTGACGCTATCGGTGGATGGACGACAAAAGGAATTGGTCATGCGTATGGCAAAGGCTATAGCCTAGAAATACTGGCAAAGTGGATGAAATTACTTTAGCAATGATTGGGTCAGTTTCATTTGCTAAAAGCAATTAGGTATTTATGAGTATGAGATTGAGACGACAATTTCTTAAATTCACTGCCGCCTCGTTACTGGCCCCAACAGCAATTCTTGTTTCGGGTGCCAACTCAAGTGATGATGAGCCGTTTAAGCCACTTGTAAAAGCCCTTCTTGATATTCAAAAACCAGTACCAATCGCTGTTGCTAAATATTTAGAAGCTAAGCAATTTGATGACTACGGTTATTACCTTCATCTCCGCAGTGCCAATCTGAGCATTGAAGATGCAGCAGCCATTGCAGGTGGAATTAGAGCATTGCACTCACAGCCGAAGGCTTTACTGACTTCATTCAGTGTGAGTTACAACACTGGTTTGCAAAGAAAAGGATTGTCCTCATTACTATCAGCGTTGCCCACTAAACACCTTGCTGCACTTGGAGTGGTTGATTGTGATTTAGATGATGACAGTGCGTATTTGATTGCAGAATTTATATCCAAATGCCAGAGCCTTCGCATGGTTTGTGTTGGGGAGAATAATTTTTTGGAGCAAGCAAAAGATAGTATTGTCAAAGCTGGCTCAAAATTGGCTGAATGC
>JAOEVD010000024.1 GCA_028383305.1 Candidatus Puniceispirillum sp.
CACAACAGGCTGGCTTGCATCGACAAGTGTTGCTGTTACCTCCATAAATGGAAGGGAGAACTCTGTAACGCTAGGAAATGCAAAGCCGCCAATGTCAATCTGGCCAGTACTTGTGTCATGTGTTCCAACCTGCCCAGACAGACCTGAACCAAACGTTACTAATGTATCATCAACAGTGATTACGGACGGATCATAATCAAACATCATTGAGAATGACCCTATGCCATCTCCACCCGGATCCTGAGATGGGTCTGCGTACAATCCAAAGACCACTGTGTCACCCGATTGGGATACTTTGTTGATCGTAAATGCTGGAGGTGACAAAGCAGTGAATAGCTCATTAAATTTTAGGCTATCTCCGGATGCAAGTGCATCGTCATAGAATTGAAACTCTTCAACACTAGTGACTTCAATAACATCAGCAGTATTTTTTTCAATGAGTTGAACGGTGGTTTCATTGAGATAGTTAATGTCAAAACTATCTTTGCTCTGATGAATTTTAAGAGTGTCATAACCTAACCCTCCGTCGATGAGATCGCTTCCTACCGACCACCAGATTCTATCATCACCCGCTCCAGCATATATAATTTCATTGCCAGTCGAGTCCCAAATTTGGTTATCACCATAGACTAGATACTCTTTTGCTAATGACTCATTTCCGCTTTTGAGAATTTTATAAAATGTATCTGCTTCTACACCGCCAGAGTGTGAATTACGGCTATTATAACTGGGATCATCTGAATTACCAAAAAATGTAAAAACTAATTTTTCTTGATTACCGTGTTCGTCAGAAAAATCTATAAAGTGGAGATTGCCACTTAATTCTATATCACTTAACGGGCTGTTGTTTTGGGGTGCAAATGGAAAAGGGGTTTCTGAATATACTCTTTGGTACGAGTGTAAATACATAGAAGAGTATAGGTTGCCAGAATAGGAATCACTTAAAGAGATGCCCCAAGGGCTATCACCAATGGATACAGTTCTATCCGGGCCTGTCAAATAATGGATATCCGCGCGTTCGAGGATAGTCTGGTTAATATTTTCAACGTAAGAGCTAATACCAAAGTTCACTTCGGAATAATTTAAAGAACCATTACTACTAAAATTCAGGTCATATTGACTCGGAAAATTATAGAAATCTGGTTGCGAAGTGCCTGGGTTGTAATCAGAGAGATAGCTGACCTGAGCACCATCACTGGTTGAATAGCTTATATTGAAACTACCATCGTCATTTGCAGTAACGGTCTCTATTTCCTCGTCGACAAGAGAGCTTGTTACTCTAACCTCATCAGTTACAAAATTGCCGTCTGATGGATCAAAAACCCGGTAAAAAATATCACGGTCAAGGCTGAAGGATGAGGAACTACTCCACGTCCCATCTCCAACATCTTTCCAGATGTCCCTGCTCCAAACGGCTGCCACGTTGCCATCGGCAAGAGCTGTAACAGAACTTGAATGAAAATCACCAGTTGACGTAAACAAAGTAGTATCAAGTTCAATTTCTGACACAAAACCGGTGTTACTGAGTAAACCATTGTGCGAACCATCATTATCAAACTGTATATTTGCGAATGAGTTTATAATGGACGTATAACTTGCATCCTCACCATAAAGGATTTTATATGGCGCCTCGTTTAGACTGTTAACGGCAACCGCAAAAGTGGCCTCATTGACCAGCCCCGAACCATCTGTAATTAGAACTTTACCCTCATGAAGCCCAACATTTTCACTCTGAGGTGAGCCTGTGATCAGGCCTGAAGAGGAAATTCCCATCCAGTAGGGTAAATCCACTCCAACATAAGTTAACTCTCCAACAGCCACTGATGTGTCCGTATCGTCGCTAACTAATTGATATTGAAATATCGAATCCTGATCTACTATTATCGAATTCTGATCTACTATTGTTGAAACTGTATGAACCAATTCTGTCTCAATTGGGTTTATCGGATTTGCATTATTTGTATCTTCAATATCTGTAATAGGGGTAACCGCTTTTTTAAGAATAGTAGATCCATCACTTAAAGTTATAAGAGTACTACCATCAGATGTTGTTTCACTTACGAATTGCTCTTGCTCCGCATCCGTGAAATCAAAGAAACGTATTTCATCTATACCGTCTTCAAATCCCACAATAATGTCATTACCGTCACCCTTTCTGTAATCAAACTTATCACTTCCAATACCGCCATCCAACGTGTCGTCACCAGAACCACCAGCCAGTGTATCATCTCCAGAACCACCAGCCAGTGTGTCATTCCCAACATTTCCAGTTATTGAGTTATCGTGATCGTTTCCGGTAAGATTGATATCATCAGTACCTTCAATAACGGCATTCTCAACGCCGTTTGGAATGGTAAGATCACCATGAGTAAAAACTGTGTTTCCTGCAGCATGTGGAATTAAATTCAACAATGAATTTAGGTCCGCCGCGTTAACAAGCGACTCAATTATTTCATCACCGGCATTCAAACCATCGGTGTAGAGGTAATGTCCACTCTCATTTTGGAATCTAAAGTCTGAGACAGTTCCTAAAATTTTATCTAAGTCGACATCGTATGATAGCGCACCCTCAAAAACGACTGTCGAGAGAACAACATTCTCGCCCGGATCACTGTCATAACTAATTTCAAATCTTGCGTCCGAGTTATTTAAAAGCTCAGTGTTACTATCAAATGTTATTGGACCAACGAACCCAACATGCATATTCCCGAAGTCCACTGACAAGCCGTTAAATGCTAGAGAGGTTGCCCTGCCAGCTGCGACAGACAAATTGAAATCCAACTGAACTTTTCCAGCTATATCAGTCTGCCCTTTATCATTGAAAAGAGTGACACTTATCTCGGTAATAGAGTAATCTTGATCTAGGGAGTCCGTGGATAACCCCGCGCCCGTGACAACGATCTCAGCGCTTGCCTGTTCGCCAGCGTTGCCGTCGATTATGTACGTACTAGTTACCTGAGAGCCGTCAGAGGCTGTCGAAGTAACCTCGGAAGTTGGGGAAGACGATAACAGCTCCCAAGCCGTCGAGATATTTTCAGTGAATATTGCGTTAGCCTGAGATATGGTGTCACCAACAAAGTGATTTTCTAGGTTGGCTACATTTCCTGAAACATATATGGACGTTGACATTTAACAACTCCTGAGTTCGGGCTATTGTGCAAGCCTTGAATAATCTCCTGAAAGGCCACTTAAGGGTGCAGTAGTGTGCAATTTTCTAAAAAAAATGAAACGCGTTAGCGTACATGTCTACTTACTCACAAGTTTAATCTTATCAGCGGATGCTTTTTTGGCAAGCAATGCGTTAGCCATTGATCTAAAACGATTGACAAAGCGCTATTCAGTAAATGATCCGTCACCGACTATTACAGCAAAATCTTTGGATCAAACCGCTAAGTGGTATGACGATTACCCAACTGCAAAATCACAGCGAGAGTGGGAGTTGGAATTTGCTATCAACTCGCAATATGATTTGAAACTTCGTCAAACAGAAATTGCGGGCGTTCACAATGGTGAAACAACAAAATACACTTGTATTGTCGGCCTATGCTCTAATATTGGTATCGGCTTAGTAAGTGGAAATACCGCGACAGATACCATTTCCTACAATATCGAAACTTTGCAGATAATCGTCCAAAAGCAAGATCAATTTTTTGGCCAGACCTTAATCAAACCGAGAGTGGGTTTGAACGTTCTTGATATAGCGTTAAAATACTCTGGTGCAGGAAAACCAAAATCAGAAGGCATAATTATGCCAATTCCAATCGTTGGTATGTATTCGGAATTACCTTTAAGAGGCGACACGAAACTCTACTTTGAGTCAAATTTCTTTGCGTTCAAGACGGGTAAAACAAGCTACAAACACACTGATACTTCTCTTGGAGTTACTACGACAATTGGCGAGGCTTTCGAGCTCACAATTGGGTTTAAAAACTTGATATATCGTATTTCTAACAGTGGTGGTTCAGCTAACATTCAGCTTGATATCAAACAAAACACTCCGTTCCTTGGGATAACTTTGATGTTCAATCCATAATGCCTAAAAAATTACAGTTTTTATTCAGAGGAAACTGCTAAAAAAAGAACCGCACAAAGGTGATCCGAGTTTAGGGAGGAATTCGCAGCCCAAATTTCAACTAGATTTTGAAAAGCGGTTGAAAGGCAGGACTGGTGTGCTTCGGTGCGCCTGTCTGCCGGTTTGTCACAATCCGTCACAGTTACGACAAAAAACTCCCGGGAATCCTTGCAAAACATGTGTTTTTTATACTATCATACACACATTAAATGAAGGGCTAAATTATTGAAATAATAATAGAAAATGATGTAGCTCAGCGGGAGAGCACTTCGTTGACATCGAAGGGGTCACAGGTTCAATCCCTGTCACTCCCACCATTTCCTTCAAGGGATTTTTGAAGCAGAGCGTCAGGTTTGGAGTTTTTTTGCTTTCAGGCTTGTGTGTTTTGATTTCATCCAATATCGTCTTAATGTCTACTAGCTGTAGACATAGTGTAGACACGGCGCCGAAAGTTTAGATCTCTTCGTCGCTGGATATACCCCCCCCCTTCTGTTATTTGAGCCGGGGCCGATATGCAGAGAAAATTGACTGCCACATTAGTTGCAAAGCTAACCGTTCCGGACGGAAAAAAATCTATCAAGATATTTGATACTGAAGTTGCCGGGCTTTGGGTGCCGACAAATATAATGAGCAATACAGGTTAACGCCAACTGGCAACGAACTGGAAAGGCCAAACCTTAAGGCGTTCTTTGCATTAATGAGAATTATAGCCTCACCACACCGCTCTGATGAGGTTTGGGCTGCTAGTGTGGCGGTAGTGGTCTTGAAAAGCCGTCACTGACCGAGAAAACGGGGCTTAAAAAGCTGTCCGTGAAAGGTGTTTAGTTACGTTTAGCAAACTAAGTTGATTGACGCCATTAGAGTAAAAAAATAATGTTATCGAATGTTAAACATTAAATTAATAACTATGGCTGCTGGATTTGTGGGGCTCTTTGGACTGGTGGGCTGCCAACAGCAAACCTCCAACAACAATGTCACAGTTAATGTTTCTAGCAAGGCCACTGTTGGTGCGTATGACTCTGGCGGTTCAGTTTCAACAATCGACTACGCGTATTCTGATGCGCAACCAGATAATGTGAACTTAGATTTGTTTATGACGCTCGATGATGCAGCGCGGTTTGAGAGCAGAATTGGAATCGGCGCTCCATTGAAAAGAGTGAATCGCTACGTTGGCAAAACTCGGCGTGAAGCTATACAGCTTGTTGTTTCAGAGCTGGAGAATTATCAGGATGATTTTTTGTGGCCAGACTGGGTCGATAACGTTACACCCATAAGCTTTTTTGAACGCGCAAAGAAAAGAAATCGGTTCTATTGCGGTGAGTCAATGTTTGAAGATTCACTGAGGATGGAGCTTTCTAAAAAGTTATTAGTTTCTAATACGCCTCAATTTGAGAGGTTGTTTTTGGTTTGGCTGGATCACTTTTCCGTGGAGTTTAATGCTTATTCCCAAAGTCACGCTTATGCAGAGCATATGCGCCTAATTAGAAAAAATTCTAGCGGAAGTTTCTTAGATTTACTGGTCAATGTAGTTAATGACCCTGGATTGATAGTTTACCTAAACAATGACTCCAGCACCGCAAAAAAGCCAAATGAAAACCTTGCGCGCGAGTTTTTAGAATTGTTCTCTCTTGGCGAGGGAAAATATAACGAAAAAGACATCAAGACACTGGCAAAAGTAATAGCTCCGTATGGTATCAATTTCGTCTCTGAAAAGCCTAATTGGTTTTCATCGAAGGCGTCAGGTCGCGAATTTAAAGCGTTCGGTCAGAGTTATAAAAACTTCAATGAATTTGTTGAGCTAATATCCAATCGCGCTGATTTTGGCGAGATGATCGCGAAGAAATTCTACCGAGAATTTGTCAGTGTAAAACCTCCAAAACCAAATGATATCGCGATTATAATGTCTGCTTTCCGAAAATCTGGATTTTCCATACCAAAACTGTTTGAAGCTACAATCAGTTTAGGGTCATTTTGGTCGGAGGAAAGCAGACTTAATATTGTTAAAAGCCCAATAGAATTACTCTATGGTTCGGCTAGGATCCTTGGTTTTGCGGGTCAAGAAATGGATGATCATATTTGGATGTTGGCGTTTGCAACTGAGCTGGGGCAGGATTTATTAAACCCCCCAAACGTTGCTGGATTTCCCGGTGGGACAGCTTGGGTAGCTGGCCAAATGATGGAAAAGCGAATTGAAATCGTTAATCGTATGTTCGGTGATTTCAGTCAAAGCTCAACAGGTATGCAATCCAAGCAGAAAACAACATTTATGGATGCCGCAAGGTCAAGAGGTCAGCAGTCTCGCATTAAAGAAGTTGATAACTACAGAGCTGAACGAAAACAGTTTTTTGAAAATTTAAAAAAAGATCAATTGGGCGTTGAGACGATATTGCTCAACGAAGTTACCCGTGACTTTGAAAAAAACCGTTGGCGTAACATTGAAACAGTTTTTTACAACGTTCAGTTGAACGGGCGTAAATGGGACGGCATAACGGTCCAATTTGGTAATGATAAGAATGATCGTGGCAGGTTGGGCGATCACTTAAGATTAGAGCAGGGTAAAAGCAGCCCTGATGCTTTTGATCAGTCTGCGTACAATAGAAGTTTCACAAACAATAGGGGGCTTCGAACAGTCAAATTTTCTTATCCCTCAGGGGGTGATCAACGCCGAATGCCAACGGCCACTGAGGACAAGATGTTAGTAGAACGTTTGTCGCAGGCAATGCAGATTGTGATCGACCACAACAGAGCTTACACCCAGCTGTCTGTTAATTCAGCAGCTCAAAAATGGCTAAAGCAATTTCTGGAAAAGGTCGGGTGGAAGGAGTTGTCCGAAAATGGCAAAACCTATCCACCAGTGAGAATGTTTGCCATAGAAAATGGTGTTTTAGGGGGCGGCAGCAGTGGAGGGACTCCTTATCCCAAAATGCGCCCATTTCGATGCGGCTTTAATCAGACAAAATATAATTTTATTGAAGCGCGGCAAATTCCAGAGGAATTTGATGGTTTCAGCTTGGGTGGAACAATTTCGGAATTAGATAAGCAAGACCTCATAACGCTTTTGCTACCGGATTTGTCGAGCCGGTTAGGTGACATCAGTGTCAAGCAAGCTCTAACGCATGAAGGTTATCAATTGAGGTAAAAGATGAAGAGAAGAGATTTTATCAATTTTGCAGCGACAACCGCGCTTTTTGCACTGTCACCGTTCTCTATATCAGCGAAAACAAGTAGCAAAATCCTTATATTAATCGAGCTGCAAGGTGCCAATGACGGCTTAAATACTGTCATACCAACAAAAGATAATGGGTATTACAAGCTGCGACCCAACATAGCGATACCCAAAAAAGACATATTGGGTATTGATACAAATTATGGGTTACATTTTAGTTTAAAGGGCTTAGCCGACCTCTGTGGCACTGGTGATTGCAGCATCATTCAAAATCTTGGCTATCCAAATCCAATACTTTCTCACTTTCGGTCCATTGAGCTTTGGGAGAGGGGCGGTGACGGCAAACAGAACGGCAGAGAGGGATGGTTAAACGCTACCCTCGAGGCTTTGGCTGATAAAAGCACGCTGGATGCAAAAGCAATGAACCTCGACAACGTGGGAACTGTTTTTGCTGGAGGAACCGATGGTTATCTTGGCCCAAACGCGATTGGTTACAGACCTGTAGAGGCTGAGTCACGTGACACAACCGTTCCGTTGCCCAATAACATCGAAATGGGATTGCTTGGCAATTTGCAAAAAATGCGAGTTGAAAACGAAATAAAGATTGCACGGCTTCAAGCAAAAATTAGCAAGACTAAAAGCTCTGTTTTTGTTGGGCGAGGTGAGTTGGGAAAACAACTATCAAAGGTTTGCCAGCTCATAATGGCAGGGGTAGAGATACCAGTTTTTAAGGTCTCAATTGGCAGCTTCGACACCCACATTGAGCAATTTTGGAAGCACCGAACCCTTTTGCGTGATCTGGATAAGTCAATCTCTGACACTGTAAGAACCTTAAAAGAAATCGGTGTATGGAACGATACAATAATTATGACCTATTCTGAGTTTGGACGGCGGGCTAAAGAAAATGGATCTCGCGGCACCGACCACGGTATGGCTGCGCCCCATTTTGTTTTAGGGGGTAAAATCAGTGGCGCAGTTTATGGAGAGGAAAATGTTCTGAGCTCTGTGGCAGATAGCAATCTGAGATTTTCTATTGATTATAGATCTTTGTATAATAAAATTTTGTCAAAACATTTCGGGTTTCAAGATAATCAGTTCGCAACCTACAAAAATCAAACTTTGAACGGATTATTTAGCGCATAGCTGGCTCATTGCAGGTTTGAAAGATCTGCGCAATTGCCCGAGCAAGTGTTGTCCCTGACCGAGAAAGCGCGTTTAGAGCGCTGGCCACCAAAAGGTACTTCTTGAGGCTGCATTAATCGGGTTATGCGCGACCCCAACATTCCGCCAGCGGCAGAATTACAGTTAATATTTCGCTTCTCATTCGGGTAATAACGAACTGTCTTATATGTTTTTAAATTTCAATGAAAGTAGCGAAACCAAACCAGAGACCATTGCAGCCATAACCAATGTCAACGGGTTGTGCCAGTCATCTGGGCTGGTAATAAAGAATGCAAAAAATAGCCCAACAAACACCAATAAAAAATTATAGATTGGGCTTTCTTTAAATTTGTGATCTGGATTTTTCAAATTAACAATCTGACCTTTTTGTTAGATGCCAAGGGTGCGGGTCATCTGATCAGCTCCTCAAGTTCCTGCCTTGCCTGCCACATTTCAACACAGGGCTGGCAACGACCAGTAGCTGGGCGAATAGCTCTGTACGCAGGATGCTTCTTGCATCCATCGACAAGAATGCTCAGCAATTCAATTCGCTTTTTAAGAACTTCGGTTTTCATAGAGTAAATCTTGTCACAAAATAAGTTCACCGCAAAGGCTGGCTGGTGATCACTGGTGTAACCCTCTTTGGCGGCTGCTGCGGGGGGGGGTATGCAAATCGATTTGGAAGCTCAGTGCTGAATGAGAGCTTCCGGATAGTTTGTAAAAAACTCATCTGATATTGGCGTCATCAAACCACTTTCGATAACAGCTCCAGCTTGCCTGCGAATTTCGGTCAACTCCTCATCAGCGCCGAATGCCTGCATAGTCTCGACACTGTCAAATTTTATAATTGTGAGCAGTTTTGTTGGGTCACTTTTCTCAGCACCTGCAAACAAAAAATTGCATTCCCATTCCAGCCATTCTCTCTTTTTGTGAGAAAACCATAGATTTCCAATGATCAAAGCCTTTGGTAATTGTGATTTCACCTTTAACGATGACAGCCATTTTTATTCTCCTTAAATTGTTTTTTATATATATAGCAGAGCAGTCCACGCCACCACAAACAGGATCAGGGCGATCTCAAAAGCACAGACGAGGAATAGGGTGAGTTTGCGGGTCATTGATATTGTCGAACCTCATTGATCTTTTTTTGAACCCCCAAGGGGTCATCAATGTTTTTCATAGTCACCTCTCCTGACCCCGTCCCAGTTACTCGCATATCTCCTGATCCAAGGATGCGCTGGAGTATGGATTGATTAAGGTTTACTTCCTCATTACGGTTAAAGCTCATTTCCTCAGTTTGCCTCCGGATCAAACCACGCTTTATGACAAGACGGCGGTTGGTCAAGGCCCTCTCAGTCGTCCATTTTTCAAGATACATTGAGATAAACAAAAATACACCGATGATTAACCAGCCTAAAAAGAGCAGCTAGAGCCAAGCAACAAGGGTGTGCGTCCAGTGAAAGGATATCTCCATTTCAATGGTCTCGTTGTCTGGCAGTGTACTTTTGATGAACTTCATCTGTATTAACTCTAAAAGAAGTAAGGTGCTGTTGAATTGATTAGAGGCAGAATATAAACAGTCTATTTGTCTGAAGTCTGACGCTCTAGGATACGCCTTATACGCTTCAATTCAATAGAGTGAGTGTCTAAACCAAGATTTCGCCTGATGAAGCCTATTAGCCAAACAACACAAATGCCCAATACCAAATAAACAGTGAACTTAAGCCAGAAAATTATCTGGTTTATCTGGGCGACAATGTCATTAATGATTTCAGTCATAGTTTTAACTCAACCGAGGCCATTTGGCTGAACAGGATTAGGAATATGGCGAAGAGTAGGGTGCGGGTCACTAGCTAACTTCCTCTTCTTGATGTTCGGCATCGTCTGGCTGGCTGCTGTACCATTTTGCATATTCAGCAATAGTATCGGCATTTAGACCAATGTCCAAACCCTCAAACCGCTCATCCATTTCTTCTTGAGATAACTCTCGGCCGATCTTGGTTTCGTAATATACCGTCTCAAGTTGTGCAATTGACATCAACATTCTAAGACGCATAAATGCCGCGCCGCCGTGGTCAAAAGCCTGCTCAAATACCTCATACAAGTCATCGCCACGTTCACTCAGAACTTCGTGTACCCGCGTGCCACTCACGCCAAACACTTTGTAACAGTTGGCGTCAAATTCATCATATAAGTTTTGCTTGATGCGGTTTGGTTCCATCAGCCACCTTGCCGCAATTCTTTGTAGTGTGATTTTACACAAGCAATACTGACCAAAATATTTGATATGTGCAGCGTTGTAATTGCAAACGCTGGGTCGCAGGCCTCAATGATAAAGTACCCAGCTTGCCGGACTGGGATTTCTGCGACTGTTAAGTGGTCGCCCTTATGGCAGGCTGTGGCAGCTTCTAAATAGCTTTCCGCTGCCCCAAGTCTTAAGCCACCCCTGTCACAACTTGTCACACAATCCTCGAAATACTGCCTAAAGTGCCTACAAATTGGCATTTTTATGATTGAAAGTAGAAATAAATATAGGGCTAAAATACTGAAATTATGAAATAAATGACAGTAAAAAGCGGTAGGGCACTTTGTTGACATCAAAAGAGTCACAGGTTCAATCCTTGTCACTCCCACCATTTGCCAAGTTTGCGTTATCAATCAAATAGGATGCTTCACTGGGTGGCTCAGGTTCTTATGTTTTGGGAATCTGGTGAAAAATTTTATTACAACGTGTTTTACGAAAGGGCAACCAATATAGCCTCAGAAATAATCGTGCTTCATATGGGCAGGGCTTTAAGTGGTAAAGCGCCCATGGTGCTATATATTCGTTATTTAATGGCAAAACGCATACCGAGCGGTGTTCGCGTATGGAAGATGAAGAATTTAACGCGCTTTTATCAAACATTGAAACAGCGATTGATGATGTTTTAGCCCCATCATCATTGCTGGTCAGGCGCGATTGGGGCGGCGTCATTCACCTTGTTCAACCCGCGCAATTTGGCAAAAATCATCGCGCCGCCAAGCGCAATGCCAATCGCCATCACTCCGCCCATCACCACCGCCGTTACGGGCCCGAACAACGCCGCCGCACTGCCAGCGCGAACATCGCCCATCTCGTTTGATGATGAAATGAAAATCCCATTCACCGCGCTAACCCGTCCGCGAAGATGGTCAGGCGTGGCAATCTGAATAAGACTAAGCCTGATATTCACGCTAACCATATCGGCTGCGCCATAAATAAACAGCGCCGCCATGCTGATCCAGAAATTGGTCGACAGCCCAAACACCACAATCGAAACCCCGAAAACGAACAGCGCTAAAAACAGCTTCCAGCCGCATCTGCGCATTTCGGGAAGGCTTGCCAACAGCACCCCGACAAACACCGCGCCAAAGGCGGGCATGCCGCGAAGCAGGCCAAGCTGTTCCGGGCCAATCATTAAAATATCGGCTGCATAGATCGGCAATAACGTCACCACACTGCCAAGCAAGACGATAAATAGATCAAGCGCGATGGCACCAAAAACAATCGAATTTGAGCGGACAAATTTCAGCCCGCCGATAATATGTTCCCATGATCGCGGGGTTGGTTTTATACGCGACAAATTTGGCAAAAGCTGATAGCTAAGCGCCGACATCACCATCAAACAAGTCATCACCGCATAAATATGGAAATTGATTGCCGCAATCAGCAGGCCGGCAATCAATGGCCCGCCGGTTTGGGCGATATTATTCACCGTCGAGCTAAAGGCAATGGAGCGGCGAACTTGCGCTTGTGGAACAATATTGGGAATAATCGCCTGGCTTGCCGGAAAATACAGCGCCATAACACTGCCATGGGCGAATAAAAGCCCAAAAAGCAGCGTCAAATTCAAACTGTCGGCAAGCATCACCATGGTCAAGGCTAGCAAGATAATGGCATCGGCAATCGCACAGCAGGTTAAAATCTTTTTGCGGGCAAAGGTGTCGACAACCCATCCTGTCGCAAAAAAGAAAACAAACACCGGCGATACTTGCATCAAACCGACAAGCGCCAGATGAAACGGGTTTCCGGTATTTTGATAAATATGCCAACCAAGCGCGACCGATAGCATTGCAATCACCAGGTAATTAAGCGCATTCGCGCCAAGGAAAAAGAAAAAATGAAGCGGCACTTAAATCTCGCTATGGCTGTTGGTTTTTACTGATATCATGCTGATTGCCCGCTATTTTGGCTGGCGGTTTACCGAAAGGCTAGATAACAAACCCGGCTTGTACCTGCCTGATCGCGGCCAAGGCATCGGCGGAAAGTGGCCCATTATTAACCGCGGCCGTTGCCTGTTGCAGCTCGTCAAGCGTTGCAATGCCAATTTCGGTTGTTGGCAAGGCCGGATTCGAGATCACATAGCGGATTGCCAATTCGATCAATGATCCAGCATGGCCTGCCTCGACTAGCGGCATGAATGCAAGCCCGCGTTTCACATCGATTGCATAATCGGTCTCAGACCCGATAGGGGTAACATCACGCATGCCAAGCGGGTGACGTGCCGTACTGCCAGACAAGGCGCCACCAGCCAGAACGCGAACTCCAATCGCCCCAACTCCATGATCCTTGGCGGTTTCAAGAAGCAATTTATAATCATCTGAAGGATAATTAGCGGCAATGGGTTCACCAGCCGAAGGGACAAGCAAATTATAAAACACCTGCGCGCTGTGAAACACACCGCAGGAAACCAGCTTGTGAACATCATCGGCTTCGCCTTTTGCCGTAAAGCCAAGAAACTGAACTTTGCCGGTGTCGCGAAGCTTGTCAAAGGCTGGCACAACCGCATCCATAATCTGATCAATGGTTAATGTGCCGCGAAAATCGGTTCGGCCTAACGTATTGTGAAGCTGAAAAATATCGACATGGTCAAGCCTTAGACGGGCGAGGCTGGCATCAAGTGAGCGGGTGATGGCACCATAAACATCAGATAAATCATCATTGTTTAGCCCGACTTTGGTGCTGATCACCAAATCGTCGCTATTACCATTCAGCGCGCGCCCGAGATTTTCTTCGGAAACGCCATTGCCATAGCTTGCCGCAGTATCGAAAAAATTAATGCCATGATCACGTGCCCAGCCAATGGCCCGATCCTGATCGGCGGCATCGCCTTTGGTCATCAGCCCGCCAACGGCACCACAGCCAAAGGTCAACCGCGACACCGCAAGGCCGGTATTGCCAAATTTCCGTTGTTCCATACGACAATGTCCCTTTTGCACTCAATGACGGTATTTCGATTGAAATCCCAAAATATTATGCGTCTATTTTCGCGTGTCCACCAGCCCAAACGGTATTGGCGGCATGACATAACGCAAACCAATGGCGTGGCATAAAAACAGGCGGTAAGAATGCTAAGTCCATTGCCCGAACCGGCTTTGCCGCGATAGGATTGTCGCTGCTGCTGCTATGCTGCTCGCCACCCTTGCTGCCACGTTGCTTGCCGTAAGGCATGGTTTGAAAATAGGCCAAAAATGCGCTTGGCAAAGGGTCAACAAAGCCAATAAGCCCAAAAGACTGATGAGGAACCGCATTTCACATGTGTTATAAAGACAAAAATGATCTACCAGCCGATCCGGCAAACAATGATGACAGCTTGCCAATGCGCAGGTCGCTTCGTTGTGATTTTGTGGGTGGCGCGGTTCAGCACCGTTTGCGCTTTGGTGGCGGGCGCGGGCAGGGTTTGCCAAAGGCGGCCGGTTTCAAGCCGGGCATTAATCCGCAGGTTATTGATGCGACGGCGGGGCTTGGCCGTGATGCGTTTCTGTTGGCCTCTCTTGGTGCTACGGTTACGATGATCGAACGATCAACAGAAATGCATGCATTATTGCATGATGGCATGGCGCGGGCGCTTAATGCGGGCGGTGTGACTGCCGAAATCATTAGCCGGATGAAGCTCATCCATGGCGATGCTATCCAGCTTTTACCCAGCTTGTCACCAGAAATAGTGCTTGTTGACCCGATGCACCCTCCGCGCAATAAATCAGCTTTGGTCAAGGCGGAGATGCGCCAAATTCGGGCGATTGTCGGCATTGATGATGATCAGACTTGCCTGATGCAAACCGCGCTGGCGCATGCGTCACGACGTGTTGTGCTGAAATGGCCAGCCAAGGCCGCACCAATGGCCGATATCCCGCCAGCATCACATCAGATCATTGGTAAATCGGTTCGTTATGATGTGTTTATGCGATCCTGATTGGTGGCCCTGATTGGCGTCTCAATTGCGCGCCATGATGAAAACTAACATTGTTTAGTTGTGACAATTTGTTTTACGATTAGAACATTCAGCTAATTGAAGTCAGACCAATGTGTCATGATGCAGTTTCATTGCGCGCCGTTAAATTACCAAAACAGGAAAACCGTCTATGGATCATAAAATTGGTGTCATACCGTTTGATATTAGCGGCGATAACATTGCCATTATGTTTGTTACATCCCAGCGGCGTGGGCGTTGGATTTTGCCAAAGGGCAACCTAAAGCTAGATGAAAGCCATAAAAAGGGGTGCAAGCGTGAAGCCTTTGAAGAGGCGGGAATCAAAGGTCGTATCCTGACAGATTTTCCGATGACCCATGTGGTGACCAAATCCGATAATGGCGCCGTCAAACAGGTTGCGGTGACCTATTATCCAATGCTGGTGTCAAAGCAATTTGATGACTGGCCCGAACAGCCAAAACGCGAACGCCATTGGGCATTGCTAGACGATGCGCCACGAGTAACTGATCGTGAAGATTTCCGGCTGGTGATTAACCAGTTTGCCGCGATTAAACCGCTGATACTAAAAACTGCAAAACATAAAAAAGCATAGCTGCTAGCGTGGCCGATGCTGGCACGGTGATGACCCATGCCGCTCCAATCGACAGCACAAATTGCCGCCTTACCAGTTTGCGTCTCAGTCTGATATTGACGTTTTGAAAAGCGTCAAAAGCGGTCGCGTTCAGCTTGTGACTTGGCTTTAGGCGCTTTTTGTCGGGGTTTTCAATAAATTCACGAAGAAATCCAACGCCGAAAATGGCGCCAATCGCAATATGGGTTGAACTGACAGGCAAACCCAATGTCGTCGCAATCAGCACAGTCACAGCTGATGCCAGCGCAACGCAATAGGCGCGAGGCGCATTCAGGCGGGTGATTTTTTCACCAACTGTATTGATCAATTTTGGCCCGAATAACAGCAAGCCAAGAGCTAGGCCAGCCGCGCCAATAATCATCACCCAAAGTGGAATTGCGACTTTTGCGGCAACACCAGCCGAACTAAAGGTGGACACAATCGCGGCCAAAGGACCAACGGCATTTGCAACGTCATTCGCGCCATGGGCAAAACATAACAGCGAAACACCAATAACCAGTGGCAGATTAAACAGCGTATAGATTTGCTTTTTGCGGTTGGTGATTGATTCGGCGCGTTTGGCAATATAGGGAACCGACAAAAGCCATCCGATAAAAAATGCGGCAATTGAATAAGCGTACATCTCTATCGTTGATGGTTTCCAGATTTTTTTCAGTCCTTTCATTGCCATATAGGCAGCAAAGGCGCTCGCCATCAAACCAATCAAAATCGGCACCCAGCGCCGCGCCGCTTGTCTGCGGTCTTCGACATTAAAAATCTTGACCTTGATAAATAACAATAGGCCAGCGGCAACAACTCCTCCAAAAACAGGCGAAATAACCCAGCTTGCAGCAATTTTTGACATGGTTAGCCAATTGACCAAACCAAAGCCAGCACCAGCAATGCCCGCCCCCATAACCCCGCCAACAATCGAATGGGTGGTTGAAACTGGTGCATTTAAAAAGGTTGCTAGATTAATCCATAGCGCGGCGGCAAATAGGGCGCTGAGCATCAGATTTCGAAAATCGGTCGCGGTAACGCCATCGCCCGGGTTAATGATGCCTTTGGCCACTGTCTGCACGACATCGCCACCAGCCAGAATAGCACCGGCGCTCTCGCAAACTGCGGCAATCACAACGGCAGCGGTAACCGTCAACACTTTACCGCCAACCGCCGGCCCCATATTATTGGCAACATCATTTGCGCCAATATTTAGCGCCATGTAGCCCCCGATAATTGCCGCTGCAACCAGCATCACAATATTTTCACTGGCGACGTCCAGGCTTAGGCTGCCATAGATGCCGGCTATGATTAAAAAGATGGCCGCGATGACAAAGGGCAAAAGCCGTGATCGAACATTTTTGACTTGGCCATGGAGATAATCCATTCGGCGCAAATCATTGATGTAGCGATTAGATTGCTTTCGCTGTTTTTTTTCCATGATTGCACCTTACACCATAATCTTTGAGATATTGTCACCGTAATGATGGCATGGCAGCGTCAGCATAACCCATCATCAACATCAGCCTAAATGGCAAATTACCGAACTACGGCGACAGCATTAGCAAAATTGATCTGAACATGCCATGCCAGAAATCAGGTTTATTTTTTTAGCAGGGCTGGTGGCCAAGCCATTGCCGAAGCCGTGTCTTGACATAGATTCCGTCAACATTTGGCAAGGCACGCGGCGGATTGTCGGTGGTAATCTTCACCACGGCCAAACGCGGGCCAGTTGGATCGTTCGGTTTATTGGTGAAAGCATCAAGAACATCATAATCATAGATGGTCTGACATCCAACAAACCCACATCCAGTGGCAATCTCGGCAAGGTCGACGCCATGTGAGGTATGGCTTTTCTGCATGCCGGTTTCGCCAAAATGCTCATTGTCCAGAACGACAATGCTAAGGTTATTTGGCTTTTGCGCCGCAACCGTGGCAAGCGCGCCGATCCCCATTAAGGCTTCGCCATCGCCGGTGATGACCATCACTTGCCGGTCAGGTTCGGCAATGGCAAGACCAAGGCCGATCATAACAGCACCGCCCATCGCGCCCCATAAATAGAAATTGGCATGATGGTCGCCAGCAGCATAGACATCATAGGTTGACGAGCCAAGTCCGCAAACCACTAGCATATCGTCACGGTTTTGCAGCAAATGTTCTACCGCCGCACGGCGTTCAATTGTTACCATTTCTGACATCTCTACCACTCCTTGCGGCCAATAAGGCGCTGCGACAATAGAATTGCGATTTTCTGTTCACTGGCAAAAGCGGCGTAAAGTACGGCGTCAACCGTTGGTCCAACCTCTTCAGGACTGTTACAACGCATCACTTCGATCCCCATCATTTCAAAGCTGGTTGGCGTGGCGCGAGCCATAGGCACCTGCCATGAATTAAACTCGCCATATTCGCCGCGCATGCTGACAATCGTCACAAAAGGAAAGTTGCAATTGGTGATAAGGCTAAGCATATTGACGCAATTGCCAACGCCGCTTGATTGCATCAAAAGCACCGATTTCTTGCCGCCAAGCCATGCACCGCAAGAAGATGCAACGCCTTCTTCTTCGGTGGTTAGCACAATTGGCGTCATATCAGGATCATCATGAACTCGCCGAATTAAATGCGCATGACCGGCATCAGGAACGTAGGGAACCTGGCTGATGCTAGCTTTTTTGAAAGCGTTGTAAATATCATCTTCCCAAATATGGGGTGTGGAAACAGCCATTTGCTTTCTCTCAATTATCACGTTTCATTTGAATGCCGCAGACGATTGCGATGCTGTATAGATTTGTGCCAACCAAGAAAATGGTCGTTTCGATGATTTACGATAGATAAGAAAGCACGGCCAAGGCAACTGACAAATGCTGGTGGGCGGGAAAATATTTCCGACTACGCATTTGGATCAGCATTGGCAGCGGCGTTTTTTGCTGGCACTGTTGTGATTGCTGGCCGTTTGGCCGTGGGTAAATGATTTGAAATAACCGAAGGCCAAGCCCTTTTGCAAGGAGATATGCGTGATGAAGACCTATCAACATTATATTAATGGGGCGTTATGTGATCCGGCTTCGGGCGAATGGTTTGACAGTGAAAATCCCTACACTGGTGAAGTATGGGCGAAAATAGCCCGTGGCAATGCCGAAGATGTGGATCGTGCGGTTGCAGCGGCAAAAGCTGCCTTTGACGGTGAATGGGGCGCAACTGGCCCAACTGCCCGCGGCAAGCTGATGGTCAAGCTGGCCGAAATTATCGAGCGTGACGCCGTACGGCTTGGCGAGATCGAAGTTCGTGACAATGGCAAGCTGATTGCCGAAATGGGCGCACAAACCAAATATCTGGCTGAATGGTACCGCTATTTTGGCGGGCTTGCCGACAAGATTGAAGGCGCGGTCATCCCGTCGGACAAGCCGGGCATTTTCAATTTCACCCGTTATGAGCCGCTTGGCGTTATCGGCATGATTACGGCGTGGAATTCGCCTTTGCTGTTGCTGGCATGGAAATTGGCACCGGCTTTGGCGGCGGGAAATACCGCCGTGGTAAAGCCATCTGAATATACGTCAGCATCAACATTGGAATTTATGACACTTATAGAAGAAGCAGGCTTTCCCGCGGGTGTGGTGAATGCAATTACCGGTTTTGGAATGGAAGTTGGCGCGCCTTTGGTCGATCACCCCCATGTTGATAAGATTGCCTTTACCGGCTCGGATGTGTCGGGGCAGAAAATCTATGAGGCAGCGGCCAAGAAAATCATGCCAGTCACGCTTGAACTTGGCGGGAAATCCCCCAATATCGTTTTTGAAGATGCCGATTTTGAAGCTGCTGTCATGGGTGCGATTTCGGGAATTTTTGCAGCAACAGGACAAACTTGCATCGCCGGATCACGGCTTCTTGTGCAGCGTTCGATCCATGATAAATTTGTAAAACGGCTTGTTGAGGTTGCCGGCGCGGCGAAAATTGGTGATCCAATGTCGACCGAAACGCATGTGGGGCCGGTCACAACGATGCCGCAATATGAAAAAATCATGGATTATATCAATATTGCGAAATCCGAAGGGGCTGTTTGCGTTCTTGGCGGCGATGCTTATCGCGGTGCGGGGGCAAAGGGCAAGCAATTTGTCCAGCCAACGATCTTTACTGGCGTTCATAACCAAATGCGCATCGCCCAAGAAGAAGTATTTGGGCCGGTTCTGTCAGTGATCCCCTTTAATACTGAAGATGAGGCAATTGCCATTGGCAATGACATTGTTTACGGGCTGGCTGCGGGGGTCTGGACAAGTGATATTGGCCGTGCTTTACGCATGTCGGAAAAACTAAAAGCGGGAACTGTCTGGGTGAATACCTACCGCGCGGTTAGCTTTACCTCACCATTTGGTGGCTATAAGCGCAGCGGTGAAGGCCGTGAAAGCGGCAAGGAGTCAATCAAGGAATTCTTGCAGGTTAAATCGGTCTGGATTGCCCAGCAAACCACAGCGGCGAACCCCTTTATTATGCGCTGATATTTATCATGCCTAATCAAATGCTGGCTTGATAGTTTTTGGCTCAAAAGTTCTTGGCTTAAAATTTTTGGGTTGGCGTTTTGCTGCCAGCCGTTGGATAATGGCGGGTTTTGACTGGTAAACTCTGCCGTGAAAATAATCAAGAATGGTGAAATCATCAGGCAGTCTTGCGGCCAGCTCGCCGTCCTGTAACAGAAAGTCAGGATTGCTTGGGCGGCCAAAGGCTTCATTGCCGGTGGCAAAGGTTTCATAGGCAAGATAGCCGCCCTGCCGCACAAGCCCGAATAAATCATCAAGCCTTGGCCGGTAAAGGTAATTGGCGACAATTACAATATCGAACCCATCATCAGCAAAGCCCCATATTTTCGTATCTTCCAGATCAAATTGGCAGATTTCAATTTGCGGACATCTGGCCTTTAACGCCGCCAATGCAGCATGATCACGGTCAATTGCCACGAATGAAAACCGGCCGGGAAAAGCAAGGTCTAGCGCGCAGCAATGCCGCCCACCGCCCGCCGCAAAATCAAGAATTCTGGCGCCATCTGGCCAGTTTTGCGCCTGCTGCATAATCCAATCAGATGGCGGCGATAGCGGGGGCGGGGTGGTCATTGGCATGACGGGTCTGTTTTGGTGAAAAAACGGATAAGGGCGGCCAAGGTTTGATCGGGTGCTTCTTCGGCCAGAAAATGCCCACTATTGAGCGACTGACCCTCAACATGGCTGGCATAGTTTTGCCATTCGGCAAGCACATCATAATGTTTGCCAGCAAATCCGATATCGCCCCATAGCGCCAAAACGGGCATTTTCAGTTTTTTGCCATTATCGGCAGCATCATGGTCTAGATCGATGCTGGCTGCGGCACGATAATCCTCGCAACTGGCATGGATGGTGGCCGGATTTTTAAAACAGCGCAAATATTCGGCAAAGGCCTGATCGGTAATGGCGCCTTTGGTGCGACCCCAATGACCGGTCTTATGATGCAGAAAAAATTCTGGATCATGGCCGATTAAAGTTTCGGGAAAGGGGGCTGGTTGAATCAAAAAGAACCAATGGTAATAGGCGGTGGCAAATGTCTTGTCGGTTGTGCCATACATCGCCTCGGTCGGCGCGATATCCAGCACGGCAAGATGGGTCACCGCATCAGGGTTATCACGCGCCAAACGATGGGCAACACGCCCTCCGCGATCATGGCCAGCAACGGCGAAATGATCATGTCCCAACGCGGTCATCAGCGCCATCATATCTGCCGCCATGGCGCGCTTTGAATAGGGGCTGTGATGGGCGTCGGTTTCTGGCTTGTCGCTATCGCCATAGCCGCGAAGGTCGGGGATCACGACGCTGAACTGGCTGGCAAGTGCAGGGGCAATCTTATGCCACATATAGCCGGTCTGCGGATAACCATGAAGCAGTAACAGCGGAGGCCCCGTGCCGGCCATGCGAAAATGGACACCAACCCCGTCATGGATATTTGTGCTGCTGATAAAGTCAGTGGTGAAATTCATCTCTGGCTGTCCTTTGATTCTGGTCGCTACGTTGGGGGCTATTGACCTCAGGGGCTATTGTTTGGTTGATGCGGTAGTTTTTACATGCTGCCAGATATGGTCAAGCTGGCTGTCCTGTTTACGGCTTAGGCGCATAAGATTGATGGTGAGGCCAATATCCCATTGATTGGCACCGGCTCGGCATAAAATGCCGTTATGAATGTCAGCGGTAATCAGGCTGTCGGGAAGCCACGACACCCCCGAACCGTTCCAAGCACGAACCCGAAGCGCGCCAACCATCGAATTTTGATAAACTGGTTTTAACCGGTCACGCTCAATGCGGCCAGCCATATGGCGCGAAAACAGCTTGCCAAGTGATGATCCGGGTGAAAAGCCGATATGGGGAAGCGGGGTGCTGGTGTCATCATCCAATGAATATAGGGGGCGGCCATTTTCACCGGGTTTGCAAACTGGTACCAGCCTGTCGGTTCCGATTTCGATGGCCTCGCTGATTGCACCGCCCGCGCGCCCGTCAGTAAGCGGATTGTTATAGGCAATCAGAAAATCAACGTCGCCAGCCAGAAAACTGCTTATGCAATCAGGAAGGTCATCAACCCGAAGGCGCGACATAATTGGCCCAAAGCTATTTTCAAAGCCTTGCAACCAATCGGGGAAAAATCGCCAAGCCACCGAATGTTGGGCGGCAAAGCGAACAACATAGCGATCGGCCATCAGGTTGCTTTGTTGCAAAATATTCCGTTCATCAGCAAGCCGTTTGAAAGATGATAAAGCCACATCAAGAATTTGCTCGCCAGCTGGTGTCAGCCGGACAGGGCGCGAACGGCGATCAACAAGCGCAAATCCGGCCCAAACTTCCAATGCCTTAATGCGTCGGCTCAAGGCGGGCTGGCTTATATGCGATTTTTGCGCGGCCAATGAGAAATGGCCCGTTTCCTGAACGGCTGCCAAGTTATCAAACCATTGTAAATCCATGATTATAATTACTCCATGCAAAAAACACATCATGTTAATGCAAAATAAACATTGGCATTTCTGATAAAAGCGCGTCAAGTTTTTTCATATTATTTCGCGCCGCACAAGGCGTATTCGGTTTAACTCTATCAAAAGAACGGATGCCATAGAATGGCTAAAAAGCTAAGCGAATTTCCTTCAGTTCCCCTTTGTCACCAGCCAACACCGTTGGAATTCATGCCGCGGATGAGTGGATCGCTTGGCGGGCCAAGGCTATGGATCAAACGCGATGATTGCACCGGCCTTGCGACCGGTGGCAACAAGACGCGCAAGCTAGAATTTTTGATTGCTGATGCGATTGAAAAAGGTGCTGATATGTTGGTGACGCAAGGCGCGGTTCAGTCAAATCATGTTCGTCAGACGGCAGCCGCCGCCTGCAAATTTGGCCTTGATTGCCATGCGCTTTTGGAACGGCGTGTACCGGATCGGGCAGATGAATACGAAACTACAGGCAATGTTCTTTTCGATCAGATGTTTGGCACAAGCCTCGAATTTCGGCCAGCAGGTCTGGATATGAATGCCGAAGCGATGGCGGTAACTGAAAAGCTGGCTGCAGCTGGCCACAAGCCCTATTTTATTCCGGGCGGTGGTTCGAATGAAATTGGCGCACTTGGATATGTTTCCTGCGCCTATGAATTGCTTGACCAGATCAAAGCGAATAATCTTGATGTCAGCTGGATTGTTCTAGCAACGGGAAGTGCGGGAACGCATGCTGGTATGCTGGCTGGTCTGCATGCAGGTGGGTCAACAATTCCGGTTATGGGAATTAGCGTTCGCCAACCTGAGGAAAAACAAATTGCCGCGGTTCACAAACTGGCAGTTTTAACCTCTGCACAATTGACCGATACGCCGCTTGGTGTTGAAAAAGTGATTGTCGATGATGGTTACGTTGGCGCTGGTTATGGCCAACCAACCCAAGGCACGCTTGACGCAATTAACCTGATCGCACGGCGTGAGGGACTGCTTTTTGATCCGGTTTATTCGGGCAAAGGGCTTGCAGGCATGATTGGACTTGCTGGTCAGAATTTTTTCGATTCTGACAAAGATGTCATCTTCTTGCATACTGGTGGCGCAGCGGCATTATTTGCCTATGGCAACCAATTGGCAGAAAATGCGGCAAATGGATAATGCGTTTAGACGAAACCCATCGGCTATGGTGGTGGATGGTTGACTATTATTATTAGGCTTTAAACAAACTAGAGAGATAAAAATGAAACTTAAGTCACTTCAAAAATCTTTGATTGGTATCGCTAGTGCGGCGGTTATTGGCGCAATGTCAAGCGGCGCGATGGCAGCAGAAGAAGGCACAGATTGGCGCGTTGGGTAGGCATCGAACCCCCTTCACCCGCTCCAATTTTTATATGATTACAGCTGACTAGCCGTCTCGCATTTGAGCCGATTTTTGTGTTTGGCTATGCTTTTGTGTTCGGCTATGCTTTTTTTTGAAGACTAAAGGCCAGTGAAATAATCCGATATCACAATTTCATCTAACCCTACTTAGTGGCGGCATTCTAGCGAAGTAATCTGATAACAGCCGATCTTGATCATTTTACAAGCGCGTGATTCAGTATGAGCAGGGGCTATCAACACGCAGCCTAATCAACCTATTTTCGATCGAACAGGATTGAGCAATCATGCAAGATGTATTCATAGCGGGATATTCAGATAAACTTTCGGCGAGGCCAGGCGAGACTATCACATTTTTTGTGTCAAGCCGTGCGGTTTCAGATTTTAAGGCAACATTGCATCGCTCGATTTCGGCAGATCCGAATCCGGATGGGCCTGGCATTGTCGAAGAGGACGCTAGCATTTATTTCAGATCATCGTCTTTCGCGTCGCGCTATCAGGGGTTTACCCCCGGCTCATTTGCCCAAAGCATGACAGATCTGCGAGCGGAAATCAACACTGACCTTTTGATAAAATTTTGGTTTATACCGACGGTTCTGGTGTCTGCAGATCAAACGTTAATCGCTTGGGGGCATGTTTCGATTATCCTTGATTCACAGGGTATAATCACTGCCAAATTACCGGGTGGCATGTCTGTTTCTACAACCGTCGAGGTAAAGTGCAACCAATGGCACAGCCTTGAGCTAACGGTTTTAGCATCGGGTATGATGACGCTTGATGTCAAATCTATGATGACGGCAAAAGCAAATATTGGGGTTGCAAAAAGTAGCCGCACAGAATTGGGCATTGCCCAGATGTTTCCACTTTCAGTTACCGCAGCGGTTCGCATGGCGGCTGGCTTTGGTGACGCCCCATGTTGCTTCAATGGAAAAATTGAGGCGCCGGAAATTCTGGTTGACGGCGCTTTAATTGCGAAATGGGATTTTGCTCAATCCATATCATCACTTTCGGTAAAAGCTCATACCGGGCCTGATCTTTTGTTGAGGAACGCCCCCACCAGGGGGGTTACGGGTTGCAAGTGGGACGCAACCGAATTTTGCTGGCGACATAAACCAGCCCATTATGCTGCAATATTGTTTCACGATGATGATATTTATGATTTCGGATGGGACAGAGATTTTGAATTTGTGGTTCCAGATGATATGCCTTCCGGCATATATATTATGCGCATCGAGGCTGAAGGGCATTATGATGCAATGCCGTTTTTTGTTTGCCCGCCACTTGGCAAGCGCCGTGCAGATGTATGTGTTCTGGTCTCAACTTTTACCTACACGATCTATGGGAATCATGCTCGCCCCGACTTTGCGCCATCATGGCTTGAAAAGATCAGTCTATGGAATGCTTACCCGAATAACCCGTCCGAATACAGGCATTATGGGCTGTCGACCTATAATAATCATACCGACGGCTCGGGCATTTGCCACGCCTCACATAGACGCGTTCTTTTCAATCTTCGACCCGGGTATCTGACCTTTGGCGAAGCAAGCTGTTCTGGCCTTCGCCATTTTCAGGCAGATAGCCATTTGATCGCATGGTTGCATAATCAGGACATTGCATATGACATTGTTACCGATGATGAGCTTGATCGTGACGGTGTTGCCGCCATCTCAGGCTATAAAGCTGTCTTAACCGGAAGCCATCCTGAATATCACACCAGCGCAACACTGGATGCGTTGAAAGATTATCGTGATAACGGTGGGGGACTCATTTATCTTGGCGGCAATGGATTTTACTGGCGGATTGTGCGCCATTCTGAAGATCCTACCTTGCTTGAAATCAGGCGGTCTGAAGATGGATTGCGTGCATGGGCGTCTGAACCAGGGGAATATTATAATGCCTTTGACGGAAGTTATGGTGGTCTTTGGCGACGCAATGGACGCCCTCCACAAAAGCTTGTTGGGATTGGCTTTACCGCACAGGGGAATTTTGTTGGCATGCCCTATAAGCGTGTTAACTACGACAAAAACATGGACTGGGTTTTTGACGGCATTAATGGCGAGTTGCTTGGTGATTTCGGCTTTAGCGGACATGGGGCGGCCGGTTTTGAACTTGATCGGCGCGATGAAAAGCTTGATGAGGGCGAGGATATCATCACTCTTGCGCAATCTTATGACGAGGGTAACCGGTTTATTCTTGTTCCAGAAGAAATGTTAACGCATCTAACAAATCTGTCAGGTAGCCCTGAGGCTGATGCAAAACGGGCTGATATGGTCTATTTTAAAACAGCCAACGGCGGACAAGTATTTGCAGTTGGTTCAATCACCTTTTGCGGGTCATTGCCTTGGAACAACTATGATAACAATATTTCAACGTTGCTTAGAAATGTTGTGCGTAAATTTGGTGAGTCCTAGGACAAGTCCGGCCTACCAATTGGCGGTAAATCCTGCTCAAGGGCGGCGCCAACACGAAGGCACATCGCTTCATCATGCGCTTTACCGACGATTTGTATGCTGGTTGGCATGCCGTCACTTGCAAGGTTAAGTGGCAGCGATAGACCGCACATTTCCAGAAAATTAAATGGCCTGGTGAAATAGCCTGGTGATATTGCCTGATCGACATCGGCCAGCGCTGGGGCAGTGCTCGTGCTACTTGGCATCACAAGCGCATCAAAACCGCGCATCGCATCACCAAAGTAGGTCATGATTTTTTTGCGCTGTTGCAAAACACGGAAATAATCATGGGCATGATAATGCTCTCCCAACAGCATTCGCGTGCGCACATCTTCATCCATTGGCAAATCAGGGTCTTTGTAGAAACGGCCATGATTATGAAAGGCCTCAATCGAGGTGATCATCCCGTTATCATCGGCCATATCGCAGTAGGATACGGGGTTTTCAAATGGTATAATTTCAGCCCCCATAGCGCGCAAACGACCCAAAGCCATGTCATAGGATGCGAGTATATCTTCGGAACATTGTTGGCGCTCTCTTTCGGCAAGGCTGCCAAGGCGCAATCCAGAGACACCGTTATTTAATACCGCATATAAACCATCGCCATTATCCATATCCTGGGCGATTTTCCACCCTTCGCAGCCATCTAGCACATCAAACATTATCAGGCAGTCAAGCACAGTCTGGGCAATTGGCCCGGGTGTATCAAGCGATTGTGATAGCGGCATGATCCCATGCAAGGGCAAGCGCCCTGCCGTCACCTTTAGGCCAACAAGCCCACAATAGGCAGCTGGCAAACGAATTGACCCACCTGTATCACTGCCCATGCCGCATGGCGCCATGCCTGACGCCACCGCCACTGCCGTTCCCGATGAAGACCCGCCCGGAATCCGGTGCGTTTCCATATCCCACGGGTTCATTGGAGTTCCCATTTTCTGATTGGTTCCCCAGCCGCCAAAGGCACATTCAACCGTTTTGGTTTTACCAAGAATAATCCCACCAGCTGCTGTGAGCCGCTGAACTATTGTTGCGGTGGTGCTGGCAGTATTATCAAGCATCGCCGCCGACCCGCAGGTTGTTACCTTACCCTCAACATGGAAAATATCTTTCAAGGCATAAGGCATCCCGTAAAATGGCCCTGCAGCAAACCCCGCAGCCAACGATTTATCTGCCGCCGCCGCCATTTCCAATGCGGTATCAGCCCATGTGTTTTGATAGGCGCCAAGGCGGGGGTTTAGCCGCTCTATTTCATCCAGGTAGGCCTGAACAACGATGCTTGGCTTGATGCTGTTGTTCTGGTAGCTACGATAAAGCCCATGAATTGTGTTCAAAGGATCGAGGGTTTTGGGGTTCGACATCGCAAATATCTCAAATGCATAATGGTAAGGGTCAAGCTACAAGTTACAGGCTATTGGTGCATAGCGTCTATGGCTTCAATTTTCCAAAATGCCAGTCTTTTCCCGGAACTGCAGCAAGAAGCGATTTTGTGTAAGCGTCTTTTGGATCTTTGAATAATTTAGCCGTTGGCCCCATTTCAACAATTTTGCCATATTGCATGACGGCAACATAATCACAGACCTGCGCTGCGACACGCAAATCATGCGTGATGAACAGCATGGATAAATCCATTCGCTCGCGAATGTCATCCAGCAGTTCAAGAATCTGTGCCTGAATTGAAACATCCAATGCCGAAACTGGTTCATCGGCAACCAAGATATCTGGCTTTAGCGATAGCGCTCTTGCAATACCGATGCGCTGGCGCTGTCCACCAGAAAATTCATGCGGGAAGCGATCAAATGACCGGCGATCAAGGCCAACAATATCCAGAAGTTCATAGGCGCGTTTGGACGCATCTTCCTTATCTTCGCCCTGTAGAATTGGGCCCTGCGAAATGATATCGCCAACCCGGATGCGTGGATTCAATGACGCAAACGGGTCTTGAAACACCATCTGTATGCGCTTTCTGTATGGGCGTAGTTCCTTGCGACTTAATTTGGTAATATCAATATCACCAAGTTTGATCTGGCCTTCGTCGCTATCAATGAGCCGGATTACACAACGTGCCAATGTGGATTTTCCCGATCCACTCTCGCCAACCACGCCAAGGGTTTCGCCGCGGCGCAGTTCAATTTGCACATTTTGAACGGCTTTGACCTCGCGGTTCGGCTTTCCAAATCCAAACAGGCTTTTGCCGCCACCAAATGATTTGTAAACACCTTCGGTTTTCAACACGACTTCAACCGCCCTCGATCTTGCTTTGCGTGGCTTTAGCCGCGGTATGGCAGCAATCAGCGATTTAGTATAGGGATGTTTTGGGCTTTGCAGAACTTGCTCAGTAGTTCCGGTTTCAACAATCTTGCCGTGCTGCATAACAATGACGCGATCAGCTATATCCGCGACGACACCAAAATCATGTGTAATGAATAACACCCCTGTATCAAGACGTTTTTGCATATCGTTAATCAATTCAAGAATCTGCGCTTGTGTTGTCACATCAAGAGCAGTTGTTGGCTCATCAGCAATTAGAATCTTTGGGCCAAGTGCAAGTGCCATAGCGATCATTGAGCGCTGTCTTTGACCACCAGAAAGCTCATGTGGATAGGCATCAATGATCTTTTCAGGGTCGGGCAAATTGACATCAACCAATAGGCTTAACGCCTTTTCGGCTCGTTCCCTCGGTGACATTGATACATGATAGCGAAAAATCTCATCAATTTGATCGCCAATTGTCATGACTGGATTCAAGGCAGTCATGGGTTCTTGGAAAATCATCGAAATTTCACTGCCACGCAATTCACGAAGGCGTTCGTAGGTGACTTTGGTTAGATCTTCCCCACCAAAGATAATTTCACCCTTGCCAACACGCACATGTGGCGCTGGCAACAAACCCATAACAGCGCGCGCCGTTAGTGATTTTCCTGACCCACTTTCACCAACAACACAAACGGTTTCACCTGCATTCAGTTCAAGATCAATGTCTTGAACCGCATATTGCCGGTCAGCGCCAGTTGGCAGCAAAATAGAAAGGTCATTTATCGAGAGAAGCTTTTTTGTCATTGACGTTCTTTCAATCGAGGGTTCAGCGTATCATTAAGCCCCTCACCAATCAGGTTAATTGCCAGCACTGTTATCAAAATTGCAACACCAGGAAATGTGCAAACCCACCAAGCCGATCGCAACATGGTGCGGCCCGCGCCAATAAGAAAACCCCAGCTCATGATATTTGGATCACCAAGACCAAGAAAGGCGAGCCCACTTTCAATCAGAATGGCGGTTGCCACCATCAAAGAGCCAACGACAATAATCGGGCTAAGGCAGTTCGGCAGGATTTCCCGCAGCATGATGCGAAAGTCACTCATCCCCAGCGTATGGCATGCTTGCACAAATTCACGATTCTTAACTGCCAAGAATTCACCGCGCACAAGCCTTGCAACGCCTGGCCATGAAACAACCGCAATCGCAATAACAATACTGCTCATTGACGGTTTCATAATCGCCACCAGCAAAATGGCAAAGATAAAGGAGGGGATTGTCTGAAAAATTTCGGTCACACGCATCAGGATATCATCAATAATGCCGCCAAAATAACCGGCAAAAGCACCAAAGAAAATCCCAACAAACACCGAAACAAGCGTGGCTACAAATCCGATCAGCAATGATGTTTTGGCGCCATGGACAATGCCTGAAGCCACATCACGCCCAAGCGAGTCACTACCAAGTAAAAAGCCATTGGTTAGCGGTTTTGATAGTGGCTTGCCAACCAAACGGAATGGATCTTCTGGATAAAGAAAACTTGCTGTTATCGCCATCACAATAATCAATATAACAACGAATAACCCAAAAACAGCAGCATGATTTCGCTTGTAGCGCGACCAAAAATTTTCCATATCAATTCACCTCAATTCGTGGATCGAGGAAGCAGTAAATAATGTCGACAATTAAATTAACCACGACAACGAGCATTGACGATAAAAGGAAAATGCCAAGAAGCAGGTTTAGATCGCGCGCAAACAGAGATTCAAACGCAAGCATTCCCAATCCTGGCCAGGCAAAGACGGATTCGACAATCACCGACCCACCAATTAGTGCACCAACCTGAACTCCAGCCATCGTTACGACAGGTAAAAGCGCGTTACGTAAAACATGGACATAGGTGATACGCCTTTCGGTCAGACCCTTTGCCCGTGCCGTCACAACGTAATCCTGTCCATATTGTTCTAGCATCGAGGCCCGCATCATTCGCGTATATAACGCCAGATAGAAAAGCGACAATGTAATCGTTGGTAGAACGAGATGGCGAGACACATCCACAACATAGTCCCAACCTTCATAAAAGGCTGCAATATTGGTCATGCCACTTGTGGGAAACCATCCAAGATTTAGCGAAAAGACCACGATCATCATTAACCCCACCCAGAATAGTGGCGTTGCATAAGTGATCAGGGCAAATACGGTAATCACGGCATCTTTCCATGTGTTCAGCCGCATTGCAGCCAAAAGACCCAACAATATGCCAAAGCCAACAGCCAGAATAATTGTGCTTGTCATCAGCAAGCCGGTGGCGGCAAACCGGTCAAAGATCAATTCATTGACAGGCATGTCATGTCTAAAAGAATATCCAAGATCAAGGCTTAGAACATTTTTCAGGTAAACCATCAACTGGACGGGTAACGGCTGATCCAAACCAAATTTCTTGCGCAACTGCGCCATATATTCGGGGGTGGCCGAGCCTGCCTCTCCAGCCAATACGTCAACCGCATCGCCTTCAGCCAGATTTAAAAGAAAGAAATTGATGATCACGATGGCAAGAATAATCGGTATTCCTTGCAATAATCGTTTGCAAACATATTTGAAAATTTTTGTGGATCTTGTCATGTGATGAGCCTATCCGGAAATTCTGGATATAAAGGTAGATGAATGAATAAAAAAGTATATAGGGCCAGACATTAAATTCTGGCCCTATAAATGTTATGCCTTAATCGTCAATGTAGGCTTCTCTGAATGAGCCATAAGCACCCATTGCAGAGCCGTAAGCGCCTTTCAGCTTGGTGTTATAAACGACCAGGAATTCAAGCTCGAACAAATTCACGACAGGCATGTCATCTGCCAAAATTTGCTGTATCTCTTTATAGGCAGCTGTCCGCTTTGCAGCATCTGGCTCGCCAGCACCCGCATCAAGTAACGCATCCAATTTCGGGTTGCTATAGCGTGATGAGTTAACAAAATGTGTGCCTTTACGGATTTGGTCAGTACCATAGTGACGATGGACACCCAGAACCGGATCCGGCAGCTGGTAAAAATAGTTGACATTCATCTGGAAGTCATAGCGGTGGTAAACACGCTTCAACCATGTTGGTACATCTTCATAACGCAGCTCTAGCTGGATACCGACATCACCAAGTGCTTGCTTTAGATATTCACCAGCGCGGCGCCAGTCTTCACCATAAGGGATCAGGTCTAGAACAGCTTTCAAGCGAACGCCGTTGCCATCACGCTTGTAACCAGCTTTGTCAAGAATTGCGTTTGCTGCGGCCTTATCGCCTTTTTCAGGGTAATTTGGCATTTCAGCATGCAGGTTTGTTGCCTTGAAGTTACTGCTCAACGCGCTTGTGGCTGGTTTTCCATAACCAAAGAAAATCGTGTCGATCATAAACCGGCGGTCAATCGCAACCGAAATGGCGCGACGAATGGCCGGGTCTACAAACGGGCCTTCTTTGGTGTTGAATTCGATCAGCGCCATCGGATTGATCATTGAATAACCCTCGGTGGTTACGTCAATGTCATCACGCTCTTTAAGGCGAACAGCATCGATATTTGGGATGGCGTTATAGGCAGCATATAGAACTTCGCCATTTTCCATTGCAGCTGTCCGTGTTGACGCATCAGGAATGAAGCGACCAACAATCCGGTCTAGATGTGGCAAACCCTTTTGCCAATAATCTTTGTTCTTATCTAAGCGGATGTACTGACCTTTTTTCCACTCAACAAATTTAAACGGGCCAGTGCCTACAGGGTTGTTTGCCAAAGGTGCAGATTTGATATCTTTGCCTTCCAAAAGATGTTTTGGAACCATCGGTGACTCATAGGCCGAGAATGAGCGCATCATATAAGGTGCAGGCTTTTTTAAATTGAAAACAGCCGTGTGATCATTGGGCGTGTCAATGCTGGTTACTTCGCGGAACGAGTTTGGTCCACGAGGATGCACTTTTTTCAGTACCTCCATGACAGTGAATTGCACATCAGCCGAGGTAAAAGGCTCGCCATCATGCCATTTTACACCTTTGCGAAGATTGAAAGTGACGGTTTTACCATCAGCGCTAGCCGAATAACTTTCAGCTAGAATCGGTACCATGGTACCGTCGTTATTATAATCGAAAAGCCCTTCATAGACTTTTGGCATCACAAGGCCAATCGGCCCCGATGTTGATACATATGATGCCAAGGTTGGTGGCTCAGGCTGAACGAGAAATGAGAGCGTCCCGCCAGATTTGTCGGCGTGAGCTGCAGCACCGCAAAGCAAGAGCGACCCTGCCATCAATATAGATGCTAATACTTTTTTCATTTATGTGTCTCCCTAATCGGACCCTTCATGATAATGCGAAAGCGTCCCTGTGGTTTTTTTGTAAATATACGTTAAGTCTACGTAGTTAAGAGTCAAGGGTTCGTCTTGTTTCTTTGATTATGCTTTTACAACGGAACCGATACTTTAATTGGTTGGTTGTGAATCGGCTTCAAACTATGTGCC
>JAOEVD010000025.1 GCA_028383305.1 Candidatus Puniceispirillum sp.
CTACCCCTCAGATAATCAATTATTAAGCCACACCACCACCACACAAAACCTGACTAGTCCGGGTGACCCACACAGACTCCTTAACACCTACCCACTCTAGGTGACTCACACAGAGCCTCTAGCGATGTATAGATATTTCTGTGAATCACTCAAGTGCTACACCCCCTCAGTGACTCTGTATGGCCCATTAAAATGGTTGCCAGCTATTTCACCTAATCTGTGTAACAGCACATATATAATAGGTACGTAGATGGGTATGGTTCCAGCCTACCCATCTAATAGATTATGTATTTATAAATACACCTATATATATCACTTACCCTGTACTGATAACGATAAGGATATGTAGGCTTATTCTATTACCCGAAGATTTCTATTCACTGTGAAACATACTGAGAAACATCTGTGCGCATTGACAGTGAGGCACCTTCACGTAAACTTGCTGTATCAGCGCATTTCCATTGATAATGGTGCCTAGAGGTAGCGCAGACCTACTCGCTGGCAGCACCATTCTCTGTATCATCTTTGATATAACCAATTGAAATGCTTCACTTCGTGTGTCTGCATGACGATTGGTGTTCATAATGTCTAAAGGTTATGTCGTTGCAAACATAAGGGTCAAAGACCAAGAAAAATTTCAGCAGTTCTCTGGCATGGCAGGACCAGCGATTAAAAAATATGGTGGTAAAGTACTTGCTCGTGGTCCAGACGCTGACAGACTTGAAGGCAATGTCAGTGGAATCGTTATGATGATTGAGTTTGAAAGCAAAGAAGCTGCAAATACGTTTTACCATAGTGAAGAGTACCAAGCCGCAAAAGCCGTCAGAGAAGAGTGTTCTGACACTGATTTCATGATTATTGAGGGTGTGCATGATTGACTCTAACACTCAATCTTATTCATCCACTTCTCTAAGACTTCCAATGGATAACCATTCCCATATCCATGACCAACTCCTGATGTCTTCCAACCACCGATGGCATCAACAATATCACTGGGACATTCTATTGCTCTTAACCTATCTCTGAGGCTATGTCTGAAGCTATGGATGACGCAGTTGTCAGGTACATATTGGTGCAACCATTTATTCAATCCGCCACTGGCTGAGTTAGCTTTACAGCCTGTCTCACTGCAATAGCGTGGAAAGGCAAAGATACTATCATTGTTGGTCTCTAGGAAGCGTTTAGAAGCCCATATAGCCTCATTGGTCAAAGGGATGAGTCGTTGACTGCCTTTAGTTTTTAGAGACCGCCACGGATGAGGTTTAAGGTCTATATGAGGAATAGGTTCATCTAGTTTGATGTCCTCTTTTAATAGACCAGCCGCTTCTCCCAATCTCATGCCAGTGTCACTGATAAGAGCAATGAGCCATCGCATCTCATCATCTATGTCTTTGCACAGAGATTGCACCTTCTTGAGGTCTTCCATTGAGATAGGCTGTCTTATTTGAGCATTGTCATCATCAGGGAAATACGTCTTTGCAAAGGCATTAGAACAATCAAATCCTTCTTCTGAGATAGCTAGATTTATAATGGCTCTAACAGAGGCAAAGACACGCTTTACTGTCTTAATGCCCATGCCTTGCCCAATGCACCAATCACGGAACTGAGCAGCTTCATTGGATGAATATGAGGATATAGGTCTATCGCCCAAGAGTTTTATGACATAGCCAGTGTTACGATTGGCTGTTCTTAAGAATACCTTGTCTTTACCCGCGCCTTTGAGCCGAAGGTATAACTCACAGGCTTCAGACATAAGTAAAGTATCATTTTCATGGGTGCTACCTGACTTGACCACCTGAATGACAGGTATATCCATGTTTTGCAGTCGCAAACCAAGCCAGTAATCCTCAAGGCGTTGATTTATTGATTTGCTGGCACGAACAGCAGCAGAAGCTGATTTGGTTTTAAGGCTGAAGCACAGCCTTTTAACATCATAGTGGGAAGTTAAGTCATAGGGCACACGCCTCACATAATAGTAAACACCATCCCGATAAAGCACGTGATTTGCTTCACATTTGTTTCTCATTTTGTTGCACGCCAATCGTCATGCAGACACACGAAGTGAAGCATTTCAATTGGTTACATCAAAGATGATACAGAGGATGGTGCTGCCAGCGTGATTCGAACACGCGACCTCACCCTTACCAAGGGTGCGCTCTACCGCTGGAGCTATGGCAGCATCTTTTCGGTATCCCTCCCTGTGCAAATTACAGGCCAAGATCGAGGCGGCGTTCAATGCCGCAAATTCGTGAAAGGTACTAACAGTCTTGCCCCAAAATGACAAGCGGAAATAGCCGTGTAAATCAATGCCATGCGCTGCGGTTCGGTGCTGGCCAAATGGGTGCTTAGAATTTCAGCAAAAATCGCACAAATCGTCGGGTTACTGGTGAAAATAGCTTTGCGGTGAAAAAGCTGCCAGCGGCGCGTTTGCTGGAATCGCCATAGGTTGGATAGGGGGCGATCAAGCTTGCCACACTACCAATTTTGGCCTTTGTTGCAATCGCATGGCTCCATGCCAAAATCATCTCGCCAGCGGCTGGTGCCAGAATTGACGTACCAAGAATTCGTCCATTTTTATGGGTGACCACTTTGACCATGCCTTCACCTCGGCGATCAGCAATCGCGCGGTCATTGCCGCTAAGCGGGGCTTCAAGACAAATCACCTGATCGCTGCCAAAATGCGCCGTGGCATCATCAAGCCCAAGCCCGACATGCGCCAGCTCAGGATCGCAATAAGTGACCCATGGCACTGCGCGATCATCCAGCTTGGCCGGTATTTTGAACAGGATGTTGCGAATGACAATGCCAGCATGATAACCCGCAATATGGGTGAATTGCTGTCGTCCGGCAACATCACCAATGGCATAAACATGCCGGTTGCTTGTTTGTAACCGCCGGTCAGTGACAATGCCTTTGGCATCATGGCGTATTTTGGCGGCGGCAAGTTGCAGCCTGTCAAGTGCCGGTTTCCGGCCAACCGCCATTAATAAATGACTTGCGGTTAGTTGTTTGCCATCGGCAAGGCTGGCGGTGATGGTTCGGCGGCCTGATTTGATGGTTTGTGACAGGCTGGTGACGCCAACCCCTTCAATCAGGGTGATTCCCGCTTTGATAAGATTTTGCTTTAATATGTCAACAAGCGCCGGATCATCACGCCTCATAATGCGAAAGGCCTCGACCAAGGTCACGACACAGCCAAGCCGTGCATGCGCTTGTGCCATCTCAACGCCAATTGGCCCGCCGCCAATGATTAACAGATGATCAGGTTTTTCCCAATCAGCGAAGATGGTTTCATTGCTATAAAAATCGGTTTGATCCAGCCCTGGGATCGGTGGCAGCGTCGGCTGCGACCCGCTGGCAATCACGATATATTTTGCGCGGACTTGATGCGTTGCTGATGCTACCGCGCGCGGCCCGGCAAAATGCGCCATTTCCGGAATGACAGTGACGCCAAGCGCTTCAAATCGGGCAATCGAATCATGTGGTTCAATTTGCGCAATCACATCGGCCACATGCGCTTTGACAGCAGCAAAATCAATATTTGGCGGGGTGTTTGTGATGCCCATTGCTGCATTGCCATTGGCAAGATATGCCGCTTTTGCCGCGGCCAACAGCGCTTTTGACGGCACACAGCCTCTATTCAGGCAATCACCGCCCATTTGGCCGCCTTCAAAAAGAACAACCCGCGCTCCCATTTGCACGGCACCAGCAGCGAGGCTTAATCCGCCCGCGCCACCTCCAATGATGCAAATATCGGTCTCAATCTGCTTCATTATGCTGTCCTTTTGCCGATGGTTTTTTTTCCACTTGCCAGCGCCGCACCAAGATTGGCAATAGTGACAAAGCGCCAAGCCCCGCCAGCGGTAGTAAAATCTCTGGGCTTGTCAAAACGCCAAGATCGGGTGTTTTGCCAGCGGCCAGAATATGATCAAAGCCGCGCCCCACTGAAATATAAACCGCAGTCCCCGGAATGATGCCAAGACAGGTTGCGCCGATAAATTGGCGAAATGGCATGCAGGTCAGCGCTGGCATAATATTGACTACCCAAAACGGTGCCACTGGAACCAGCCGCAAAGCCAGAAGGTAGAAAAAGGCATTTTCTGAAAAGCCCTTTTCAAGCTTGGTAAAAAACGCTCCGGCGCGTTGGCGCAATAGATCGGTAAATAGATTGCGCGCTGCCAGAAACACCAATCCGGCACCGGTTGTTGCTGCGGCGACGACCAGAATAACCGCAGGCCAACCAAGAACCGCACCGCCAGCAAGCGTTAGCAAGCTGGCAATTGGCAAGGAAAAGGCAACGGTCAGAACATAGCTGCAAAAAAAGGCAAAATAGCCAAGCCAGATATGGACACCAGCAAAGGTTTTAATTGCGGCGTAATGCGTGCCAAGAAAGCCCCAGCGTATGATCTCATTGGCACCGCTGGCAAAAAACAGGGTTAATCCGGCAAGCAGAATTGCCGGAAGCAAAAGCCGTTTTACCGCTGGTGGTTTCATGCGTAATGCCTTGTTTGTTTCTTTGCCATGGTGGCGCCCCTTTCCTTGCTGGATTTCATCTCAAAAGCGGCCTATAAATTGAAAAAGGGGTAATCATCAATGACCTGTTCATGCGATTATGTCATAAATCCGCCGTAACATCATGGTAATTTGGATGGTGAGATGGGCGGATTACGGCAAGGCAATACAGGCCGTGATTTTGGAGATTTTGGTAAAATGCTTATCCCACACGCCATGCTGCCTGAATTAATGTCGGCTGACGATATAATAGCCGAAGATAGAAAATTAAGATAGGAACGCCAATAGTGGCTGGTGATCAGAAAATCGGTAAAACCGCCGCAGAGCAGGCCAAGCAGGAAAAAGCAGACCGGCTGGCCAAGGCGTTGCGCGACAATCTTCATCGCCGTAAAGCGCAAGCACGCGCCCGTAAAGCACCCGCGATTGGCACAGCCGAAACCGGCATGACAGCGACGATAAAAACAGATAATTCACCAAAGGGTGATGGGTAGATGACCCAATCGCGAAACCCTGATTTAATACCCAAAAGCAAAGGCTAGCAGGCGAATGGATGGTTTGGAAATTGACGGCGGCAAGCCGCTTCAGGGCGATATCATCATCAGCGGTGCGAAAAATGCTGCTTTGCCGCTGCTTTGCCTTGGTTTGATCTCTGATGCGCCATTAATTCTGGAAAATGTACCTGAACTTGCCGATACGATTTCGATGGAAGGCCTGCTTCGCCATCTTGGTGTTGATGTGACGCGCGAAGGCGAAATTGTTACCATGCGTGGTGGTGCTCAGCAATATGATGCGCCTTATGATCTTGTTCGTAAAATGCGGGCGTCGGTTCTGGTTCTTGGGCCATTGCTGGCGCGTTATGGCAAAGCGCGCGTATCCTTGCCAGGGGGCTGTGCGATTGGCACACGGCCAGTTGATCTTCATGTTCGTGCGATGCAGGGGCTTGGCGCGGTGGTTGAACTTGCCGATGGCTATATTCAGGCGCGCGCGCCAGGTGGTTTAAGCGGCGGCCGCGTGGTGTTTCCAATGGTGTCGGTTGGGGCAACCGAAAATGCACTGATGGCGGCGGCCCTTTCCAAAGGCCCAAGCGAATTGGTAAATGTTGCGCGCGAACCCGAAATTATTGATCTTGCCAATTGTCTGAATGCGATGGGTGCAAAAATTACCGGACATGGCACCGGCACGATTTCGGTTGAAGGTGTTGATGATTTGCATGGGGCAACGCATGCGGTGATTTCCGATCGGATCGAAGCTGGCACTTTTGCCATTGCCGCCGGGATGACCGGCGGTGATTTGACGTTGCAACGAACCAAGGCACGCACGCTTGATGCTTTGCTTATGGTGCTTCGGGAAACCGGTGCCACGGTCACCGAAACCGATGATACAATCCGGGTTGTTGCGAATGGCCGGCCTGTTCCAGCCGATATCACAACCGATCCATTCCCGGGTTTTCCAACTGATTTGCAGGCGCAATTCATGGCGATGATGTGCCTTGCTGATGGTTCGTCACGCATTTCTGAAACGATTTTTGAAAACCGGTTCATGCATGTTCCTGAATTGCTGCGCATGGGTGCGGATATTCAGGTTGATGGCGGTATTGCGACGGTTCGTGGGCGCGAATTTCTGACTCCGGCGCCAGTAATGGCAACCGATTTGCGTGCGTCGGTATCTTTGGTACTTGCCGCGCTGGCAATCGAGGGGAAAAGCCAGATCAGCCGGATTTATCATCTTGATCGCGGCTATAGCAGGCTTGAGGAAAAGCTTGGTAATTGCGGGGCACAGCTGCGCCGGATAAAGGCTTCGTAAGGATGCATGATCTAGCCGGACAATTGCGTCTTTTGGCACGTGGTGAAGATGATGTTGCGGTGGTGTCTGCTCTTTTGCAAGATGCGATCATTCTGGGCGCGGATATGGAGTTCAAACGCAAGATAGGCCAGTTCATCATTGTTGCCAATCGGTTTTGCTGGGAAATTCCACCGCTTGATGGTGTGACAAGCAGTGATGGAAAACCGGTTCACGAACGTCGACTTTGTGGTATTTGCGTTGGTCATGTCACCGCGGCACAGCATCATAGTTGGCCAGCCATGCGGCAAGATGCGCTTTTCAACCTTCTTGCGCTTCGCCATGTTGATATGGCAGAACAAGCAGGCGAAGGAATGGGTCTTCAATTTGAATTTTCTGGTGGGTCAAGCCTTCGGCTTTTAACGGATGAGATTGATATTACGCTTGCCGATCTTGACGCGGGACACCCGACAAGTTTACAGCCAGCGCATGATTTTTAGGCGGCCAATTGGCTGCTGGTGAAGTGGACAAAGCATATGGCACGACGGCTGGATTTTCATTCTGCTAATTTCGCTGCGGATTTTGACGCGCTGCTTGATAGCAAACGCGAATCAGATAGCGATGTTCATGATGCGGTCGCTTCGATCATTGCTGATATTCGCAATCATGGCGATCAATCATTGCTAGTGCTAACTGCAAAATTTGACAATCTTCATGCTGAAACGGTTGCCGATCTTGCGGTTGGCCAAGATGAAATGGCGGCTGCCTTAAATGGCCTTGATGCTGATTTGTGCGCTGCATTGGAACTGGCGGCCGATCGTATCCGCCGTTTTCACGAAAAACAATTGCCCAAAGATTTTGCCTATCAAGATGATGTTGGTGTCCAGCTTGGCATGCGCTTTACGCCAGTTGATGCCGCGGGTCTTTACGTGCCGGGTGGCAAGGCTGCCTATCCATCATCAGTTTTGATGAATGCAATTCCGGCAATGGTGGCCGGCGTTGAACGGCGGGTGATGGTTGTGCCGGCACGCGATGGCGAGGTCAATCCGCTGGTCCTGGCCGCAGCGTCGCTTGCTGGGGTCAGCGAGGTTTGGCGTATCGGCGGGGCGCAGGCGATTGCCGCGCTTGCCTATGGCACGCAAACAATTGGCCAGGTTGATAAAATCGTTGGGCCGGGCAATGCCTTCGTTGCCGCCGCCAAACGGCAGGTCTTTGGCCAAGTTGGCATTGACAGTATTGCTGGCCCCTCGGAAATTCTGGTTGTTGCGGATGCACAGAATGACCCAAACTGGATTGCGGCTGATCTTTTGTCGCAAGCCGAACATGACGAAGCCGCGCAATCCATTTTGATTACTGATGATGCGAATTTTGCTGATGCGGTTGAAGTGGCGGTGCAAGCGATGTTGCCGCAGCTTGAACGCGCCGCGGTTGCTGGCCAGTCATGGGCGGATAATGGTGCCATCATCACGGTTCAGTCGATGGATGAGATGCCAGCGCTTGCAAACCGGATTGCGGCTGAACATCTTGAACTTGCCCTTGATGATGCAGCTGGCTGGTCAGGCAAAATTCAGCATGCAGGTGCCATGTTCCTTGGCCGCTACACGCCCGAGGCGATCGGCGATTATGTTGCTGGCCCAAATCATGTTTTGCCAACCGCGCGAACCGCACGATTCTCATCTGGGCTTGGCGTCGCCGATTTTATGAAGCGAACAACGATTGTGGCATGTGATGCTGATGGCTTTGCTGCCATTGCGCCTTCGGGTGTTGCGCTTGCTGATGCCGAAGGGCTTGGGGCGCATGCCTTATCGATGCGGATACGAATGAACTGGTAGGGATGTAATGGCTTCGGACGGGGAACAAAAGGACGAAAACCGGCTCGTCAAGATTGATCTTGATGATGCTGGCAAGCCCCGTCGATCTGCCGAGGCCGAACAGGAACGCGCAATAGCGATCTATGATATTCTTGAAGATAATATTTTCCGTCTTGAGTCACAAACAGGGCCGTTTCACCTAACGCTTCGTCTTGAAGGGCGGCATGTTCATTTCGACATTCGCCAAACCAATGAAACCCCCTTGATCCAGTTTTTTATGGCAATGGGGCCATTGCGCCGCGTTATGCGTGATTATTTCCATGTTTGCGATACTTATTATGACGCCATTCGTACGAAATCACCGTCACAGATTCAGGCCATTGATATGGGGCGGCGCGCGCTTCACAATGAAGGGTCGGAATTGTTGCAGGCACGACTTGAGGGCAAGGTTGAAACCGATTTTCAAACAGCGCGACGCCTTTTTACCTTGATTTGTGTTTTGCAAAGCCGCTAGGGGGCAAAGACTAGATATGGCCATTCAAACTTCAGCTGCCGATAACAGCCGCTCAGGCAAAAAGAACGTTGGGGCTATCTTATTTGCCTGTAATATTAATGCGGTTCGCTCGGCGATGGCCGAGGCCATGGTGAAAGTGACCTTTCCAAAGAAAATTTTTGTCGACTCATGCGGTGTGGCACCCGGCAATCCAGACGGATTTGCCATTGCGGTCATGGCAGAAATTGGCATTGATATGGGGGCGCATCAGCCCAAATCTTTTGATGATCTCGATTCCGAATTTTATGATGTCATCATTTCCTTTTCGCCCGAGGCGCATGCCGCCGCGGTTGAGCTGACGCAAAGCATAGATTGTGAAACGATGTATTGGCCAGTTGATAATCTGGCTGAACTAACCGGATCACGCGACGAACGTTTGCGCGCCTATCGGCATGTGCGTGACGATATTCAATCAAAGCTGGAAAAATACTTAAATAAGCCAGTCGCAGTAAAAACTTGACCTTTTTGCCGAATTTGCGCATGTCTATGGCTCAATTTCATTTGATGGAAAGGCTAACATGGCCAAGGAAGGCGTAATCGAGTTTTCAGGAACGGTAGCAGAACTGCTGCCAAATGCGATGTTTCGCGTTAAACTCGACAATGATCACGAAGTGCTTGCTCATACTAGTGGCAAGATGAGAAAAAACCGCATTCGGGTGCTTGCTGGGGACCGCGTCAATGTTGAGATGACGCCGTATGACCTCAGCAAAGGCAGGATTACCTTTCGGTTTAAATAAACACAGCCGCCACGCCATATGGTGTGGCCCTTTCGGCTTGCGAAGCGGCTATGATGCTTTAACGCGAACGAGCAGGAGTGCAAGTCGGCGTGCCAAAGCAAAATCCCCAAAATCCCCACCAGCTTGTTCTGGCCTCGGCATCACCGCGGCGGCTGGATTTGCTTGGGCAAATTCACATTATCCCCGATCAAATTTTGCCGGCTGATAGTGATGAAACGCCGCATCATCAAGAACGCCCGAATGATTACGCGCTGCGCATGGCGTGCGAAAAGGCATTGCTTGTCGCCAATCAGCTAGCAGGCGCGCGGGCGGGTGCCTTTATTCTGGCTGGTGATACTGTTGTAGCGGCTGGGCGGCGGATTTTGCCAAAGGCCGAAACCGAACAGCAGGCGCGTGATTGCCTGTCAATTCTGTCGGGTCGGCGACACCGTGTCTATGGTGGGATTGCGTTATGTTTACCGGATGGCAGTCTGCGTCACCGGCTGTTGACAAGCCATGTCCGTTTCCGGCGGCTTTCGGCACTGGATATTGATCAATATATCGATTGGGGCGATTGGCAGGGCAAGGCTGGCGGTTATGCCATTCAAGGGCTGGCGGCACGGTTTGTTCGCGCGATTGATGGCAGCTATTCGAATATTGTTGGTTTCAGCCTTTATGATGTCGCGGCGATGCTTGATGCGGCTGGCTGGCGCGGCGCCGACCAACTGCCAAGTCAAACCCCGCCCTCTGCATGATGCCGCCCGCCATGCACAAGCTTGCCGTCGCAAAATTATTTCATGAGATCGCCCCTGGCCAAACAAGGCTGGGGTTTTTCGGCAAGGATGATCAGCTTTTAGATGTGTGGTTCGATCCGCTTCATCGCCCAAATTTGATTGGCAGTGTTCATCATATCCGCATCGAGCGTGTTTTCTTCAACCAGAATCGTGCCACCGGCCGTCTTGACGATGGCGTGCAGGTCAGTGTTAGGCTACGCAAGGGGGATGCGGCAATGGCCACTGCTGGTGCGGTTTTGCCAGTGACCATTACCGCCGCGCCGCGTCATGGCAAGCCGTGGCAAGCAATGATTGGCGCCCGATTGGCAAGCGCCTGCATGATCCTGCTTATCGGCCTTCCCGAAGGCGCAGCGGTGACTGGGCTATCAAGCCGGATTCCAGTTGAACAACGCGCCGCGTTAAAGGCACGTTTGGCAGCCGAAGCAATGGCTGAATTGCCGACTGGGTTTGGTGTGATTTTGCGCCGAAACGGGTTGAATTTGCCCGATTTTGCCAGTGAGGTTTCGCGCCTTGTTGGCATGTGGCAGAAAACTGCCAGCGATCTGCCAAAAAACCAAACAGGCATTATCTTTGATGGCGGTGGTCTTTTGACACGCGCAAAGCGGCTTGTCGGTGATGTGACGGTTCTGGATGATCCGGTGGATGTGGCCGCGATGTCTAGCCTGCTTGACGATGCTATTGCCGCGGCCATTTTGCCAAAGACCCCACTTACCTGTGGTGGGCATTTGTGGTGCGAGCAAAGCCATGCGCTCTGTTCGATTGATCTGGACAGCAATGGGGTCACGGATTTTGACCGGCTGTTTGATGAAGCGGCCAGCGAAATTGCGCGGCAAATCCGGCTTCGTGCAATGTCGGGGCCGGTGTTGATTGATGTACCGCGCATGGCAATTCCAAAGGGTAAAAAATTTCGCAAGGCATTGCAGGATGCGCTTGCCAATGACCCGCGCCAGCCAGATTTTCTTGGCATGACCCGCGGTGGCTTGTTAGAATTGCAAATCGCACATGGCGAGATGGCGCTTGATGCGGTCATGCAGGATCAACCAGCCCAGGACGCGCTTGCGGGTTTGCGGCTTGTTATGGCGCAACCGGCCTTTCAACCGGTCACGCTGGCGGTTAGTCAAGTCATGGCCAGTTGGCTTGAGGGGCCGGGCAGGCCTGCCCTTGACGAGCTTGACAGACAGCTTCAGCTTGTTGTCTGGACAGATGACACGCATAATCAAACGGCGCATATTCTGGAATAATGGCGATAGATGATGAGTGACATAAAGCAAAATCAACAATCAGAAACGGCGGAATCTGCGGCAAAACCACTGCCAAAATGCCCAACCTGCGGTGCGCCAGCCGATTCCAAGGCGCGTCCCTTTTGCTCGTCGCGCTGTGCCGATGTTGACCTTGGTAATTGGTTTCAGGGGAAATATGCGATTCCGGCGGTTGATGCGGCGGATGATACGATTATCGAGGCGCTTCTTGCTGGTGATATGGCCCCAATACAAGATGAGGATGACCGCTAGTTCGCTACCAGCACTGTTGGTAAAACAAGCTGTGATTTTTTAGGTGAATTCAGGCTGGACAGCGGCAGGTCAAGCCGTTATATCAGGCGTGTGGCGCGGCAGCTATCTAGAAATATAGGTCGCTATTTGGTTCGCGCCCGATTGTCAAGGCGGCTCCCTTCGTGGCCGTAAAGATGCCCGGGTAGCTCAGTTGGTAGAGCAGCGGACTGAAAATCCGCGTGTCGGTGGTTCGAGTCCGCCCCCGGGCACCACTTTTTCTCAAGGAAATCAATAGCCTTCGTCAGTCATCACTTCAGTGTGATTTCTGTCGATTCTACTGTTTCATGCCGTTTTGTCAAAGTCTGTGTGACTGAGGTGTGACCGGCGTGTGACCAAAGTCGATCGCGTGGGTCTCATGTTTAAGGGAGTGATACACCTCCAAATTCGCTCAGACATGAGCGGGGACACCTTAGAGACCAGCACCACTCGAGTATGGGTGACACCAAAGTATCTGACGGTTTGTCTGAAAATTGTCTGGATGGGGTCATTACATTGTGTTTAAAATCGGGGTGTAAAGACGGAGTTCGCCACTTAGCCTCCGATAGCAAAAGGCAGACATAATGAAAGACCAAAACAGCCTATTCCTGGGCAATTCCTTCAGTTCCCCAAGCTACAAAAAGACCAGACGAACCAAAGGATGGAAGTGGCTTGCGTTAGCTGCTGTAGCTGCAGCAGTGACTGCGCTGGGCTATCTAGGTTCTTAGATAGATTAAGGATAGCTTGAGTTGTCCTGCCCCTTCATTTTTATAATGAGAGGTGGTGGGAAAGCTTTTCGTCTAATAATGAGCGGGACCACCTAAGATACCTACACGCTTCGGGTCATAAATGAGTCCCGACACCTATGGTATAACTACTGCAACTGCGGGATGGTACACACAGGTAATAGCCGTCGTACTGTCTTGATTGATGCTCCATGGTTAACCAACTTCTTTGGATAAGCCAAGGCTGGTAGTTCAGTGGCATCGGGTTTCCAACGACCAAAACATCCCACAACTTATAGACCAAACCCCGCAGTTAGACTGTAGTCTTTTCTTTAAGGGGCAGGTAGAATAATCGTTTAAAATCAATGACTAAAAACAGCCTTGAGGCGCATTAGGTGCCTCAGGGTTTTCTTTTGTCTGAAACAAGGGGAATAAACAAACATGAACAAAGAAATTAAGATCATCGACTACCCGTGCGGTAGTGGCAAAACGACAAGAATGATTGAAAACTTCAAGGAAGACCGAAAGTACCTCGTCATCCTACCTTTGTTGTCTGAAGTTGACCGCGTTATCGAAGCCTCAAAGGGCATCAAGTTTTTCCAACCTCACGCTAATGACAATGAAGAAGGAACAAAGACCAGCAGTCTAGAGTCCCAGCTTTTACTTGGTAACAACATAGCGACCACCCATAAGATGTACGAAAGACTGGTTCCTATAGTCAAAGCTGGTCTCTTAGATGATTACGACATAATCATTGATGAGGTTCCAGATGTTGTAAAATCAGTAACGTCTAAATCTAGGACCTCTATCCAAGAGTTTTACGCTGATGCTGGCTATATGGATGTGGATGTCGGAACAGGCTTAGTTAGACCAACACAAAAGTGGAGACAAAACCAAGAGCAAGTCTCAGACACCCTCAGCCCAAAGATACTAAAGCAAGCTGAGACTGGTTGTCTTTACCTTCAAGACGGAGAAATGTTCATCTGGGCTTTGCCTCAGTGCATCTTAACTGCCGGTACTTCAGTAACTGTGCTGACTTACAAGGCTGAAGGCTCTGTGCTGCTGGCCTACCTTCGTAAATTTGGGCTTCCCTTTGAAGTTAGCAACGACAATCAACTTGAAGAAGGTTTTAGAGCCAAGGCAGCTAAGTTGATTACCATTGCGGACATTGGAGCTTTGTCTAAGACTAACTTCAGTTACACAGGGCAGGTGAAAGGGATGTCGTCACCGTCTTATTCGACAAAGGTAGCCCGTTCACTAAAGAACTTAAAGGAGAGAAAGCTGGTAGATGTTGACATCAACAACGTCCTAATAACATGTAAGAAGGGTGCTTGGCTGAAAGCAAGTAACGACAACCAGCCTAAGCCTGGAGTCTTTGCGAAAAACTCAAGACTTAAGGATGCCAACTGGATCGCAAATACCACGAGAGGTACCAATGACTTCATTCATTGTTCTCATCTTATTTACCTATATGACCAGAATATACACCCAGTGATAGCAAGGTGGCTTGGTGACAGCTCAAGAGCCTTTAATGACGCCTATGCTCTTACTGAACTAATACAGTGGGTATGGCGGTCTAGGGTAAGAAAGGAAGAACCAATCACCCTCTATCTTCCGTCAGCTAGGATGCGGAGGTTGTTTGAAGAGTGGTTATATGATTAGGGGTGGTGGTCCCAGAGCGACTCGAACGCCCAACCTTCTGTTTCGAAGACAGATGCTCTATCCAATTGAGCTATGGGATCGTCGTTATGGATTACCACCATCAAGCGGCAGAATACAGAGTTGTTCTTTGCTTGTTTTGAAATCAACAACAATAACTCGACCCTTTAGTCCCCTTTTCTGAAGTCGTGAGGTTTCGGTGGGTACGGGGGTTGGCTTTTTGGAGTATGGAACCAGTTTTTTGTCTACCTGATGCTAAGTCTTTAGCAGCCCGCCATCTGGTTGCATCTGCAACTAATTTACCAACGAGACGTCGTGTCAATCGCGCGCCAACAAGTACAGTTGGAGATGCAACAATCCAGCTTTTAAGCTAAACAATCATCCACCTGGTTGAAAACACTTTAACTTCTATATTTGTGAATTTAGCAAAATTTATTTCAAAAAAGTGCCCTATATTTCTCCAAAAAAGAAGCTGTAGTGTCAAAGTGTTGCAGTTAAATGGAGAGATGGAATGCCCCGTATTTTGATTAACTTCACATTCGTGTTGCTCATACCATTTCTCAAAATCGAACGAGTGTTATCCGAAATACAAAACGGACGGAGGATTACAATGATCAGACTTTATAATCTAGTGATGGACAGTCGCCACAATCCTCTGTCTAACATACCAGACACCACCACACGTCACCTCGTCATGCAAATGCTCGCGTGGATGTGGTGCATCGTTTTCTCAATGTGGCTGGGTTCTATTGTGGTTTTTGGTATCAGCGCAGCTGTCCACGCAATTCTGCTTGCTGGTATTTTTGTCACTGTGGGTGTGTTTGAGACAGCAAAGCGTCATCCAGTCCATTATGGTGGCCTTGGCCGAGCGAATGGTGGTGAACACGAATAAAACTTGGGACATACGTTAGCTATGGGTCAGAGGTAACCTCTGGCCTTTTTTTCGTCTTAGATGAAATAAGCCAAGATAACGCCTAAAATCACCCACATTATTATCTTCAAGTATAACATTTGACCTCTAACGATATTGCCTACCAGTCTTCGCTCGATCGTTGCCGGTCTGTAGGCTGAGAGCATGTTCAACAAGAAAATCCTTTACGATGAGATCAAAACACCCGAACTTTTGATCTTCAGTCAGTAGTTGCCAGTCTTCAAGAAGGTCGGAACCTTCGATGTGTTTCATCACTGTGGTTCGAAAGTCGTACAATAGTGACTGGTGATAATCAGTGACACGCTTCACGGTGGAACCTGCCTCAATGGAATCATCCCAAACCATCATCAAGGCAGACCCTATCTTTTCGTAATGACCATCATCGTTGTCACGGATTTTATGAAGTAGGTGCTTCGGCTTGTTCATGAGGCTGCCATTCTTTCTATGGAAATCAGAATCTTTGCGTAATCCATTGTCTTAATTATCCCTGCAGTCATCAATAGTTTTTACAAAAAGTTGCCCCTGGCAACAAACTCATCATGGTAAGGTTTGTAGTAAAGTTTGTACTCATTCGGTAACTGTTCCATGAACGCTGCCGAAGTTATTTCATTTTCATAAAGGTGCTCGTAGAAATCTAATTGACTGAAGATCGTCTCGAGGCAGTCTTTAGGGTTTGAAGTCTCTTTTAGCCATATTATATCCTCTGAGATGTGCTCATTTTCTTTGAACTCCCATGAGTTACTTTTTTCATCCCACTCAATATTTAGAGTAAATAGCCAGTCTGCATGTTCTTGAGGCCGAAGACCTCCTGCAGCGCCACAAGGATGTATATCACACCTTCTGGAAGTGGGCAGAGCGGAACGTCAATGCCGGCCTCGCAGGGATAGAGCTTCATACTGTCTTTGGCTGGAAGATCCGTGCAGGCAAAGGACGGGATGTTAAAGAGAACACCTTCCTCAACTGGCCCATGCAGGCAAATGGTGCTGAGATGCTCCGCTTGGCATGCATTGCGCTGGAGGAAGAAGGCATTCGCATATGTGCACCTGTGCATGACGCCATCCTGATTGAAGCACCACTGAACGCAATTGAGGATCATGTCAGGCACGCTACTAGCCTTATGCAAAAGGCCAGCGAGTGGGTGTTGGGCCTCGGCAGACAATGCCGTGTCGATGCCGAGATCGTGCGCTGCCCGGATCGCTATATTGATGGGCGTGGCACCGACATGTGGTCGTTCATCCAGTCCCGCCTTGGTAAGGAGGTGTCATGATGGCAGAGGAAATCAAAGAGCACCTCAGTTCTGCCTCGCAGCAGCGACAAGTTGCCCGTCAGAAAGCGCAGGACCGGCTATTCCTGAAAGGGCCAATCACCTTCTTATGGATGCTCAGCCATATTCCCGATGCCACGTCGCGACTGATACTTATTGCAAGAGCGTTTGTTGACATCGAAGATAGCCCCAGGATTAAGCTCACTAGAAAGCATTGGGAGTGTGCTGGCATCACCGATAAGGACACTCGGTCACGCGTAATAGCCAAAATCAGGCGTGAGTGCCCCGGTATCCTTCTGGATGCCAAACAAGGCCGATGCACCTACATCGAGTTCAAGCGTCTATGACGGGAAGCTATCCCGCCAGTGCTTGTCGAGCAGGCCACCAGCGATCAACTCACGCTCCATCTGGCGAAGCTCCGCAAGGATCTCCTGTCCCTTGGCAGCGTTCCCACGCCGTTTCTCAAGCTTGTCCTTGGTGAATTTACCATGACGAAGGTTTGCCGCCGAGATCCGGGCCAAACCCTCCTCGGTCCGTGCGCCAGTGCTAGCACCGCCATGTAGTCGGCAGCGGCCATTCTTCTTGTTCGCAGGACGCTGACACGCGGTGCCCCGCCGTGTCTTCGCCCCGCATCGCTGCCCAGGCCAATCAGGCCCAAACCTCCACTCGATGCCGATGGCCACATTGTCTTTTGTCAGCATGAAAACACCCCCGATCCTGAGGTGTCATTATACCACAAAACAATAGAGCTTTCCTCGGTGCCTTATCCAAGTAACGCAAGTTTATTGGATACCAAATTAAAAAATATTTAATGGGTAATTCGCGTCTACTAAAAATTCGTGTTCCAAGGATCCAGATCCACGATCTAAGCGTCTCGGACCGCGATCCTATGGCCAAACCTGCTGAACTGGTGTTAGCTCTAATTATCGCTAATATCCATTGGCAAAAGCTAGTGATGCATCAAATGACCATATTTGTTCCAGAGCCATTGTAAATCCGGCACTTGTTAAAAGACAGGCCTAAACCTGTCTTGGAAACCAGTCAGGAATGTTAGATAACGTATCAATCAGCCCAAGGCGTGGGTGATACCCTCTGTCAAAACTCTCAAATGTATCCAAGACAAAGGTGATATCTGGCGATTCGGACGCACATTTATTTGCCGCCATAATGGTTTGCGCAATCTGCATAGCCTCATTGTTTGACTCGGCCGGATTTGTCGCTGCAAACCGAATGTTCAGCGCCAGTTTCAACCGGTTATGCGGCAGGTCTTGCCATTGATCAATGATAGATTCGATTTTATCGGGCATTGCCTCACCTGCCCACGGGCATTGAACGACAAGCGTCAGGTCATTTACCGCCGCCGATCGCGCAAATTGACCAGCAATATCCTTCATTTCACCCGGAAGACAGCCCGTTGTAACGGTATGGGCAAATGGTTTGCTTTGATCCGTCTGATCGGCTGAGGTTGTAATCTTTGATAGCCATATTGGGATATGCCGGTCTGCCAATGCGGCAACATCAACAGCGGCAGGAGTCAGGCTGACAATTTCAACAGCATGGATCGCCGAACGAAACGATTGCAGAGCCAAAAGTGATGCATGGTCAGGGACGCTATCGGTAAATACGACAAAACGCAGACCGAGCCGGTGCAGCAAATTCATTCGGTCTGCGCCAGATTCGGACAAGAGATCGGCCAGCGGCACGCGGACAGTTTCGACACCGAACTGAAGCAGGCGAAGAATCGGATAGTCATTACGCGCAAATTTGCGGCTGAATTCTTCCATCGGCCCATTTGCTGGCAGGGCGCTGGCGTGATACCAGCTATGCCGCAATGATGGGATCAAGCGCGGTATCTTTAGATAGGGTTTTGGCAAAGCCGGATCAGGTTCAGCCGGTTCCTGTTCGGTTCCATCGGTTGGCACCCATTCGATATGATGCCCCCGAGGATCAACATGAAACAGCGTGACGCCAAATTTAGAACGATCGTCACGGCCGAATTCAGCTGGTGCTGGCCCGCGAAACAAGACTGAAAAATCCTGCCGTGTAAAGCTTGTCGCCGGTAGGCAATAAAGCGTGACGCCGCGATAGTGATTGATGAAAAAATGATGCACATGGCCAGAAATAATAGCTTCGATACCGGCATCAGCAGCCAGATCTAAAAGCCAGTGACGACCTGGCTCGGCGTAATTGTCGTAATGCGCGGCCTCATCGGGGTAACAAATAAATGGGGGGTAATGCGAAAACAGAAACATGCGCTTGCCTTTGGCTTGCGCGATCGTTTCTAAAAGCCACGCACGCTGGCTTTCCTCTTCACCGGTCTCGCCATTAATCAGCGACGAGTTGATAATGATGAAAAGAATATCTTGATGCTCAAAGCAATAATGGCTTCTGGCAAACGCCGCTTCATAGCTTGCGACCGATTGTGCATTGGCAGCACCTGCAGGGGATACATCAGATTTCTTGTCGCCAGAATCATGGTTGCCCGGAACAAAATACAAATCTGGCGTCAAGGGGCGAAAAATACGATGCGCCTCGTCAGCCGCCGCTTGGTAAGCGTCCATATGCGGCAAGGGATGAACCATATCCCCAAGATGAACAACAAATTCATGCTCAAGCTGTTGCAGCAAATGCACGGCAAACCTTGCCCGGCCATTTGCCTTTTCATTCACCGCATAGGGCGATGACTGATCGCCGAGTGGCGATCTGATATGCGTATCGGTAATCACTGCAAATTTAAAGGCAGCCTTGTCATTTTGCGCAGGCATGTAAACTCTCTCCATCTTTAAACATCAATTGGCACATGAAGAACCGTCTCACTGGTAATCACGCCGCCACGGTCGCCAATCGTAATGTTTCCATATCTTTGCTTAAAGCTGGGAGGAAGCGGCCGATCGTCTGGCAAGGCAAGCCATAAGCGCAATAAATGTCGCCGCTCTTCCGGGTCTGGCCAATCGACAAAACCGGTTCGGTCATGCAAAAGGCTATGATTGTAAACAAACTGCATATCTCCGGGTCTTAACCGCATTTCAAGGTGAATCGCTGGATCATTGACGATTTCGTCAAGCAGATCGAGGGCTTGTTTTTGCTGCGGCGTTAATTTTGGTGCCTGATCAAATCGCTGGGCCGAATTGATGTAATTACGTTGATATAGGCAGGTCAGATATCCCTCATGCCATGTGAAAACAGGGATCATAAAAAACGGATCCTGCCCTTCAGGCACTTCACCCCGGCGATCAGTCGCAACAGGTTCAAATAAGGCAGGCACCAAATCTGGGCGGCGCTTGGCAATTTCATTATAGGCGGTAACACTTGAGGCCAGCATCGAGTCGCCACCCTCTTTTGCTTCCTTCAGGCATAAAAGGCCAACGACATCGCAACTGTCAGTATGAAAGCTTTGACGCGCTGTTGTTTGATAAATGCGGGTATTCGGATTATTGACATCAGCGCCAATGTCACGAACATGGCCCAAAAGATGGCCAGCGGCATTTTGCGATCTGGCCGATCCAAGATGGCTACCGATGCCGCAGAATATCGTTGCGTAAACCTCGGCACTATAGCGGCTTACCGGCAAACCACGAATCAGCTTGAAGCCGCTACCTTTGCGCAAATCAGTCTGTAATTGGCGCAAAAAATCACCGAATTCTGTCAGTGGAAACAACGCTCTGGAAATCAGCCCAAGGGGCAGACCGCTATCTTTGAATGACCGCGCCGCGGCTTCAAGTTCCTCGATATCGGCTGGCGTCAAACTATAAATCCATGCGGCTGGATCATTTGCCATGTCCCTGCCATACCAAGCAGCAGGACTATCAATCATATTGGGTACGGCCATCGGACTCCTCCACTAATCGGCTAATTTAATACTGAGACCTCGTCTCACCAGAACAAACACGAACACAACGATTAGTAACCAGAAAAACCAGCAAATAGGGCTTGAAAAAAAGATCGACCAACTGCCCCGCGACATCAGCAATGACTGCCTGAAATTATCTTCCAGCATGGGGCCAAGAATAAAGGCGATCAAAAACGGAGCGGCAGGAATTTTTAGCTTTAGCATCATAAAGCCAAACAACCCCATCACGAACATCACGCCAATATCAAAAACGGTGTTATTCACCGCATAGGCACCAAATACACAAAGCGTTAAAACAATCGGAAATAAAATACGATGTGGAATATCGGCAATGCGGCTGATAAGCCGGATGGAAAACTTGCCAATCGCGAATAGATAAAGCGAGCTGAGCATAATCCCGATGAACAATGCGTAAATCAGCGACAGATTATCTTGAAACAATAATGGCCCAGGTCGCAGACCATGAATCATAAAAGCACCAAGAATAATGGCTGTGGTAATGTCTCCCGGAATGCCGAGGGCAAGAAGCGGGATCAGCGTGGCACCAGCCGTGCCGTTATTGCCACTTTCCGCCGCCGCCACACCTTCAATTTCGCCATTACCAAAATTATCACCATTTTTTGACGTTCGCTTGGCTTCCGAATAGCTTAGAAACGCCGCAGGCGCGCCACCAATTCCCGGAATCGCGCCCAAAATAACACCAATGGCACTGCCGCGAATAATTGTCTTCAAGGTTTTCCGAAGATCACCGAGACCGGCACCTCTGCCAGCAAGCGGGTTATGCTCGCGCGCAACCTCAACACGTCCGTAAAAGGCAATAATCTCCGGCAAAGCAAATAGGCCGATCAATACCGGTATGAAGTTCAGCCCGCTCATCAGCTCAACCTCACCAAAAATAAATCTGTTTGTGCCATAGACCAGATCAAGGCCAACAATCGCCAGAATCAAACCAAATGCCGCAGAGCCGAGACCTTTTAAAAGCTGATCACCGGAAACGCTGGCGATGATTGTCAGGGAAAACAGAATGAGCGTGAACACTTCAGGCGAACCAAATGCCAACGCTAGGCTTGCAAGAAATCCGGCGCATAGAATAAGCGCAAGATTGGACATGAAATCGGCAATACATGACGCATAAAGCGCAATATCCAACGCACGCCGCGCCTCGCCTCGACGCGCAAGAGGATAGCCGTCCAGAACCGTACAAGATGCTGCTGGCGTGCCGGGTGCATTGATCAAAATAGCGGTGATTGAACCGCCATAAATCCCCCCCTTATAAACACCAAGCAACAATAAAATGCCACTTACAGGGCTAAGCGTGAAGGTAAATGGCAAGGTCAGCGCCACGGCCATTGGTGTTGTCATGCCCGGCACCGCGCCAACAAAGGTTCCGATAAAAACACCCAGCGCGAGAAGCAACACATTCTGCCATGTAGCAAAGATAAACAGAGCTTGTTGCAGGATTTCGATCATCGGTTAAAGCCCCTCAAGCAATGGCGCCGCTATGCCAAGTGGAATTGGTATATTGGCGATCTTGTAAAAGAATAAATAAAGAACAACCGGCAGCAAAGCTGCCACCGGAATAATGATAGTTGCCCGTCGCTCACCGGCAAGCAGCAGACTGCCGACAAGCGCCAGCATACTGGCAACGACAAACCCAAGCAGGTTCAACGCCCCAGCATAAAGACCGAGCAGCAGCAAAAATAAACAGATACGCCGGGCCGCGTCGGGATGCGCTTGCGGGCTGTCATCATCGGGCTGAAAGTTACGGCTTCTGACGATAATCGCGCCACCAATAGCAGATAAAACAATCGCAACAATATAAGGGTAATAATTTGGCGACAGCGCCGCATAGCGCACCTTTTTTGGTGTATCAATGCCCATCGGAATGAGAATGAAAACCAGCGACACGCCAATCGCCAGCATAATCAATCCAGACACAAAGTTTCTGTTCATGACGCCTCCCGCGACAAGGATTGTAGAAAGCTAAGCTCTAGGCTGTCGGTGAACAAAAACTCATCAAGCGCAAACAGGCCGGAAGCATAGGCACTTCGCGTATCGCAAATTGACAGCTCAGTTGGCGTAACCTTGGTGTTTGTTTCAGCAAGCCCAGCCCAGATACCACGCACGAAATCAGCCTGTCGGCCAACTTCGCCAGCAACAAAGATATGATCGGGCTGTAACAACGCATGGGCAATATCAATACCGCGGGCAAAGCGTTTACCGGTTTTGAAAAAAGCGTCTTTTGCGGCGTTATCACCCGCCGCAGCGGCACTGAAAACCTGTTCCAGATATCTGCTGGCTTCATTAAAGTCATGGTTGTTCTTCCATTCATCGCCAATGAAGTGACGCACCACACCAGCCCCACCGGCGGTTTGCTCAAGACAGCCCGTCCGGCCACATTTGCACGGGGTTGAGTCACCTGTCAGAGCAATATGCGATATTTGAACCGTTGGCGGGATGGCTTGCCAATGCGTTTGATCAAACACCTGAAATGCCGACCCCAGACCAACACCACAGTTAATAAGCAAGAACGCCTGACCAGATTTGATATTTTGGAAATTTTCAATTTCAACCTGTAGCAGGGCGCGCGCACGCGGCACGATTTTAACCGGTAAATTCAGCGCTGATCGCAATCGCTCAACAACCGGTGTGTCTTTCCACCCCAAAGTGGGTGATGTTATGTTTTCGCTCACCCGCATAACAACACTATCCGGCACACCGAATACAACGCCCGCGCCAAGAACACGATGACTATCAATCCCTAATTTGGCGACCATCGCATGACTGGCGTCAGCAATCGCATCAAGCGCCACCACCGGATCGGCCAAATCGAGATCCGGCAATTCTTGTTCAGCCATAATATAGCCAACGGCATTCATCAACGCGACCGACTTGCGGTTTGCCGCGATGGTGATACCGACCGCATAAGCACCATCGGGATTCAACCTCAATAGGGATCGCCGCCGCCCAAGTCGGCCTTTCACCGGTGATTCAATCTCTTCAATAACCAATCCGGCATTTAGCAACTCTTGAATATTGCGCGATAAACCAGCCCCCGTAAGGCCAACATGCCGACATAAATCCTGCCGCGATACCAAATTTTTTTGACGCAATAGCATCAAAATATTGCGGATATTCTCCTTGCGAATATCAGTTACTGGCCGATTTTCTTGTATTATTGACGCGGTCATGTCTATGAGTTTCTCTTATTTACATAATGTAATTAACTATTGAAAATCTTTTATCCCTGTGTCAACAATTATTCAGAATAGAAAAATAAACCTTTAATTTTTTCGAATAGGGGAAGAAAATGAGAAGATTTTTGCGCACTGTGGCGATTGCTGTCACTAGTTTAACTGCGGTGGTTTCATCTTATGCCGTTCAAGCATCAGACTATCCAAGCCGCCCCATAACAATCGTTGTTCCCTATGGGCCTGGTGGCGCGTCTGATCTTTCGGCGCGTCTGGTCGCGGGGTCGGCACCAGCTTATTTGAACCAACCGGTTCTGGCGGTTAACAAAACCGGCGCTGCTGGTGTTGTCGGCTCAAATTTTGTGAAAAATGCGAAAGCGGATGGATATACGTTACTGTCAGCGCGTGTTGGCAGCCAAATGGGTGTTCCGGCAATGAACAAGACAATTCCATACAAGTGGGACGATTTTACCATCTTGGGATTGATTGAGGTGAACCCTTTTGTTCTGGTGTTAAGCCCACAAAGCGGCCTGAAGTCATTTTCGGACTTTGAGAAAAAGATCAAAAATGGCGAAGAAATGTCATATAGCAGCGCTGGTGTCGGTACGCTTTTGCATACCGGCGTTGCCGTGATGGCCGATGCTATGAATGCTGATTTTGAAAAATTGATCCATGTTCCGTTCAAGGGTGGTGGCAAGGCCGCCGCCGCTGTTGTGTCTGGACAAGTTGATTTTTCTTTCCAGAACCTTTCAGCCGTTTCCGGGAAGATTGAGGCTGGCCAGCTTATTCCTCTGGTCGTCACAACGCCTGAACGTCAAAAGATTATCGCAAATGTTCCAACCGCGCGTGAAGTCGGCTATCAAAACATTGAGATGGTGATTGGCTGGTCAGCAATCTATGGCCCGCCCGGACTGCCCGATGCCGTGGTCACGAAATGGACGGACACACTACAAAAGCTGAAAGGTGATCGGGGCTGGAACAAGATGACCAAAAGCCTTGGTAATATTGTTGATATTCGCTCTCCTGCCGACACAAAGGCTTATGTTGAGGCGCAATATAAAGCCTATGACAAGGCCCTGAAGAAAATGGGGCTTCGCATCGAATAGCAAAGCAAGGGGTGAAGATGTTATTATCTTTGCCCCATTTTTCGTTAATTTCCAAACGCAGTTATAAATTGAAATCTATATGCGACCGAACTTTTTATTTATCATGGCCGACCAGCTGGCCGCACCGGCGCTCTCGCCCTATGGTGACAAAATTGTAAAGGCACCGGCGATTGATGCTCTTGCTGATGAGGGTGTTGTTTTCGAGAACGCCTATTGCAATTTACCGATGTGTGGGCCATCGCGTGCCTCGCTTCACGCGGGACGTTTGCCCTTTTCAATTGCCATGTATGATAACGCTTCAGAATTTATGGCGTCGATTCCAACCTTTGCCCATTATCTGCGTGATCTTGATTATCAGGTCGAACTTGCCGGAAAAATGCATTTCGTGGGTGCCGATCAGCTTCATGGCTATCACAAACGCCATACAACAGAAATTTATCCGGCAAATTTTGCTTGGACAGTGGATTGGTCAAAAGGGCGCAACTACCGACCCACCAATCTGACAATGGCGCCAGTTATCGAGAGCGGTTCGTGCATCCGCACCCTGCAAATGGATTATGATGACGAAGTCGCCTATCACGGGGTACAGGCGATTTATGACTTGGCCCGTCGACAAACTGACGATCCATGGATGCTGACTGTTTCATTCACTCACCCGCATTCGCCATTTGTGATTTCGGAAGAATTCTGGGACTTATATGACCATGATGATATCCCCTTGCCAGCGGTGCCACCATTAGACCTTGCCGAGATGGATCATCTCAGCCGCAATCTTCATTATTGCCAGGCACGCGACCAGTTCACCGTAACTGACGCGCATCGGCGCACTGCCAAACATGCCTATTACGGCATGATTTCTTATATCGATGATAAAATTGCGGCGCTTCGGACCGCATTAAACCGCACCGGTATGGCGGATGATACGATTATTATTTTCACCGCGGATCATGGGGAAATGATGGGTGAACGCGGCATGTGGTACAAACAGCATTTCTTTGAATGGGCGGCGCATATTCCGCTGATTTTTCATGCTCCAAAGCGCTGGTCTGCTGGCCGCATAAGGCAAAATTGTGCGCTTGTTGACATCATGCCAACGCTTCTTGATCTTGCCGTGGACGGCAAGTTCAATGATTATGTTGGCCCGATTGACGGCCAATCTTTGGTGCCAGCATTGCATGGCGAAACAAACCATATGCGCGACATCGCCATTTCCGAATTTGCCGCGGACGGCTCTACCGGCCCTAGCCGCATGGTAAAGCGCGGGTCAATGAAATATATGGATCTAGAGGGAGTCGATCGCCTGTTATTTGATCTGGAGACAGATCCGCTTGAATTGTATAATCTGATCAATGATCCCGCCTTTGCTAAAATTGCCGCCGAATTGCAGACAATCTGTACGGCCGACTGGGGTCGAGAGGCTATGTATGACAAGATCGCCGCCGATCAACGCCGCCGCCTGAAAGTGCATAGCTCTAGCGGTGGCGAGCCAACGTACGTGAATATCGTTCGTGCTGATGACGCAAACCGGTATATCCGAAATGCTGGCGCTGCAGACACCAAAGCACGAGCAAGGTTACCATTTGTTGCACCTGCCAAGCCAGATAAATGAACAAAGCCCCCAAGGCGCAAGCCCGGCCAATCTAGGCCCCACCCCCTTCAATCAAGTCCAAATCTGACAGAGAAACGCCTCCAGTAACCCCGGTCCGTGGTCCGAAGGCGGAGGCTCCAGTCGCTATGTTGATGAGACTTGGCTCTTGAAACTCTAACCTCGGCTGTAGACAAGGATGTAGACAAGCTTTGTGCTTTAGTTTGCTGGGATAATCTTATAAACTAGCTGAATAGTAGGAGTTTTTAGACTTGAACTTGCCTACGACAGGCATCGAACTTGCCCCCGGGCACCACTTTCCTGAAAAACAGCCATGTAAATCACCTTAATTCAAGCAGTTAACTGTTTCACTGCTAATTAGGGTAGGTCGCATGGTAGACCAAATTAACCACCATCTTTATCGCAAACGTGGCTTCTATTACTTCTCAAGGCGTGTGCCAAAGGCATTGCTGGATGATTATCCCAAGTCTCGCATCGTGCTTGCCTTAAAGACTAGGCAATATCGTGATGCCTTAAGGCAAAGCCAAATACTGTCTAAACGATTAGACGACCAGTGGTTTCATATGCAACTGGATGCGATGGGGCTGGATAATGTGCAAAGCAAGCTGTTCCAGCAAACTAAAGCTACTGCGCCATTGATGTCAGAAGCGACAGTCTTTTACCTGAAACTGAAAGGTGATGGTAAGGACTTCGTCTTTACTCGTGCCGCCCAGCGTAATGCTAATATTGTAATAGAAGTTTTAGGTGACAAGCCAATCAATGAATATGCCTCATCGGAGGCTGGCAAGCTGCGTGATGTCCTGTTGAATAAAGGACTCGCTGTTACTTCCATCAAGAGGATGTTCGGCTCTATTAAAGCCATCATTAATCTGGCTATGGCAGAGCATGGTATTGAAGGACGTAATCCATTCTCTAGCATTTATATGCCTGATGAAGTGCAAGAGGAAAGGCAACCAATACCAATGGATGTCATTAGACGCATCCAACGTGATTGTATGGCGATAGACGATGAGATGCGCTGGCTGCTTGCCCTTATCAGTGACACTGGGATGCGTCTATCAGAGGCCGCAGGGCTGCATAGAGATGACATCATCCTTGATGTTTCTATCCCATATATAAACCTCCAACCTCACTCGTGGAGGCGCTTAAAGACCAAAGGAAGTGCGAGGCATATACCTTTGATTGGAGCATCTCTGTGGGCAGCTAAACGCATCCAACAGCATGATAGTAGCTATGCTTTTCCACGCTACTGTGATGGCAAGATATGTAATGCTAACTCAGCCAGTGCAGCACTCAATAAATGGATGAAACCAAGACTGAAGGATAATGCCGTAGTTCATAGTTTCCGTCATTCCATGCGAGATAGGCTTCGTGCTGTTGAATGTCCATCAGATATCATTGACCAGATAGGAGGGTGGACGACAAAAGGCGTTGGTCATGCGTATGGAAAAGGCTACA
>JAOEVD010000026.1 GCA_028383305.1 Candidatus Puniceispirillum sp.
ATGATGCCATTTACCAAACTCCATTTTGCGGTACGACAGCCTTACAAATGCCTCCACCACTTACGAAAAGCTTTTACCAAATGCCTCAATGGCTTTTGACAATTTGTCAGATGTAGCATCTGACAACGCTTTTTCATCACGGATTGTGTCAAGAACATCCTTATTATTGCTGCGAAGATGATCAAGAAGACCGGCTTCGAAACGGCCGATATCAGCAACAGCAATCTTATCAAGATAGCCTTTCACACCGGCGAAAATAACCGCAACCTGCTCTTCAACAAGCATTGGGCTATATTGTGCCTGCTTCAACAATTCAGTCAGACGCGCACCACGCTCAAGCAATGCCCGTGTTGATGCGTCCATATCTGATGCAAACTGGGCAAAAGCGGCCATCTCACGATATTGCGCCAATTCCAGCTTGATGCTACCGGCAACCTGTTTCATCGCCTTGATCTGCGCGGCTGAACCAACACGGCTCACTGACAAACCGACGTTCACTGCAGGACGGATACCTTTGTAGAACAATTCAGTTTCAAGGAAGATCTGACCATCAGTGATCGAAATCACGTTGGTTGGAATAAAAGCAGACACGTCACCGCCTTGGGTTTCAATCACCGGCAATGCGGTCAATGAACCTGAACCATTTGCCACATTCATTTTCGCAGCACGCTCAAGAAGACGTGAGTGGAGATAGAAAACGTCACCAGGATAGGCCTCACGTCCTGGTGGACGACGAAGCAAAAGGCTCATCTGGCGATAGGCAACAGCTTGTTTTGACAAATCGTCAAACACAACAAGCGCATGCATGCCGTTATCACGGAAATATTCGCCCATTGCTGCGGCTGTATAAGGGGCGAGGAACTGCATTGGTGCTGGATCCGATGCGGTTGCGGCAACCACAATCGAATATTCCATCGCGCCTTGTTCTTCAAGCGAGCGAACGATCTGGGCAACGGTTGACCGCTTTTGACCAACTGCAACATAGATGCAAAACAATTTCTTGCTGTCATCCTTGCCAGACGCATCGTTGACTGCCTTCTGGTTGATAAAAGTATCAATCGCAATTGCAGTTTTACCGGTCTGACGGTCACCAATGATCAATTCACGCTGGCCACGGCCAATAGGGATCAAGCTGTCAATCGCTTTCAGGCCAGTCTGCATTGGCTCATGTACTGACTGACGCGGCATAATGCCGGGGGCTTTGACTTCAACGCGGCTGCGTTTGGTGTCTTTTAGCGGGTCTTTGCCGTCAATCGGATTGCCAAGCGCATCAACAACGCGGCCAAGAAGACCCATGCCAATCGGCGCATCCACGATCGACGCTGTTCGGCGCACAACATCCCCTTCGCGGATCGAGCGGTCATCGCCAAAGATAACGATACCCACATTGTCGGATTCAAGGTTCAGCGCCATGCCTTTGACGCCGCTTTCAAATTCGACCATCTCACCAGCTTGTACTTCGTCAAGACCGTGGGCGCGGGCAATACCGTCACCGACTGAGAGCACACGGCCCACCTCGGCAATTTCTGCCTCACTACCGAAATTGGCAATTTGTTCCTTGAGGATCGCTGAAATTTCAGCCGCACGAATATCCATCACGCAACACCCTTCATGGCTGATTCCAGCCGGCTAAGTTTGGTTTTGATTGACGTGTCAATCATCCGAGAGCCGATACGCACAACAAGACCGCCAATCAGTGACGGATCTACACGCATCGAAAGTGACAATTTGTCGCTTCCGGCAAGCCGGGCGACGGTTTTTTCCACAACGGCCTTGCGGCTGTCATCAAGCGCAACGGCTGAGATGACTTCGGCGGAGACTTGACCACGACGACGGGCATGTTCTTGCTGAAATGCCTGAATGACGCGGGGTAGCGCACTTAACCGGCCATTTGCCGCCAAAGTGCCTAAAAATTTCAAGGTCAGCGCGTCAGCGCCAGATTTTTCCATGATTGCGATGATCGCTGCCTGCTGTTCGCCGCGCGATAGAATAGGTGATTCGACAAGCTTTTTCAGATCTTGGCTTTTACCAAGCATGGCGCCAAGGCTGCCAAGCTCATCATGGATGGAATCAACTTTGTTGCTGTCGACAGCCAACGCATAAAGCGCGCCGGCATACCGCCCTGCAAGACCTGTAGCGCCTGAACTCACCGACTAATCCCTCATCCTGAAAAAAATTCGATTTTTTGGGTGCCCTCGCAGTCGCACGCTTGCGCGTCCTGACCAGTTGTGACGGGTGGTTGCTATCATAGCCATGGCCGAAAGGCAAGCAGTCAGGCCATGAAAATTTGATGAAATTGCGATGTTTCGTTATGGCAAGCAAGACCACCAAGCCTAGAGAAAACTGTAGGGGTCAATGTCGATCTGCATCCGTACCGATGACGGCAGTTTGATTGTGCCAAGCCAGCCTTGCAAAATATGCTGAATATTCACACTCTTATCGGCGCGAATCAGCAATCTGGCGCGGTGTTTTCCCTTTAAAAACCCAATTGGGGCAATCGCGGGCCCATAGATTTGCACCGAATCAAAATGCGGGCGCGTTGCGGCAAGCTGGCGGATTGCCTCAAAAAGCCGGTCTTCATGTGGTGACGCGATGATAATGGCCGCCAATTGGCCAAAGGGCGGCATTCCGGCGGCCTCCCGCGCGGCCGCCTCTTGTGCCAGAAACGCATCGCGATCACCGGCAATCAGGCTTACCAGAACCGGATTCTCAGGCTCTAAAGTTTGCAGCATTGCAGCACCTGGCCGCGATTCGCGTCCGGCACGCCCAGCAACCTGACTCAGCATTTGAAAGGTACGCTCGGCCGCGCGCAAATCACCGCCAGCAAGCCCAAGATCAGCATCAACAACACCAACAAGCGTCAAATGCGGGAAATGATGCCCCTTGGCGGCCATTTGCGTGCCAATAATGATATCGACTTCGCCGTCACTTACCGATTGGATAAACGCCTCGGCCGCTTTTGGCGTGCCAACCGTATCGCTCGACAGCAGCGCAAAACGCGCTTCGGGAAATCTTATCAAGACTTCTTCGGCAAGCCGTTCAACCCCGGGGCCACAAGCCTGCATCTGGTCTTTTGCCCCGCAGGACTTGCAATCATTGCTTGGCCGTGATTCATGACCGCAATGGTGACAGCGCAGACGGCCTGCCAGCCGATGCGCCACCATCCATGAGTCGCAGTTGGGGCATGTGACCTTGGTGCCGCAAGCCCCACATAAGGTAAGCGGCGCATAGCCACGCCGGTTCAAGAATAACAGGCTTTGCTCACCAGCTTTTAGCCGTGACTCGATTGCCTCAACAAGCGGTGGGGCAAGCCATCGTCCGCGTTCAGGCTGGGTGGCGCGAAGATCAATCGCCGAAATATCCGGAAGCTGGGCGCCATGAACGCGTTTGGGCAAGGCCAGATAATCATAACGTGGCGGCGATCCGGTTTTGCCAGCATTCACCCAGCTTTCCAGTGATGGGGTCGCGCTTGCCAGCACCACCGGCACATCATCCAATCGGCCGCGCAAAACCGCCATATCGCGCGCTTGATAAATCACCTGATCTTCCTGTTTAAAAGCATGTTCATGCTCTTCATCAACAATAATCAGCCCAAGCCGTGAAAAGGGTAAAAACAGCGCCGATCGCGCGCCAACCACAACCGATGCTCTTGCTTGCAAAACAAAACGCCATGATTTGCGTTTTTGCGCGGCGGATATATCCGAATGCCATTCCACTGGCGGTACACCAAAACGCGCGGTAAACCGCGCCCGCCATGCCGCTGATAAAACAATTTCGGGAAGCAGAATCAAAACCTGCTGGCCGGCGGCAATCGCCGCTGCAACCGCCTCGAAATAAACCTCGGTCTTGCCCGATCCAGTAACCCCATCAAGAAGGCATGTCTGAAACCCATGGCCAACCGCGCCGCGTAAATGATCGGCGGCTTGCTGTTGATCCGATGTTAAGGTGACATGATTAAGATCAGGCCGCGGCAAAGGCGGCGGTTGATCGGCCGAGACGAGCTTGACCTGCAACAGGCCTGCTGTTTCCATGCCATTAATGACCGCCTGACTGGCACCGCAAGCAGCCGTAATCATTGCCGCCGTTACTCCGACCGTCGTGGCCTGATGACCGGGCGCAGCGGACGCCTCGGTTTTAGCCAGATATTCAAGAACATGCTGCCGCGCCGTAGTAAGTCGGGTTTCGCCTGCTGGCGCGCCAATCGAATAGCGTTTTTGCTGGGGCGGACGATCAAAGGCGGCTGGCTGGCTAAGCACCATTTTCACCACCGCCCCCAAAGGCGCCATTGTCCAAGCGGCAACGCGTTCGATAAATTGAACAAGTGCATCTGACAGCGGCGGCAAAGTCACCAAGCTTTCAACCGCCCGAAGCTTGGCCACCGGTACATCACCAATCGCCGCGCCCATCACGATGCCCGGTAAATGCCGTCCACCAAACGGAACCATGACAATAGAACCACGCACCGCGCTAACGGCCGGACCTGCCAGATAATCATAAATCCCGCCAACGGGCGCTGCCACCACAATGGCAAGCGCCGATTGCGGCACCATGCCAAGAGGTTCACTCATGATAAATCTTTATAAACATTGGATCCTGTGAAATTATCCACCATCACAACAAGCTGAATGGCGGTTATTTTAAGATTGTGGATTTGCGCTGTTGCTTCAAGTAAACTTGCGTGGTGCGCTGAAAAAGCGCAAGCATCAATACAGTGAAAACATCAATCCAGTGAAAACAGGGTCAATAACATGAAAATCTTCCTTGATAGTGCCGATATTGGCGAAATCACCGCGCTTTGCGATACTGGGTTCGTTGATGGGATCACGACAAATCCATCTTTGATTGCCAAATCAGGACGTAACATTCTTGAAACGATTGCTGAAATCTGCAGCCTTGTTGATGGGCCAGTGAGCGCCGAAGTCACGGCAACCGATTTCAAAACAATGCTTACCGAAGGCCAAAAGCTGGCCGCCATCGCCCCCAATGTTACGGTAAAAGTGCCATTGACGCGTGACGGGCTGATGACCTGCCGCGCGCTTAGCAATGCTGGCACCGATGTCAATGTTACGTTATGTTTTACCGCTGGGCAGGCCTTGCTGGCGGCCAAGGCTGGCGCAAAATTCATTTCCCCCTTTGTTGGACGGCTTGACGATATCGGCCGCGACGGAATGGGGCTGATCGAGGAGATTTGCAGCATCTATGCAAATTATGATTATGATACCGAGGTTCTGGTCGCCTCGGTTCGAAGCACCCAGCATGTCGTTGACGCCGCCCTGATGGGCGCCGATGTGGTGACTTTGCCGCCAAAGATTTTGACCGCGCTTTATCATCACCCACTAACCGATAGTGGCTTAGACGCGTTTCTCAAAGACTGGAAGGCAACTGGCCAATCGATTTTATAGGCGCGATCCAAGCGGGTTTTGCCGCATCGAAGACGCCAAGCAAAGGCAGCATTATGGCAGACGATAAATCCAAAAAAACAATCACCGCCAAAGATGTTGTCAGCTTTTTGACCAACAATCCTGCCGAAATGTCGAAATTGCTGGCAACCCAGCCAGAGCTGCTTGCGGCCTGTATCACTGCAGCGGGTACCCCGATCGGGGCCAATGATAAAATTGACGATAAAGTGGTGAACCTGATTCCGGCACTTGCCGCCAAGGCGCGGCAAGATGCCCGCAAATTAAGCCAGACACATCAATCACTTTTGCATGTGGCCACCGAAAATATGCTTAGCTGGACACGGCTTCATCACGCTACATTGGGGCTTCTTGCCAGCACCGATCTTGCTGGCATGTGTCAGGTGATTGCGACCGAATTTCCGGTGATTTTTGACCTGAACCAATGCCAATTGATTAGCGAATCCGAAGCGGCAATTTCGGATGCGGTTGATCTGGGGCTGATGGTGCATCCAGCTGACCAGATTGACCAAGCGACCGAAAACTGTGGGCTGTTTTTGGGGCTGCCAAATGAGGCCGCCCAGACGCTGCTGATCAAACCGGCACAAAGCCTTGCCATTATCCGGCTTCCCGATCGGCTTCCCGATCCGGTCTCGCAATGCCTGTTATTGCTTGGCGGCAAAACCGCCAATAGTTTTCATCCCGATCTTGGCAGTGACCTTCTTGTCCTTCTTGCCGAGATGGTTGGTGTCACCTTGGCGGCAAGGCTGGAATTGCAGGTGAATTCACAATGATTGCGGCGGCACATCGGGCAGCATGGCTTCGCTGGCTTGCCAGTGAAAAACGCTATGGGGCAAACACGCTTGATGCTTATGAACGCGATCTTGATGATTTTTCCAGCTATCTTAATGCAGGTGCAAACGCAGCCAATGCGCCGCTATCGCGCCAAATATTTCGAGGCTGGCTAGCGCATATGGCATCACGCCAGCTTGCGCGAACAACAATTGCAAGACGGGTATCCTCGGTGCGCAGCTTTTACCGGTTTTGCGGCCGTAACAAGCTTGTTGATGTTCCCGACCTTGGCTGGTTACGCGCCCCGCAACCACCGCGCGCCGTGCCAAAATCAATGTCCGTCGATGATGCCCATGCCCTGCTTCAGGCCATTTTCAACCGGCGCGGTGCCGATTGGGTTAAAAAGCGCGATTTTGCCGTTTTGATGCTGCTTTATGGTGCCGGATTACGCATTTCCGAGGCGCTTGGCCTTTGCCGTAAAGATGCGCCACTTGGTAACTGGCTAACCATTACCGGCAAGGGCGATAAAATGCGCGATGTGCCGGTTCTAAAGGCAGCCAGCGAAGCGGTTGATGATTATCTTGGTGATTGCCCATTTGATGACGGGGCGCAGGCACCTTTGTTTGTCAGCAGCCGCGGCAAGCCACTTGGCGCCCGCGCGGTTCAACGTTTGCTTGAAGGATTGCGTGTCGAGCTTGATCTGCCATCGCATGTCACGCCGCATAGTTTGCGCCATGCCTTTGCAACGCATCTTCTTGGCAATGGTGGCGATCTTCGCGCCATCCAAGAATTGCTTGGCCATGCCAGCCTCTCAACAACCCAGCGCTATACGCATGTTGACGAAACCCATCTAATCCAGATTCACCGCGATACACATCCACGCGCGCAACGCTAAACGCATGTGCCCGCCGATTGCATCCTTGGCAATCGCATAAAACTAGCTAGATATGAATGGCGCGGCCATCAACTGCCAGCGCAGCTTCTTTGACGGCCTCATTCAAAGTTGGATGACCATGACAGGTGCGGGCAATATCTTCGGCAGAAGCACCAAAGGCCATGGCGGTGGCGCATTCATGAATTACCGTTCCAGCCTCATGGCCGATAATATGAACACCTAGAACCTTGTCGGTTTTCGCACAGGCCAAAATTTTCACAAACCCATCGCTATGTCCTTGCGCCCGCGCGCGGCTATTTGCCGAAAACGGAAACACACCCTTGGCAAAATCAATACCAGCTTCGGTCAAGGCTTCTTCAGATTTTCCTAAAGTGGCAATTTCTGGCGCGGTATAAACAATGCCCGGCACCAGATCATAATCAACATGACCCGGCTTACCAGCCATCATTTCAACAGCGGCAACCGCATCTTCTTCGGCCTTATGCGCCAGCATCGGCCCGTCAATCACATCACCAATGGCATAGATATCTTCGATGCTGGTCTCAAAGCGGGCATCAACCACAATACGGCCACGCGGTGTCATGGTTACGCCAATCTTTTCAAGCCCAAGCCCGTCTGTTGCCGGATGCCGCCCAACCGAAACAAGCGCTATATCAGCCTTGATGGTTTCTTCATCACCGCCATTGGCCGGGGTGACTGTCAGACTAACACCATTTTTTCCAGCTTTGGCCGATTTTACCGCGGTGCTGAGACGGAATTTCAAGCCCTGCTTTTTGGCAATGGTCATAAATTTCTTGGCGATTTCAGCATCCATGCCAGGCAAGATTCGCGGCAAAAACTCGATGACTTCAACCTCGACACCAAGGCGAGCCCAAACCGTACCAAGCTCAAGCCCGATATAGCCTGCACCAATCACCACCATTTTCTTTGGCAAGGTTTCAAGACTCAAAGCGCCGGTTGAACTGACAATATGTTTTTCATCAATGGTAATGCCAGGAAGGCTGGATGGGTGACTGCCGGTGGCAATCATGATTTTGCCAGCTTTATAATCGCCTTTATCCTTACCATCGACAATGGTCACGCTTCCCGCGCCCGTGATGGTTGCGCTTCCTTCAAGGCGGGTGATTTTGTTTTTCTTGAACAGAAAATCAATGCCGCCGGTCAGCGTGTCAACAATATCACTTTTCGATTGCATCATCTGTTTCAGATCAAGCGCAACCGATCCAAGCGATATGCCCAATTTGCCAAGCGTGCCTGATGCTGCACTGGCAAAATGCTCGGACGCATTCAAAAGCGCCTTTGACGGAATACAGCCAACATTCAAACAAGTGCCCCCAAGCGTTGGCCGTTTTTCGATGCAGGCAACATTCATACCAAGCTGGGACGCGCGAATCGCCCCAACATAACCGCCCGGGCCAGCACCAATAATGATGAGATCAAAGCTGTTGTTCTGCATCTGTTTTTCCTTTTTGCCGGCAAGTTTTGCATTGCTGTTTTGCATTGCGTGCCGCTAGACGCCCATTAACAAACGGCGTGGGTCTTCAACCATTTCCTTGATCCGTGCCAGAAATGATACGGCCTCACGACCATCAATAATGCGATGGTCATATGATAAGGCCAAATACATCATCGGACGAATCACAATCTGGTCATCAATCACAACAGCGCGCTTTTCGATTTTATGCATGCCAAGAATGCCACTTTGCGGCGGGTTCAAAATCGGCGTTGACATCATTGACCCGTAAACACCGCCATTCGAAATGGTGAAAGTGCCGCCAGCCATATCATCAGGCGCAATTTTGCCATCGCGCGCCCGAAGACCAAAATCCGAAATTGCCCGTTCGGTATCGGCCAAACTCATTTTACCAGCATCTTTGATGACGGGTACAACAAGCCCTTGCGGCGTGCCAACAGCAACCCCGATATTATAGTAATTCTTATAGATAATATCAGTGCCATCAATTTCGGCATTTACCGCTGGAAATTCACGAAGCGCCTGAATGGCTGCCTGCACAAACACACCCATAAAGCCAAGCCGGACTTCATGCGCGGCTTCGAATGCATCTTTATAATCAGCCCGCAATTTCATCAGCGACGACATATCCACCTCGTTAAAGGTGGTTAGCATCGCCGCGCTATTTTGCGCCGCTTTCAGCCGTGCGGCAATGACTTGCCGCAATTTCGACATGCGAACACGCTCTTCACGCGCCGCATCAACCGCCCGCGGCATTGCCCGTGGAGGTGTTGGCGCAGTTGCCGTTGCCAAAACGCTTTGCGCCGGTGCGGCATGCGGCTTATTGATCGCGGCCAAAACATCGGCCTTGGTCAACCGCCCGCCAACACCCGTTGCCGCGATATTTGCCGGATTGAGTTTATGTTCATCAACCAGCCGCCGCACTGCGGGGGACAAGTCAGAACTGTCAATTGCCGCTGGCGCAGATGCTGCCGCCACAGCCGGGGCAGGGGTGTCATCGGCCGCTTTTGCTGGCGCTGATTTTGGTGCCTCTTGTTTTGGTGCCGGTTTAGCACCTGCCGCGCCTTCTTCAACTCGCGCCAAAAGTGCGCCAACTTCAACGGTTTTACCTTCGGCAGCGATGATTTCGTCAAGCTTGCCGGCAACCGGTGACGGCACTTCCAATGTCACCTTATCCGTTTCCAGCTCAACAATCGGCTCATCTGCAGCGACCGCGTCGCCAGCTTTTTTTATCCAGCGGGCAATCGTTGCATCACTGACTGATTCGCCAAGTGTTGGAACATGAATTTCAATTGACATTATAAGCACCCTCCTACGGTACCTTGTCTAAAAGCTTTTAAAAAAACAGGCTTTATCTATTTCTTTGTCAAACCGGTTTTTTGCGATGCGGCCACCATTGGGCCAAGCGCGTCTGCAACCAGTGCATTTTGTTCACGGTTATGACGAGCAAAAGAGCCAGTAGCTGGCGACGCAGCTGCAGGGCGGCCAGCATATTTCAACCGACTTTGCTTCATGCCAGCCGCTTGCATTGCATCTTCAATAAAGTCACGTACAAATGTCCACCCACCCATATTTTTGGGCTCTTCCTGGCACCATACAACTTCAGCATTAGGCGTCTTAGATAACAACTCAAAAGTAGTTTTTGACGGAAATGGATATAATTGCTCAACACGCAAAATTTCAATATCCCACGCTTCTGCAGCGTCACGAGCGTCTGCCAAATCATAGTAGATTTTGCCTGAACACATGACAATGCGTTTAGCTGCACCATGTTTTACGTTACAGTCACGCTCGTCAAGCAACCGGTGAAATGTTGTGCCTGGACCTAGATCTCGCAAACTTGAAACAGCAGAGCGATGACGCAATAAGGATTTTGGTGTCATCGCAACAAGAGGTTTTCTAAAGTCTCTCCGAAGCTGACGGCGCAAAACATGAAAATGGTTCGCTGGGGTAGTGCAGTTGACTACCTGCATATTATCCTCTGCACAAAGCTGCAAATAACGCTCAAGCCGAGCGGATGAATGTTCTGGGCCCTGTCCCTCGTAACCATGGGGCAGCAGCAAGACCAAACCACTCATCCGAAGCCATTTGGCTTCGCCTGATGAAATAAACTGATCGATTACAACCTGCGCGCCATTTGCAAAATCGCCAAACTGAGCCTCCCACATAACTAGAGCGTTTGGCTCAGCTTGAGAGAAGCCATATTCAAAGCCCATGACAGACGCCTCAGAGAGAGGAGAGTCAATAACTTCAAACATCGCCTGTTCTGGGTCAAGGTTAGCAAGCGGGATGTAACGCTCTTCGGTAACCTGGTCTACAAAAACGGAGTGGCGCTGGCTAAAGGTGCCGCGTCCCGAATCTTGACCAGAGAGACGCACAGGGTTTCCTTCAAGCAACAATGAGCCAAAAGCCAAGTGCTCAGCCGTTGCCCAATCAATGTTTTGGCCAGAACTAATGCTTTCAGCCCGGCCTTTTAATATTCGTAATAGCTTTGAATTAAATTGTAAACTCTCAGGCGGAGTTGTCATGGTTTTGCCTATACGGCTGAGCAACTCTAGGCTAACCGCTGTATCTCCACGCCTATCTTCGCCATGCGCTGAAACCATGCCAGCCCATTTTCCCTCAAGCCAGTCAGCTTTGTTTGAAATATAACTGGTTCCAGCATCAAACTCTTCGTCAAGATAGGCAATGCGATCATCTATAACTTTTTGGGCGCCTTCAGATGTAAAAACACCCTCATGAACAAGTTGTTCAGCGTAGATTTGTTTAACTGATTTGTGGTCCCTTATTTTTTTATACATTAGAGGTTGGGTGAACATAGGTTCATCACCCTCATTATGACCAAACCTCCTGTAACAAAACATATCAATGACTACATCACTACCAAAAGCGTGACGAAATTCTGTTGCAATTCTGGCAACATGAACAACCGCTTCTGGGTCATCTCCATTTACGTGAAAGATTGGCGCCATTACCATTTTGGCAACATCGGTTGGATAGGGAGACGAGCGCGAATAATGCGGGCTGGTAGTAAAACCAATTTGATTGTTGACTATTATGTGGATTGTTCCGCCAGTTTTATAACCACGCAAATCAGAAAATGCGAATGTCTCAGCAACCACACCTTGGCCGGCAAAAGCAGCATCTCCATGCAATAAAATACCCACGACTTCCCTTCGGTCAGAGCCAGGTCTTTGTTGTTGTTTAGCTCGAACCCTGCCCACCACAATCGGGTCTATGATTTCAAGGTGTGATGGATTTGGGGCCATGGAGAGATGAACTGGAGCCTTGTCAAATTCACGGTCAGCAGAGAAGCCCATGTGATACTTAACATCTCCAGAACCCCCAGCTTGCTCTGGATTAGCAGGGTTTCCTAAAAATTCAGAAACGATGGCGCGGAACGGTTTTTGCAAAAGATTGTGAAGAACATTTAATCTGCCACGATGCGCCATACCTATAACAGCCTCATTCAACCCAAGCTGGCTGCCTCGTTTTAGAATTTGCTCAAGTGCAGGAATTACAGCCTCACCACCATCCATTCCAAAGCGTTTTGTTCCAGTATATTTTTTATGGAGATAACGCTCAAACTCATCAGCATCAACAAGCCGCTGAAAAATAGCTTGCTTGCCTTTAACCGTAAATTCAGTTTGATTACCGATCGCCTCGATGCGTTCTTGGATCCAGGCTTTTTGCGCCGGATCCTGAACATGCATGAATTCAACACCAATTGTGCCGCAATAGGTCTGACGAAGTCGATCAAGGATTTCGGTTAATGTCGCGGTTTCTAGCCCCAATACATAATCAATGAAGATTGGTCGATCCCAATCATCCTCACCAAAGCCATAGCTTGCCGGATCAAGCTCAGGGTGAAGTGGCTTTTCTTCAAGCGCCAATGGATCAAGATTTGCCAGAAGATGACCGCGAATACGATAGGCTCGGATCAGCATCACCGCACGAAGCGAATCCAAAGTTGCGGCGCGCATATCGCCAGCATTGATATTGCTTCCCGATTTATGCGCCTTTGCCACTGCCTTGATCGATGCATCAGCATCAACCGCGCCAACAACACGGCTTTGCGGCCGACCCCAGCTTGGCCCAGCTTCGGTATCAGCGCCAAAATCAGCCGCTTTGCCAAGCTTATCGAAATAGGCTGCCCAATGCCGATCGACCGACGACGGATTATCCCGCCACGCACTGTTCATTTCAGCTATGAATGTGGCGTTTGCGCCAGAAAGCAGGCTGAAATCAATCTCGGTGGCGGCTGCCACATCAACAACATTAGAAGCAATATCATCCATGAAATAATTCACATCCCCTAGCGTATAAAGGCTCAGACACAAGAGTTAGTCTATTCGTTAATTCCAGTAATTCAAGTCGTATAAAGATTTCCTGCCTTATGACAATCAATTCTGCATGCTTGGGTCAAAAATCCGCCCCCGCCAGCCGTCAAAACCGGTTTTCAACCCTCAAACAGAGGCCGGATATAACCGGCTCTCTGGTTTGATAAAAACGTCTCGTGCAAAGGCCAGATGCCTAGAGATTATCAACAACCTCATTCAGGGCTTTAACCGCCGCAACCGAATTATCAAACATTGCCTGCTCATCAGCATCAAGGGCAATTTCGACAATCCGCTCGACACCATTGGCACCAAGAATAACCGGCACACCAACATAAAGCCCGTTCAGGCCATAAGCGCCATCAACATAAGCCGCACATGGCAAAAGCCGCTTTTTATCTTTTAAATAGGCATCCGCCATATCAATCGCCGATGATGCTGGCGCATAAAAAGCCGACCCGGTTTTCAGTAGCCCGACGATTTCAGCGCCACCATCACGGGTACGCTGAACGATTTCGGCAATTTTCGCATCGGTCGACCAGCCCATCTTGATCAGATCAGGAACCGGAATACCGGCAACCGCCGAATAACGCACAAGCGGCACCATCGTATCGCCATGTCCGCCAAGCACAAAAGCGGTTACATCTTCAACCGACACTTCAAATTCTTCAGCCAAGAACAGCCGGAATCGTGCCGAATCAAGAACACCAGCCATGCCAACAACCTTGTTGGTCGGCAGGCCAGATGCCTTTTGCAAAATACCAACCATCACATCAAGCGGGTTGGTGATACAAATCACAAATGCATCCGGACAATGATCCTTGATGCCAGCGCCAACCTGATGCATCACCTTGGTGTTGATACCAATCAAATCGTCGCGGCTCATGCCTGGCTTACGTGCCACACCAGCGGTTACAATCACCACATCACTTCCAGCCAGCGCGGCATAATCATTGGCGCCAGACACATTTGCGTTAAAACCCTCGATCGGGCTTGCCTGCGCAATATCAAGCGCCTTGCCTTGTGGGATGCCTTCGGCAATGTCGAAAAGCACCACATCGCCAAGCTCTTTTAGCCCGGCCAGAAGCGCCAAAGTACCGCCGATGTTACCAGCGCCAATAAGAGAGATTTTATTTCGTGCCATATCAATGAATTCCATAAATTGCAGGGTGAAATCGTACCCCGCCATATTTTGAGGCTATACCGCCCCGCGAAGCACGTATTTTTGGTGTACCTAACTATCAAATAACATACAAGAACAAACCCGAAAAAACAGGTGTTTGAGCAGATAAATCACGGGGCTTTATGACCGGTCTTTACACGCTATCTTGCATCCTGCCACGCTTTGCCATTTCACCAAGCCGTGATGCTGTGCGGGCAAATTCAAATTGCCATTGATGGCCTTGATAAAGATCGCCAATATCGGCATCAGCCGAAGCAATTAAAAACCGGCCACGATCATAAAGCGCATCAATCAACCACATAAAACGGCGGGCGACATTTTCATTGGCATCGGTAAATTGCGGAACATCGCTTAGCACAAGACCGGCAAACCGCCCGGCAATGGCAAGATAGTCACGCGCGCCAAGCGGTACATCACACAGGCTGGCAAAACTGGCAAAACCAACATCACCCGCCGCGCGTTCGATGGTAATGTCGCGCCCAGCAACGCGAATCCTTTCAGCGGTGATTGCCGCGTCGCCAGCAAGCTTGTCAAAAGCCGATTCCAACTGCGGACGCGCCGTTTTTGACGGCATATGCCATGCGGGCAAATCAGCCAGAACCGCACCGCGCCAGTCAGTGCCATCATCAAGCTGGCACATCTCGCATCGCTGTTTCAAAAGATCAATGAAGGGCAAAAACCGATCGCGGTGAAGCCCGTTTTTATACAGATCATCGGCATGCCGGTTTGAGGTGGCAACAACAATGACGCCGCGTTTCAACATACCCGAAAATAGCCGCGCCAAAATCATCGCATCAGCAATATCGCGCACTTCCATTTCATCGAAACAAATCACCGCGCCGCGCCGCGCCAGATCAGCAGCGGCCATTTCAATCGGATCATCTGCGCCCTGGCTTCGCGCTTGGTGAATCACATCTTGTGCCAGAACCATAAAATCATGGAAATGAAGCCGCCAAATGGCAGGCCGATTTGGCCGATCCAGCCCCTGTGCGGCAACCGATTCATGAAACATATCCATCAGCATGGTTTTGCCGCGGCCAACACCGCCATAGATATACAGCCCTTTGACTGGCGCTTGCGCAGACAACAAAATCTGGCCGAATAGGCTGCCCAATATCTTGCCTAATATCTGACGGATCACCTCTCGCCATTTACGGCGCGACAATGCGGCTGTTTGCAATCGGTCAATCAGCTGGTCAAGACGTAGGGCAATAGCTGCCTGTGCCGGATCGGCATGCAGGATTTTGGCAGCAATATTTGCGGCCAGTTTCTGGCTTGGGTAAAGGCGATGGTCGTTTTGGCCATTCGTCATAACGATTTACCAGCTTGTGACTTTGACCAAATCCTACGCCGGAAATTACCGTTGCGCCATCTCGCTTTTAATGCCCGCAATCGCCTTGCCCGGATTCAATCCCTTTGGACAGGTTTTCGCGCAATTCATGATCGTATGGCAGCGATACAGCGAAAAGCTATCATCAAGCGCGTCAAGCCGTTCGCGTTTCTGCTCATCACGGCTATCTGAAATCCAGCGATAGGCCTGCAACAAAACAGCCGGACCTAGATATTCATCACTATTCCACCAATAGCTTGGGCAAGCGGTTGAACAGCTAAAGCACAAAACACATTCCCACAAACCATCCAGCTTCTCACGCTCGGCAGGTGATTGCCGCCGCTCACCGCCATCAGCCACTTTACTATCGTTTTTCAGCCACGGTTCAATCGAGGTTAATTGCCGATAGGCATTGCTGAGATCGGGAACCAAATCTTTGACGACTGGCATATGCGGCAATGGATAGATTTTCACATCGCTTTTGACATCGCTGATGCTTTTCAAACAGGCAAGCGTGTTGGTGCCATCAATATTCATCGAGCAAGAGCCGCAAATTCCCTCGCGGCACGACCGGCGAAACGTAAGGCTGCTATCTTTTTCGTTTTTGATTTTGATCAGCGCATCAAGCACCATTGGCCCGCAATCATCAAGATCAATTTCAAAAGAATCGATGCGCGGCTGCGCATCATCATCAGGCGACCAACGATAGATTTTAAAGGTTTTCACCTTGGCGGCATCAGCCGATGCCTTATGGGTGATGCCATCGGTGATCTGTGAATTTTTAGGCAATCGAAACTCGGCCATAATTCTTTCCTGATCCTTACCTAGTAAACGCGTGGAGCTGGCGGGATTGGGGCAACGTCATTACTCAAAGTGGTCATCACAACATTGCGGTAATCCAGCTTTGACTTGTTTTGTTCGTCTAGCCACATGACTGTATGTTTCATCCATTTTTCATCATCGCGCTCGGGCCAATCTTCATGCGCATGCGCGCCGCGTGATTCCTGTCTTTGCTCGGCTGAACGGATGCTTACCAAGGCCTGACCTATCAGATTTTCCAGCTCAAGCGCCTCGATCAGATCAGTGTTCCAGATTAGCGATTTATCAGCGACACCGATTTTCCCCATCTTGGCCGCAATCTTATCCATCGTCGCGACACCTGACTCGAGTGATTCGCTAGACCGGAAAACCGCCGCATGACGTTGCATCGCATGCTGCATTTCCAAACGGATTGCCGCCGCGCTTAAGTCACCATCGGCATGCCGCATCCGGTCAAATCGGGCAAGCGCCTTATCAGTGGCTGATTGTGGTGCGCGTTTTGATGTGGCACCCGGTTTAACGATTTCATTTGCCCGATGCGCCGCAGCACGGCCAAACACAACGATATCAAGAAGCGAATTTGTGCCAAGACGATTGGCACCATGAACCGAAACACATGCTGCCTCGCCAATGGCCATCAGACCCGGCACAACCGCGTTCTGATCATCTTTGGTCGGTGCCAAAACTTCGCCATGATAATTGGTTGGAATACCGCCCATATTATAATGCACAGTCGGCAAAACCGGAATCGGTTCACGCGTGACGTCTACGCCGCAGAAAATCTTAGCGGTTTCGGTAATGCCCGGAAGCCGCGTGTGAAGCGTATCTGGATCAATATGTTCGAGATGAAGCATGATATGATCTTTGTTCGGGCCAACGCCGCGACCTTCGTTAATTTCAATGGTCATGGCACGGCTTACCACATCGCGGCTTGCCAAATCTTTGGCCGTTGGCGCAAATCGTTCCATGAAACGTTCGCCTTCGGAATTGGTTAGATAACCACCTTCGCCGCGTGCGCCTTCGGTGATCAGCACGCCAGCGCCATAAACGCCGGTTGGGTGAAACTGGACAAATTCCATATCTTGTAGCGGCAAACCAGCGCGAAGCGCCATCGCATTGCCATCACCCGTACAGGTATGCGCCGATGTACAAGAGAAATAGACCCGTCCATAGCCGCCAGTTGCCAGCACAGTTTGCTGTCCCCAGAACCGGTGAAGACTGCCATCTTCCATGCAAAGCGCAATCACCCCAGCGCATTCGCCATCATCCGTCATCAACAGATCAAGAACGAAATATTCAATATGGAAACGCGCCTTATATTTCAGACATTGCTGATACAATGTGTGAAGGATGGCATGGCCGGTCCGGTCAGCCGCCGCACACGCACGCCGTGCCATTGATTTACCATGATCAAGGGTATGGCCGCCAAAGGGGCGTTGATAGATTTTGCCGTCTTCGGTGCGCGAAAACGGAACACCATAATTTTCCAGCTCAATTACTGACGGAATGGCATTACGGCACATATATTCGATTGCATCTTGATCGCCAAGCCAGTCTGACCCTTTGACCGTATCATACATATGAAATTGCCAATTATCGCCTTCGCCCATGTTATTGAGCGCCGCGCCAATGCCGCCTTGCGCGGCAACAGTGTGAGAGCGCGTTGGGAAAACCTTGGTAATACAGGCCGTTTTCAATCCGCCAGCAGCCATGCCAAGCGTGGCACGCAAACCCGCTCCGCCAGCACCAACAACGACAACGTCATATTGATGGTCAGTGATTTCATACGCACTCATAACCTACACCCTTTTCTTTGCGACAGTTTCGCAAGCTTGTCCGATGCCGAACACTTCACTGCCCCCTATATTAATCCCGCAATCATACCAACCGAAACAAGGCTGGCCATTGCGGCAATGGCAAACACACCACGCGCAATTGTCACCAGCGCCAAACGGCCACTGGCAAGCGGAATATAATCTTCAATAATCATCTGCACGCCAAGCGCCGCATGAAACAATCCGGCAATCACCAGAATTGCCAACGCCACCGCATGCTGCGGTGCAGCCACAAAGGTCGTCGCCGCGCTATAATCAAGCGACCCCATCGACGCCACAAGATAGGTAAAATACAGCATAAGACCCAAAGTTGCGACCGCGCTGATCCGCTGCCAGCGCCAATGGCCAAAGCCAGGCTCGCGGGGATGTTTTGCCGAAATTTGTGCCATGATACGCCCCCTAGCTAGACTGCCAGCCATAACGCCGCCGTGACCAGAAAGGTCAGGCCAAGCACAAGATAGCCGCTTTGATAGACCAGTTTGATTTCAAGCCCGATGCGCAAATCCCACATTAAATGGCGAATGCCATTCAGCCCGTGATAGACAAGCGCCAGCGAATAGCCAAACACAACCAACTGCACAAGCGGATGTTGCATGGCATCGGCAACAGGATTAAAGACCGCCGCACCAGCGGCCAGGGCCACAAGCCATAGCGCCACAAGCAGGCTTCCGGTTGCCAATACCGCGCCACTTGCCCGATGCATAATCGACATGACAGATGTCAATTGCGGGCGATAAACCTGCAAATGCGGTGATAAGGGACGCGGCTTTGCCATTGGAATCCTCGACACGGGTCTTCAAAACGAAAGGGCAGGCGCAACAATGCACTCAGGCTATGAATTATATGTGGTATTGATTGGCAATAGTCAATGTGTAAGCAAAAAACAGATGGTGAAATTATACAGCTTTCCTGCCAATTTTGCCGACCCGTGTAAATCGGCATTTTCCGGCGCATTAATCGGATTTGATTGCAATTGCCTTTTGCCAAAAAGCAGGTCAAAACAGAATTCATGGAACAGATTTTATCAATTCAATCGTCGGTAACGCTTGGCTTTGTCGGAAACAGCGTCGCCGGGCCGGTCATCACGCATCTTGGGCATCACCCACTTTTGGTTGATAGCGTCACGCTTGCCGCCCATCCGGGTTATGGGTTGGTGGCTGGTGACAAAATACCCGATGACATTTTCAGCAGTATTTTAGACGCCTTGCCGTCTTTGGGCGCGTTGCCCCTTATTGGTGCGGTAATCACTGGCTATCTTGGCGCGCCATCGCAGATTGACCCGATCACCAAGCTCATCACCACATGGCAAGCCGAACGGCCAAATGGGCATTATGTGCTTGATCCAGTGCTTGGCGATAATGGCCGAATCTATGTTGATAAAGACCTTGTTAGCGCCATGCGTGACCAGCTATTGCCGCTTGCCAGCTTTGTCACACCAAACCAGTTTGAGTTGCAATTGCTATCAGGACTAGATGTGTATGATATCGCCAGTGCCGATGCCGCCGCGCTGCATCTGCTCGATCAAAACCCGCATTTGAATGGTGTTGCTGCAACCGGAGTCAGCACGCCGCAAGGCCGCGTTCATGACCGTCTGATCAGCCGTTATGATCTTGTCGACCTTGCCTATACCAAACGCGCAGCCGGCATTGCCGGTGGCGGCGATTTGCTAACCGTCATTTTGACAAGCTGGCTTGCCGCTGGCATGTCGTTCAAAAACAGCTTTATCGCTGCCAGCGGGCAGGCGCATGACATTATCGATCAAAGCACCGACCATCTGGAAATTGCGCTTCTGGAAAATCTTAACCGGTTGACGCCAATCTCTAAAACCGCGTCAACCGTGAAATTAGATGGCTTGGCCTAGCGGCCGCTAAGCTTACGCTTGGCAAATAATTCAGCAATCTGAACCGAATTCAACGCCGCGCCTTTACGCAAATTGTCTGACACGCACCAAAACACCATGCCATTTGGAACCGTCGGGTCTTGGCGAATACGGCTGATATAAACCGCATCTTCGCCAGCCACCTCATGAGGCGTCACATAGCCTTCATTGGCACGGTGATCGACAACAATCACGCCGGGGGCATTTTCCAGCAACGAACGGACAGCCTTTTCGGTCATTGGCTTATCCGTTTCGATGAAAACCGCTTCGCTATGGCCAACAAAAACCGGTATCCGCACGCAATGCGCGACAAGCTCGATCGCCGGATCAAGAATTTTCTTGGTTTCGGCACTCATCTTCCATTCTTCCTTGGTAAAGCCATCATCAAGGAACACATCGATATGCGGGATCGCGTTAAAGGCAATCTGCTTGGTAAAGATTTCCGGCTGCACCGAATCATTTACAAAAATACCTTTTGTCTGGTTAAACAGCTCGTCCATCGCTGGCCGGCCTGCACCCGATACCGCCTGATAGGTTGAAACCACAACACGCTTGACCAAAAAGGCGTCATGAAGCGGCTTGAGGGCGACAACAAGCTGGGCTGTCGAGCAATTTGGATTGGCAATGATATTGCGGCCGTTATTTTTAATTAAACAGCCATCAATGGTCTCTGGATTGACCTCAGGCACAATCAACGGCACATCGTAATCCATGCGGAATGCTGATGAATTATCAATGACCACACATCCAGCCGCAGCGGCTTTTGGCGCAAAGGCTTTGGCCGTGTCTCCGCCAGCCGAAAATAGCGCAATATCGGCGGTCGAAAAATCAAATTTATCAAGCGACTCGATTTTCAAAATTTGGTCGTCACCATAAGAGACTTCCTTGCCAACTGATTTTGTTGAGGCAAGCGCATAAATTGTGTCCGCCGGAAAATTCCGCTCGGCCAATGTTTGTAGCATCTCACGGCCAACCGCACCGGTTGCGCCGACAACAGCGACTCTATACCCCATGATTTCATCCTCCAGTAAACACCCAAGATCCATATCTGTCTGGCTGGGCGGCTAAATTTCCGCCATGAACAGATATGGCGGTTTGGTCTAACGTGCCAGACGATCCATTGCGTCAAGCACGGCTTTGGTCATGCCATCGGTGCCGGTCTGCTCGCAACCAGGTGCCATGATGTCACCCGTCCGTTTGCTTTCCAGAGCCATGTTAACTGCCTTTTCAACCAGATCGGCTTCATCAGCCTGATCAAAGCTATAACGAAGCATCATCGCAAAACTGAGGAACTGCGCCAGCGGATTGGCAAGACCCATACCAGCGATATCAGGCGCCGAGCCATGTACGGGTTCATACATCGCCTTTGGCAGGCCGGTTTCGGGATCAGGCGTGCCAAGCGACGCCGATGGCAACATGCCAAGAGAGCCAGTCAACATTGCCGCGCAATCCGACAATAAATCACCAAACAAATTATCCGTAACAATCACGTCAAATTGCTTTGGGTTACGAACAAGTTGCATGGCGCAATTATCCGCATACATATGACTCAAAGCGACACCTTCGCCCTCGGCAGCGTGAAGCGCAGTCATCACCTGACGCCACAACACGCCTGAATGCATGACATTGGCCTTTTCAACCGAGGTAAGCCGGCCATCACGTTTGCGCGCCAATTCCATACCAACGCGGCCAATCCGTTCGATTTCTGGCGTTGTATAGGCATTGGTGTCATAGCCTCTTTTGATGCCATTGCCTAAATCATCAATGCCGCGTGGTTCGGCAAAATATGACCCGCCACATAATTCGCGGAGGATCATGATATCAAGTCCGGAGACGACTTCAGGCTTAAGCGTTGAGGCATCGACCAAAGTTGGAAAAACCATCGCTGGCCGCAAATTGGCAAAAAGATCCATTTCCTTGCGAAGCCGCAAAAGCCCAGCTTCGGGACGAACCTCAAACGGAACGCCATCATATTTTGGTGTACCAACCGCGCCAAAAAGAACCGCGTCACTGGCAATCGAATCCGCAAGGGTTTCATCGGTTAGCGGCGTGCCATGAACATCATAAGCGGCACCGCCAACAAGACCTTCAGACAGGTCAAAGCCAAGGCTGCGATGTTTTGCCAGCCAGTCAATAATCTTCATATTGGCCTGCATGACCTCATTGCCAATCCCGTCACCGGGCAACACCATTACTTTGCGATTAGACGCCATCATCTTTTCCTTCAATTTTATGCTATGATCAAAGCCCGCCTTAAGAACCGGTTTTTAAAGCCAGGGCTGATCCTTCTCACGCTTGGCTTCATAGCTGTCGATATCATCTGCTTTGGCAAGCGTAAGACCAATATCATCAAGCCCTTCAAGCAAACATTTCTTGCGGAAAGGATCAATCTCAAATGACACGGTTGGGCCGTTTGGGCGGCGGATTGTCTGATTAACCAGATCAACCGATAATTCCGGATTTTCCGTATCAGACGCATCAGACATCAAGGCATCGCGATCATCAGCACTAACAACGATTGGCAGAATGCCATTCTTGAAACAATTATTGTAAAAGATGTCGGCAAAGCTTGTTGAAATCACACAGCGGACACCAAAATCAAGAAGCGCCCATGGGGCGTGTTCACGGCTTGATCCACAGCCAAAATTATCACCAGCCACCAGAATTTCAGCATTGCGATACGGCGCACGATTCAGCACGAAATCATCAATTTCGCTGCCATCCTGACGATAGCGCATTTCATCAAACAGGTTCTTGCCAAGGCCCGAACGTTTGATGGTTTTCAAAAACTGCTTCGGAATAATCATATCCGTGTCGATATTCAGAATATTCAGCGGCGCGGCAACGCCGGTCAGCTTGTCAAATTTCTGCATGGGATGACTCCGTTTTCCTTAGATATTCCGCACATCGGCAAGATGACCCGACAACGCCGCGGCAACAGCCATTTGCGGGCTAACAAGATGCGTGCGTCCACCACGACCCTGACGGCCTTCGAAATTGCGGTTTGATGTCGAAGCACAACGCTCGCCTTCGGCAAGCTTGTCTGCATTCATCGCAAGACACATTGAACAGCCCGGTTCGCGCCATTCAAATCCAGCATCGATAAAGACCTTATCAAGCCCTTCAGCCTCGGCCTGTTCTTTCACAAGGCCTGACCCAGGAACGACAAGCGCCCGCATGCCATCAACAACTTTGTGGCCTTCGGCGAGCGCTGCCGCCGCACGAAGATCTTCGATCCGGCTGTTGGTGCATGAGCCGATAAACACTGTATCAACCTTGATATCGGTCAGTTTTTGACCCGGTGTCAGCCCCATATAGGCAATGGCTCGCTCCATTTTGGCGCGTTTATTGGCGTCTTTTTCCTTTTCCGGATTTGGCACTGAATCAGTGATCGCAAGCGCATCTTCAGGGCTGGTACCCCATGTTACGGTTGGTGCAATATCTTCGGCAGCAAGCGTAATTTCCACATCATAGACTGCCCCAGCATCCGATGGCAGGGTTTGCCAATAGGCAACGGCGCGATCCCAATGATCACCCTTTGGTGTCATCGGCCGGTCTGCCAGATAATCATAGGTTTTTTGATCAGGCGCAATCATGCCAGCGCGAGCGCCAGCTTCAATCGCCATGTTACAGACAGTCATGCGGCCTTCCATGCTAAAGCCGCGAATCACTGATCCGGCAAATTCGATCACATGGCTCGTACCACCAGCGGTGCCGATCTTGCCAATAATGGCTAAGATCACATCTTTGGCTGTCACGCTGTCAGCAAGGGTGCCATCAACGGTGATGCGCATGTTTTTGGCTGGCTTTTGAATAAGCGTCTGAGTTGCCAGAACATGTTCGACTTCAGAGGTTCCTATGCCAAAGGCCAGCGCGCCAAATGCCCCATGGGTTGCGGTATGCGAGTCACCACAAACAATCGTCATGCCCGGAAGGGTAAAGCCCTGTTCCGGCCCAATCACATGAACAATCCCCTGCCGGATATCATCCATCGCAAAATAGGGAACGCCGAAATCAGCTGCATTTTTTTCCAAGGCTTCGACCTGGATACGGCTCTCTTCATCTTCAATACCAACCGAACGATCGGTTGTTGGGATATTATGATCGGCAACGGCAAGCGTGCGGTTCGGGGCGCGCACCGCGCGGCCAGTATTGCGCAGCCCTTCAAACGCCTGTGGGCTGGTCACTTCATGAACCAAATGCCGATCAATATAGATCAGGCATGTGCCATCTTCCTGTTGATGCACAAGATGTGCATTCCAGATCTTATCAAACAGAGTTTTTGGAGCCGACATATCATTCTCCTGATTGCTGCCGGCGAGGAGGTCATCTCAGAGCCGGTCTGGCAATTTAAGAAGATGACGCCTCGCGGTAGGTTACTTTTTCGGCGATACGAGCCGCTTTACCGGTACGGCCACGCAAATAATATAGCTTGGCACGACGAACACGACCACGACGCATTACCGTTACACCGGCAACCTGTGGCGCATGTGTTGGGAATACGCGCTCGACGCCTTCACCATAGGAAATCTTCCGAACGGTGAATGACGAATTGACGCCGTCGCTTTTCCGCGCAATACAAACCCCTTCGAAGGCCTGAATCCGCTCGCGCGTACCTTCAATAACTTTCACATCAACACGAACGGTGTCACCGGGTGCAAATTCTGGCAACTGACGTTGGCCAAGCACTTTCTCGATCTGTTTATTGCCTATGCGGTCAATGATGTTCATCGCCCGATTCCCTTCATAAATTCCGTGTCACCCTTGCCGGT
>JAOEVD010000027.1 GCA_028383305.1 Candidatus Puniceispirillum sp.
GATTTTGCCATTGATGTTTTGAATAAAGATGGGTTTCTTCTGGCAAAATGTTTTCGCGGTGGTGCCGAAAGAAGTTTGCTTGATGTGATGCAGCGTAATTTCAAGACGGTTCGGCATGTCAAGCCAGCCGCTAGCCGCGCTGAATCGGTCGAAAGCTATGTTCTTGCCAAGGGCTTTCACGGCAGCGGGCACGCCGAGGATATTGCCGCCGATATCGCAGCCGGAAGACGTGATGCTGATGGTGCATTAATCATGTAATCATGTGCGGTTTTGCTCTATCAATATGCGGTCGCTTTAAGTATAGTCTGGTGCCACCGGATGAACGGAAGGCACCCTATGAAAATTCGCGACGCTTTTACCTTTGACGATGTGCTTTTAGAGCCTGCACGCTCGGCCGTATTGCCAGCCAATACGGATGTCAGCACGCGTTTAACCCAGAAAATCAATCTTCGTATTCCGCTTATGTCGGCGGCAATGGATACGGTGACTGAGCACCGGCTGGCCATTGCTATGGCGCAGGCTGGCGGTATTGGTGTTGTGCATAAGAATTTCACCATCGAAGAACAGGCACTTGAAATTGCCATGGTGAAAAAATTCGAAGCCGGTATGGTTGTGAATCCGTTAACCATTGCGCCGAATCAACCGCTTCGTGAAGCGCTTGAAATGATGGAACAAAACCGTATTAGCGGCATTCCAGTGGTTGAGGGCAATCAGCGGCTTGTTGGTATTCTAACCAATCGCGATGTGCGGTTTGCCACCGATCCGGGCCAAAGTGTTGCCGATCTGATGACCCGCAATGTTGTAACGGTTCGTGATGGCACCGCGCCTGATGAGGCGCGGCGGTTGCTGCATGAACATCGCATCGAAAAGCTGGTCGTTGTCGATGATTCTGGTGCCTGTATCGGACTGATTACGGTCAAGGACATGGAAAAGGCGCAAAATCACCCGCTGGCATCAAAAGATGATCGGGGGCGGCTTTTGGTGGCGGCAGCAACTGGGGCAGGGCCAGACGGTATTCGCCGCGCCGAAGCCTTGATCGCTGCAGGCGCTGATGTGATTGTTGTTGATACGGCGCATGGTCATTCCGAAGGTGTTTTAGAATCAGTCACTGCGGTTCGCAAGCTTGCTAATCATGCGCAAATCATTGGCGGTAATGTTGCCACGGCGGATGGTGTCAAGGCTTTGATCGATTCTGGTGCTGATGCTGTCAAAGTGGGGATTGGGCCTGGATCAATCTGCACCACGCGAATGGTTGCTGGTGTTGGTGTGCCGCAATTGACCGCGATCATGGATGCGGCTGATGCGTGTCACAAACAAAATATTCCGGTGATCGCTGATGGCGGCATTAAATATTCAGGCGACCTTGCCAAGGCGATTGCCGCTGGTGGTGATGTGGCGATGATTGGTTCATTGCTTGCTGGAACTGATGAAACCCCGGGTGAGGTGTATCTTTATCAGGGACGTTCCTACAAAGCCTATCGTGGCATGGGGTCAACTGGTGCAATGGCGCGCGGGTCGGCTGACCGCTATTTTCAGGCTGAAATTTCGCAGCCGCTTAAGCTTGTTCCCGAAGGTATTGAAGGTCAGGTTCCCTATAAGGGGCCGGTGGAAAATGTTTTGCATCAACTGCTTGGCGGTTTGCGCGCGGCAATGGGCTATACCGGCAATCAATCAATTGCCAAATTACAGGCCAATGCCAAATTCTTGCGGATTACCGGCGCTGGATTGGCGGAGTCGCATGTGCATGATGTCACGATCACGCGCGAGGCGCCGAATTACCGACCTGGCATGTAAGCGCAAGATGACCTTGCCTTATCGGCGTGGCTGTTTTGTTTTGTTATCTTGTTTGCGGCCTGCAATGGGCCAGATGTGGAAAAATTCATCATGACGCCAGCCGCTAGAATTGCTGCCGTGATTGAAATCCTTGCCGATATGCAGGCGGCCAGAGATGCTGGAAACTTGCTTGGCAGGCAGGCCGGACAATGGCTTCGGGCTGGATTGCAGCGCCGTCGCTATGCCGGTTCAGGCGACCGCGCGGCGGTTGGTGATCTGTTCTGGAAAATTCAACGTGGACGGGCGCGACTTGGGTGGCATTTGGCATCGATTGATGCAACAGCAAATCCGCGCAATATCACGCTTGCAGCCTTGGTATTAATGGAACAGAAATCAGCTGTTCTGCCCCAATTATTTTCTACCGAAATTGCGCATGCGCCAGCACCGCTTGATGATCGCGAAGCGGCGCTTGTTGCCATGCTTGAAACGCGCGATTTTACCGATCCTGCTATGCCTGAGCATATTGCGCTTGAATGGCCTGAATGGTTAATGGCTGATGCCAAGGCTGGTCTTGGTGATGGGTTGGTGCGTGAATTGGCGGCATTGATGACCGAGGCACCAACCGATGTGCGGATTAACCCGCTAAAACAACCCGATCGCCGTCGCCTTCGTGACCAGCTTGCCGGTCGTGGTATCAAAGGGCATCCAACGCGCCTGTCGCCGCTTGGTGTTCGGCTTGAAAAGCGGACGAGGCTTGAAGATTTGCAAGAATGGAAAGCCGGTCTTTTCGATGTTCAGGATGAAGGCTCCCAGCTTACGGCGCTGCTTTGCGATGCGCGGCCGGGGATGCAGGTTGCCGATATCTGCGCTGGTGCTGGTGGTAAATCACTTGTGATGGCCGCAAAAATGGAAAATAAGGGCCGGATTCTCGCGCTTGATCCAGATGCCGAACGGCTGGAAAAAAGTGGTGAGAGACTGCGCCGCGCCGGCATTCATAATGTTGAGCGCAAGCTGGTTGCCGAAAAATGGTCAAACCGATCATGGCGCGGTAAATTTGACCGTGTTGTGATCGATGCACCCTGTTCGGGGTCGGGCACATGGCGCCGTCAGGTTGATGCCCGATGGCAGCTTACACCAGAAAAGCTGGACAAGATCAAAGACACACAGGCAATTTTGCTGGAAAAAGCGCGGGCGATGGTGGGTCCAGGTGGGCGCATCATCTATATCACCTGTTCGATTCTTGCCAGTGAAGGCGCTGATCTGATCAAACAATTTTTGGCCAATGCACCCGAAATTGAACTTGCCGATATCACCGATGTCTGGGGTGATACGATTGGCAAAATTGGGGGTGGGGCTTGCCCGCCAGCCAATGATGGGCTGCTGCAGCTTTTGCCCGGACGTGATGGCACCGACGGATTTTTCATTGCGGTTCTTCAGGCAAGATTGCGTTAACAGGAATCTATTATAATGGTCGAATAGGGTCGCATCATGCGGCTTGTGGTAAAGGAATAAACAATGTCTGACTCAATCCTAATTATTGATTTTGGCTCGCAGGTTACGCAATTGATTGCGCGCCGCCTTCGTGAAGCTGGTGTCTATACCGAAATTCTGCCTTGTACCACCGATGTTGAAAAAATCAGCGCCGCCGTACCAAATGGAATCATTTTATCAGGTGGGCCAAATTCGGTTGCGCTTGCCGATACACCGCGCGCGCCGCAAATTGTTTTTGATCTTGGCGTTCCGGTTCTTGGCATTTGCTATGGGCAGCAAACCATGTGTGCCCAGCTTGGGGGACGGGTTGAACCGGGAACAAGCCGCGAATTTGGGCGGGTGGCACTTGATATCGCCGCGCCCTGTTCGCTGTTTGAGGGGTTTTGGCAGGTTGGAGGCCAGCATACGGTCTGGATGAGCCATGGTGATCATGTTGCCAAATTGCCCGATGGATTTAGCGTTGTTGCCACATCAGCCGGTGCGCCTTTTGCCGCAGTGGCCGATGAAGCACGGCATTATTACGGCGTGCAGTTTCACCCCGAGGTTGTTCATACCCAGAATGGTGCTGATTTATTGGCACGATTTGCGCTTGGCATCTGTGGCTGTACGGGCAGCTGGTCAATGGCGGCCTATCGCAGCCGCGCCATTGCCGCAATCCGCCAGCAGGTTGGTGATGCGAAGGTGATTTGTGGCCTGTCTGGCGGGGTTGATTCATCAGTTGCGGCGGTGTTGATCCATGAGGCGATTGGCACGCAATTGACCTGTGTTTTTGTTGATCATGGCTTGCTTCGCGCCGGTGAGGCCGAAGAGGTGGTGCGCCTGTTTGGTGATCATTATAATATTCCGCTTATCCATAAAGACGCCTCAGATTTGTTTTTGGGTCGTTTACAAGGGGTCAGCGACCCAGAAGAAAAGCGCAAAATTATTGGTGCCAGCTTTATCGAAGTCTTTGATGACGAAGCCAGCAAGATCAAGGATGTACGGTTTTTGGCACAAGGCACGCTCTATCCGGATGTGATCGAAAGCATTTCAGCCGCCGGTGGCAGCGCCGTGACCATTAAATCGCATCATAATGTTGGCGGCTTGCCTGATGACATGGCGCTTGATCTTGTCGAGCCGCTTCGCGAGCTATTTAAGGATGAGGTGCGTGAGCTTGGCCGCAAACTGGGCCTTCCCGAAAGCCTTGTTGGACGCCACCCATTTCCGGGACCGGGGCTTGCCATTCGCATTCCGGGCGATATCACGGTTGAAAAGCTGGATATTCTGCGGGCGGCTGATGCGGTTTATCTTGATGAAATTCGTAAAGCCGGTCTTTATGATGATATCTGGCAGGCCTTTGCTGTTTTATTGCCAGTCAAAACCGTTGGTGTGATGGGTGATGCACGTTCATATGAATATGTCTGTGCGCTTCGGGCGGTGACGTCTAGCGACGGGATGACCGCTGATAGCTATGCGTTTAGCCATGCGTTTTTAAGCCGCGCGGCAACCCGCATTGTTAACGAAGTGCGTGGGGTAAACCGCGTGGTCTATGACGTGACATCAAAACCCCCAGGAACGATTGAGTGGGAATAACATAAAATATTGATTTTAAATATTAAATTTTTCATATGAGTCAAAGATTTTGAGGATAAAAAGTAAATGGATGGTATAGTGAATTCGATTTTTAGGTTTTTGTTTCCTTCTAAAATTTCTCTAAAAACTGAAAAATTATTAAAAAACATTGCCTTATTGCTTGGTTTATTAAGCGCCATAGCAATTATTTTTGATTGGTATCCACTAACTATGTTTTTGTCTTTTCCATTTTGTTTGATTTGGATTTACTGCGCTTGGTTACGAACAGAACCCCAATTAAAATGGGTTAATTTAATTTTTCTCTTTATTTATTCTTTCGGTATTGGACGGTATTTTTTTGTACTTTAAAAGTAAGGGTAAATTTTAAAAACACGTTACCCAAAATTTACAAAGTGCTTACATAGCAAAAATTAAACACAATATAATCAATGTGTTAAATGGCATGCGCTATTGGGTGGGAGTAGTTCAAATATCCTAAACTATTGTTTTTAATAAAATTTATAGTTAGTGACTTGTTTGAAAGTTCGAAAGCCAATGGTTAATTCTGTTGGCTTTTTCTTTAGTGTTAGAAAGAAAGTTAGAAACTACATCAACTATTGCAAAGCGTAAGTTTTTTGAGCACTGAACGGATAGACATATACGGCGGCAAAGCAACCATCAAACAGAACAAGTTTGGTGTGTGGCAGTTTCGTATGTGGGTAAGCAACGAACAGCGGTATTACGAAAAGTCTTTGCGTACCAAACGCAGAGTAGAGGCTATCGACAAGGCAGAAGAGATGTACTTTGACTAACAGAATGAGTTGAAGGATGGCAGAAAGTTATTCTCTGTCTCTATTGCTGATGCTGTTGCTATCTATTTGGAGCACAGAAAGATTGATGTTCGCACTAAAGAGATTGTTGAAGGACGTTGGGTAACCATAAGTGCTCATCTCAATTACTTTATTGAGTATGTTGGAGAAAACAAAAAAGCCGCTAACTTGGGCATCAACACGCTTGTGAAGTTTTAGTGAAAAGGTAAAGAAACGAACTACGTGCTTTTTTGAACTGAACAAGGTGCTTCAAAACAAACCGTTCGCAATGAAATGGCATCTATCAATGCGTGTCAGCGTCATTTTTGCGATATCGAACAAATCACTTCTTTCCCACGTTTCCGCTTACCAAGTTTGAAGATTGAAGGCGGTTCGACAAAGAGTGGCGAAGAAGTACAGCGTATGACTTTTACACACGACGAGTGGAAGTCGTTTTATACGTCAATGCGTTCGTATGTAGCCAAAGTGAAAAACAGACTTACTGACAAAGAAGCATTTGAACGCGAACTTGTTAGGCATTGGTGCTTGTTTGCGGCAAATAGTGGTTTGTGAAGTGGTGAGCAAAGACAACTTCGTTGGAGTGATGTCAGTATCCATAAAGAAAACGATAATGGCGATGAGTTGTTGTTAATGCGTGTGAATATTCGTACAGGCACTACCAAAGTACCTAAAGAACGCACGTTTTGGTGTAGAGGTGGCGACTACTTACAGCGCTGGAAGGCGATACAGAAAGAGTATGGTGAAAGCACTGATGGGTTGATTTTTAGTTTGGATGGCGAAAAAGTGAATAACTATGCGTTGGCGAAGCACGTTGGGATAGAAGTTGAGCAACGTAACACTGAAGAAGAGTGGGATGTTGCGTACAAGCGGAGGGTGGTGTCTGTTGCTGTTAGTAGGAAGAAAAAAGTGGCGGTTGACGCCATAAAATCGGTAGGCAATGGTGTCTTTCCGATTTAGATCTCTATAAGATTGGACTTGCGTTTTATCTTTGAACAATTGTTCCAATTCGTAGTCAACGAGAGTTAAAAAATGAATTTATTGCGTATTCTTAAGTTTATTGCCGCACATCCACTGAACAGAGGTGGAAGATTGAGTGCTGTTCTGAAGTTTATTAGGTATCAATTCGCTACTTATTTGTTTGAGTCAAAGTTTCTCGTTAATTGGGTAAACGATACCAAGTTTATTGTCTCTAAAGGTGAAACTGGGCTGACTGGAAATTTATATTGTGGATTGATGGAATATGAAGATATGAGTTTCCTTCTTCATTACTTAAAGAGTGATGATCAATTTTATGATATCGGAGCAAATGTAGGTGCTTACACTTTACTCGCAAGCGGTGTTATTGGGGCTAAGTCTGTTTCTTTTGAGCCGTTGCCATCAACCTACGACAGACTTATCGATCAAGTAAAAATAAACAGAATCGAACATTTAGTAGTATCAAATAATAGTGGGGTGGGTAATAAAGCAGATACTTTAGAATTTACCAATAACTTGAATTGTATGAATAAGGTCAATACCGATCCCAACAATAGAGATGTAACAAAAGTCGATGTCATCACATTGGATGATTGCTACAAACCGACTAATAATTCATTCGTCAAAATTGATGTTGAAGGGTTTGAGAAGTTTGTTTTAGAAGGAGGGTGTAACTTTTTTTCCAACGAAAATGTGTCGGCTCTCGTTATCGAACTTAATGGAAGTGGAGCATCATTCGGTGTTGAAGATGATGATGTACATAAAATCATAAGGTCTTTTGGATTTCATCCTGTTTCATATGAACCGTTTAGTAGATTGGTGTCTCCATTAGACTCCTTTGATTTAGGTGACAATACCATCTATGTTAAGGATATTGTCTCCGCTCAACGCAGGGTTGCAGACTCTGAGTCTGTATGTATCCGTACCGCTAATAACTTGGAACTCTAACTCTGAAGCTCCTTATCGCCACCAACGGATTTGTGAGATGAAATCTTATGACGAGTTGAAAGCTTAAATGGAAGCAATTCAGCAGCAGATGGTTGAAGCAAAGAAGAACGAACGTGCTAATGCACTGAAAGAAGTAAAGCGTCTTTGCAAAGAGTTTGGTTTTACTGCTGGAATGCTGAAAGGCGTACCTGCTGAAGGTGGGACGAAAAAGTGAGCATGAAAAACAGAGTCGAAAGAGTATTTTCTGATCTTTTCCCAATTAATAGAAGTCTTACAGGTAGAGGCGTGGATAAGACCTTTGACTATCTACTTAATAATTTTCCTCTTCATGGAGAAATAAAATCTGTTCCATCTGGTACAAAAGTATTTGATTGGATTGTACCTGATGAATGGAATGTTGATGATGGCTATATTTTAAACGGAGCAGGTGAGAAAATTGTCGATTTCAAAGAGTCTAATTTACATGTCATGTCATATTCGGCGCCAGTGGACAAGATAGTAGATTCGGATGAGCTAAGGAAACATATTCACACACTTCCGAGATACCCTGAGCGGATTCCCTACAGAACTTCTTATTACAACAAGAATTGGGGGTTTTGTTGTTCGCATAATTTATTAGAAAGTGAGCAGTTCTTCCCTCCATTCAAGGTTTTTATAGACTCGTCTTTTAATTCTAATGGAAATTTAAGTTGGCTTGAGTGTGTCAAAAAAGGACTTACAGAAGATGAAATTCTAATCTCGACTTACTGCTGTCATCCAAGTCTTGCTAACGATAATCTTAGCGGAGTTATATTAGCATCTTTTCTGTTCGAGTATTTAAGTAAGCTTGATACAAAATTCACTTATCGATTAGTGGTGCTGCCTGAAACAATTGGTGCAATATCATTTCTTTCACAAGCTAACACGAATAACATTGTTGGCGGGATGGTGTTAAGTTGTGTAGCTGGACCTGATAAATTGTCTATAAAGGAAGGTTTTGATGCAAATCACTTTATGAATGAAAGCGCTCATCTGGCGCTTAAGTCCAGTGTGGGTAGAGAATATTTGACTTATCCTTTTGTTCCAGATGGAAGTGATGAACGACAATACTCAACACCAGGATTTAGAATAGTTACGCCTTCAATTCACAAGTCAAAATACTATGAATTTGATGAGTACCACACTTCAGCAGACGACTTGAATTTTGTCAAATCAGAGGCGCTTTTAGAAGTGTTGGAAGTTCATAAGACTTGGATAAATCTGATCGAGAGTTATTGTTATCCGAAACGCATAAATGCATTTTGTGAATTCCAGCTTGGCAAACGGGATTTATATCCTAAGATTGGCGGTACACTGAATCAGCAAGCCCATGAAGAAAATGAGAGAGGCGGCCATAATAGATTATTCAAGTTTGAGGATACGGTTACTATCAATGGCGCACATTTGGAAGCGTTCCACTGGTTGATGCATTTGGCAGATGGGACTATTTCTAATTTTGAAATATCAAAGAAAAGTAAACTGGATATTTCGGTAGTCAATGAGGCTATTGCCGCAATGTATCAAAAAGATTTGTTGGAGTTGAAATGAAGCTGATTTTGTTTTCCGGAGATCATCCGAGGCACCTTTTTGTTAACAAATCCGTACTCGAATTTTTCGACGAAGTGTTCATAGTAATTATGAAAAGAGAGGAATTGCTACCTGAACCACCAAGCGACTTATGCGATCACGATAAACAGTTATTTAAGTTACATTTTGAAAGTAGGTATAGCGTTGAGTCTTCAACTTATGGAAGTTTAAATGCTCATGAAGTTTTCAAAGGCTTTAATTCTATTTTTATTAAACCTAACGAACTAAATTCAAAATTAGTTGCGGATAAAGTTAAAGAATTCGATGCAGATTTTTGTTTCATATTCGGCGTAGATTTAATACTCGATCCTGTCATTAATGTGCTGCCAAAAGACAAAGTAAATCTGCATTTAGGTTTGTCACCTTGGTACAAGGGTGGAGCTACACTTTTTTGGCCATTTTATCACTTAGAGCCACAGTTTTGTGGTTCGACCTTTCACCAAATCACTAGACAAGCTGATGCAGGAGAAATAATACACCAGTGCGTACCTGAATTACTCTCAGGTGATAAGATTCATGATGTCGGAGCACGATGTGTTGTCAAAGCAAGAGATGATTTGAAAAAGGTAATAATGCATTGGAAATCAGAACGAGGGTTTAAAGGGGTAGTGCAAAAAACATCTGGAAGAAATTGGCGTGGGGTTGATTTCCACGCTTCTCAACTTCGTGTTATTTATGATTTGTATCAAGATAAAATTGTAGATAGGTATTTATCAGGAGCGTTGAGTAGTAGAAAGTCGAAGCTAATTTCTTGCATAAACCAATTTGATTGAATTGAGTGAGTGGTTAAGCAATCAAAAGCAATCAAGCAGCAACGTCGGTGAGCTGATTCAAGAACGGATTGAAAATGCTATTCCGCGTCGTCAACTGACTGTTGAAGAAACAAAGCGCTTTAACAAGTTACAAGTAATAGCTGACAAACTTAAACGTGGAGAAAACGTGCAAAACCGTCAGTGACAAACGTGGTTATGCGAAGAAGAATACGAACAGCTTGAGTATGAGTGGCAAGAGCAACTTGAACTACGTGAAGAGCTTAAAGACAAGCCAAACGACTTAAAGCGATACGAAGAAAATCTGAAACAAGCTACGTTTAACTACAATCGTGCAGAAGGCTATAGCAGCAAAGGGAAATACTCTAATGCCAAGAAGTTCTTCAACAAAAGTGAAAGCCTTTGTGAGGATGCGCTAGAGATACTGCAAGAAATTCTGCACTATGACAGCAGTCTTCACGTTTGGTTTGATAGAGATATTAGTTTTGAGGTAGATGGGGACTTAAGTGCAGATATAGTCTCGCTACCTCGCTTAGTTACGTCACGCAGTCATGAAAAGCTAGGCGGTGACAGCCGACTTACAAGTAAGCAGAGTGTTAAGCTGGCTGTAGTTGAACAAGCAATGCACAACATTGGTAGAGACGCAGCGCCACCATTTAAATCTACCGTTTCCAAGTTAGATAAGTTTCTTAATACAGATGACTAATCTTCGTCTTACAATGTGCAACACGGGATTGCGTAAACTATTGAATTGCAATAGTTGCACAAGCGCAAATAAAATGTGCAAAGTAGTGTTGGACTTACACATTAGTTGCACACTGACCATTACTAGGTGAAAAATTATTGTTGTTAAACTAGAAATTGTCAATGTCACTACTGATTGGAAGTAGATTAAAAATCACCAAGTCAAATGCTTGAGGATAAATCAAACGGCTTAATGTTGATCCGGCCTATCGGGGCAAGGCCATTGCCAGCAAGTTAATGGCTAAAATTGAACAGGCTACCATTGCTAAAGGCATTGCCATGGTGCGGCTTGAAACAGGGGTTTTACAAAAGGCAGCGATTGGCCTTTATGAATCTTTGGGCTATTGTCATATCCAGCCATTTGGCAGCTATCTTCATGATTCGCTAAGCCTGTTTATGGAAAAGCATCTTGTGCCATCGGCATCGGCCTGACTGTTGATGCCAATCTGAAAATTTGAATGATAGCCCCGTTATTTGTTAGATGTTGACAATCATTGTGGGGATCAGAGGTGATGATGCTCTTTGCCTATTTGACAGGATTTGCCCTTAGTTTTTCATTGATTCTGGCCATTGGTTCGCAAAATGCCTTTGTCTTGCGTCAGGCGATTCTTCGCCAGCATATTGGTGCCATTGTGCTGTTTTGTGCGGTCTCAGATGCGCTGTTGATTATGGTTGGGGTTGGCGGATTATCGCTTTTGATTGCTGATTTTATTGATCAACTTGCGCCATGGCTATTTGGTGGCGCGGCAATCTGGCTTGCCGGGTATGGTGTTTTGCGTATGCGTGATGGGGTTGGCAATCAGGCATTGACCGCCGATGACCAGCCTGTTGGCAGCCTTGCCACAAGTCTTGGCATGGCCGCCATTTTGACCTTTGGCAATCCGCATGTCTATCTTGATACAGTGGTCTTGATTGGCACTGTATCATTGCAATTTGACGCTATGGCAAAAATAGCCTTCGCCGCTGGTGCCATGACGGCCAGTCTGGTGTTTTTTGTCATTCTCGGTTATTGCGGTTATTTGCTGTCGGGCTTTATGCGGCGCCCAGGATCATGGCGGCTGTTAAATTCAGCCATTGCACTGATAATGTTTGCGCTTGCGCTGGCCATGTTGCGTGCTGGCGGCTGGGTCTGAGTCGGCGGATCTAACTGGGTAGGGATCTTACCACCCAATTTCAAGATTAATCATCCAGATCTTCTTCAAGAATGGAAATCTGGACATGGTAACAGGTCTCGCCATCTTCATTATCCTGAAACACCACACCGATAAATTCATCTTCCAGCATCAATTCGGCTGAATCATCCTTATTTTCACGACGCGCAAGCGTTAATTTATGATTGCCAAAACGCTGGCGTAAATATCGTTGGACTTTTGCAGTATCACTGGCGTTCATCGGATATGCCTCTTTATTTGATTTGGCTCTGCTGAAAAATTGAGCCTGATTGCCATAAATTTGTATCTTGTACACGACTACCTGATCATGCCTCATCAGGCAAGCCCAAGGGGATGTTTCAGTGGCATTGACGCGTGGTTTTTCCGTAAATGGGCAGGGGGTGGGTCTAGATATGTCTGGCAATTTGTCCACCGCCATGGCTTGGCCAGGCAGGGCGCGTGGCGATATCGCGAGCCTGACAAAGGCTGCAACGCATGCGTCCGCCAAGTTCGGGAACCGGAAATAGCGACCCAAGTGCCGTTGCCAGTGGCACCGGATCAATGATGCTGTTATGGCCGCAGCGGTTGCACCAGCAAAAAACCGACAATCCTTCATGAATCATATCGGCAAGCGTGGTTGGATTCTTTGGTTCGTACAATGCGGTATGTTGCCGTTTATGCCAACCCATTTTAGACAACCTTTCACAAGCGGTCAGGCAGTGCCTTTGGCATGGGCGTTGCGACCTTCTGATAATTGTTCACGTTTTGTTCTAATTTAGAAATATCTTATATATTAGATATGCGCAATAGACGAAATGAATCGATATGGTTTTCTGCGGGAAAAGACCTAAGCTTGAGCCAGCTGGTGGCTAGCCAGTGATCAGGCGTGGCAGGCGGTTGAAATAACTAACAATTTCCTGCATCGAGCTGCCTTTGCATAGGATTTTATTGCGATCGCGAAGGGTAAATTTCGGCGCTTCAGTTGGAAAGCGTTGTTGTTTTTCAACAACATACAGCGGGGTTTCATGCGTATGCCGGAAAATCGAAAAGGCGGCGCTGCCCGGCAAATGATCAATGGCGTAATCGCGCCATTCACCGCTGGCTACGCGGGTGCTATAGGTTGCTAAAATCTGTCCAAGTTCGCTTCGGTTAAAGAATAATGGTTTGCGAAGCTTTTTCGGGTTGGATATACGCTGCATATGGTTTGCTGTTACCTAGCTTTTAGTGGTGGCTGTTTTTCCTATTCCAAGTTATGTTGAGACAGCTTTCGATTAAGGTCAATAAAGCACTGGCATTTCGGTAAAAAGAATTGCTATTACGGTGCCAGATAAATTGGCCGGTTGGGCTGTGGATAAACCTTAGGTGTTCAGCAGTAAAATGCTGTTTTGACCGGAAGTGATTGTTGAACGAATGGCTGATATTTTTGATGAGATTAATGAAGATCTGAAACGTGACCAGATGCAGGAATTATGGTCGCGCTATGGTAAATATGTGATTATTGCGGTTTCGTTGGTGGTTATTGGCGTTGGCGCACGTCAAGGCTATACAGCGTGGCAGGATCGTCAGGCAACCGAAGCCGCCGCGATTTACCATCAGGCCTTGAAAGCTGATGATAGCGCGGCTGCCCTCGCAGCACAGCTTGATACGCTAAGTCTGGGCTATGCGATGCTGGCGCAGTTCCGCATTGCCGCAACACAGGCCGAAAACAAAGATTTTGATGCCGCTGAGGCAAGCTATCTTGCGCTGTCGACAGACCCTGATGTAAAGCCGCTTTATCAGCAAGCGGCAATCTTGCTGTCGGTCATGAACGCACCGGCAAGCCGCAAACATGATAAATTGGCCGCACGATTGGCCGATCTTGAAAGTCAGGCTGGCCCTTGGCAGTCAATGGCGCTTGAACAGGCCGCAGGTCTGGCTTTGCGGTCAGGTGATCGCAAAGCGGCAATGACCAAATATGAATCACTGGCAGGTTTGTCGGACATTCCGGCTGGGGTGCGTCAACGAGCACGTCAGATGGTGCAAATTCTAAAAGAGTAATGGGTAATGCGTGGCGCATGGCGCTAGGCCTTTATCTAAAAAGCATGAATCTGACGACACAAAGTTGGCTTCAAACGCATGGTAGGGGAGTTGTCATGACGGCAAGGGGAATCTTGATGAATTGTCGGTCTTTGCTGCGTCCATTATCGTCGTTGCTTGGCAAATCGCTATCAGCTGGATTTGTCATGCTTGCGCTATCAGCCTGCTCAGAATCTGAATTGATTCTTGATGGTGATCGGGTTGCCATCATTACGGCAAACAATATGATCGCTGCTGATCCGGCGGCACTTGCCGAAGGCGCGGGCTTGCCCGATGCTATTGATATCTTAAATGCCAGCCATCCCGGGCTGAGTGCTGGTCATACTGGCGGTAATGTCAAAGCAGCCTTGCCGTTCAAGCGGGCATGGCGCGCGTCTATTGGCGGATCTGGCAATGACTTGACCGAGCTTGCCCAGCCAATGGTGGCTGGTGAGCAGGTCTTTACCGTTGCGCCAAATGGTACGGTCACAGCTTTTGACATTAAAAATGGCAAGACCAATTGGCAGGTGAGTGTTGAAGAATTTACCGATGATCCTTTGCCGGGGATTGCTGGTGGGCTGGCGGTTCGCGGTGAGGCATTATTTGTTCATGCTGGTGGGCGCAATCTGGCGGCGCTGTCGGTGCATGATGGATCAACAATATGGTCAATATCACTGCGTTTGCCGGTTCGTGGTGGGCCAACCGTAATCGGACAAGAAGCCATTGCCGTAACCGATCTGGACGGCAATATTTTCGCCCATTCAGCCAATGATGGTTCGCTTTTCTGGGAACGCGCAGGTTTGCCGGTCAATACGGTTGTTTATGGTGCGCCGTCACCAGCCTTTGCCAATGATAAATTGGCGGTGGCGGGTTATGGCGGTGATATCAGCCTTCTTGAAGCCAATTCAGGACAGATTATCTGGTCTGACTCATTGGCTGCATTCAGCCCGCGTACCCCGCTGCAGCGGCTTGGCGACATTCGTGCGCATCCTATTTTTGATGGCGGCCTTGTTTTTGCGGTCTCGCAAGCAGGGCAAATCGCGGCGTTTAATGCGCGGTCAGGTTTGTTGATTTGGGATCAGCCGATTGGCGGTATTGAAATGCCGTGGGTCGCAGGAAAATCGCTGTTTCTGCAAACCATTGATGGACGGCTTTATGCCTTGCGCCGCAGTGATGGTGCGGTGCGCTGGGTTGCCGATTTGCCCGGTGCCTTGCCCAAGGGTGTTGTCGCATCGGAAGATATTCCGCGTTATGTTGGGCCGGTCGTGGTTGATGGTAAGGTTATGGTTATTTCAAAATCTGGAAGCCTTTTTGCCTTTGACACTAATACTGGTGATGGCGGCAAGACAATTGATGTTGGCTCAGACGTTGTGACCGCACCGCAATTGGCAAGCGGCATGATGTTTGTTCTAAGCGGCAATGGCACGCTTACGGCTTTTGAATAGGATTGTAATTATTTTATGACTGTTACTTTTGCCATTGTTGGCCGCCCAAATGTTGGGAAATCAACGCTGTTCAACCGGTTGATTGGCCGTCAGCACGCGATTGTCGACGACCAGCCAGGGGTGACGCGTGACCGCCGCGAAGGCCGGGGATATCTTGCCAGCTTGGCTTTTACCGTTATTGACACGGCCGGTCTTGAAGAGGCTGATGACGGCTCGCTTGAGGCGCGGATGCGCCGTCAAACCGAAATGGCTATTCGCGATGCCGATATCACTTTGATGGTTGTCGATGCCAAAGCTGGGGTCACGCCGGTTGACAAGTTTTTTGCCAGCGAAATCAGAAAGTTGGGCGCGCGGGTCGTGCTGTTGGCGAATAAATGCGAGGGCAAGGCGGGCGCTGCTGGCCTGTCGGAGGCATGGGCGCTTGGACTTGGTGAGCCAGTGCCAATTTCGGCGGCGCATGGCGAGGGGCTGGTCGATTTGCATGATGCCATGCTGGCGGTAGCGCAGGCCATCGGGCTTGGCGATGTTCTGACCGGCGATGCTGATAATGACGCTGATGATCATTTATTCACCGATGCTGATGGGCTTGATGAAAAGCTGGATGCCGATGGCAACCCCATTGATGTTTGGCAGGATGAACAGGTTAGCCAGTCAATGCGCATTGCCATTGTTGGCCGCCCAAATATGGGAAAATCAACGCTGATCAACAGCTTGATTGACGAAGACCGTTTATTGACCGGCCCCGAGGCTGGGATTACGCGCGATTCAATCGAAGTGCCATTTCAATGGAATGGCAAGCCCTATAAGCTTGTTGATACGGCCGGAATGCGTCGGCGGGCGCGGATTGCCGACAAGGTTGAAAAGCTGATGGTCGATGATGCGTTGCGGGCGGTTCAATATGCCCATCTTTGCATCTTATTGATTGATGCTAACGAAGAAATTCACAAACAGGATCTGACCATTGCCCGCCTGATCGAGGATGAAGGCCGAGCGATTGTTATCGGGGCGAATAAATGGGATGCGGTTCGCGATAAACAGGCGGCAAGCGGCCAGATTTCGGATCGGCTGCAAACCTCGCTTGCGCAATTGCGCGGCGTTCCGGTTGTGCAAATGTCAGGGCTGCATAAAAAGGGTCTTAGCAAGCTTCTTGATGCGGCTGATGAGATGTATGGCATTTGGAATACGCGTATTTCCACCGGCCGGTTAAATCGCTGGCTTGATACGATGCTCGAAGCGCATCCGCCGCCATTGGTTGAGGGGCGCCGGCTTCGCATTCGCTATATGACCCAGATTAAAACCCGCCCGCCGACATTTGCATTATTCGTCAGTCGTCCAGCCGATCTGCCAGAAAGCTATCTTCGCTATCTGACAAGCGGGCTGCGGGCTGATTTCGGGTTGCGCGGCGTGCCAATCCGCATGGTGATGCGCAAGCGCGAAAATCCGTTTGCGCCAAGCTAGGCCTTGGCCAATTTATCCGATAATACCACCCCGATACGCGCCAGAAGCGCGGCGATATTTTCGCTGCCCTGCTGATCAAGCGCATATTTGCGCGTCATGTAAAGGCGGCGGTTAATCTCGATCTGGATTGATTGCTGGCGCGTGGCGGTGCGGCCGTAATTTTTGGTGATATAGCCACCAGCATAAGGATGGTTCCAGGCAAGGCTATAGCCAGCTTCGGTAATGGTTTTTGCCAAAAGATCGCCAATTGCCGGATCAAGCGTGCTGTGATGCAGATCGCCAAGCACGAAATCGGCAAGCGGTTTGTCATGCTGGTCATGCGATGGCATTGAATGGCAATCAATCAGCAGTGACCGGCCAAAATGGCTATGGGCGGTGGCCAAGGCGGCTTGCACCGCCTGATGATAAGGTTTATGGACAAGCGCGATGCGGCTTTCCACCTCGTCTGACGGCAGTAATTGCCGATGGATCACCTCACGCGCGGCGGTTAGGCGCGGCAAAAGTCCATAACCAGCCCGGACATGGCGTGATGCGGCGGCGGCGGTTTTGGCTGCGGCTGGCGGCGAAGTAAACATAGCAGTATCAAGCGCATCAACCGGCCGGTTTACATCGATATAGGCTCGCGAAATCTGGTTATTGATACAGGTGATGCCATGATCGCGAACGCTGCTGATCAATTGATCAACACCAAAATCTTCAAGCCCGCGAAGGGCATTTACATCGGCAATGCTGGCAGCGATAAATTCGGCCGGATAAACCCGCCCCGCATGCGGCGATGACAAGACCACCGCGCTTGGTTGGCAATGCGATGGCGGGGTCAAGATTTCGGCAGCGGTAAAATGCGGCGTGGCAAGCGCGACCAGCGGCAGGATTACCGGCCCCAAATCATCGCGTCTTGATGCGGCAGTTGACGCAATCGGCGCGGGATTATTGGCAGGATTAACCGCAATATGGGCATCTGACTTTGGCGCGGTTTCTATGTTCATAAGCATAGTCTAACTTGCGATTGTGATGGCGACAATAGCCAAGTTTTGCGCTGCTTTGGCAGTTGCCGCAATTTGACGGCAGGTTTTGTGATATCTGACCGGAATTGGCCTAAAAAAGGCTTGATATGACCGGCCGGTTGGTGCAGATATAGCCAATGGCCAGCGTTACCGCGCAAACGGCCTGCCGGTTGGCATAACGCCAGCATCGACATGATTGTTATGCTGGTTTGATTGACCGACCATATGAAATGGTGTGGGGGTGTAGCTCAGCGGGAGAGCACTTCGTTGACATCGAAGGGGTCACAGGTTCAATCCCTGTCACTCCCACCATTTTCTTTTTAAATTCAATGTATTAATGCAGTCATGATATGGCTGCAGTCCCTTCTGTCACATGTTGTCACAGGAGAACTTTTATGGCATCGATTCGTAATAGAAATGGACGCTATCAGACGCAGGTCCGAATCAACGGACACTCCACTTCATCAAGTTTTGATACAAGATCGGAAGCACGGGCCTGGGCCGCAGGCATTGAAGCCTCGCTGCTTTCTCCATGTCACTCCAGATGTGGCCATAGGCCGCATGACATGGCCGAAATCATGCATCATTACATGGAAAAAATATCACCCGCAAAAAGAACACATAAAAACGAAATAATCATGCTGAATGCAATGCTCAGAGAATACTGGATGTCGATACCTTTAAAAGAACTTACACCATCACATCTTGCCGAATACCGTGACCGGCGCCTGCAAACCATAAAGCCCGCTTCTTTTAACCGTCAGTTCTGTATCATTGTCCATGCCTGCAGGATTGCAAAAGATGAGTGGGGCTGGATTTTTGATGGTGGTTTTCTAAATATCCGAAAAGCTAAAACGCCGCCGCCCTCTGCCATCAGACGCGTTAACAAAGATCAGCTCGCATTGCTGCTTGATGCCTGCAGGGGATGCAGGAACAAACGCATAGAACATATCATTGAGCTCGCGATTGAAACCGGCCTGAGGCGCTCGGAGCTGTGTTCGGTGATTAAAAGCGATGTGGATCTAAACAATGGAATGATCAAACTCGTTTCAACAAAAAACGGCTTTCCCCGCACCATTCCGCTAACTGGCCGCGCAATACAGGCGGTAAAAGCTCTGATGACTGCAAGCGGTACCGAACATCTGGTTGATATAACACCAAACGCCATAAGGCTTGGTTTTGTGCGTGTGCGAACCCGTGCAGGGCTCGGGCACATAAAATTTCACGACCTTCGACATGAGGCAGTCAGCCGTTTTTTTGAGATGGGGCTTAGCCCGCCCGAGGTTGCGTCAATAAGTGGGCATCGAACATTGAGCCAGTTGATGCGCTACAGCCATGCAATGGAAGAACGGGTAGCATGTGTTTTACGGGCAATGTAAAGACATCCGGGTACCGGGTTGAGGTGTTCCAAAACATTTGATGGTGCAGTCTTTTTGCTGCTAGTTTGATCCTGCAGGGGAATCAAATTCAAAGGGATGTTTTATTGCCGGTTACTTTAGAGCAGAGCAATCAGGCCCGAACCACCATTTGGCGTTTTATCGAAGGTGAACGGGAGTTTATAGAGCGCTGGCTTTCGCAGCCGGGTGATGACTGGGACGTTGGGCTGGATATAACCATCGCGGAAGGTGAAGCTTTTTTGCTGGAAAAAGACCCGGCCGAAAGAAAGGCCTGTGCTCAGCGGCTGGATATCATGATTCGTTGCTGGCCAGGTGGGGTTGATGCGGCACGTGCAATTATTGCTGGCCTTGTTAGTACCGGCCAGAAGGTTCCTGCCGAGTTAAAGGGTGTGCATCTAGATCTATTGAGAGGCAATTTAAGTGAAGAAAAGAGGCGTGGCCCCAAACGCAAAAATGGCCGCCGGGATATGCTCTTTCTGGTCTTGCTGATACAGCTGAAGCAATTATTTAAACTACCCTTATTTAAAAATGACGCTGATATCGACGACCTAGAGATGCCAGAATATGCGATGGAAATAATTGTTGAAGAATTTACCCCGTTAATTCCCGAGCTGAAGAAGGTTTCGGTTAAGTCTGTATTAAATTCTGTTAGAAAATTTGAAAAAAAGTATTTCCTGTCATTGGCTTACCGTGAATCCACCTAATTCCTGTCAAATAGCATGCACGACTTTTTTCTATATCTCCAGCAACCTCCTTTGTGAACATAAATCACAAAGGAGGACGATATGTTAAGACCTCGCGAAATACAAATTATGGAAACTGGTCCGGATATGGACGCCGTTCTTGGGCACATCGAGTTTCTGGGAAAAGCAAACGCAGGAATAACTGGTCAGTACCAGCTGGAAATCAGGGGCCTGAAAGAGAGTGGTACGCCGCAAGGTTTGATATTTGATCCTTCGAGCGAGGAGGGGCTAAACCGGGCGCTTGCATTTGTTAACAAGATAAACGGGCAGGGGTTTAACAACTATATTACGGTCAGTCCATCGCAGCCGACCGGTTCCAACGTGAGCGATGAAAATATAATCCAGATATCTTTTTTATTTGCGGATGCTGACGATCGTGGTGCGGCTGAAAAAGTGAAGGCTGATGCGGCCTACAAGCCCGACGCATATGTTTGCACCGGAACAAAACCTTATGAGCGGGGACATTTTTACTGGCAATTGGAAGAGCCTCTTCAGATAGATAGCTTTGATCAATGGAAACAACTCATGCAGTTGATCGCCAAGCGGCATGGTTGTGATCCTAAGATTTGCAATCCATCCCGGATTATGCGCCTTGGCGGTACGATCAGTTATCCATCGAAGGCAAAGCGGGTAAGGGGATATGAAATAGAGCGCACCGGCTTTTATGATTATGGAACGTCATAATGGTAAGTTTTATCAAAATGCAGGAGTGCTATGGGGCTCAACATGATAATGAAATGTCATTTGGCCAGTTAATCAACAATCCCCTTTTGATAAATTCCCAGCCACCACTGGAACGCGATGTAATGCTTGATAATATGAAGGCAGGCATTGAATGGCATAATAACATGGTGAGACTTTGTGCATCTTATGTGAGTGACGGGCTTGGATTGGAGGAAACGCTTGAGAGGTTTAAGGGCGTTACACTCTCCGGATATACCGAACATCAGACGGTCACCCAGATTACAACTGCATATTACGGTGCAAAGCGCAAAGGCTTTGATAAGACCGCTTCCGGTTCTACTGAGGTGGATAAAAAACCACCAAAAACAGAAGAGCCTATCCTGCAATGGTTGCATCAGATTCCCGACACGGAACCGGAGTTTCTCGTGGAGGGAATGGTTGAACGGAATAGTCTTTGCCTCGTGTTTGGTAAACCGGCCTCGGGAAAGTCCTTTTTTGCGGTAGATATTGGAGCCTCGGTCGCCACTGGCCGGTCTTTTCAAGGGCTCGCAGTCCAACAAGGCGACGTCGTCCTGATCGTGGGAGAGGGAGGCAGGTCAATAAAGCGAAGGTTCCGGGCATGGGCGAAACACCACAACATGAACAGTGATGATATCAGGGTGATGGTTTCGCGCTCTGCAGTAAATTACAGGGATGAACAGGCTGCGGAAAAACTGTCCTCGGAGCTTGATGAAGCGGTGGAAAATGGACTACGGCCGGTGCTGTTCATTATCGATACACTGGCGCGGAATTATGGAGGAGGCGATGAAAACAGTAATACCGATATGGGAAAATTTATAACTGTTCTTGATCAGTTTAACACCCGTTTTGACTGCGCCACACTCATTGTTCATCATTCCGGTCACGCAGACTCCTCGAGAGGAAGGGGGGCAAGCTCATTAAAAGGAGGGCTGGATACCGAGTTTAGTTGCACGAAGGAGAGGGATACAGTGATTGTTCAGTGCACTAAAATGAAGGACTCCGAAGAGCCCGAGGACCTTAAGATGAGGCTGAAACCTGTCGAGCTGGGTATAGCTCAAAATGGCAAGCCGATCTCAAGTGCCGTGTTGGTCAGGGACGACGAGGTATCAATTCGGCAGACAATAACGAAAGCTAATGCGCGCGATCTGAAAACTTTTCATGAGGCGGCGCGTGAGCTTGGCACCGAGATGAAACTTGGCGATGTGTTGCTGGAAAAAACTGTTTCCCTTGATAACTGGCGTCAGGTGTTCTACCGCAGATCGACGGGAGACAGTCCGGAGGCAAAGCGCAAGGCGTTCGAGCGAGCTCGTAAAAGTCTTGTGCAAAAGGGGTTTCTTGAGGTCAGTGACGACATCTATATGCTGAAGCTCTTAGATGCCGGACAGGCAGGACATGACCCGGACAATTAAGACTCTGTCTGGCGCTGCACCGGACAGACACGGACACACCCCTATAGGGGTGTCCGGTGTCCTGCAGGTTTTCATGTTTTTCTATAGTTGTGGGGAATATGGTATTAACCGTATATGGAAAATACGGTGTAGGCTTTTCTGTTAGCTAATTTAAAAAAGGGGTGGTGTAGTACCCCCTCTTACTTCAATAGCTGAAACACTGATTTAGGCCAGGGTACCTGCTAATCAATAATTCCTGCGGAGCGTAAACGTAGCTCAATCATCTTTCGACGAGCCCAGAGTTCCTTAGCAATCATTGCCTCTTTTTTTCTCCGGGCAAGCTTGTCTTTGGTGTAGTGACCATGCTTGATATTTGCCTTCGCAATGATTGCTTTGCCCTCATTGGTCTTTGGGCCAGTGGAAGCACCCCCATGAAGCCGGCAGCGCCCTTTTTGTTTGTTAGCAGGTCGTTGGCAGGGTGACCCGGATCTTGTTTTTGCTCCGCATCTCTGTCCCGGCCACTCAGGCCCAAAGCGCCATTGCACACCAATTCTGACATCGCCTTTTGCTATCATTTCAGTCACCCCGATAATGAGGTATTATTATACCGTAAAAAGATGATAAAGCATATGAGGTAGCGCACTGGGTGACATATAGTTTGATAAAACTAACCGGTGCTACAATAAACAAAGAATAGCGATTTGACTTTATAACGGCATATTTAGATATCATCTCTTGAACTATCTTGGGACAGGACCAGATAAGAATTATCAAAAAATAACTTTCAGAGCAGTAGCAGCATTGAGTGAAAAAACAGACAAACCGCGCGATCTAATTGATGACTACATGCACCTGACCAAGACGGTGCTTCCATCAATGGCACGCAGCGGTGAGCGTGATTGGCCTGTGCGTGAAGATCATTGTTTCCAGCGCATCGTATTAGACACAATCTGTGGTGGTGTTTGGTATGATCACTTGAATCGCCCTGCCTACAAGCATCTAACAAACGACCAAGCGCAGCGCGCAGTGGAACTTTGCCGAGATATTGTGGAGGGCAAAACTGACCTCCGAGAGCTGAACCATCAATCCCTGATATGGCGCGGGAAGAG